>NVTU01000054.1 GCA_002401685.1 Kordiimonadales bacterium
AAACCGACGGCGCGTAAATCCTACACACGTAAACAAAAAGTAACCCAGTAAGTATCCATGCTTGCGGGGGTGCTTGATTCTGTCGGGCGGGGCATAAAAACCATAAAGGGAGTGCCAGGGCCGCGGTCGGAGGCCGATAGTCCCTCCCAAAGCGCCGCATGACTGCTTGCTATTTGAATGCCATTAATACCCGGAAAGTAGCGAGACCTTTCAAAATGCTCCCAGGGTTCACCCTAAAGATTTTGTATGGAATTTGCCTGTACCGGCCCCGCGCCCTATGTCTAGGGTAGGGAAATTTTTTAGGCAGGGGCAGGGCATATGCATCAGGGCGCGGTTTTGAAACAGAAACGTAGTGGCGGTTGGGGTAGAGCGTTAACCCGGTCCGTAGGCGGAGTTCTCGTTCTGGGAGCCGCGGCTGCGGGCGCATGGCTTTGGAACCCGCTTCCGTCAAATCCTGGTGCTGCAGTTCTGTCTGCAGCGGCGAGCCAGTATGACGTTACGATTTACCGCGACAACTGGAATGTACCACATATCAGTGGAAAGCTCGACGCAGACGCCAGTTTTGGGCTTGCCTACGCCCACGCTGAGGATGATTTTGATACGATCCAAACTACGATAGCAGCAACGCGCGGCGTGTTGGCGCGTTACAACGGGCCTGATGCTACGCCGACAGATTATCTGGTCGCGATGTTTGATATTTGGGGAACGACTGATCGGGGGTATGCGGATGACGTACCCGCAGATGTAAAGGCTATTGCCGAGGCGTATGCTGCAGGGCTCAATATATATGCAGCTGAGAACCCTGATGCTACATGGCAGGGGTTGGCGCCGTTTACCGGCCAGGATGTAATCGCAGGCTTTATGTTCAAGTCGCCTTTCTTTTACGGCCTTGATAAAACGTTGTTGTCGCTTTTTGGCGATGAGCGCAACGTGGAGATGGCGCTGGACCCCTCTGCAAACAGGCAGGCATGGCACGTCGGGCCAAAAACCGCGACCGAGCTCGGTTCGAACGGTATGGCGGTGTCGGCGGCGCGGTCAGGCGATGATACCACCCGGCTTTTCATCAACTCGCATCAGCCGCTCGATGGTCCTGTTGCCTGGTATGAAGCCCACCTGATGTCGGAAGAGGGGCTTGATATCACAGGCGGTATTTTCCCAGGAACCCCGGTCATACTCCACGGGTTTAACCGGAGTATTGGCTGGGCAAACACGGTGAACGCAATCGATCTGGCTGATGTTTATGTGCTGACGCGCAATCCTGAAAACCCTATGCAGTATAAACTAGACGGGAAATGGGTGGATTTCTCGAAAACCAGCGTTACCATTGAAGTTCGGCTCTTTGGGCCCTTCGCCTTTATGGCAGAGCGGACCGTGCTGCGCAGCAAACATGGCCCTGTGATTCAAGCTGCGGACAAAACATATGCGCTACGCTACGCCAACATGGGCGAAATCCGTCAGCTAGAGCAATATTACCGTCTTAATCAGGCGCAGAATTTGGATGAATTCCTGGACGCAATGGCGCTCGGGGCGTTGCCGAGTATCAATTATATCTATGCCGACAAGGATAATAATATTGGCTTTATTCATAATGCCCAATACCCCAACAGGGATGAGGCATGGGATTGGTCGAAAGACCTGCCGGGCGACAGGTCTGATCTTATATGGCAAGGATACCGGCCGTTCTCTGAAGTGCCGAAGCTGATTAATCCAGCCTCTGGTTTTGTTTATAATTCCAACAATACGCCCTTTGTGGCAACGGACGGCGCAGATAATCTACGCGCGCAAGATTTCCCTCAGTCGATGGGGCTGGCGACCAATCACACCAACCGGTCATTGCGCGTGGCTGAGTTAACGGACGGCACCAGTTTGATTGGCCGGGAAGAATTGCTGGCGATTAAATTTGATGTGAGCTATTCCAAAAAATCTAAATATGCCGCTGTGATTAACCGGCTAACGGCGCTTGACTGGAGTGCGGAGCCTGAGATGGCCGCAGCGGCGGACCATCTACGCGCATGGAACCTATCAGCGGATGCGGCAAATCTGCAGGCTGCCCTCGGTGTGGTGACGATGCGAAAAAATAACAGGCTTAGTGGCGGCGGCGATACCCAAGCCTACGAGGCAGATGCCTTCCGCTGGACTGTTGAGTATCTTAAAAAACACCACGGGAAAATAGACCCTCCTTGGGGGGACGTAAGTAGACTCGTACGGGGGGACGTTAATATGCCGCTCGACGGTGGGCCAGATACTCTACGGGCAGTTTACTCAATTGGCGAGTTCCGCGAGGACGGCATTGCCCCTATCACCCACGGGGACACTTGGATTGCGCTCGTAGAATGGGATGCCACAGGCAAGCAATCAGCTGACCTTATCCACCAATACGGAAGCGCAACCCTTGACGCGACATCACAGCACTATGCGGATCAGGCACCGTTGTTTGCCACGAAGAAGTGGCGGAAAGCGCTCCTGGATATCGAGGACATAAAAGCGCAAGCCAAACGGACCTATAGACCCGGCAAGAAGTAACGCAGAAGGCGGCGGTGTGAGTAAATGCTGACGGCTGGATTGATTATCCCCAGCGCCTATCGAATTGTGGCTAACGGCGGCGTTTCATCACGCGGTATTTAGGTGATGTCACAGGCTTGCGCCGGAACGTGTTTTGCCGGGCTGCTATTTGTTTGGTATCAGTAATTTAGGGTTGGTTAATGCCTTAGGTTTATCTCTTTTACTTCGTTCCTATTCTATTTGGCACACGCGGTTTGTCGCCGTCATTCTGGAGAATAAAATGGTCCTCATCGCTGGTGGTGAAATTGGGTGCGTTAGGAAGAGAACGCCGCTTATTCAGATTGTCCTAAGTGCTGCGTTAAGTCTTACGGTTGTAGCGTGTGGCGGCGGCGAAAAAGTAGCGCGACTTGATGTTATCTATAATGCGGCTGCCAAAACAGATCGGCCTGACCGAAACCCGGTTATTGTAATCCCCGGCATTCTGGGGTCGCGGCTTAAAGACGAAGATACAGGGACCACCGTGTGGGGTGCCTTTGTGAGCGGCGCTGCAGACCCACAAAAGCCCGAGGGCGCGCGCTTGATTTCTCTGCCTGTGACGAGAGGCCTGCCGCTGATTGACCTGCGGGACAATGTGAAGCCCGACGGCGTGATGGAAGAAATTCGCGTTGAAATACTCGGTATTCCTATTCAGCTGAAAGCCTATGCGGCCATTATGTCGACGCTTGGTGCTGGCGGTTACCGTGACCAAAGCTTAGGGCTTGCGGGCGCGATCGATTATGGGTCTGACCATTATACCTGCTACCAGTATGCGTTCGACTGGAGGCGCGACAACGCAGAAAATGCGGCTATCCTCTACCGTTATATTCAGGAACGCCACGCCGAGGTGCAGGCTGAATATAAAAAACGGTTTGGTATCGAAAATGCCGAAGTGAAGTTTGATATCGTTGCTCATTCAATGGGTGGTTTGGTAACACGCTATATGCTGCGGTACGGTGACCAGCCCTTAACTTCAGATGGGGCTCTACCAGTGCTGAATTGGGCTGGGGCAAAGTATGTATCGCGGGTGATCCTTGTGGGAACGCCCAACGCGGGCGCCACTGATGCTTTGCTTGATCTGGTAAAAGGCCGGGATATAGGCATGCCGTTTTTACCGTTTTATCAACCTGCGCTGATGGGTACTTTCCCGTCTGTGTATGAGCTGCTGCCGCGCGCTCGGCACGGGCATGTGGTTTATGACGGTGATATCAATAATCCCGTGAAAGATCTGTATGACCCTGCCTTGTGGCAACGGTACGGTTGGGGGCTAGCGAGCCCAGACCAACAAGATCTTATCGCCGAGATGCTACCGAATGTATCAGACCCAGAGAAGCGCCGGGCTATTGCAATTGATGTGCAGGCGCGAATATTGGCGCAAGCCAGATCATTTGCAGCTGCGCTCGATTTGCCGCAGAAAACGCCTGAGGGGCTTGATATAATATTGGTTGCAGGCGACGCAGTTGATACCGTGAAAACACTGTCGGTGGATAGCAAAACTGGTGAAGTTTCCATATTGGAAATGGGTGCCGGTGACGGCACAGTGTTGCGGTCCAGCGCCTTAATGGATGAGCGGGTGGGCGGCGAGTGGCAGCCCTATGTTCGCTCACCGATTGACTATAGCCATGTGATGTTTTTACCAGATGACCATCTCGGCCTAACACGTTCCCCTATATTCAGAGATAATGTTCTTTATTGGCTTCTTGAAGATCCGCGAGGCGTTGTTTCCGTTCCTCACCACTAATGAGGCGGTAATCGGACAGGTATTTTGGAGCTTCTATGGCGTATTCCCAGTTGTCGCGCTGCTCATTTTCTGATCATTCTCTTTCTTCCAGTTTGAAGATCACTGCAATCAACATTCGCATGCGAGGTGCGTGATTTACTCGGGGTAAAAAGTGTTTTGCCGCGGGGAATTTAACGTGCCACTTTGAGCCAAGTTCTATTTTGCAAAGGAAGAGACATGACACCGCTCAACAATGAAGTTCCTGAAAACGAAGCACCTGTTAAAGCCTCTGACCTGATGGTGAAGGCACTTGAAGCCGAGGGCGTCGAGCATATTTTTGCAGTTCCGGGGGAAGAGAACCTTGATCTGCTCGAGAGTTTGAGAACGTCGTCGATCAAACTTGTATTGACCCGTCACGAGCAAGGCGCTGGTTTTATGGCGGCAACATACGGCCGCCTCACGGGTAAGGCTGGCGTGTGCATGGCAACGCTTGGCCCTGGTGCTACCAATTTTGCAACGCCTGCTGCTTATGCGCACTTGGGCGGGATGCCGCTGATTATGATCACCGGCCAGAAGCCGATCAAAAAATCAAAGCAGGGCCAGTTCCAGATTATTGACATCGTTGCGCTGTTTGACCCTATCTGCAAAATGTCGAAGCAGATCGTGCACGGAAATACGATCCCTGCGCTGGTGCGCGAAGCTTTCCGTGTGGCGGAAGAGGAACGCCCGGGCGCGGTGCTGCTTGAATTGCCTGAGGATATCGCCGCTGAAGATACCAACGAGCCTGTGTTGAAGCCGCACCCACGCCACTATGCAATTGCCGGGGACACTGTGCTTGATCAGGCGGCTGAAATGATCAAGGCCGCGAAAATGCCGCTGCTGCTCATTGGTGCGGGCGCTAACAGGCGGCAGGCCCGCACGGCACTGAGCAACTTTGTTGAAACAACGCGTATCCCGTTTTTCAATACCCAGATGGGCAAGGGAGTGATCGATGAACGGTCTGATCTGTTTATGGGCACGGCCGCTTTGTCATCGGGTGACTATCTGCACTGCGCTATTGAGCGCGCTGATCTAATCATCAACGTTGGGCATGATGTGATTGAAAAGCCACCGTTCTTCATGGAATCGGGCGGCAAGAAGGTTATTCATATCAACTATAAAGCGGCCCAGGTTGATCAGGTGTATTTCCCGCAAGTAGAAGTGGTGGGTGATTTGGCGCCTTCAATTGAGCGTCTGCAAGCCAAAATCGGCGGACAGGTGTCTTACGATAAAAGCTATTTCCAACTTGTGCAGGACGAGATCGAAAAACACATTGGTGAGGGGGCTGACGACGGCCGTTTCCCAATTATCCCGCAGCGTTTCGTAGCTGATACCCGCAAGGTGATGGGCGATAAAGACATTATCGCACTTGATAACGGCGTCTATAAAATCTGGTACGCGCGCAACTATAAGGCTTACGAGCCCAACACTATATTATTGGATAACGCGCTCGCCACCATGGGCGCAGGCTTGCCGTCGGCGATGCTGGCGGCTCTTATCAACCCTGACCGGCGCGTGATGGCGATATGCGGCGACGGCGGCTTTATGATGAACAGCCAGGAAATGGAAACTGCCGTACGGCTTGGCCTCAATCTGGTGGTAACCGTACTCAATGATAACAGCTACGGCATGATCCGCTGGAAGCAAGCGGATGCTGGTTTTGAGGATTGGGGGCTTGAGTTTGGCAATCCCAATTTTGTGGATTATGCCAACAGCTACGGTGCCACTGGGCACAGGGTAACGTCGGCGGACGATTTGGCTGCGACTTTCGAGCGTGCCTTTGAAGCGGGCGGCGTGCATCTCGTTGAAGTGCCTGTTGATTACTCAGAAAATCAGCGCGTTCTAATCGACGAACTGTCAGAAAAAGCGTGCCTGATATGACGGGTCCCGCAGGCATGCTGGATGTCGTAAATCCTTATAGCCAGCAACAGATCGGCCAGGTGCCGATGAACAGCTGGCAGGATGTGGACAGCATGCTCGAGACAGCGCACAAATTGTACCGGAACAGGAACAATTGGCTGCCAGCCTATAGGCGCGTTGAAATCCTGAAGAAAACCGCACAGTTAATGGAGGCCAGATTTGACGATCTGGCTTTCGGTATTGCGAATGAAGGCGGCAAGCCGCTGATCGACGCACGGGTTGAAGTGACGCGCGCCATTGACGGCATTGGGCTCTGTATTCACGAACTATCCCATATGGCGGGCCGCGAAATCCCGATGGACCTTACGGAAGCGGGCGCTGGCCGTATTGCTTTCACCCAGCGCGAACCCATTGGGCCGGTGGTGGCCGTTTCCGCCTTCAATCACCCGCTCAACCTTATTGTGCACCAGGTTGCCCCAGCCGTGGCGGTTGGTTGCCCGGTGATTATCAAACCAGCGGACGATACACCGCTGTCATGCAAGGCGTTTGTCGATATTCTCTATGAGGCAGGACTGCCAGAGGAATGGTGCCAGTTTGTAGTGTGTGACCTGAATGTTGCTGAGAAACTGGTAACGGACGGTCGGGTGGCGTTCTTTAGTTTCATTGGCTCAGCCCGTGTAGGCTGGATGCTGCGCTCTAAACTCGCGCCCGGCACGCGCTGTGCGCTTGAACACGGTGGCGCAGCACCGGTGATTATCGATACGGGGGCCAATCTGGACGCGCTGACCCCAAGCCTGACCAAGGGTGGCTTCTACCATTCAGGCCAGGTATGTGTTTCTGTGCAGCGCGTATTTGCGCCGCGAGCAAAAGCAGAAGAAATAGCAGCGCGCCTTGCCGAAAGTGCTGGCCAGCTAATTGTAGGAAACGCGACGGACGAGCAGGTTCAGTGCGGACCGTTGATACGGCCTCGCGAAGTGGACCGGGTGGCTAACTGGATTGACGAGGCAGCTGAGGCGGGCGCTAAAGTTATGGTTGGCGGCAGTAAGCACAGTGATACTGCCTATATGCCGACAGTACTGCTGGAGCCTACACCGGATGCCAAGGTTTCAACGAGTGAGATCTTCGGGCCAGCTCTGTGCGTCTATGCGTACGATACCTTCGACGAAGCAATTGCCCGCTCAAATGCTCTTCCATTTGCTTTTCAGGCCTCTGTCTTCACTGAGCGCCTGCCAACAGCAATGAAAGCAGTGCGTGAATTGGATGCCACAGCAGTGATGGTCAACGACCACACAGCGTTCCGGGTTGACTGGATGCCTTTTGCTGGGCGCAGGCAATCTGGTTACGGTACGGGCGGAATTGGCTATACGATGCACGATATGACGCAGGACAAGATGGCGGTTATCAGGCTTTAGTCATCAGGCTCTAAAAGTCGCTGAAGCGTTTTATTAAATTCGCCTGCCCCTTGCTCGTAGAGGCAGGCTCATCTCGTTTTCTTTGATCAGTTTCCTGCGATTGACCTGACCGTAATGCCTTCCTCAGAATAGGTTGGCACGAGCAATGTTTGGTACGCCTGCGACCATTGTCGGCTTGTATATTAGCTTGTCGACAAGCTGGGCCATTTCTTTCATGTCGTGGGCTGGGTTGGGTTGTGGGCTTGTGCTTCTGATGTAGGTTTTAGCCATTCCAGGAAGCTGCTTTGATCGTATTTCAGCCCGCTGTTCTGCTGTAATTTTCATTAGTATGCGGTTTCTAATGTTTCTCTGTAGGTTCTGTCTCAAGGTTAAACGAGCGCGGTCAACACCGTGCTTGCACAGAACGGTCCGGGGCTTGCTCCTCCCCTCCCCCCTCGATTGGGCGGCTTCGGACCGTACTTGATTTAAGCCGCAGGCTTTAGAGAAGGAAAATATTATGGCTATTCTAGAAGATATCAAAAAATCACCAGTTGTTCGCGCTTACCGTCAGGGTTGGCTCGCGTGGCTCGGTGCCAACAAAACAGCGTTTGACTTTGCCCAAGACGGTGCTGAGAAATTTAAAATGAGCCGCGAGCAGTTCGTAAACGAGCTGATCGAAAAAGGTGAAGAGCTTGAAGTTCAGGCACAAGACGGTGCCCGCAAGGCCCGCAACTATGTTGAGCCAAAGTTTAACGACGTGCGCGAAAAAGTTTCTGCAGCTGGCGATAAGGTATTCACTCGCACAGCAACAGAGGCAACTGACCGCTTCGACGAAATTACGGGTGAGCTTGCGAAGCTTTCCAAAACTGTTTCTGCGCTGAGCCGCAAGGTTAACGCCGTGCGTAAAACACCAGCGGCCCCGGTTGCGAAAAAAGCGGCGCCTAAGGCTGCTGCGAAAACAGAAGATAAAGCAGCAGCTTAATAGAACGGCTCCTGCTTCAGATAAGCACAAGGGCTGATTGGCTCACTCTTCAAAAGTGAAAACTGCCAGCCCTTGTGATTTCTACTTTTCCGCTTACTGTACTTGGTAGGCTCCGGCGCTGAGTTTTAGCGATTTATGGAAGCCTATGTGTTCTGAGTTTCAGGCTGACCACATACGGTACAGTTGGTGGAAGTTTCGCTACCCGAGCGGCATGAGTGCTGCACGGGAAGTAAGCAAGTAAGGGGAACACAAATGTCACGGTCCAAAAGTAAACTCAGCGATGCAGCGGCAGAAGCAACAACAGCTTTCAGCCCGATCATTGGTATTCACCGGTCCGAACTTGTTCGCTCGCTGGGTGTTGTGCTTAAGCAAGCGGCGCTTAACCCCCTTACGCTCGGCGGCCACTTCCTAAATTACAGTAAAGATATTAAAGATGTGATTGTCGGCAAGTCCGAGTATGAACCGCATCCTAAGGACCGTCGTTTCCAAGACCCTGCATGGGCAAAAAGCCCGTTTTACCGCCGTACCATGCAAGGCTGGATGGCGATGAAGCAAAATCTCAATAACTGGCTCAGTGAAGCTAATATTGAGGAAGTTGACCGCGCACGCGCGCATTTCATTCTCGAAGTTGTAACGGACGCGTTGGCCCCCTCCAATTCGTTGCTTGGTAACCCTGCTGCAATGAAGCGGTTTTACGAGACCGGCGGCAAGTCCGTGGTTCAGGGCCTGAAGAATGCGTACGATGATATGGTCAACAACAATATGATGCCGTCGCAGGTGGATAGCAGGCCGTTTAAAGTGGGTGAAAACTTGGCAACAACGCCGGGCGATGTGATATTCCGCAACGATGTGCTGGAGATCATTCAGTATAAAGCGACCACCGACGAAGTGCACGCCATCCCGCTGTTGATCATCCCGCCACAGATCAATAAATTCTACGCGTCTGATTTGACGCCAGACAAAAGCATGTTCCGCTTTATGCTGACGCAAGGCGTTCAGTTGTTCGCTATCAGCTGGCGCAATCCTGGTGCTGAGCAAGCACATTGGGGGCTGGAAACCTATATTAAAGCGGCGATGGAGGGCATTGAAGCTGTCCTGAAAATTACTAAATCCAAGAAGATCAATGTCTCAGGCGCCTGTTCAGGCGGGATCAGCGTTGCAACATTGTTGAGCCATCTGGCAGCCGAAGGTAACGACTGTATCAATTGTTCCACTTTCCAGGTGTGTGTGCTTGATCCCCGGCAGGAAGACAGCGAAGTGGGTGCGCTTATCTCGCCTGATACGCTGGAGGCAGCGCGCAAGCGGTCTGCGGCCAAAGGCATTCTCTCCGGTGATGATCTGGCGCGTACCTTTGCGTGGATGCGGCCAAACGATCTGATTTGGAACTATGTGGTTAATAACTATCTGATGGGCGATTCGCCGCCTGCATTTGATATCCTGTTCTGGAATAATGATACAACCAACCTGCCGGCTGCCCTGCATTCAGACTATCTGGATAGTTATGTTTCTGCGCCGTTTGCCAACCCTGGCACGCAGGAATTTATGGGCCATATGCTCGATCTTGGCCAAGTAAAGCATGACAGCTTCGTTGTCGCTGGATTTACAGATCATATCACGCCGTGGCGTGCCTGTTACCGCACGACTAAATTACTGGGCGGTAACGTAGAGTTTTTTGTTTCCAACAGTGGTCATATCCAGTCGCTTCTCAATCCGCCGACCAATCCTAAAGCTAAGTATTTTTATAATGCTAGCGGCAAGGACAATACGGCGGACGAATGGATGGAAAATGCAGAGCTGCTGGACGGCTCGTGGTGGACACCTTGGTCTGCGTGGTTAACCGAGCGGTCGGGCGAACTGAAGCCTGCGCCGAAATCTGCTGGAAACCGCAAGTATAAGTCCCTGGCTGCAGCGCCGGGAGAATATGTATTTGGTTAAAGCTGAGTGTGGGCCGGGAGCCCACATTGCGGCGCGCACTGTCACTGAGTTTCTAAGGAATTGGTGACATACGGGGGTCAGCACGGGCGAGGGTCCGTTACGAGTAAATGTGGAGTGGGAGAGTAATTTGTTAGAAGCACAGCCAGAAATACAAATGATCAAGATAGGCAGGCAAGAGTTGCGTGTGGCGCGGTGGCGCGGCATGGGAACCGCGCGGCCAGTTTTGTTCTTTAACGGCATCGGCGCGAACCTGGAGACCATTGAACCGCTTGGCGAACTTATGCGCCACCGCGGTGATGTGATTACCTTCGATATGCCTGGCATTGGCGGCTCTCCTAATCCTCGTATTCCGTACCGCCCGTCAAAGGCTGCCAAATGGGCTAAACGCATTCTCGAGCACTTGGGGGTGGATGAAGTTGATGTGATGGGCGTATCGTGGGGCGGCGGCATGGCGCAGCAGTTCGCTCGGGATTTTCCAGGGTGTGCCAAAGCGCTGGTGTTGCTTTCAACAAGCGCTGGCATGCTGATGGTTCCGGGCAATTTCAGTGCCCTGAGTCGGATGGTTCAGCCTAAACGCTATACCGACCCAGACTATATGATGAAAAATTTTGAGACGCTCTACGGCGACAAAGTAGACGCCAGTTCTCAGGGCCATAAAAGCCGGGTCACGCCGCCTACCCGCAAGGGATATGCTTACCAATTGATGGCGATGGCAGGCTGGACCAGTATGCATTATCTGCCTTTTCTAAAGCAGCCAACTCTGATTATGTCAGGCGATAAAGATAATATCGTTCCCTTGATTAACGCACGGATCCTGCGGTCGGTTATCCCGAGGGCGGATTTGAGGGTTGTTAAGGGCGGTGGGCATCTGTTCATGGTATCGCGTGCGGCTGAGGTTGTGCCTGTTATCACCCGTTTTCTTGATGATTACCGAGAAGAGGTCGGCACAAATGTAGCCTGGGTAGCCTAAGAATAGGCCTAGGCGACCAAGATACTTTATTGGGGATAGCAAAGGAGAGAGACATGTCTAAAAAACCAAAAAAGGACATGGATATTGCACGTAAAGTTTGGCTGGCAGGTATCGGTGCTTATGGCCGTGCCATCGGGGATGCGCAGGATGCTTATGCAAAAATGGGTAAAGAAACCACGCGCGTTTTTGAAGAGCTAGTGGACCGCGGTGAAGGCCTTGAAGGCACAGTCGCAAGCGTTGCTAAAAACTATACGCCGAAGATGGCAGAGCAAACCGTTCGCACGACGATGGAAACAGTTGGTGATCGCATGGACCGTATGAAAGCGGCGCTCGGCATCACTGAGGCGGCTGCAGATCAACAGGACCAGATTGAAGGTATTGAGGCGCGTCTTGATATAATTGAGGGCAAGGTTGATGAGATACTTGCTGCCGTGAAGGCAATGGCCCCGCCTGCCGCGAAGAAAACCGCTGCGAAGAAGACAGCTACAACGAAAACCGTAACCAAGAAAGCTGCGGCAAAAAAAGCACCAGCGAAAAGACCTACGGCTAAAAAGTAGCTAAATACACGGCTAGAAAAAACTGAACTGTGATTGTGAAAACGGACCATAAGCGCACTGTATGAAGACAAAAGACAAAATACTGCAGGCAAGCCTCCAGCTCTTCAATGAAGAGGGTGAGCAAGATGTGACGTCTGTTGATATTGCGAACGTGCTCGATATGAGCCCGGGTAATCTCTATTACCATTTTAAGGGTAAAGACCCGATCATTCGCCAGTTATTTTTGGATTTTGAAGAAGAGTTTAAAATGGTGCTGCAAGCGCCGATCGAGAAGTCACTCGAGCTGTCAGACAACTGGGTTTATTTTTATATATTGTTTGAGGAGGTCGCTGACTTTCGTTTTTTCTACCGAAACCTGCAGGGGTTGGTGGAACGTTACGGTGACCTTGAACAGCGCTTTCGCTCGCTTGTTAACCTCAAAATTAAAACCATGGCATCGATCATTTTTGATCTGGATAAACAGGGTTTCATAGATATTGGTCGGATTGAAGCGGAACAGATGGCCGAGCGTTTTGCCCAGCAGCTTACGTATTGGCCTACGTATCACAGCTTGATGGCGCCGCAGCTTTCGCTGCCAGTGTCCATTCATAACGGTGTCTTCAGCCTGATAAGCCAGCTGACGCCTTACGTGAGCGGTGGCTCTGCGGAGTTTTTGGCGCTGACAACCGAGTTTCGTGATAAAATGCTGAAAGGCGTTAAGCGTAAATAAATGCAAATGAATAACAAGAGAGTAACAAGGGATTAGAGAATAATCGGGGAAGTTAGGCCGCACCAGCGGCCGTGAAGGGGACTATGTGTTTGAGATATTTAGTAAAAGTAAAAATAGTAAGATAAAAGCGCCGTCACTGATGTTGATGCTGATGGAAGGACGCGCCGTATGGGAGTTCGGTGCGTACCTGGCCGCGATGCCGATGTTCAAGCGCTTGCCAAAAGGCGACGGTCACCCGGTTTTGGTGTTGCCCGGCCTTGCCGCCACAGACGCGTCGACGGCGCCGCTCAGAAGGTTTCTAAGCGGACGGGGCTACGTTCCTCTTGGCTGGGAACTTGGCCGAAACCTAGGTCTGCGTGACGGCCTGCTCGAGCGTATGCTGGAACGGATCGACGCTGTCTTTGATATGCACGGCGAGAAAATCAGCCTGATCGGCTGGAGCCTCGGCGGTGTATTCGCGCGGGAACTTGCAAAATTGCGCCCTGAAAAAGTACGCATGGTTATCACGCTTGGCAGCCCTCATTCTGGTGATCCGAAAGCAACGAATGCTGGGCGGTTTTATGAGTATGTAGCGGGGCACTCAGTGGATAATCCGCCGATTGATACGCGGCTTCACAAAGCACCGCCTGTGCCGACCACGTCGATTTACAGTAAAACTGACGGCGTAGTTGCCTGGCAAAATTGCCATCAGACGCGGCCAGTAAGTGATGTGAAAGCCAAGCAGAATGAGAACATCCGCGTGGCCGGCAGTCACTGTGGGCTCGGCGTTAATCCGACTGTACTGTTTGTGATTGCGGACCGTTTGGCGCAGCCAAAAGGCACCTGGGTACCTTTTACAAATGAAGGCGCACGCAAAGCATTTTTCCAAACGCCAGATTTTGACGATGTAGAAGTATTTGATGCAGCGGAAGCCGTGTAATTTAAACGGCCTCCTGTTAGATGGTGACTATTAACAAGGGTTGATCGCAGCGCGATGCTACCCGAATGGGGATTGGGACTATGCGTAAGTTATCAGGCATGGATGCGACGTTTCTTTATATGGAAACTGACGAAACACCGATGCATATCTCTAGCTTGTTGATATGCGAGCCGAAGAAAAAAGGCGAAAACGCATATGAAGCGCTGAAGGCGCAGATCGTTGCGCGCCTGCATGAAATTCCAGCGTTTCACCGGAAGCTGATGCATACCCCTTTCTACATCGACCATCCCGTGTGGGTGGAAACCGATGTGGTGGATTTGGATTATCATATCAAGCATGTGCGCTTGCCTGAGCCTGGTAATTTGGAGCAGCTGCGCATGGTAGTGCAGGGCTTGCATTCGCTGGTGCTCGACCGTGATCGTCCGCTGTGGCAATTCTATATTATTGAAGGTGTGGAAGACCCGAAGTTTGGGCTGGAGCAAGACAGTTTTGCCCTTTATTCCAAAGGCCACCATGCTTGTCTAGACGGCGGCGCCGGAATATCGGTGATGGATATTATCTCAGATTTGGAGCCAACACCGCGCCCTCCTATGCCCAAAAGCGAGATCTTCTTTGCCAGTGAAAAACCTGGATTTTTTGAGTTGATAGGCAGTGCATACGGCAAGTTTATCCAGCAACAGGTCGATATTGTTGCGGCCCTACCTGCGCTTAGCAAAGCACTGGGCAATGTTGCTAAAAACGCAATGGCAGACAGCCGCGGTTTGATGAAAAGCATGCAGCCTGCGCCCAAAACACGGTTTAATGTACGCATCCAGAAGCAGCGTGCCTACGGTGCGAATTCGATCTCGCTCAGGGAAACTATTGGTGTTGCCAAGGCAATGGGCGCATCCGTCAATGATGTGGCGCTCGCGATTTGTGGTGGAGCGCTGCGGCGGTATTTGGACGGCCATAAGGAATTGCCAAAGCGGTCTCTTATCGCGGCTGTTCCTGTGTCCCTGCGTGAGCTCGGTGATATGGGCGCGGGTAATCAGGTTGCCAGCATGAACTGCGAAATTGGTACTCAGATAAAAGACCCAATTGAGCGTTTGAAAGCAGTGAATAAAAGCAGCAAACGCGCGAAGAAACAGATGGCTGCCATCAAAGATATATTCCCAACCGATTACTCTTTCTTTGGTGCTCCTATCATTGTCAGCGCTATGGCGCAGTTCGCCAGCCGGACCGACATTATAAACTATTTGCCTGCGCCGTTTAACGTCGCGATTTCGAACGTGCCTGGGCCGCGTAAGCCGATGTATTTTGCTGGTAGTAAAGTGCGTACCTATTTCCCTGTTTCTATTGCAACACACGGTAGTGCGCTGAATATTACGTTGCAAAGCTAC
>NVTU01000055.1 GCA_002401685.1 Kordiimonadales bacterium
TGCTGCTGCCGTTGTTGTCGTTGTTGTCGTTGCAGTAGAACCAGATGAACCACCTGAATTTACATAAGAAGACTGAGTATCGGAATCTCCTGAACTCGCAACCGCAGATTCAACCGCACTTGTTGATGCAATATCGCCCTGCTCCGCTGCTGTGGACGCCACAACACTCGAAGCTTCACCAACGACTGCCTGCACGCTATCACTAGCACCCGACGCAACCTGAACAGCAGCAATAACCAGTTGGGCAGCTGCCGCAGTATCAGTTGCAGCAACGGCCGTAGCCGCACTAGCAAGCGCCGTAGCTAATCCATCGATATTACCTGCCGCTGTTTCGCGAGCTATAATCGCCGCAACAGCATTGGCATCGCCTGCCGCTGCTGCAAGTTCAGCTGCCAGTGCCGTTTGGGCCGCTGTTTGCACAAGCGCAACATTCAGTATTTTCGCTTCGGCAACATTTGGTGCAACAAACACCAACCCCAAAGCTGCAATCGCAATCGCTAAACGCATAAGTTTGCTCCATCTAGTAAAGCTAAACCCCCCGCATAGAAAGAAACCGCCTGAGCGCGATTGCATTAAACATCTCATACGGCAGTAAAAAAGTCAAAACACATCGGCCAAAATATGGACTTATTTGGCTTCCACCCACGTTTTATTGGGCGATAACACCACCCGTTTAAGTGCTCTAAGTTCATGCATACTCGGCCAGTAAGCGCTGTTTCCCAGCAGTGCGCGCGAGTGCATGCCCACAATGCTATGAAATATCACAGTTTTAACGTGTAATCCGCCCTTAAAAAGAGGCCTATGATAAGTCATACACTCACACCCCCCTTCTAATTCCCTTACATATCCGGCACACTTGCACTATACTTAGTATAGGGCTAAAGTAATTGTTCCATAGCAATATTGGAGGCCCCAATGCCGCTTGATGCAGCGTTCAGTGAGAACCAAAAAACAGCCCTTCGCGCTTGGCTCAAACTGCTACGCGTCAGTGGGCAAATGCGAAAAGCGCTTCAAAGCAAGCTATTGCAGGCGCACGACGTTTCCTTGTCACGCTTCGATGTGCTGGCCAATCTTTACCGCGCACCGCCTGAAGGCATCCGGTTAAGCGAATTATCAAAGCAGCTGATGGTCACCAACGGTAATGTGACGCAGGTTTTGGCCCCCTTGATAAAATCTGGTTTAGTCGCACGGCATACCAGCAAGGCTGACGCACGATCTGCAACAGCATCATTAACCCGCGAAGGCGCAAAGCGGTTCGCGCTGATGGCACATGACCACGCACGCTGGGTGGAAGAGCTGATGCAAGGCCTCAGCAAAAGCGACCAGAAACTGGTTACTGAATTATTGGGCCACTTAGGCCCAAAAGACGCACAACCCGCGACAGAGGAATGATTATGGATGCCCTTACCTACACCGCTGAAAATTTCCTGTGGTCCGTATCCGACCATGTAGGAACCATCACGCTCAACCGCCCGGAGCGGATGAACCCGCTAACCTTTGCCAGCTACGGTGAACTTTGTGCGCTTTTCCGCGCCCTGAAAGATGCGCCGGAGGTCAAAGCTATTATCCTCACGGGGGCGGGCGGTAACTTTTCCTCCGGCGGTGATGTACACGAAATTATCGGCCCGCTTGTTGGCATGGATATGCCGGACCTGCTGAAATTCACCCGCATGACCGGCGATCTGGTCAAAACCATGCGCGCCTGCCCGCAGCCCATCATCGCGGCGGTGGACGGGACATGTGTCGGTGCTGGCGCAATTATGTCGATGGCGTCTGACCTTCGCTATGCCACTCCGAATGCCAAAACCGCTTTCCTGTTTAACCGCGTGGGCCTTGCTGGCTGCGATATGGGCGCTTGCGCAATGCTGCCACGCATCATTGGCCAAGGCCGCGCATCCGAGCTGCTCTTCACCGGCCGCGCGATGAAAGCAGACGAAGGCGAACGCTGGGGTTATTTCAGCCGCATCGTCGAGCCTGACGAGCTGATGGATGTCGCAAACGCGATGGCCGCGCGGTTGGCAGCGGGCCCTACGTTTGCAAACGCGCTGACGAAGAACCAGCTCAACATGGAATGGGACATGAGCTTGGACACCGCGATCGAAGCCGAAGCACAGGCCCAGGCCATTTGCATGCAAACCAAAGATTTCGAGCGCGCCTACAAAGCGTTTGTCGCAAAAGAAAAACCAATATTTGAGGGTGACTGATGGCAGATAAAAGCTTTCTAAACTGGCCGTTTCTGGAGGACCAGCACCGCAAGCTGGCCGCAGAGCTGGACGCGTGGGCGACAGACACGCTGCCCGCTATCGTCGATGCGCCAGACGCACACACCAATGTGGACGACACCTGCCGCAGGCTCGTCAAAGCGCTCGGCGCTGGCGGGTGGCTGCGCTACGCAGTGCCGGCAGAATACGGCGGTATCACCGACACGCTTGATGTGCGCAGCTTGTGTTTGATCCGAGAAACCTTGGCCCGCCATTCAGGCCTCGCCGATTTCGCCTTTGCTATGCAGGGGCTCGGCTCAGGCGCCATTTCCCTCGCGGGCAGTGAAGAAGCAAAACGCCACTATTTGCCAGCTGTCGCGACCGGTGAGAAAATTGCGGCCTTTGCCCTTACAGAGCCCGATGCAGGATCTGATGTGGCGGCAATCAGCTCTACTCTCACTGAAAACACAGCAGGCTTAGCTCTAACAGGCGAAAAAACCTATATTTCAAACGGCGGCATTGCCGACTTCTACTGTGTCTTTGCGCGCAGCGGCGAGGCTGCGGGCGCACGCGGGCTCAGCGCCGTAGTAATGGACGCTGACACGCCAGGGCTAACCATTGCCGAGCGTATTGATGTGATGGCCCCGCACCCCCTAGCACGCTTAGAGTTTGAGAATTGTGCGGTGGCTGCGAGCAACCTGCTCGGTGAACGCGGTGCAGGGTTTAAAATCGCAATGGCAACGCTTGATATATTCCGCTCCACAGTAGGTGCTGCTGCACTCGGCTTTGCGCGCAGAGCACTTGATGAAGCGCTCAACCACACACGGTCACGCCAGCTGTTTGGCGCGCCTCTCTCAGACCTACCGATCACGCAAGAACGTTTGGCAGAAATGGCGCTTGATATCGATGCCAGCGCCCTGCTGATTTACCGGGCTGCCTGGACCAAAGACAGTGGTGCCGACCGTGTCACCCGTGAAGCAGCAATGGCAAAGCTATTCGCGACAGATCAGGCCCAGAGCGTGATTGACAAAGCCCTTCAGATGTTTGGCGGCTTAGGCGTCACCAAAGGCGTGAAGGTCGAAGAGCTGTACAGGGAAATTCGGGCGCTGCGCATTTATGAAGGCGCCTCTGAAGTGCAGAAATTGGTTATCGCGCGGCAGCTCCTCAACAGTCACCGCACACAGTAAGGCATTGGGAATGTATAAAAGCGGCCATATTGATAGCTTCACCCGGGACAACCTCCCAGACCCTGCTCTGTGGCCGGAGCTAACCTTCGACCTGCCTGAACTTCAATATCCAGACCGGCTCAATGCCGCTGCAACTTTACTCACAGGCGCTATAACGCGAGAGAACGGGACAAGACCTGCCATCCTATGGTCAGAAGGAAACTGGACCTATTCTGAGCTTCAAAGCCGTGCGAACCAAGTCGCAGCTGTATTAACGAACGAGCTAGGCCTTGTCGCCGGCAACCGCGTCCTACTGCACGGCCGGAATACACCGATGATGATCGCCAGCTGGTACGGCATTTTGCTTGCTGGCGGTGTCGCTGTTACGACGATGCCGCTTCTCCGTGCCTGCGAGCTTACTACCATTGCCGATAAAGCAAATGTAGATTTTGCCCTGTGCGAAGAAGGGCTGTCGGATGAATTGAACACCGCTTGCACAGCAAGCAAACGGACTTTCACTTCACTCACATTTGGCACTGATACAAGTTCGCTGGAGCCCCTCCTGACAAAACAGAGCGACGAATTTACAGCCGTTGATACCGCCCAAGATGACGTTGCCCTGCTGGCATTCACATCAGGCACTACGGGCCAGCCAAAAGCCTGTATGCATTTCCACCGCGATATTTTAGCGATGGCAGACGGTTACGCCCGTCATATAGTAGAGCCCAAAGCATCTGACGTTTTTTGTGGCTCCCCGCCCATTGCATTCACCTTTGGCTTGGGCGGCATTGTTGTGTTCCCGGCTCGGTTCGGGGCCGCCGTGGCGTTGCCCGCTGGACCAACGGACTTGCTCGCAACCATTGAAAGACACCGCGTGAGCATCCTGTTCACCGCACCGACAGCATACCGGGCCATTCTCAGCGCGCTCGAAAGCGATGAGAAGCCTGACATAGCAAGTTTGAAAAAGTGCATATCAGCGGGCGAAACACTGCCCGCCGCGACATGGCACGCTTGGTACGAAAAAACCGGCCTTAAGCTGATTGACGGCATCGGCGCGACGGAGATGATCCATATTTTCATCTCAGCGAAAGCATCTGAAGTCCGCGCTGGCGCTACAGGCAAACCAGTGCCCGGCTACCAGGCCTGCATATTGGATAGTAACGGCACCGTCCTAGCACCGCCCTGCGAAGGCAGATTAGCGGTGAAAGGCCCTACTGGCTGCCGGTACCTAGATGATAAACGCCAGAGGAACTATGTGGTGAACGGCTGGAACCTAACCGGCGACACATACAGCCAAGACAGTGACGGCTATTTCACCTTTGTTGCACGCTCAGACGATATGATTATCTCCTCCGGCTATAATATCGCGGGGCCTGAAGTAGAAGCTGCTCTGATGAGCCACAAGTCTGTCAAGGAATGTGCCGTAATCGGCGTGCCAGACGGAGCCCGAGGCCATATTGTGAAAGCCTTTGTCGTTACCGAAGCCAACCACACAGATACGTTGATAGACAGTTTGCAAAAACACGTCAAAGATACCATTGCACCCTATAAATACCCGCGCGCCATTGCCTTTGTAGAGAGCATTCCCAAGACGCAAACAGGCAAAATTCAGCGCTATAAATTAAAGACGATTGTCCAAACATCATGAACCGATTTAAGAAAAAAGTGAAAGTGCGCTTCGCCGACACAGACGCCGCAGGCATCATGTTTTACCCGCGCTATTTCGGCATGATCAATGATTTGGTCGAAGACTGGTTCGATGAAGGCCTAGGCTTTGATTTTGCGTTTCTACACCTGAAAGCAAAACGGTCAGTGCCTACAGCCCATATCGAAGCCGACTTTCTGCACCCAAGCAAAATGCACGATACGCTTACCTTCGAAATTGCCGTCACCAAGCTCGGTACCAGCAGTTGCGCGCTTTCTGTCAAAGCCCGCTGCGGCACGGAGCAACGCATCAAGGCGTCTCTTGTGATCGTACACATGGATATGGAAACGGGCAAAACATTGCCCTGGCCCGACGATATGCGCCACCAGATGAGCAAATGGATGGCGGCTGAAAATGATAACTCTGCAGGAGACCCTTCATGAAAACATTACTTCCTGAGGGGTGGCCAAGGCCATCCGGCTATTCCAACGGTATTCTGGCCGAAGGCCGGATGATATTTGTCGCAGGGCAGATCGGCTGGAACTCACACGGTGTTTTTGAGCATAAAGATCTGGTTGGTCAATTTCGCGCAGCTATGGAAAACACAATTGCTATCCTTAAGGCCGGCGGCGGCGCCCCTGGAGATGTGGTCCGTATGACATGGTATATTACCGACCGCGACGACTATATCGCCCACTTGAAAGACATTGGCCAGATATGGCGCGAACTGATGGGCAAGAATTATCCAGCAATGGCGTGTGTTGTGGTCGCGGCCCTCATTGAAGGCGATGCCAAAATCGAAATTGAGACCACCGCAGTACTAGAAAACGGCGATGTATCCTCATGAAAATATCTGTCATTGGCGGTGGCCCCGGCGGCCTATATTTCGCACTCCTCACTAAGAAAGCACGGCCTGACTTTGATATCGAAGTAATCGAACAAAACCGCGCGGGGGACACGTTCGGCTTTGGCGTAGTCTTTTCCGATGAAACACTGGACGAATTTTTCGCCGCTGACCCTGAAAGCTATGACCTAATCCGGGATGACTTCTCCTACTGGCAGGATATTGTCGTCCAGCGCGGCACTGAGCGCTCGGTTATTGGAGGCAACGGCTTCGCTGGATGCTCGCGCAAAATATTGCTCGAAATCCTCCACAAGCGCTGCAAGGCAGTGGGCGTTGTGCTCCGCTTTGAAACGCACGTCGACAGCGCAAACATTGAACAAGATTTCGCCGAGAGTGACATCATTGTAGCCGCTGACGGCATCAACAGTGGTATCCGCGAAGCCAATATAGAAGCCTTTGGCAGCACTACAGAAATGCGGAAAAACTATTTCACATGGCTCGGCTCAACCCGCCCGCTTGACGCCTTCACTTTCTTCTTTAAGGAAACCAAGGACGGCCATTTCTGCGCCCATACCTACGAATACGAAAAAGGCCAATCAACCTGGGTGGTCGAGTGCACGCCAGAAACACACGCCAACTGCGGTTTTGACGATATGAGCGAGGAAGACAGCGCCCGTTTTCTCGAGGCGGTTTTCAAAGACGAACTTGAAGGCCACGGCTTTGTCACCAACCGGTCGTTATGGCGACAGTTCCCAAGGGTAAGTTGTGCCAACTGGCACGCTGGGAAAATCGTTTTGCTGGGCGACGCTAAAGCCACAGCGCACTGGTCCATAGGCTCTGGCACCAAGCTTTCGATGGAATGCGCGATCAGCTTATCTGACGCAGTGATTGAACACGCTGGTGATACAGATGCCGTCTTTGCAGCTTACGAAGAAGCGCGCAGAACCCCGGTTGAAATAATCCAGCACGCGGCTGATGTAAGCCTTCGCTGGTTTGAGCAGATGGCACGGCACTATAACAAACCGCAATACCAGTTCGCTTTTGCGCTGATGTCGCGCTCGAAAAGCATCACATGGGATAATCTTGGCCTACGGGATGAAGCATTCCTAAAAGCCGTCGAGGCAGAATATTACGACTCGCTACGACTCGCCCCAAATATAAAACAAACACCCATGTTCACGCCGTTCAGCTTGCGCGGCATGACCATGGCGAACCGGGTTGTGGTTTCGCCGATGGCACAATATTCTGCTGAAAGCGGCGTGCCCAACGATTGGCATTTTGTCCATTACGGGGCACGGGCCACAGGCGGCGCAGGACTGCTGATTACGGAGATGACTTGCCCGTCCCCAGACGCTCGCATCACCGATGCATGCACCGGCATGTGGAACGATGAGCAAGAGCGGGAGTGGAAACGCATAACGGGTTTCGCCCATGCGAACGGCAACACAAAAATTTGCCTGCAGCTCGGCCACGCCGGGCGCAAGGGCTCAACCCATTCTCCTGAGACCGGTGGCATGGACATGCCTAAGGATAGTGGCAACTGGCCAATATTTTCGGCATCTCCAATTCCGTATTTCCCGGATGTTTCGGCAACACCGGCGGCACTAGCCCATGAAGATATGGCGCGCATCATAGAAGAGTTCCGCCAGGCTGCTATGCGCGCGAACCACGCTGGCTTTGACATGCTTGAACTGCACTGCGCCCACGGGTATTTGCTGGCGAGCTTCCTTTCGCCGATTACCAATAACCGCACCGACGACTACGGCGGCGATTCTTCAAGCCGTACGAAATTCCCAGTAGACCTCTTCAAAGCTGTGCGCAAAGTCTGGCCCGACGATAAACCAATTTCTGTTCGCCTCAGTGCATGGGACTGGGCAGAGGGCGGCGTAAATTGGGATGATCTGCGTACCACTGCAAACGCCTTCAAAGCGGCGGGCGCGGATATACTCGATATTTCCACAGGCCAAACGGTGCCGCACCAAAAACCCGTTTATGGTCGCATGTACCAAGTACCGTTTTCGGATTTTGTGCGCAGCGAGATCGGCATTCCAACAATGACGGTTGGCGGCATTACCCTGCCTGAACAGGTGAATACTATACTCGCCGCAGGCCGCGCTGACCTCGTGGCTCTAGCTCGGCCGCACTTGAACAATGCTGCCTTTACCCGCCACGCTGCAGGTCAATACGGCAGCCCGCAACAAGGCTGGCCGCTTCAATACCAAACAGGCGAAAGCCAAATGCTGCGCGAAGCAGAAAAAGATCGGGAAAAAACGAAGGCAACTGCCCTCAAGTTACGCCCTAAACAGCGGCACTCCGAGGCGTAACAGTCTAATCTGATTTCCAAACTGGATTGATCGCTTGGCGCCCTAGCGACCCGGCCATTTGGACTGAATTTCAAGGAAATCCATAAAGTCGACTTTATGGATTTCCAACCAAGCCTCGCTTGGCCCTTCCCAGCGGCATTTCTTCCAGTCAACCTTGCCGCTTTTGGTAAAGGCAATGCCCTCCGCCGTCAGCCTGTCACGCTGGCGCGTAGCGCCGTCGCGCTCACTGATCTTACCGGCTGAATTGATAATGCGTTGCCACGGAATGCCCTGGCCTTCAGGTGTTGCAGCCATCGCATACCCAACAATGCGCGCGGTAGCGCCCTGGATTAAGCTCGCAATCATGCCGTAGCTGGCCGCCTGCCCCGGGGGTACCTCTTTCACCAGCGCGTAGATGGCTTCAAAACTTTTATAGGTGCGTGTCATACGCCTTGATCACCCGATATTGCTTCAAATACAAGTGGCTTAATAAAAGCCGTTAAATAGGGTATGGTGCCGGGGTCCTCACCTCAAAACGGAGAGATACCATGCCCACCCCCACCGTTGCTGAAAAACGCGCTGCAATTGTCGAACTGATCGCAGGCAAGCAATATTTCTGGTGTACCTGCGGCAATTCAAAGAAGCAGCCTTTTTGTGATGGCTCCCATTCAGGCACCAGCTTCACGCCGCAATCCTTCACTGCCGACAAAGGTGGCTCAGCCTTCCTTTGCCAATGCAAAGCAACTAAGAAGCCGCCCTTCTGTGACGGCAGTCATGGCAGGCTTCCTTAACAGTCCACTACAGTGGACGAGATCGGGACTGTAACCGCCAGCCCACCCTGAGCAGTTTCTTTATATTTAGACTGCATGTCACGGCCCGTGATGCGCATGGTGCGGATCACTTTATCAAGCGATACAAAATGATCGCCGTCCCCGCGCAGTGCCAAGCGTGCTGCGTTGATCGCCTTAACCGATGCCATCGCGTTCCGTTCAATGCACGGCACCTGAACCAAGCCACCAATGGGGTCACACGTCAGGCCCAGATTGTGCTCCATGCCGATCTCGGCAGCGTTTTCGACTTGCTCGGGCGTACCGCCCATCACTTCTGCAAGCCCAGCAGCAGCCATTGAGCACGCGCTGCCAACTTCGCCTTGGCACCCGACTTCAGCGCCAGAAATAGAAGCATTTTCTTTGAAAAGTCTGCCAACGGCTCCGGCTGTAAGCAGAAACTTAACCACGCCGTCATCGTTTGAGGCGGGCATGAAGCGCGTATAATAATGCAGCACAGCAGGTACAATACCAGCTGCCCCGTTGGTGGGCGCTGTTACTACCCTACCACCCACGGCATTTTCTTCATTCACTGCCAGCGCATACAGATTTACCCAGTCCAAAATGGTGAGCGGGTCTGTCAAAGCCATTTCAGGGCGAGCAGACAACTGCTTATGCAAGTCAGCGGCCCGGCGCTTCACTTTTAGGCCCGGCATAATACCGCCATTTTCGCAGCCGCGCTTAACGCAGTCCTGCATCACACGCCAAATCTCCAGCAGCTCTTTCCGCACATGGCTTTCGCCGTGTTGCACTGCTTCATTTGCCATCATGATGGCGCTGATTGACATATTCTCACGTTTGCAATGTACCAACAGCTCAACGGCAGACGTGAACGGATAAGGATGTGCTACTTTTTCTTCAACAAAATGATCCGCTTCTGCTTCTGCTTCGCTAACGACAAAGCCGCCACCGATAGAATAATATATATGTCGCGCCAACTCGCTCCCGTCGCCGGAAAAAGCCCAGAACTGCATGCCGTTCGGGTGGAAATCGAGCCGCTCGCGCGGCAGCAATTGCAAGTCATCTTCTTCCGTGAAAGTAACCTGTTGGGTGCCGAGTATCTTCAACTGTTTGGTGCTACGGACAGTATCAATCATGGTCGGGATTGCATCGATATCCACTTTGCGCGGACATTCGCCCATCAGCCCTAAAAGGATGGCAACATCCGACCCGTGACCACGCCCCGTAGCGCCCAACGACCCATATAATTTGGTCGCGATCCGGGCGACGTCCTGCAGATCACCAGACGCACGCAATCCTTCAACAAATGTGCGCGCAGCTTTCATCGGCCCCACAGTGTGGGAGCTCGACGGCCCGATACCAATATGAAACAGATCTAAAACGCTGGTGCTCATTACATACTCGCCCAAATAATCAGCTGGAAATTCGCCGACACGCTAAGGCCGAGTATACGCGAGCGCAATACCAAAAGTGAGTAATATAATTACGCCCCGTTAATTAGGTAAGCATTTCTGCCATTTATTGACGTAATAAAATTACGCGACCAACTACTCCTGGCTAAAGCGGTATGCAGAAAGGCCGCGAGATCGCTCGTCGAGCACCAAACTTCTAGTAAGGGGTGGGTGGGCGCGCTGCGGGCAGGCCGGGCGTTCGCAGAGGCGACAATTAGGGCCTACAGGTGTGGCATCTAGATTTTCAAAGTCATGCCCTTTTG
Organism: Kordiimonadales bacterium; assembly: GCA_002401685.1. Classification (GTDB taxonomy): domain Bacteria; phylum Pseudomonadota; class Alphaproteobacteria; order Sphingomonadales; family Kordiimonadaceae; genus Kordiimonas. The sequence goes on from NVTU01000055.1 coordinate 10,662, forward strand.
AGTAAGTCAGCTCACGTGCGAATGCGATATCGCAGCCAAGGCCGATCGCCAGCTGCTGATCGGGCTGACCGTGCAGCGAGCCAACGCGCCTAACCGTTCGCGCCACAGAGAAATACCGGGTTTCGTCTGGCATTTCGATGATCTGCGTATCGATCTTGCCAGGCGTGGAGAAGGTATCATGTACCCGCCACAAGGGGCACGTCCCGCCAAAACGGGAAAAATGGAAACGGCCCGCGGAGAAGCGTTTCGAAATATTGCCTGCTTTATCAACGCGGACAAAAAAGAACGGAATGCCGCGCTCACCAGGGCGCTGCAAAGTGGTTAGCCGGTGGCAGACCTGCTCAAAGCTGGTGCCAAACCGCCGCCCGAGATGCTCAATATCATACTTGAGCGCCTTCGCGTCCTCGAGAAAACGCCGGTACGGCATCAAGAGTGCGCCCGCAAAATAATTATGCAGGCTGATACGCACCAGCCGGCGCGCCTCTTCCGTTTGCCACTGCTGCAAATCGCCGATGCGTTGCACCATCGGCTTAAATTCCAGCATGGCCAACTGAACGGCAAGCTGGAAAACCCGCGCACTGCTATCCAGCATTTCACTGATCAGAAGCTGCCGCCGATGCGGGTCAAAGTGGCGCAGTGTTTCCGGCATCACATCGTGCGGCATGATCCGCACACGAATGCCGTGCTCTTCATCAAGCCGCCCCGTTAGAACCATGAATGCATCATCGCGCTGCAAGCCAAGTTCTTCGTGCAGCGCTTCAGCTGCCTCGTCCAGCTCAGGGAAATGGTTTTTATGGTCGTGAATAAAATCGCGTACTTCGTCCACGGGAAAAGCCGATTCGCCGCCGCCCCCTTCACGTTCTGCAACCCTGCTGGAGAGGTCAGTTGCACTTTGCCTAACCTGCTGCAGCGTCTTGTAAAGAAGTGTAAACGCGTCAACCGCCCTCGGCGCGGCATCTGCCATGTCCTGCATCTCGCCGCGTGCAAGCCCAATTGACTTGAACATCGGGTCTGCAAGTATCTCTGAAAGGTCGGCAAACGCCCGCGCCTCGTCTGTGCCTGCGAATGCGGTAAGCTCCACATCATACACTTCGGCAAGACGTAATAAAAACTGTGCGGAAACAGGGCGCTGGTTGCGCTCTACCAAGTTGAGATAGCTGGTTGAGAACCCTAATTCCGACGCCATCTGCGACTGAGAAAGCCCGCGTTCACGCCGCAACCTTCGAATGCGGGGCCCCGCAAATATCTTCTTTGTCGCCATCTCAGCCACCGCATACTCCAATGTTTACAAAGTTGACACGTTTACATTTTGACAATGACAAAATCATACAACGGAACATTTTTTGTATCAATAGTGTTTTGATCCGGGAAACATATGTGAAATATATACTGTTATTCACGCAACAAAATTGTCGTTTCTGCTATATGTCACGGTCGACTTACTTTGAAGCTTATACGGAACGAGGACCAAAATGCCTGGCACTATAGAAATCACAGACAACGAAATCCCAAACAGCCTTGAGCTAACCGGCGCCCTTAAGGACGGTTACGAGCGCGTACTTACGTATGATGCCCTCACATTTGTTGCAGACCTTGAAGCCGCCTTTGGGGATCGCCGCCGTGCCCTTTTGAAAGTGCGCACAGAACGCCAGAAGACACTGGATACCGGCGAGCTGCCTGATTTCCGTGCCGATACAAAACACATTCGCGAAGGTGACTGGAAAATTCTCGGCACGCCTGATGATTTGCAGGACCGCCGCGTAGAAATTACCGGCCCTGTTGATCGCAAAATGATGATCAACGCTTTCAACTGTGGTGCCAGCGTGTTCATGGCCGATTTTGAAGATGCCACTAGCCCAACCTGGGACAATATGATCCAGGGCCAGATCAACTGTATGGATTACGCCCGCGGCAAGCTTTCCTTTGATGATCCGCGCTCAGGAAAATCCTACCGCATGAATGACACTACTGCGACGCTGAAAGTACGACCACGCGGTTGGCATATGGTTGAAAGACATGCCACTTTTGAAGGCGCCCCTGTATCCGCCGGCATGTTCGATTTTGGTCTTTATATATTTCATAACGCCAACTCGCTTATCGCGAACGGCACCGGTCCGTATTTCTATCTGCCAAAGATGGAAACCATGGAAGAAGCCAAGTTGTGGGACGATGTTTTTGCCCACGCAGAAAAATTCCTTGGGCTGACGATCGGCACCATCAAAGCAACGGTGCTAATTGAAACACTGCCCGCTGCATTCCAGATGGACGAGATATTGCACGCCCTTAAAGACCATATAGTTGGTCTGAACTGCGGGCGCTGGGACTATATCTTCAGCTATATTAAACGCATTGGCAAAACTGCCGACTATTTGCTACCAGACCGGTCGCAGGTTGTGATGGGTGACGCATTCCTGAAAGCTTATTCGCTTTTGCTCATCAAAACTTGCCACCGGCGAGGCGCACATGCGATGGGCGGCATGGCTGCACAGATCCCGGTTAAAAATGACGAAGCCGCCAACAAAGCCGCATACGACAAAGTGCGTGCTGATAAGGACCGAGAAGCATCCTTTGGCCATGACGGAACATGGGTTGCACATCCGGGCATGGTGCAAACGGCGATGGAAGTTTTTGACGGCCTGATGAAAGGCCCGAACCAGATCCACCGTCTGCGCGAAGATTTAACGATTACACGCGAAGACCT
>NVTU01000056.1 GCA_002401685.1 Kordiimonadales bacterium
CGAAACGCGGGCGCTGCTCTGCCGATCACGAGCGCTACCTCAACTTCATCCTCAAGCGAAAGGCCGAGCCCGCCGTATTCTTCTGGGATCGAAATGCCGAAAAGGCCAAGCTCTCTCATCTCAACGGCTATATCTTCTGGCACTCGGCCTTCTTCTTCCATCCGGCGTTCGGACGGGATAAGCCGCTCGGTCACGAAGCGGTCGAGCATGTCAATTAGCTGGTTCCGAGTTTCCAAATCTAGCGCCATGATAAGGTGTCCTTTATGAAAGATCTGATCCTGAGAGTAAGGCGGGGTGGCCGGGAGGCAAGGGTTTTAATTTGAGGCATTAAAATGCTGGCAATTTTGCCCGATCGTCCTACTTTGATCAGCGTAAAGAGGAGACACCTAATGCAGCATGCTTTTATTTGTGACGGAACCCGCACCCCGATTGGCCGTTACGGCGGTGGTCTTTCCAGCGTTCGTACCGATGATCTGGCCGCGATCCCGCTGAGGGCCTTGATGGACCGCTACCCGAACGCAGACTGGGCTGCTGTTGATGATCTGTTTTATGGCTGCGCCAACCAGGCGGGGGAAGATAACCGCAATGTTGGCCGTATGGCGGCGCTGCTTGCGGGGTTGCCGCAGGAAGTGCCGGGCGTGACGGTAAACCGCCTTTGTGGTTCCGGCCTTGATGCCACCGCCCAAGCGTCGCGGTCTATCGTGTCCGGACAGGCGGATTTTGTCATTGCTGGCGGTGTCGAAAGCATGTCGCGTGCGCCGATGGTGATGCCGAAGGCCACAGCTGCATTTTCCCGCAACGCAGAAATTTACGATACCACCATCGGCTGGCGGTTTATCAATAAGGCGCTGAATAAGGCGTACGGCACAGAGGCAATGCCGGAAACGGCTGAAAATCTGGCGGAAGAGTTTGGTATCAGCCGCGAGGATCAGGATGCTTTTGCTTACAGGTCACAGATGAAGGCAGCGGCAGCCATGGCGAGCGGTAGGCTGGCCAAAGAAATTACCCCCGTCCATGTGCCGCAACGCAAGAACGATGACCTGGTCATTTCAGCAGATGAACATCCGCGTGCCAGCACCACCCTAGAAGGCTTAGCTAATTTGAGGGCACCGTTTCGTGACGGCGGCTCTGTTACAGCGGGCAATGCATCAGGCACCAATGACGGTGCGGCGGCGCTGTTGATTGCCAGCGAAGAGGCAGCTGCAAAGCACGGCCTTACACCGCGCGCCCGTATTGTGGGTACCGCTGTTGCTGGCGTGCCGCCGCGCATCATGGGAATTGGTCCTGTGCCCGCAACGCAGAAGCTACTAGCGCGCAACGGTCTCACGCTTGGTGATATTGATGTGATTGAGCTGAATGAGGCCTTCGCCGTTCAGTCTCTTGCCTGTATGCGCCAGCTTGGCATGCCGGACGATGCGGAGCATGTGAATATCAATGGCGGAGCGATTGCACTCGGCCACCCGCTGGGTATGTCAGGCGCACGGCTTGCGCTTACGCTGACCGAGGAACTGCACCAAAAAGGCGCGCGCTACGGTTTGGCCACTATGTGTATCGGTGTGGGCCAAGGTATTGCCATGTTGCTGGAGCGCGTTTAGAGCAGCAGCGTTCACTTTTAATAATTCACCTCGCCAAAAGACGGGGACGATCTACCTTTGTAAACATGATGAATGGCATACTTTTTATGTGCCCTAACTCGATATGATTTTTGAGAGGAACTACAGTGACTGTTGTCAGCAAAGAAATGCGCGGAAATATTGCCCTTCTGACTGTGAATAACCCCCCGGTGAATGCACTTTCGCATTCGGTGCGGGAAGGCTTGGCCAATCAGATGACGGCACTGGCGGCAGACGATAGTGTTGCAGCGATTGTAATCGCGTGTGCAGGACGCACGTTCATTGCGGGCGCTGATATTCGCGAGTTTGGTAAGCCTTTGCAGGAGCCCGGCTTGCTTGAAGTAGTGAACCAGATAGAAGCTATGGAAAAGCCGGTTGTCGCGGCACTGCACGGCACTACGCTCGGTGGCGGGCTCGAAGTTGCCCTTAGCTGTCATTACCGTGTGGCTGTGCCAACTGCGAAAATTGGTCTGCCAGAAGTGAAGCTTGGCATTATTCCCGGTGCGGGCGGCACACAGCGCTTGCCGCGTATCGCAGGGCCAGCCAACGCGCTTGATGCAATTGTAAGCGGACGGCATGTATCCTCAAAAGAAGCCCTGGCTTGGGGCGTGATTGATGAGTTGACCGAAGGTGATCTAGTTGAGGCAGCGCTAGCGCTGGCTGCAAGCAAAATCTCCGCAGGCCCACGCCGTACTGGTGAGATGGAAATTGATGGCAGTGAATTTGGCGAGGATTTCTTCGCGGGATTCCGCAAATCGATCGCGCGTAAGACACGCGGTTTTTTCGCCCCTGAGCAGTGTATCAAAGCCGTCGAAGCATCGGTCTCCCTGCCGTTAGCTGAAGGGTTGAAGCGTGAACGCGAGCTGTTTATTGAGTGCATGTCGAACCCAGAAGCGAAGGCGCTGCAACATGTGTTTTTCGCTGAACGCCAAGTTAGCCGCATCCCGGGTGTTACCAAAGAAACACCGCGCCGCGAGATTAAGAAGGTAGGCATTATCGGTGCCGGCACCATGGGCGGTGGTATTGCGATGAATTTCGCCAATGTCGGCATGCCGGTGGTGATACTCGATATGCAGCAGAACGCGCTTGATCGCGGCCTTAAAGTAGTGCGCGGCAACTATGAGCGTTCGGTGAAAAGTGGCCGCATGACGACGGAACAAGTAGACCAGCGCATGGAGCTGTTTAATGGCACGCTTAGCTATGATGACTTGTCTGATTGTGATCTGATTATTGAAGCCGTGTTTGAGCGTATGGACATTAAGAAGGATGTGTTCACCAAGCTTGATGCTGTAGCGAAAGAGGGTGCGATCCTCGCGAGTAATACCAGTTATCTTGATGTGGATGAGATTGCTTCCTTTACCAAGCGTCCTGAAGATGTGCTCGGCCTCCATTTCTTCTCACCAGCCAATGTGATGCGGTTGCTGGAGATTGTCCGCGCCAAGGAAACATCAACCGAAGTGCTCGCAACGTGTGTTGATCTGGCGAAAAAGATCAGAAAAGTCGGTGCTGTGGCGGGTGTTTGTCACGGCTTTATCGGCAACCGTATGCTGTCGCCTTACGGCCGTGAAGCTGCAATCAATGTGATTGAAGGCAACAGCCCAAGCGAGGTTGATGCCGCCATGTTTGGTTTCGGTATGCCAATGGGGCCGATGACTATGTCTGATATGGCAGGTCTTGATATTGGCTATATGACCCGCAAGAGCCTTGGCCGCGAAAATTACGAGACCCGCGCCAACGACTGGATGGATCGCCTCGTGGAGGCTGATCGCAAGGGCCTTAAAGTTGGCGCCGGTATTTATGATTATGATGAAGGCAGCCGAGCACCGAAGCCGTCTGACTTCGCCTTGAACGTGCTTGAAGAAGAACGGGCCAAATTGGGGATTACGCCGACTGCAAAGTCTGCAGACCAAATTGTGGAACGCAGCATGCTCGCGCTTATTAATGAGGGCGCGAAGATCCTCGGCGAAGGCCATGCGTACCGCGCCAGCGATATTGATATTGTATATATCAACGGCTACGGTTTCCCTGCGTATCGGGGTGGCCCGATGCATTATGCTGATCATTTAGGCCTGAAGACAGTGCTCGAGAAGATCAAAGCCTTTGAAGCCGAGGCTCCGCGCTGGTGGAAACCGGCTCCGCTCTTGGAAAAGCTGGTCGCTGAGGGTAAAAGCTTTGCAGAGTATGACCGCGCCAACGCAAGCTAATTTGGGAATATACGAATTATGACAAACGAATATGTAAGCTCACTGTTTTCACTCGAAGGCCAAGTAGCCCTCGTATCGGGTGCCTCTTCAGGTATCGGTGCTGAATTTGCTTTTGCGCTTGCGCGTGCGGGCGCAGATGTTGTGCTTGGTGCCCGCCGTACGGATAAGACCGAAGCGCTGGCGACCAAAATTATGGCTGAAACCGGCCGAAAAGCAGTTGCAGTACCGCTTGATGTGAAAGACAGAGCTACTGTAGTGGCTGCGTTTGATACGGCGGAAGAAACAGTGGGTACCCCGACAATTGTCTGCAACAACGCAGGTATCGGCAACCCGGCGTGGGCCCTCGAAGAGACCGAAGAGCAGTGGGACGCGATGATGGATACAAACCTCAAGGGTATGTGGTTCGTTGGCACTGAAGCCGCGCGGCGCATGATTGCTGCGGGCAAAAAAGGCTCAATCATCAACACGGCTTCGGTTCTTGGGCTCGGCGCATCACCGAAGGCGCTGTCATACGCCACTAGTAAAGCTGCTGTCGTGCAAATGACACGAGTTATGGCGCTCGAGTGGCAGCGGAACGGCATTCGAGTTAACTCGCTCTGCCCCGGCTATTTTGTGACAGAGATCAATGATTATTACCTGGACAGCAAGCAAGGTGCTGAAATGCTCCGGAAGACGCCGGGCAAACGCGCCGGTAACCTCGAGGAGCTTGTCCCTGCATTGGTGATGTTCGCATCGCCTGCAAGCGGCTTTACGACAGGGACAGCACTACCCGTCGACGGCGGCCATTCTATCCAGCTGATTTAAGTGCGGTAGCCAGCTTCCAATCTGTTAGAATAGGAAAAGGCCTGCTCTCTTTTGAGGGCAGGCCTTTTTAGTGCTTAGCTATAAAGCTCGTTGTAGTTAGAACTTATACCGTAAACCAAACTGAATGCGGTAAGCCGAAGGAAGGCGCGCAATGTTTGGGTTCGCAGCGGAAGCAGTTGCAGAGCCGGATGGGCTGAGGATAAACTGCGACCCATCATCACTGATGGCAACATCCGCAAGTGGAATGTTGGACGGCTGGAAGATGGTATCAAGCCTGCCCCAGTTACGGTTCAGCAAGTTAGCAAAGTTTTCAATGTCGAAGGTAAATTCGACCAAATGACCTTCTGAAACTTCTACTTCTTGTGAGAACCGCAGATTGATCCTGTTGACCCAGCCTGTACGGCATGAGTTTCTCGGGATGATTTCACCGCGGAACTCTGATAGGCAACTGTCCCCGTTGATCAAATCGTCAAGAGAAGCAAGGAAGCCGGCCTCACCTGTTACACGGGCGTCATTCAGCCCTGTCGGCACGTAGAAGAGGTTTGGACCTGCGTTGTCGGCGCTGGCAAAGTCAGCCAGACCATTACCACCAAAGGCACCTGTTCCGTTAAAGATATAACTGAAGTTACGCCCGGAGCGGCCGGAATAGACCATGCTGAAACGGGTCAGGTTTTCGCCAAAGATCTCTTTTTCCCAGGAAAAGGTCGCTGTAACCAAGTTAGGCACTTCAAACTTTGAAGTCGAAAGGTCCGGGTCATTGAGGTCCCGTTGTGGGTCAAACGCGAATGCTTCGAAATTGATGAAGCGATTATATGACCGAACATCTTTAACGCGCTGGCGCGTGTAACCGAGAGTGGTTGAGAAGAGACCGTAATCAGTATCAAAGTCCTTAGCCACATCAAACGATAGGATAAAGCTATGTCCCTGTTTGGTGTTGGTTACAACATAGTCAGCGCAGTTGAAGAAAGTGCTGCAACTATCGGTGTTGTTATAAATCGGACGGCCATCAGGGGCTGTGGCAATCTGGACCCGGCGGGTCTCGTCAATATCATACCCGTTCTTGACGCTGGTATAGATAGCTTCTGCCGTAAAGCGCCAGTCATCACCAAGGCCATAGTCAGAGAAATCAGCGACATAATCAAACGCGAGATTGTATTTCCAGCTTGAAAGCAATTTGTAATCTGGATCGAGCGCATCAACGTCTGTATCGGGGTTAACACCTACGCCGAAACCAAATACGCTCGAAACGGCGTCTGGATTAGGTAAGTTTTGACCAACGTCATTCAATAAGCCTTCAATGCCCGGCCCAAAGAAATCTGCGAAAAAGGCTGCGAACGTACGCGTGATGCCGTTGCCGCTATAGCTGTTGGAAAGGTTGATGAGCGGTGTACCACCACCAAACAAACCAGCGCCACCACGGACAGTTAGGCGATCGTTCGCTTCCCAGTTAAAGCCGAAACGCGGCAGGAATAAGCTTTTGCCATCAAGGTTTTCGGTATTGGAAAAGCCATTGCGGTCAAAGAAATTTGGATTTTCAGTGATTGCGTCACTGTTGTTCTTCCAGTCGAGCCGGAGGCCGAACTTGAGGGTTAATGTATCGGTGGCAAGCCACTCGTCCTGCACATAGATTGTGTTGGTATCTAGTGAGAACTGGCCTCGAGCATCATCCGGATTGCCTGAGTTAGAGCCGCCTATTAGAATGAAGTTAGGATCCCGCGCTTCGAGATCATCTAGGCTTAGGAATGTTACTTGGCCACGTGAGAACGGCAGGAAGAGGTTATCAACCGAGTTGTGTTCCTGCTCAAAACCAACAGTAAGAGTATGATTGCCGGTGGTATAGTCACCCTTCAATTTTACGATGCGAGAGGTGTTGTCGAGCGTATTGGCATGACGGAACCGATCGCCGCCCGCGGTAATAGTACCGCCGCCGGGGGTGAAGATTGCAAAGTCTGGCGTAGACGAGTCTATACTAATCTGACGGTTTTTAACGTCTTTATAGCCAATCTTGAATTCAGTGGAGAAATTATCAGACCAGTCAGAGAAAAGCTGGAAGCTGTAACTGTCGAGCCGCTCATTAATATTATAGCGACCTGAGTTGAGTACAGCCGTTTCAGGGAAATCATCAAAAATGGTATCACCGTCCGCACGCTGATAAGTCGCTGTTGCCCGGTGGAAATCGCTGATGTTCCAGTCGAGCTTCAATAGGATCTTTTCGTCCCGGTCGACATCGGTTGCCGCGAACGTTCCTGGATCAAAACCATAAACGTTCTGGAAAATGTCAATCGCACGGTCAACCTCTGCCTGGCTTACACCTGGAATGTTTTCAATAGTCTGAGTGTTGGCAGGGAGCGTCGTGCGGAAATTTTCGTAATTGGCAAAGAAAAACAATTTGTCTTTAACAATTGGGCCGCCAAGTGTTGCGCCGTAAGAGCGTTCCTTGAAATCACCAATTGCTAAGTCAATGTCTCCGCTGCGGTTCCCGGTTAGGCTGTCGTTCGTAAAAAAGCCGTAAGCACTGCCGTGGAATTCGTTAGTTCCTGATTTGGTGACAATGTTGATGTTGCCGCCTAGGAAATTACCATATTCAACGTCAAACGGCGCGACGTTTACGCTAATTCCACCGATTGCGTCGATGGAGATAGGAGGGCGCTGCGTTGCAGAGGCGTTGAATGACAGCCCGAAGTTATCGTTTTGGGCAACGCCGTCAATTGTTATGCTGTTAAAACGGAAGTTTTGGCCCGCGATAGAAACTGCTGGACCGCGCGGCACGCTGTTATCAACCAGTATTTTAGAATCTGTGGCAAGAACACTGACGAAGTCGCGGCCGATTGACGGAATGCCTTCGATGGTCCGCCGGCTAAAGCTGCTGCCCGCGCCTGTTTGAAGTGACGCTGAAAGCGCCCGGCCCGTTACAATGATTTCTTCAATCGTGTTGTCAGCGCTGTCTCCGCGCCTGGCCACAAGCATAACGGAGCCCGATTTGTCGAGCGCCAGCACAATGTCTTCAACCCGGTTAACGGTGTTAGCAATTGCGCGGCTGCCATCAACCAGACTAACAATATAGGGGCCGCCGATTGGCAGGCCATTGGCGATCAATACACCGGCGCTATTTGTTGATCTGCTGAAAGTACGCCCCGTTGGAACATGCAGTATATTTACCGAAACACCTGATAAGTTTTCCCCGGACGCGTCAACAACCCGGACACGTATTGAAGAAGTGGTAGACTGGGCGTATGCACCAGCGGTTACCAGTAAGACAGAGGTGGCTACCCCTGCCAAAAGCGCCATGCGGCGAAGTGATTTCATGTCAATTTCCTTCTCGTCGATGGGATTTATATTTACGCTGATATACACAGATGGAAATATGCAAGTGGCTACATTAATAAACTATAAGATGTATAGCGCGAGTTCGGTTCTTATGACAAGGGTCGTGGGCATTCTTGACACTTTAGTCAAGTATCAATGTTGTGTTAATAAGTGATAGTGTTGTGTTAACAAGTGATAGAAAAGAGAGCAAACGAGGGGCGTAATGGAATTTCCGAATGAACTTACTACAGGTAAGTTGATGAAACGTTACAAACGTTTTCTAGCTGACGTTGAGCTTGGTGACGGCAGCGTCATTGTCGCCCACTGTGCTAATTCGGGCTCAATGACGGGCCTTAAGAAGCCGGGCAGTACGGTCTATCTCTCCCCCAATCAGAACCCAAAGGCTAAGCTAGACTGGCGGTGGGAGATGATTGATGTGGGTACGTCCCTTGTGGGGATCAATACATCCAAAGCTAATCATATCGTTGAAGAAGCGATCGAAAACGGCACGATAACTGAGCTGCAGGGCCACGATACGCTTCGCCGCGAAGTCAAATACGGAAAAAACAGCCGCATTGATCTTTTGCTAGAAGAGCCGGGACTTTGTTATGTGGAAGTGAAAAGTGTAACGCTTAAGGTTGGCTCTGGGGCGAGGTTCCCGGATGCTGTCACCGTACGCGGCACCAAACACCTGCAGGAACTAATGGATATGGTCGCTGATGGCCATCGTGCGGTTATGGTGTATTTGGTGCAGCGCAGCGACTGTGATAGTTTTTCTCCTGCAGAGGAAATTGACCCGACCTATACTAATACGTTAAGACAGGCAGCGAAGGCCGGTGTTGAGCTGCTTTGTTATGAATGTGCATTAAGTGCCAAAGGTATTTATGTTACAAAGGCTCTACCCATAAATATTAGCTAATAATTGATTGCGGGCGTTCCAGTACCCGTGTTTAGGTTTCTTGATGAATTATGTTGATGCTGCGACGGCCCCAAGCGAACGCACGGGCGCCATTAAAATACACGGTCCTGAGGCGTTTGAAGGCATGCGGGAGGCGGGGCAGCTGGCTGCGCGCACGCTTGACCATATTACGCCCTTCGTTGAGGCTGGCATTACCACCGATGAGCTGAATACGATTTGCCATGACTTTATCACGGCGAATAATGCGATCGCGGCGCCGCTCAATTACCGTGGATTTCCGAAATCCGTCTGCACGTCGATCAATCATGTTATTTGCCACGGTATTCCCGGGCCAAAAAGGCTCAAAAAGGGTGACACCCTAAATATTGATGTGACCGTTATTCTTGATGGCTGGTTTGGTGATACAAGCCGGATGTTCTTTGTTGGGGAGCCTAAGCTGCTGCAAAAGCGCTTATGCCAGGTCACGTTCGAAGCCATGTGGAAAGGCATTGATGCCGTGAAGCCGGGCGCGCACCTCGGTGATATTGGTCATATCATTCAAAAGCATGTTGAGGCGCACCGCTATTCTGTTGTTCGGGATTTCTGCGGCCACGGGATTGGCCAAGTTTTTCATGACGAGCCAAGCGTGATGCATTTTGGTAGCATGGGCACAGGCCCAGAGCTGCGGCCGGGCATGTTCTTTACCATCGAGCCGATGGTTAATGCAGGCAAGCCGGGCTGCAAGGTCTTAAGTGACGGCTGGACGGCAGTTACACGCGATAAATCGCTTTCAATGCAGTTTGAGCATACCATGGCTGTAACAGAGGACGGGGTTGAGGTCTTTACCAAGTCACCAAAAGGCTGGTTCTGCCCGCCGTACAGTAGCGACGACTAAGCGAGCACTTAAGGCTTGGGGGCCAATGTGGATTTACGGGAAGCGCAATTAGATTTTTCAGGTGAGGGGCGCAAGCCTCTTGAAGAACTATCCGCGCGAAAAACCAAACCAAAAGACCATAAGCTTGGGCACCGCGCGCGTTTGCGTGAACGGCTTTTGGCTGGTGGCCCGGAAGGTATGCCCGATTATGAGCTTTTGGAGCTAATCCTTACCCTTGCCATTCCACGTCGCGATGTGAAGCCATTGGCAAAAGAGCTTATTGGCCGTTTCGGCAGTTATGCTGGCGTGCTCTCCGCTGATGTGGACGCACTGCGCGCTGCACCTGGGCTGGGTGATACGGCAGTGGCTGCGATAAAGTCGGTCCAGGCGTCGGCGTTGCGGCTAGCCAAAACGCAAATGCAGGAAAAGGCCGTTCTGTCCAACTGGGAGGCCGTTCAGGCCTATTTGCAAAGCACCATGGCGCATTTGCCTCGGGAGCAATTCCGACTGCTGCTTCTTGATCGGAAAAACGCGGTTATCGCAGATGAGATGCTGAGCGAAGGCACCGTGGACCAAACAGCTGTATACCCGCGCGAAATCCTCCGCCGCGCGCTCGCACTTGATGCCAGTGCACTCATCCTTGTGCATAATCATCCGTCCGGGGATCCGTCGCCTAGCCAAATGGATATCACCATGACCCGCGAGATCATCGATGTTTGCAGGAAAGTGAATGTTCAGGTGCACGACCATATCATTGTCGGTAAATTCGGCCAGACCAGCTTCAAGCAGCTTGGCCTTCTATAATATTCACCGTTCTACCCTAAATACTGGAGCAGTATCTTGATTTGGCGACAGATTAAATCCATCCGTAATAGCCTGAATGATTTACCGGTTTCTGCAAAAGTTGTGCTGGTCTCAAGCGACAATAAAATTCTGGTCTTGCGTAAAGACAAAGGCATCCCTGATCTGCCGGGTGGCAAAGTGGAGCAGGGCGAAGATCTGTTTGAAGCGCTGGAACGCGAGCTTGAAGAAGAAGTGGGCATCGAGGCTGGCGGCTTCGAATTTGTGGCCTCGTGGGTGAAACACCATCCTGTACTCGGCCCACGCCTGGTTTTGGTTTTCGAAACACAACTGGCTAAAAAAGCTGGAGACGTGAAGTTCACTCTCTCGGAAGAGCATGTCTGGGGGCAGTTTCTGGATACTGAAGGGGTGAAAGAAATCACTGACCTGCAGCCCGGCTATCTGAATGCCCTACAAATATGTTTCAGCCGCTACGCCCAAGTGTAACGGCTGCGCCTGGGTTTATCTGTTTGCTACAGCTATTTCCGCTAAGCGCGCGTCAAGTGTTTCTCTGCTATACCAGCGCCCGGCCGCCATTACGCCAGACTGTTTGGTAAGGTTTGCTGCGTCAAGTCGAGGATCGGCATCAAGAAGCAGCAGGTCAGCGCGCATCCCAACCGCAATTTGCCCAAACCTGTCTTTGTCGGCAAAATAATCACCCGGATTTCGAGTGCCGATTTTTAGAATTTTCTCAGCGCTAATGCCTGCCTCTGCCATAGTTTCAATCTCGCGCCAAATGGAGAAACCCGGGACGCTATAAAGCTGCGGGGCATCGCTGCCGAGCGCCATCAGTGCGCCTGTATCCGACAGAGCTTTGAGCGCCCTCTGGCGATTTGCATGGGCGTGTTTGCGGGCAGAGCCATTGATCTGCATAATGCGGCGAGACCAGCTAGCGCGCACACCGCGTGGCATATATTTCACCTCTTGCCGTGTGGCAAGTTCGTTCACGTCTGCACCACTAATCAAAATGCCAAACAACGCCTGTGTTGGTACGATCCAAGACGGGGGGTGAGCATTATAGGTATTGGTGATTGTTTTCAGTGCAGCATCTGTGATGGGTTCATCAAAGCCACCAGCAAGCTGGAGGAAGCCGTCCATATGATCAATGGAAGTTTGCTTGGCAGCAAGTGCTTTTACAATGCCAACATCAGCTGGTACATGGCCACCAAAAGGTAGGTTTAGATCACGCGCGGTTTTGGCGATGGCGTGGTACTCATCGTTCGTTAGGCCAGGGTGGATTTTTAAAAGATCCCAGCCCTGCTTTTTGTAGCGCTTAACCTTTGCAATGCCGTCCGCCACAGACGACACGCTATTGCCGTTTAGGCTTGGGGCAGCAAGATAGAGCGTAGGCCCTGCAAGGGTGCCCTCAGAGATCGCTTTGCGCATGTCAAATTGTACCGGGTTCCCAAGCATGCCGCGCACCGTGGTGACACCCCCAGCCAGATACAGAAACAAAATCTGTTTTGTCTCTTCGCTGTCGGCTGAGGCAGAAGGTAAGTGTCCGTGCATCTCGGCGAGGCCGGGCGTTAGGAATTTCCCTGTGCCGTCGATTGTCCCGGTTATGCTGGCCAAATCAGGCATTTTTACCCCAACATAAATGATGCGGTCGCCGCGCACGACAACATTGGCATTTGCTACCGCGCCTTTACCGTCCATTGTGATAGCGGTTACATTTGTTATGAGCGTGTCAGCTAAGGCTCCTGCTGCGAGGGCTAGCGACAATAGAAAAGCGATAAAAATGCGCATGATGTTTCCCAACTCCCTTGATGAACTTTCGAGGCATAAAGGCATAGCTAGGAAGGACTTGGTGTCAAGCAGTGTGCGGCAGAGTGAATAAGCAACACGTTTGAAACCTGGACTATTTTTTTCTTAGCCTCGAACGTTGTTTCGGAGAAACAACCTTTTCATCAGCTCGTAAAAACGGGTTACATGCCGCGGGCGT
>NVTU01000057.1 GCA_002401685.1 Kordiimonadales bacterium
AATGTGGCCGGTGACCACGACAAAACCGCCACCACGGAAAGCAAAGCAATTAGGGGCAAACTTTTGGCAAAACGAATTTTCGCACGGCCAGTGGTCGCCCGTCTGGTGTTCTTCAGGCTAATTTTTAGAAAATTTATAATGAGAGCCTCTTTTGGGTGGCCAGCAGGTCGGCCCATGCAGCACGTTTTTGGTGCGGTTGATTTAATAAGTAGGTCGGGTGATACGTTGGCAATGCGGCAAATGTTTGCTCGCCAAGTGTCAACTCCAACCATTTTCCGCGTTGCCGCGAAATGCTGTCGGCAGTGCCGGTTAGGCTTTTCGCTGCCGCTCCGCCCATAAACAGAACGATTTTCGGTTTTGCCAGCTGGATATGGCGTTCAACAAATGGTTTGCAAACAGCCAGCAATGCTTCGTCGGGCTTGCTGTTCCCTAGCAAGCGCCAAGGCAACACATTGCTGAGGTAAGCGTCTTTTGATCTCCTTAGGCCAATAGCCGCTAGCATTTTATCAAGCAAGGCCCCTGAGGGGCCCTGAAAAGAAAGGCCCTCCTGGTCGTCCTCGCGGCTGGGTACGTCGCCAATAACCATCAGATCGGCGCCGAAAGTGCCATCAGACAACACTGTGTTTTTTGCGGACCGTTTAACAAGGCCTCCATCAAACGCTGCAAGGGCGGTGAATAATTCTTGAATGGTGGAACAGGCCGCAGCTGTTGCTGCAGCTATCTCTGGCCCCGCGCCTGTCGCTGGTTTTGCCGGGCGCGCCACAATTGGTGTTGGGCCTTGTGGCCGTTCTTTTGGTTTGTTTTGCGCTTTGTCCTGCGCGGCCTGCTGAGGTGCGGGTTCTGCAGCGGGTGTGCTGTATCTGTCGATCGGCTCGTCAGCACAGGCCTCATCTGCGCCCATGGCAACGTGCCACGCTAGAAGCGCGGCCGGGTCAATATGGTCAGCTTGAGACAATGTCATTCGTTGGTTCCGTCGCCCTGTTGTCGGCTATGTGCACAAAGGAAAGCCCTCGGCCAGATGCTAAAAGAGACACTGCTCCGATAAAAGTGCAGCAAAATCATCTTTAGCCGATATTCCTAACAATATAGCGATGATTGCCGTTGGTTTGCACCGATTTTTTTCGTCACTTTGGTTTGTTTAGGCAAATGAACGGTTTTTTCTCAATAATAGCGCCGTTAGTTTGACCTTTCTAAACAGCAGATGCATAAGACTTGAAACACACCGGCCGCGCTCCAGATTAGTGGTTAGTGTAAGAAGTAATCGATATCATTAAAGTGATCAGTGCTGGATCTGGCTACTGTTGTAATACCAAAGGAGCGATGTATGGACCGCGAATCAATGGATTTTGATGTCGTAATTGTAGGTGGTGGCCCCGCAGGCTTGTCCGCGTCTATACGTCTCATGCAATTGGCTGAAGAGAAAGGCCAGGAGCTTACCGTTTGCGTCATCGAAAAAGGTTCCGAGATTGGCGCGCATATACTTTCGGGCGCAGTGGTCGACCCTATTGCCCTGGACGAGCTTATTCCAGATTGGAAAGAAAAAGGTGCGCCGTTTAATACACCGGTGACAGATAATCAACATTGGGTACTTTCTGAAACAGGCAAGAAAAGCCTGCCGCATTTCATTATGCCACCGCTGATGTCGAACAAAGGCATGTACACTGTGTCGCTGGGCAATGTTGCGCGCTGGTTAGCTGAGCAGGCTGAGGCTTTGGGTGTTGAAATATACCCAGGCTTCGCTGGTGCTGAGGTGCTCTACGGTGAAGATGGTCGGGTAAAGGGCATAGCCACAGGGGATATGGGTATTGGCCGCGACGGCAAGCCGAAGGACGGCCATATGGCAGGTATGGAGCTGCTCGGTAAATATACCTTGTTTGCAGAAGGCTGCCGGGGGTCACTGACGAAGGAACTTGAGAAGAAATTTGACCTGCGGAAGAATTGCCAGTTCCAGACCTACGGTATTGGAATTAAAGAATTATGGGATATTGAGCCTGAGAACCATGTGCCAGGCCGTGTGATCCATACACAGGGCTGGCCGCTGACAGACACTGCAGGCGGGGGCTTTATATACCACCAGGAAAACAACCAAATCGCGATTGGATTTGTAGTAACACTTGATTACGAAAACCCGCATCTGTCTCCGTTCGATGAAATGCAGCGCTATAAAACGCACCCAGCAATTAAAGCCATTCTCAAAGGTGGCCGCCGCGTATCATACGGTGCCCGTGCCATTAATGAAGGCGGGCTGCAGTCTGTGCCGCAGCTTCATTTTCCGGGCGGCGCGCTTATTGGGTGTGCGGCTGGTTTCTTGAATGTGCCGCGCATCAAAGGAACGCATAACGCGATGAAATCTGCGATGCTCGCAGCGGAAAGTGCTTTTTCAGCGATTGCTGCAGGGTCTGCTGGCGAAGTGGAGCTTGTGTCTTACGAGGAAGCATTTAAATCCAGCTGGATATATAAAGACCTTCACAAAGTGCGCAACGCTCGCCCCGCTTTGTCGAAATTCGGCGTGATGATGGGAACGATATATTCTGGTTTCGACATGTGGATGAATACGCTGGGCCTCGGCAAACTGATGCCAACCCTTAAGCACCAGCATAAAGATAACCGCGCGACCGGCAAAGCGAAGGATTTTGAGCCAATCAGTTACCCAAAACCGGACGGTGAATATTCCTTTGATAAGCTTACGTCAGTGTTTCTTTCCAGTACTAACCACGAGGAAGATCAGCCCATTCATTTGCAGCTGAAAGACGAAACCGTACCTATCACGGTTAACTTGAAAGACTTTGACGGGCCCGAACAGCGCTTCTGCCCGGCTGGTGTTTATGAGTTCGTCAGTGAGGCAAGCGGTGAGAAAAGACTACAAATCAACGCTCAGAACTGTGTTCACTGCAAAACCTGTGATATAAAGGACTATACGCAGAATATTAATTGGGTAGTTCCAGAAGGCGGTGGCGGACCGAACTATCCGAATATGTAGTTGTTTTTTTAGAGTACCATTTATGTTTCAAAGGTCCCTTGTTGCGGTACTGATTATGCTCGGTGTTGGTGGCTGTGCCACCCAAGATACTGGTGGCGATTATGCGCCGATACTGTCGTCGCTTCGAAGTGAATTTATTTCCTTAGAAAAGGATGGGCCTCTTTACCGCTCGTATTTGGCTGCGACACAAGCCCAGCAGGACGAACAACATAAAAAATCCGCAGCGTTCTTTCTTGAAGCGCTTCGGTCGGACCCAACTAGCCAAGTTATTGCAGATAAAGCTTTTTTTGAATTGCTTTTAGCTGGCCACCTTGACGCAGCAACCGCTCTTGCTGAAAATATTGCAACAGACTTTGACCGCGACGAAAATGACCTCGTTCGTCTGATGTATGTATTGCAAGCTTACAAAAATGAAGATTGGCCTGCCGTTAGGGACAGGTTAGCTAATCAGAAGTCCGATGGTTTCAGCTATATATTCGCACCACTTTTAACCGCATGGAGCTATGCGGCAGAAGGCAATTTTCCAGCTGCAGAAACGGCGTTAACGCCGTTTAACGACGACAAACGGCTAAAGCCGCTGGCGCAGGAACATGCAGCCTATATGCTTGATTACCTTGGCGAATATGATGCTGCCAGAGTACGTTATGAGCAGGTGACTAGTGAAATGCCACCGGTTTCCCTGCAGCCTGTGGTCGCCTATGCTCATTTGTTATACCGACACGGTGAGAAGAAACTGGCGCTGTCTTTTTTGGCTAAACAAGCCCTGCGTTTTGATAGTCCGCCGTTTCTATTACGGCAGGGCCGGGTTATTGCCGGGGGCGGCACGCCAAATAATATCGCGACAACGCCAATTAAAGCGGGCGGCGCGATTTTTTTCCGCTTAGCGAATGAATTGTCGCAGGGGCGTGCACAAAAAGCCGCAATTTTGTACGCGCGGATTGCGTCGTATTTGACGCCAGAACATAGCAATATTCATATATTGTTGGCGCGCCTATTGGAACGCGCAGGGAACGTAAATGCTGCCGCTGATGCGTTGGCTCAAGTTGGTGAAACAAATGAAGCCCGAGGGTACGCTGATATTCGCCGTGTCGAAGTTTTGCAGGCCGCAGGGAAAAATAAGCTCGCTGAAAAGCTTTCACGGGAACTGCTTATAAAAGCGCCGCGTAACCCGCAGCTTTTACTAGGGTTGGGCGACTTACTACGGTTGCGTCAAGCAGACGCGGAGGCGCTCGTCTATTACAGCAGAGCGATAGCGTCTCTCAATAAACCGAATGAGTTGAACTGGGTTGCGTATTTTGCCCGAGCAATGGCTTACGAAAAACTTGGCGATTGGCAGCGCGCAGAGCACGATCTGAAAGCCGCGCTGAACATCAGCCCGGAAGAGCCCGCTTTGCTGAACTATCTTGGCTACAGTTGGATTGAACGTGGTACGCATATCCCCAGAGCAAAGGCGATGATCGAAAAAGCAGCCGCGATTAAGCCTGATGACGGCTTTATTACGGATAGCCTCGGTTGGGTGTATTTTCTAACAGCAGACTACGGTGCGGCTGTTATTACGTTGGAGAAGGCAGTGAGACTTGAGCCTGGCGACGTTACCATCAATGACCACCTAGGGGATGCCTACTGGAAGGTAGGCCGTCAAATTGAAGCACGATTCCAGTGGAGGCATGCTCTAGATAGCGGTGCAAAAGACAAAGAACGTGCTTTAATACTGGCAAAACTCGATGCAGGTTTGTTAGAAGCGTCTTAAGATGCTTTCAGGGAAACCAATTTATGGTCATTTCAAAGACTGCGCCGGCTAAAATCAATTTGTTCCTGCATGTCGTTGGTCGCCGCGAAGATGGCTACCATCTGCTTGAGAGCTTATTTGTTTTCACCGAAACTGGCGATGTCATTACTGTGTCGCCTCACGAAAATTTGACACTGACTTTGGCGGGGCCATACGCGGCAGCGCTTGGCGCTGTTTGCCCTGAAGCAGAGCAGAATATCGTTCTTAAGGCCGCGGTGCTGTTACAACGGGAAGCGAACCTATTTCAGGGTGCGGCGATCACTTTAGAAAAAAACCTTCCGATTGCGTCTGGTATCGGTGGCGGGTCGGCAGATGCCGCAGCAACCCTGCTTGCGCTTAACGAGCTATGGCAGTTAGGGTTCGGTATTGAGAAGCTGGCGGTAATTGGCCTGCAGTTAGGCGCAGACGTGCCTGCATGTCTGTACCAGTCGCCGTTGATGGTTTCCGGGATCGGCGAACACTTTGAACCAGTAAAATTGCCGGGTCCCTATAGTGTTTTGCTGGTAAATCCGCACAAAGAACTGTCCACCCCGTCTGTTTTTGGTGCATTCCATGCAAGCAAGGATGAATGTTTTTTGCCAAGTGCGCCGCTGCCTGCATTCCGTGACCCGCTGGACTTTAACACGTGGGTACGAGAAGAAAGCCAAAACGTCCTCGAAGGGCCGGCAATCTCGCTTTGTCCCGAAATTATAGATGTATTGGGCGCCTTAAAGTCGCATGAAGGGGTGGAGCTGGTTCGCATGTCGGGGAGCGGCGCGACTTGCTTCGCACTATTCAGTGATCCGCATGCCGCGGGTAAGGCCCATAGGGCGTTGCAGCAATCAAATCCGCACTGGTGGCTAAAGCTGGATAAGCTTGTTGCTGGCTAAAGCCTGTAAAAGCCTTTGTACCAGTTCACAAAAATAGGGATGCCTACGTCGATTGATGTTTTGGCTTTAAAGCCAAAGTCTGTTTCGAGCGCAGCAGTATCAGCGTAGGTTTCTTTTACGTCACCTGGCTGCATGTCTTCCAATTGACGTTCTGCTTTCATTCCCAAAGCTTGTTCTAAAACGTCGACCAAATGAAGCAGCGGTTCGGGCTTGTTGTTCCCAATGTTATAGATTTTATGAGGGGCCGGGTTACCAAATGCGTTGCTCTGCCCTTGCTTAGGCGGCCCGTCCAGAACTGCCAGGATGCCGCTTGTAATATCGTCGATATACGTGAAGTCACGGGCCATATCGCCGTGGTTGAAAATCCGGATAGGCTTTCCGCCGAGTATGGCCTCCGTGAATAACCACAGTGCCATGTCAGGTCGGCCCCATGGGCCGTATACGGTGAAGAAGCGTAGGCCTGTTTGAGGTAAGCCGTACAGATGGGCGTAGCTTTGGCTCAAAAGTTCATTTGACCGTTTTGTGGCGGCATATAGGGACACGGGTGTGTCTGCTCTGTCTTCTACGGCAAACGGTAATTTTGTGTTGCCGCCGTAAACGCTGCTAGAGCTGGCATAGACCAGATGGTCCAGGCTATCCGAGTTGCGGCTTAATTCCAGTATGTTGGCATGGCCGACCAAATTGGACTGGATATAAGCGCTGGGGTTTTCGATCGAATAGCGTACGCCAGCCTGCGCGCCTAGATGGATGATTGAGGACAGCTTCGCGCCGCGTGTCACGTTATTCAGTGCACTGGCGTCGGCAAAGTCACATTCGGTGAAAGTGAAATTGTTATTTTCTGCGAGAATGTGGAGCCTAGCCGATTTCAGATTCGGGTCATAATAATCATTTAGGTTATCAATACCTAAAACTGTTTCGCCGCGCTTGAGCAGCTCTGCACATACATGCATACCAATAAAGCCAGCAGCCCCAGTTACCAGAATCGTCATTATATCCCTTTCTTGTCGCTGTATCATTGGCATGTTGCTTGAAAATGCTCAAGAAATTAGGGATTTTTTTGGCGAAAAAACTCCGGATTTTTTTAATGTGAAAAAAAGGCAACAAAAGGTCTTTACACATACCATCCCATTCTATAGAAACCGCGTCACAGTTGGTGGGGCGTCGCCAAGCGGTAAGGCACTGGTTTTTGGTATCAGTATTCGCAGGTTCGATCCCTGCCGCCCCAGCCACACTGTATCTCCGGAAAAACAAAATATCTCCCCATACGTGGGCCACCCGTGGCGCGCCTTTCATTTTTTATGTTGTCTGAGCAGGCCCTGTTTGCCAGACTGTAGGAAAGCAATCTAGAAAGGCTGAGGGATGGATACGCCAGAAACACTTCATATCCGGTGCGGTAGTGATATCAAAGCCGGGCTGCGCGACGCCGGCTTCGCTGGAGGCTTCCTGGAATTCTCTGACCCCTTCTGTCAGGGGCCTATAACGGATGCACCGCGGGAATCGCATATTGCTGCTAGGGCTGCTTTTATTGCAGGGGCTTATGAAACTGATGCCGTGCATACCCACTCGAACTTGAAAGCCGGATATGGTGCCCTTGATGGCTACACCAACTATAATGCGATTGTTTTATGGTTTGAGCATGACAGCTATGACCAGCTTATATTGGCGTATCTACTAAACTATTTTTCTAATGCTGTGGACGTTCCATCGCTTGAGCTTATTTGCATTCATGAACATAAAGATATTCCGGACTTCAGAGGCTTAGGTCAGTTGTCCCCTTCGCAGCTGAAAGCGTTGTGGCCCACAAAGGTTAAGGTAGAGCAGGAGCACTTAGATCTGGGCGCTGAAGTTTGGCGTGCTCTCAAAGCGCAGAGCCCCAAGGCGCTGGCGGCGCTGTCTAAGGGCGAGCATACCGCCGTGCAAGAGATGCCTGGGGCACTTGTCCGCCATCTTCAGCAGTTACCACACGGGGATACTGGTTTGAGCCTGACAGAGGAGCTCACGCTGAAAATTCTGGCGGATAGCTCACGTACGGCAGGCAAGGTGTTTCGACAATTGACGTTGAATGAGGAGCCTCTGCCCTATTTAGGTGATTTGATGTTTTGGTATGAGCTGCGGCAACTCGTTGCGGGCGGGGCCGTCAGTATTGTTGAAGATGCGCCAGAATGGCCGGGCCGTATGCTGGCGATTACAGAATTGGGGCTCGCCGTGCTGTGCGGTGAAAGGTACTGGTTAGATTATGCGCCAGCACCCCGATGGGTTGGCGGCATTGAAATCAAGCCGATCACAGAAAATTGGTGCCGCACGGAGGATGGCGGCACCTTGTTCAAGTGATTTCTTGTGAGAAATTGCAGGCGCGGCGGTTTAGGTGACGGAGCCTCTTTCGCTGTACTTCGGGTCTTGCCAAACTTCAGTTTCCATTATTTCCGCTAGCGTTTCTACCGCACGGTAAACATCTTCATATCCCAAATATAGCGGTGTAAAACCAAACCGCATATAGTTGGGTGCGCGAAAATCGCCAATTACCTTGTGATCGATAAGTGCCTGCATGATCGCATAGCCGTTGTTGTGCATCAGAGACACATGACTGCCACGACGATTGCTATCAGTTGGTGTGGCATTCTTAAAGCTGTAGTCAGAAAGCTCTTGCTGAACGAGGTCGATGAATAATTTTGTGAGGCCGAGTGATTTATGTCTGATGTCTGCCATATTAACGCCGCTGAAGGCGTCAAGGGCTGTATCGAATGCGGATGCCGCGAGAACACTGGGCGTGCCGACCAGCATGCGTTTAATGCTGTCATTGGGCGTATAGGCATCAACGAAATCAAAGGGCGCTTTATGACCCATCCAGCCTGTAAGGGGCTGCTCTACGGCTTCCAGATGTCGGTCTGCAACAAAAAGGAAGGCGGGGGCACCTGGGCCGCCGTTTAGATACTTGTAACCGCAGCCTACCGCAAAATCTGCATTGGCGCCGTTGAGGTCAAGCGGAACCGCGCCGACTGAATGGCATAGATCCCATACAATGAGGGCACCTTTATCGTGTGCTGCCTTGGTGATAGCAACCATGTCCAGCATATCTGCCGTTACATAGTGCACCTGCGTTAGCACGACCACAGCTGTTTTTTCTGTGATGGCATCAATAATACCAGTGCGGTTGGCGGTCTTGAGCTTGTAATTTCCGCCTAAGAATTTCGTCAGGCCCTGCATCATATAAAGGTCTGACGGGAAATTGCCTGGTTCACTAAGAATTTCAAAGCGATCAGGGTTTATCTTGCACGCAGCTGCTGCGACCTTGAATAAATTTACGGAGGTGCTGTCAGCCGAGATAACTTCATGGGCCGACGCGCCGATCAGTGGAGCGATTTTGGCGCCGATCTTGGAGGGTAATTTAATCCAATCAGCCGTGTTCCAGCTTTTAATCAAATCTGTGCGCCATTCTGTATTGATGGTATTTGCCACACGCTCAGCCACGCCCTTAGGTAGGGGGCCCAAGCTATTGCCGTCCATGTAGATCAGGTCTTCAGGAAGATCAAACCGGTTGCGTAAATCCCGCAGCGGGTCCTCAGCATCTTGCTCGCGACACCATTCAAGTGTGACCTTGCTCACGACAAATCTCTTAGAATAGCGCGCACCGGGCTGCCGTCAGCACCTTCGATCTTTAGTGGGAGCGCAATAAGCTCGTAACTTCCTTCGGGAATGTCATCGAGCACAAGGCCCTCGAGTATTGCCATTTCGGCAGCGTCTACGGCGAAGTGTGCATCAAGCTCTTTCGAATTCTGGTGGTCAAGTGATGGCACATCGGTGCCAATAAGAACGCAGCCCTTTGATTGCAGCAATTCGATAGCCTCTACGCTAATGCCCGGAAATTCAGGGTCCCAGCCATCGTGCGGAAATTTGGGGAATAGTTTGAGCAGAACACGCTCAACCCGGGCGGGCAGGCTAGATAAATCTTCGGCCAGAACAGCACGGCCAACCTTTGCGGAAAGGTCGACAACTAAAGCTTCGCCTATATAGGGGTCGAGTGCTGTGGATGCACAATCAACCCCTTTTGTATCAAAGTGAAGCCGGGAATCGGCATGGCTTCCAGTGTGGGTTGAAAGCGTCATTTCACTAACATTCACAGGGCTGTCGCCGCCAATGGTCCACGTCGGTTTCAGTGAAAACGGCGTGTCACCGGGCCAGACGGGAATGTCTGGCCGGATGGTTTGGCTGATATCGTAAATTTTCCTCATATGCTTGTCCGTGTGGTCCAGAGCTCAGGGAAAAAGCGTAGATCTAGCGCTTTGACTAGATAGCCCACGCCTGCTGTACCACCAGTGCCGCGTCGGTAGCCGATAATGCGCTCCACAGTTTTCATGTGGGCGAAACGCCAAAGGTGAAAATGATGTTCGAGGTCAACCAATTTTTCAGCAAGTTCGTACAGGTCCCAAAATTCTTCCGTGTTGCGGTAGATCTTGCCCCATGCCGCTTCAACCTTCTCATTTGCGACATAGGCATCTCGCCATTTTCGGTCAGTGACAGAAGTAGGGATATCAAAGCCGCGCCGCGCTAGTAGCTGTAGGCTCAAATCGTAGAAGCTTGGTGTGTTGAGCACGTCTTGTAATTTGTTGTAATGAACTGGGTTGTCCGCATGAACTTCGGCCATCGCGGCATTTTTGTTGCCGAGCCGGTATTCGATTTCCCGGTACTGTGCGGACTGGAAGCCAGAGCTTTGGCCGAGGTCATCCCGGAACGCGGCATAGTCGGCTGGTGTCAGCGTCGACAATATTTCCCACGATTGCTCCAAGTTTGCCTGAATTTTTGCTACCCGTGACAACATCTTGAATACGGGGCCAAGGTTATCGGCCTTCAAATGCTCCATCGCTGCTGCTAGTTCGTGAAGGCATAGCTTCATCCACAGCTCTGAGGCCTGGTGGATGGTGATGAAAAGCATTTCGTCATGTTGGCTTGTTCGGGGTGATTGGCAGTCAAGCAGACCTTCCAGGTTCAAGTAGGCACCGTAGGTGATGTCCTGCTTCCAGTGGATTTTTTCGCCGGAAAGGTCGACCGAAGTTGAAGGGGTTGGTTTTTGAGCCAAGGCAAGCTCCTGTAATTAAATCGTTTTCGCCGGTTGGCTCTGAGCGGCCCGCGGTCCTTACGTCTTTGTCTCACAGAGTATCTCGCTTGCACAAGGGAATTTATCGGCGCTGCTTGGGCACGCGGCAAAATTAGCATGGAGCAGCGGCTTGCTGTTCCGAACAGGTGGCTTTATGATCCCTCATCACATGTCAGGAGTTTCCATGTTAAAAGCACAAGTTGTCCCGGTTACTGAGTTTTCCCAAAATTGCAGCATTATATGGTGCGACGAAACCATGGAAGGCGCACTAGTTGATCCGGGCGGCGATGTTGAGAAGCTGCTGGCTGAAGTTAAAAAGCTCGGCGTTAAGCTCACAAAAATCCTTTTGACACACGGTCATATGGATCATGCGGGCGGGGCTGCTGAAATCAAAGAGCAGTTTGATCTGCCAATCATTGGCCCCCACATTGAAGATAAATTTTGGCTCGACCAAATTGAAGAGCACGCTGCTAAATACGGCATGGCTGGCCTGCGCTGCTGTACGCCCGATACCTGGTTGAAGGACGGCGACGAGATCACCTTCGGAAACCAGAAGCTAGCCGTATTGCACACACCCGGCCACACGCCGGGGCATGTTGTACTCTATAATGAAGAGCGCAAAGTGGCTTTTGTCGGCGATGTTATTTTCAAAGGCTCTATTGGCCGTACGGATTTTCCGCGCGGCGATATGCAGACGCTTCTGGATGCCATCACAGAAAAGCTTTGGCCGCTGGGTGACGAGGTAACTTTTGTGCCGGGGCACGGGCCGCTCTCAACCTTTGGCGCGGAACGTATGTCTAACGCGTTTGTGTCTGACAGGGTTCTTGCTGCGCAAGGCTGAGACCTGCCAAGTGTGATGACTGGCTAACGCATTATCTTTTTGCTATAGGGTGCTTAAGGGGAAATTATGTTAGCTATTTTTCGAAAGTCTTCTCTCGCTCTCAAACGCAGACGTCTGCGTAAAGAGCGTGATGTTATTGCTCAGTATAAGGGCATTGAGCTCAATGCTAAAGGCATTGGCCAGGAATGCTATAACTGTAAGATGCCGCTTACAGGTCCGTTTTGCCATATTTGTGGCCAAAAGGACAGCGAGCTAAGGCGGCCGATTTGGACGTTCTTTCAGGATTTGCTTGATGCAATCTTTGGGGCAAAAAGTAAGATTTTCCAGACGATATTTCTGCTGGTGTTTGTCCCCGGAAGCCTAACACGAGCCTTCATGCAGGGGCAGCGAGCGCGCTTCCTACCGCCGCTTCGGCTTTATGTGGTGTTGTCATTCCTGTTCTTTATCACCGTGGCGTTGGCTGACGTTTTGATCCTTGATATCAAAGTTACGCCCAAAGCGGGCACGCTTGTTACGCGAATGGAATCCGCAGAACGGGCACTCTATGCTGGCAATGAGCAAATCAAAGCTACCAATGAACAGCTCAAAAATCTCAGTCAATTTGGGCCCGGCCTTGTGCCCGAGGGCGTTGATTTGACTGAGGCGATGGAAGCGATAGCAGGTCTGGACCTGGAGACACTTGGTGTCGACATTCCCAATATACTGGAGTTGCCAAAACCACCAACTGGTGCATCGGACTCTGCTCCTAACCCTGAGGCGGAGCCTAGGGGCCGGAGGCCCGAGCGAGCTAGCGCTAGAGAGGCGCGCGAAGCTGATCGGGCACAGAAACTCGAAAAAAGCATTCGTTTCACCGATATTCTGCAGCAATTTCAAGACGCAAAAGATAGTGACGACGAGTTTG
>NVTU01000058.1 GCA_002401685.1 Kordiimonadales bacterium
GAGTCACGACAGCGAGGATAGAGTGATAGCGCGAGGCGCCATCACAATATGGAGGGACACAGCAAGGCCGCGTCCACTCGCATTTACTAGAAGACCAAATCTAGCGCTTCGGGTCAATCCCTTCTGTGACACAATCTGCAAAATCCGCGAGAAATGTGCCTTATTTTACTGTTTTGCAATAATATTTGGGACAAACGGCCGTGCGAACTATGGGGATGGTCATGTTTCTCAATGTACTTTGGTATCGTTTGTAACGATTCGCCTGCGTGGCCGACTCGAAGGAAAATATACATGTTTGGGTAAAGTTACTTATTTTTGGCGGACGGGGATTCGCGGCCTGTTTTATTGTTTGCTGAAACTGCCGCTGGCGCGTGCTATCGCCACACTTTGTAATAGTAGATCGCTGATGCCGTATCTGGCTGAGGTTTAGTTTTTGTCGATGAAGTTATCGGATACCTGGCATGCGGCGGGGCCTAGCAGCACTACAAACAGCGTTGGCAGAATAAAGAGGATCAACGGAACGGTTAAAAGCGCAGGCAAGCGTGCAGCTTTTTCCTCGGCCACCATCATACGCTCATTCCGGAATTCGGCTGATAGCACACGCAGCGATGTCGCAAGCGGGGTGCCGTAGCGTTCCGATTGCACAAGCGTGGTAACCACGCCGCGCAGCGCCGGCAGATCAACACGGGCAGAAAGGTTCAAGAGCGCATCACGGCGGTTGGGCAGGAAACCGAGCTCGATCGTTGTCAGGGAAAATTCATCGGCTAATTCTGGGTACGCGCGCATCAGCTCCTTCGCCACGCGGCCGAGGGCGCTGTCGAGCGTAAGGCCGGCCTCTGCACATACCACCAGTAGGTCGAGCGCATCTGGTAGCCCCTTGCGGATCAGCTCGGTGCGTTTGTTTTTGCTGTTGCTTACATATATGTCGGGCATTTTATAGCCAAGTAGCACCATGCCGCCCGCGAATAGAGGATGCATGGTTTTATAGTCAGGCATTGCGCCCATGCCATAAAATAAAATGACGCCGATCAGGCCCATCACCACCGGCAAGGCAAGGCGGGCGACTTGATAGATAACGATGGCTTCTGTGCTGCGGTAACCGGCCTGCTGAAGCGAGACTGATATTTTCTTTGTTTGTTCGTCTTGGAGCAGCTTAAATTTGTTGGCGATGGAGCGGAGCATGCTCACCCGGTCAACTTTCTTTACGGTACTTGCGCGCTTTTTGGAGGTGACCAAGCCAGCCTTCAGGGCATCTCGCCTGCTGTCCAGATCTTTAATCCGGCCCTTCATTGGGTTTTTTGCAAGGGCCGTCAGGTAGAAGGCTACCATCACCAAAAGGGCAACGCCGCCGGCCAGCACCGACAATATATCAACTGCGGGAATACCAAGTAAATTTTCAACTGCTTCCACGGCGCCTATACCTCAAAACTAATCATTTTGGCCATAAAGGCGATCCCTATCGACATCCAAATTAGCCCTCCAATGCTAGCAATAATGGCTTTGGGGTGGGTGAACAGGACGATGCCGTAGTCATAATTCATTGTCATAATCAGGCCTAGCATAATGAAAGGAAGGGCGCCCATAATCCAGGCGCTGGCTTTGGCTTCTCCTGAAAGCGCCTTCACTTTCAGCTTCATTGCCTGACGTTGACGTAAAATGGTGGCCAAGTTGCCAAGGGTTTCGCCCAGGTTGCCGCCCGTTTCCCGCTGTACCACGAGGGAAATAACGAAGAACTTAAAATCAGGCGTATCGAGCCTGTCGGCTGTTTCCCACAACGCTTCTTCCAATTGTTTGCCCAGCCGCATGCCGTCGGTCACTTTTTGGAACTCAACGCCGGTGGGGGCGGGTAACTCGCTTGCTACATTTGTTATGCATTCGTTCACCGGCAGGCCGGATTTCAAACCGCGCACCATTAGGTCCATTGCTTCAGGGAACTGCTTGATGAACCGAGCGGTGCGGGACTTGATGCGGCGGCTCACCACCATATGCGGTAAGCCAACGCCCATAATGATGGCAAAGAAAAAGGCCAGCAGCGGTGCCGCGCCGATGACAAACATTGCTATTAAAGTACCGAAACCAAGCACACCGGAGGTGATGGCATAGCGCGCCAAGTCGGGCTCCATCCCTGCCTTAGCGAGCCGCAAACGAATAAGGTCACGCCGCGGCAGTAGTTTTGCAAGTGATCCGCCCAGCCCTGCTTTGTCCTGACCAACACGTATAGAGCGCGAGCGTTCGCCTTTCAGAGATTGGTTTTCGTTGAAACGGTCCTTGAAGCGGTCGAGCTTGCTTTTTACCTTCTTGCGGCCCGCGCCTAGGGCTTGCTGCAACACGATCAAAACAACGAGAAGGATTACGGTAACCAAGCCGCCTGCTAGCAATAATATGTCTAGGTTTGCATTTGCCATGGCTTATCCGTTCATTGCTTCCATCAAGGCGCGGTCAAGGCCGAAATACTCCGCGTTTGTGAGGAAATGAGGCCGGACGCCAGTTGAAACAAAGTCCCCCAGCAAGTTGCCGTCAGCATCCTCGCCGGTGAATTCGTATTTAAAAAGATCTTGCGTGGTTATGACATCACCTTCCATGCCGACAACTTCCGTTACATGGGTTGTACGCCTGCCGCCGTCCCGCATGCGCTGGACCTGAACGATCAAATCAAGCGACGAAGCGATTTGCTCGCGGATGGCTTTGGCGGGCAGGTGCAGCCCTGCCATATTCACCATGTTCTCCAGTCGGGTAAGGGCTTCGCGCGGCCGGTTGGCGTGGATCGTACCCATCGAGCCGTCGTGCCCGGTGTTCATTGCCTGCAACATATCGATGGCTTCGCCGCCGCGAATTTCGCCGAGAATGATCCTGTCAGGCCGCATACGGAGCGCGTTCTTTACAAGGTCCCGCATCGTTACCTCGCCTTTGCCTTCAAGGTTTGGTGGGCGGGTCTCTAAGCGCACTACATGTGGTTGCTGCAATTGCAATTCGGCCGCATCTTCAATCGTTACCACGCGCTCGCCCTTTTCGATCATACGCGACAAAGCGTTCAGCATGGTGGTTTTGCCGGATCCTGTACCCCCGGATATAAGGATATTGAGCCTGCATGCACCTGCGATTTTCAGCACCTTGGATAGCGGCGCGGAGATGCTTCCGAAATCAAGCATCTTATCTAGGGTGATTTTGTCTTTGGTGAATTTCCGGATCGAAATCGAGGCACCGTCAATGGCCAGCGGCGGCGCGATTACATTCACCCGGCTGCCGTCTTCAAGGCGCGCATCGCAGATGGGAGATGTTTCGTCTACACGCCTACCCACGGCTGTCACGATACGCTGAGCAATATTCATCAGGTGCTGTTTGTCCCTGAATACAACGTCGGTTAGCGTTAGTTTTCCGCGCCGTTCCACATATACCTGGTTAGGGCCGTTGACCATAATGTCGGATATTTCTTCGTCCGCGAGCAGGGGCTCCAGCGGGCCGAGGCCAAGCATATCATCAAGCAGCAAGGTTACCAGATCGCGCTGTTCTTTGAGGTTTAGATTGATCTTTTCCTGCACCAGAAGGTCGCCAACCACTTCGCCGACCTGATCCGCAAGTTCGGGGCGCGGTAGTTCGGCGGCAGCTGCAGGGTCGATATGTTCCATCAACAAGGCCTGGACACGTGTTTTGGCTTCAAACAGGGTCTTCTTGCTATCTGAATCCGACGTTTTTGGCGAAAGTTCGTCAAGCGGAACGTCGCCGATCCTACCAATTGTTTTTGTTATCGCTTCGATGAGCTGGTTTTGTAAGTTCGCAAACTGATCGGGGATGAGTGTGAGCTCGGCTCGCGCGGCGAGGTTTTCGACCAGCGCCTGTAGTTTCAGGTTTACTTCTTCATTGGATGCCATGCGCAGCTCATCGGCGCTGAACATGTCGGGGAGGGCATCCGTTGCCATTGCCAGCACACGGTCAATGAGAATGCGGTTGGCTGACGGCGCACCCAACGCGTCAGTGAGGCTGGCCGCGCCCAAATCATCGGCAGCGGCGTTATCTGCTGCTGGGTCGTCTGGCATTTGACGCGCAGAGGCAGCGCGACCGAAGCCGCTAGCTTTTTTCATGCCTTGCCGTTTTTTGCCAAATGCCGCTGATTTCATAGGTGTTTGTGTCCGAGCTTCTTCTTTAAAAAATGATCTTGTCGCGATTAACTTATTTCTTCAGCAACTTCCCTAGCCATGAATTTCCGGACGATTTTTTTGTGTCCTCCGCTTCAAAAAGAGCATTCACTTCTTTGTAGGCAGCCGCAATTTTACTTGAAGGCGCTGCGTCCACCACAATCTTCCCTTTTTGCGCAGCTACCTGAAAGGCCTTGGCGTCGAAGGGCGCCTTCACTGCAAAAGCGTGCTCAACGGAGTTTTCGAAATCCTTTTCGTCAACTTCAGCGGATGTCATGGCTGTGCGAATTGATACCAGATGCACGGCGGCGTTTGGTGCAGCATTCTTAATGAATGCTTTTGTGCGGATACAGTCCCGCGCCGACGATAAAGACCTGTCGGTTACAAGCAGAATGTCAGACGCTGCCCCTAAAACCTCAGGCATGGTTGCAATCATGTGGCGCGGCAAGTCAATAATGACGCTACGGTGGTGTTCGCCTAGGCTGTCGATCAAATGAGTTAGCGCACCGTCGTCTGGTGTGATCGGGGACGTGAGCGGAGCTTCTGCACAAAGAATAGCTAGCTTTTCGTTGGGTTTTACGACCGCTCGTTCGAGGAAAAGTCCGTCAACTCTTGCAGGGTTTTCCAAGGCGTCAATCAGGCCGCGGCCAGGCTCCAAATCAAACTGCATAGCGGCATTACTGAAGTGGACATCCAAGTCAAGCAGGGCGATTGGGCTACCCTCTTTTATTTTCAGCCATGCGAGGTTGGTTGCCAAGGTACTTGTGCCAATGCCGCCCGCAAGGCCGATAACCACAATGTTTTGTGCGTGGGCCGGAGCCACGGATTGGTCCGATTCGTCTGAAACTGCAAGGGCTTCTTCCGCGGAAACTATGGCTGCACGCATTAGATCTGCGCTGAGCGGCTTTACCAGATAGTCGTGAACACCTGTGTTGAGGAGGTCCCGGTACAATGTTACGTCGTTGAGCGTGCCTATCGCCAATACAACGGTGCCTTCTTCGCAAACGTCTGCAAGTGCCTGCACATCTCCGCGCGGGTCCGTGCAATCGGAAATATCAACAATGAGGAATTCCGGACACGGCATAGCGCCGAGCGCCCTGACACTCGCCGCAATACCGCCCATGAATACCATGTCCTGTGACCAACCACGTTCCGCGGCCAGTGCGCTGAGAAGCTGAGCCGATACATCATCGCTGACATAGGCTGCAAAAACTTCTCGGTCACCACTTATTACAGTTGATTCCATACCCCCGTTGACCTCCTAGTTTCCGCCCGTTGCAGAATTAACATTCGCAACACCTTGCTGTACACCGCTAGTGCTGGGTGTGGACGGCGTCCCACTTTTTGTAGCTGGTCTGAGAGCATCAACAGCGGACCGTGTAGAATTGAGACTGCTTCGGCCTGCAATCAAGTCGCGCGGATCGGCGACCATGAGGCCAAGGTTAATGGTGTTAGTACAGCCAAGGAAGGAGCTTTGGTTGTTGCGTACCTGATTGTCAGCTTCGTCGGGCCAATAGTTGCAGTCTGGTGTCGTGACGACATACCGTTCCAGATACAGCATAACATTCCCAGTAATGGGTGCTTTCCCGAGCGGGCTCGTGCCGCCATATTCAATGCCGCGAATGCGGATAAAATCCTCCAGCGCTGCGATCCTTTCAGGGGACGCTTCCGGACCGTCAAAAATAACAACATCGCCGTAGCCTGCTTTCACGCTGTCCAGAAAGGTGCCGATTTGCGCATAAGTGTCGCTTGAAAGCGCGTCTTCACCATTTGCTTCGCTTCTTATTTCGAGCGGCAACCGAACAAGCTCAACGCTGTTGCGCATCACCGTCTCGTGCTCCGCCAATTGTGGGACCGATGTTTGGCTGCAGGCGCCAAGCCCAAGGATTGCCACGCCTAGAAGGGCGGCTTTGCCTAGAAGGGCGGTCTTGAACGTGGGTTTCGTTGTGGTCATGATACTCACCTTTCTAGTTTAACTGGAAGCCAGCGCGCTTTTTGAGTGAAGGGCCTGAACGGCTATCTAGCTGGGCTACTTTATTCGGCCTGGTTGGTTCCCAGCGCTTGCCTTTGAGGAAACGGTCCATATCGCTTGGGGCAATATATTTGTCCGTAGGCAGCACAATCTGCCTGTCGGAAACTGGACGCACCAAATAAGGTGTAACCACAATCAGTAGCTCGGTTTCGTCCCGGCGAAAACTTTCTGAGCGGAACAAAGCCCCGAGGATCGGAATGCTCGATAGGCCAGGGAATCTATCCCCATCCTGTGTCACTGAGTTTTGGATCAGCCCTGCAATTGCGAAGGACTGGCCACTACCAAGTTCTACCGTGGTTTCAGCGCGCCGGGTACTGATCGACGGAATGCTGATGCCTTGAATTCGGATAGCACCAGCTGTGGACAGATCACTGACCTCCGGGCGAATACGCATTAAAATACGGCCTGAGTCCATCACTGTCGGGGTGAAATCCAGCTTTACACCGAACTCGCGGTATTCGATGCCGATGCCGTCGCGTACGGGTACGGGGATAGGGAACTCGCCGCCTGCGAGGAAACTAGCCGATTGCCCTGAAATGGCCGTTAGGTTTGGTTCAGCCAGCACTTTGATGAAGCCTTCACGGTCCAGTGCGTCGATGGCGTAGTTTAAATCAAGCCCGCCTGTGAAGAGTTCGCCAAATAAAGCGCCGCCCTGTTCCGCCCGGTTAAAGATCTCAACGGGCAGTTCCGTAATAGGATCAAGGATTAAGTTCGATACGTCGCGCCCGGTAGCAATGCCGAAACCAAACGGAGATTCAGATAGAAACCCTTCCCAGCTGAAGCCGAGTTGCTTAACAACGGACCGCGATATCTCGGCAATGCGCACGCGCAGGTTAACCTGCGTCGGCTGCAGGATACGAAGGCTGTTCATCACTTGCGTAGTGCCGAGGACCGTGCGCGCCAGTTCTTCGGCCATGGCGGCCTCAGCTGGCGAGCCAACGTTGCCTTTAAGTACAGTTAGGGGGCCAAGCATCTTTACAGTGATGGGAACACCAGGAAGCATTTCGTCGTATGCGCTGCGCAGTGCGCTAAGGTTCCGTGTTACGCGTACCGTGGTACTAAAGAGCGTACGGTCATCTTTGTCGAGCGCGTAAAACGTGGTCTCGCCCGGTGCTTTGGCAAAGATATAGATCACCCGGGCGGACTTTACTTGGATGTCAGCGATTTCTGGATTGGCGATAAAAACTTCTGAGGCTGGGGCATTAAGCCGGATCAAAGTGCCTTCGTTTACTTCAATGGTTAGGCTTGAGGCTGAGCGTTCCAGAACACTAGCACCGCTTATCTGTTGGAGCGTCTGCGCCGATGCGCTTGCACTTAAAGCTGAGCCCAGAAGCAATGCGACGGCGCTTAGCGCGGCTGTTTTGTGCGCGCCTATATGTAAAAATCTACTACTCATTGGTCTGACCCCTCATCCTTCTTTCGGTTTGCGCTTACCGTGGTTACTGAGGACCCTCGTGTTACACGCACTACTTCGCCTTCTTCTTCTGTTTTCGCGGCCCCTAGTTTAGGCAGGAATTTGCTGACTTCATCGCCGAGGCTAAAAGAAGTGGTCTGGCTAATTGGCGGGCTGTTTGGATCAGATGGCAATCCGCTGCCATCGTTTGCCAGCGCCCGCAGGCTCAGTGAAAGCGTGCCTATATTGGTGAGCATTGCTACCTTTTCAGCCATTTTTGGTGTTACTTCTATTGTCGCTGTTTTGCCTATTTTAACGGCATCGTCCGTGGTGGTTTTTTGGTCCACCGCGAGAATGCGGACGTTTTGGAAAACGGTCTCTGCGATCTGATACTCTTCATCGCGGGATGCTTTGAGGGTGTGGGTTAAAATCACATCAACACGGTCACCTGGGAAGATAAAGCCTCCTATTCCAGAGGTTGGAGAGAGCTTTACAGTAACAGCGCGCATGCCAGGGCTTAAGATAGCCGCAAAGAAACCACGGTCACCGCGCTTGACTATTGCCGTGCGGGTAAAGGGCTCGCCCATCGTAAGCGGTGAGCGGACCACCTGGTCGACGATCACAGACTTTTTGTCTTTTTTGATTGAGTAATATGAAGCAGCGACCCCTTTTTCAGGCCAATCGCGCCATTCTGCGTGGTCTGCCGTTAGGATGGTTCCCACAGGGAGGTCCTTTTTAGCGACAAGGATGCGAACGGAGACTTCTTGCGGAACAGCAACAAGGGCGTCCGCCGATTGCTGTTGTGCGGAGGTTAGGAAAGAGCGAGTGAGCATCACTACGAGCGCTACGCCTACTACCGCAAATACGATTAAAATTACACTTCTGAGGTTCACTACGCCCTCCTGTTTTCCGGACCGCACCCGGTGCTATACAAATCGACTGTTTTCCCCTTTTAACGCCCGATCCAGTCTCTTTAGACATCGTGGGCTTAAAGGGTTAAAATTTCTTAACGCTGCCCGCTTAAAGCGTGGCAATCCGCTGAAAACAGACCCATAAGCCGCCAGCCGTTATGGCGACACCGTATGGTACCTCAGGCGGGTCGTTTTGCTCGGATTTCAGTTTTGCGTGCAAAAACGTCAGAAGGGCGATGAAACCGCCCGCGACAGTCACATATAAGACAAGGGGAAGGCTTAGGGCTGGCCCGGCGAACAACGCCGTTGCAGCGATAAGTTTCACATCGCCGCCGCCCATAAGACCAGCAGCGAATAAGCCTGCACCTACAGCGAAAACAAGGGCCGCGCTAAGGGTGGGCCATAACAGAACAGATTTCCATTCTGCGCCTTGGACTAGAAACAGGAGGGATGACACCACAAAAAGCCCGGAGATCATCAACGATAAATTGTTGGAAATTTTCCGGTGTTTCAGATCGGTAACAGCTGCCCAAATCAGGATAGCGGCTACGGCCAGAAAGATGCCTATTTCTATATTTGTAATTGCCTGCACGTTTTTGAATGCCTGATATCTGCGAATACACTCGCTCAAAGGATCAAATTTTCAAATAAAAAGCCGCCGGGTGATTACCCTCCGGCGGCTTTTTGATACGTTGCCAAAGTGATACCAAGTATCAGCCCTGGGTATTAAGGTGTTGGTGTTCCGCCAGTGTCGACAGCGCCTACTGTAGTAGATACTTCAGAGAACATAGTACTCAGTGAGCCACCAAGTGTTTGAAGTGCTGCAATAAGAGCGATCGCGATAAGTGCTGCAATGAGACCATACTCAATAGCTGTTGCACCTTTGTCGTCGTTACGGAATTTAGATATGAACTTGAACATTTAATTTCTCCAGCTGCCTATTTTCGATGACCCAGTTATAGCCCCTAACGAATGAACAAAAAGTTAACGTCAAGGCCAGAAAACCGTTTTGTTCCAATGACTTAAAGTAAAATTACCAATTAACTTAAATCAATTTTTAACTAAATTGAAAAGTCATTGAAAAATCAGGTTTTTTTAGACTTTTGTTTAGAGCGGGAATTTGGGGCTAGGCTTGAAAGAAAGATAAAAAAAATCATTTATTCTATTTTTTCGCGACTTTAAGGGCTTTTTTTTCAGTTTTTCTTGCCAGAAACGCAACTTTTTTCGTTAAAGATTGTTTTCTGAGCAAGGATTCGAATCGTTTTAGCGGTCTTTTAAGGGGTAAAATGAGTGATTCTGATTGGCTGAGGTGTGCTTTTGGTTGGTTGCGAAGTGCCTGAACGAAAGATACCCAGGGTATTCGCCGCAGAAGGTGGCAAAAAACTTTGGTGAGAGGCCTCCACGAACCCCGGAGCCAAAAAAAGCCGCAGTCCAGTGGCTCCGCATTAC
This sequence comes from Kordiimonadales bacterium, assembly GCA_002401685.1. GTDB lineage: Bacteria > Pseudomonadota > Alphaproteobacteria > Sphingomonadales > Kordiimonadaceae > Kordiimonas. The sequence continues at coordinate 9,919 of NVTU01000058.1, forward strand.
AGTCCATTACCTCAGTATTAGATTGGTGGCGGGCTGTATCTAGCAAATTTAAGAAACGAATAAGCACTTTAACGAGGGAACCACCCGCTCTCGGTCGCCTACGGCCGCCTTGGGTCACCAAGATCGCCCGAGTTACCAAGATTCCTAAGTTCCTATAATTCAGGATTCCAGGGTTTCAACGTTCAACGTTTAACGTGCAACGTTCAGCGTTTAGCGTCTCAGCGTCTCAGTATTTAAGGAGAGGGGGAGTGGCAACTATCGCCACAGAAAGACAAAAACCTTCGGGGCTCAGGAAATTTCCTGCAGGGAACCGATACGGGGGCGGAAGTAGGAGACCCTGCGGATGGTCTGGCTTGGCAGAAAACTAAAGATCAGCGGTTCGTAGCGGTAATAAACCTCTGTCGCCAATACCGTTTCATTATCGCGCATGGTGATGGTGTTGGTGAGATTGGCCAATTCGCCCTCAAGGCCAAACTCGCTTCCTTCGTTTAAGGTGCCGCCGCCGCTGCGCTGCCAGAAGATTGTTGCTTGCTCATCTTCTGTCTGGCTGATGGATGTGATGATTGTCACTGTATCGGCACCTGTTGTGTAGGGGGCCATAATATGAGGGATCACCTGGAAGATGTCGGTAATCACCTCTTCAGAAATGGCCTCGTCCCGTGTCACCAGATCAGCAATCGTGACCACCGTATGCTGCACCTTGAGGTTAAGCAGCAGATAATTCCCAACCTCAACCACGCCAGTGAGCAGCCCAATATAGATGGGAAGCGACAGCGCAAGCTCTGTTAGGATCGAGCCACTTTCGTCTGAGGCCAAACGTTTGGCGATGCGGCGCGCGGCCCACCCACGCGTTATGTGATTAATAAGGCTCATTACGCACCGCCACTGTCGCCGAAATGCTGATGGACCGCGTTGCCCAGTCACCAAATCCGGTGATGCCGTTGGCCGAATAGGAAATACGGTAAAGCACAATATCGCCGCCGCCGCCAAGGCCTGCGGTTGAGATATCATCATCCCATATACCGTTGCCGTTCACGTCAACATAGTCTTCGCCTTCATCATAGTTTTCGCTGCCGTTGGTATCGGTATAAGGTTCAGCTGCACCAATATCGGCAAACTGCTCATAAACCAGTGTTTCAATCTCGACCGTATCCATATCAACGCGGCCAAAGGTTTGCTCTTCGATAA
>NVTU01000059.1 GCA_002401685.1 Kordiimonadales bacterium
TGGCGTTTTCGCCGCGCGCCAACAGGGAAACGTCAAGCCCCGCCTTGGTCGGCCAAACGGCAAATGTAATGCCAATGGCACCTGCGCCGTAGATGACTATTTTTGGATTGTTTTTCACTGTGCAGGTTCCTCTTTTGGGGTATGACGGCGTGTTGCTAACCGGATCAAGGCGATGACAATCGCGACATTAATGAAAGCGGCCCCTGAATAAATAACCGACGGCAAAGCCTGCTCAAAACTTCCAAGCAACGTCGCTGCAATGAAGATGCCGGTTGCGCTATTTTGAAAGCCGACCTCGATCATTAACGTGAGTGATCTTGACCGATCGAGCCGCGTGACTTTTGCGGCCGTAAAACCGAGTGCCATAGCCGCCCAGTTCAAAGCGAAAATGGTTACCAACAACCCATTCCACTCAGCGATAAAAGTATCGAGATTATCAAACAAGATCACCAAAATAATAACAGCAAGCGCGATATTGGAGAGGTTGGTCAAACGAGGACGCAATTTTTCCGAGCCCGCAGGAAATCGGTGCCGAACCAGCATCCCAAAACCCACCGGCACCACTGTCATAAACAGCAACCTGATGCTGTTGGATAGCAGATCCAACTCAACGGCTTTCAGGTCGAGAAAATACAGCTGCGATGCATTCACCAGCACAGGAATAGTGACAACACCAATCAGCATGCTGATCACTGTCATCGAAACCGAAAGCGCGACATCACCGCCCACGGCCTGCGTTATCAGGCCGGAGACAACGCCGCCTGCGCAGAATACGAGGATCATTGTGCCCGCTGCATATTCGGGGCTTAGCTGAAAGAATACGGCGACCAGGAAACCAAGTGTCGGCAGGCCAATCATTTGGCAAATCAAGCCAACCACCGCCGCTTTCGGCTCTGCAAAAACGCGGCTAAAGTCCGTAAGCCTCAAGGAAAGCCCCATACACACCATCATCAAGGCGAGCGTGAGCGGTATAATCGCATCTGTTAGAAGGGAACTCTGCATCTACATCTCTGTATTTGGGTAAAACAATAGAAATGCTAGTTAAGCGGCTGCGTGGCTATTTGGCTAGTGTCTTGCTCGCCAAAAAACAGTCTTTTTTCGCCAACATTCTTTAAAAATCGGGTTTGCTGGTCTTGATCACATGACAGAAGCCCCTACTTTTAAAAGTATGAAACTCAGACAATCCACCTACGGGCACTATGTCCCTTGCAGCCATGTTGCGCTCTTAGCAAACTTCGCAGAGCACGATAATATTGGCTTCGACCAGCTTCTCAGAGACCTCGGCTTACAAAACGCTGCGATAGGTGGCTCGCGCGCTGTTATTCCTGCCCCAAAATATACAGAATTGCTGCTGGCAGTAGACGCACACACCAGCGACCGCAGTTTTTGGTTCAGGTTTGGGCGAACCTTGGATTTTCCGGCACACGGTATATTAGGGCAGGCAATTTTGTGTACACCAACACTGGGTGACGCCCTTGAAACACTTGCCGAATTTTACCCGATGATAAGCTGTGGTTCCGCGCTAAGGTCCGAACGGAAAAAAGGGCATTTGTCCCTCCACATATTGCGCTTAAGTCCGATAGAAGCGCGCGAAAGTATTATCCGCTCAGAAATACTCGTTAGCACGCTATTCCACGCCATCCAGCAACGCCTGCCAGATGGCGGCGCCCGTCTACAGCTCCAGTTTGATTATAGCAGGCCCGCCCACCACGCCTTGTACGAAATTCATTTAGGCCAGGTTTGCACGTTTGCAGCGGACCAGTCCAAACTGATCATCCCTGCCGACTATCTACAGGTGGAGAACCTGCAAGCTAATCCTGTGATGTATAAGATGTTCCAAGAAGAATGCAGGTTAGTGGTAAGCCTGCTCGAGAGCCAAAACACTCTTATTTCCCAGGTAAAACAGCTGATCGCAGCCGTCCCTGACCGGTACCCGCACGCTGCTGAAGTGGCACGGCAGCTTGGTTTAAGTGACAGATCTCTGAGCCGACACTTGAAAAATGCCAATACAAGTTTTCTGCGCGTTCTCAATCAATCCAAATCAAGAAGGGCTGTTCAGCTTTTGAAAACAACGGCCTTTTCGATCGACGAGATTGGGTTCCGTGTTGGCTATAATAACAGCGCAAACTTCAGGCGCGCTTTTGTAAAATGGACAGGGAAAACACCGTCTGCTGTGCGCGCATCTGGCAAAGTTTTAATTTAATGACTGCGGTTTCAGACACCCTTTTTATGCCAGTTTATAGCCAAAATCGGAGATCCCTTAAGTACAAGAATACACGTACAGAGACTAGTTAACACCCCACTGAACCAACGTGATTTTCCATTCGCCGTCTATGCGCCGTAGCTGCAAAAATTCTCGCGATGTTGTATCAACAGGTTTACCTTTATAGATGCCGGTCACCTCGGTGTGGGTAATGACCCAAGCAAGGTCACCCGTTTGGCCGGTTTCACGGCTTACTTGCTTGCTGTTCATTTTTTTCAGAAACGCCATATCGAGCAGCATGTGGCCGCCCATATATTCTGCTTTGCTGGTTTGCGCCTGCCCGCCTTCTAGGATCAACACATCATCCGCCAACAACTTTGATACCCCGGCTGCGTCGCCGCTGCGAAGCGCAACATAAAGAGCGTCTGAAACCACCACAAAATCAGGGCTTAATTCTTTGTCGAGTAAGCTGTTATTTTCAGCCCCTTTGACAGCGCGTTCCTGATCGGCAGCAATAGGCCGGTCGTCCTCTTTGTGTTGGTGGCCCTCGCCTGTTTTCTGCGACACTGGCAACACGCCAATACCGTGCCGGTAAACCAGTTCGCTGCCCAAATAACCAGTGAAGCCGACAAGGCCAACAAGGATCAGACTTCCCGCAATTGTCGGCGCCGATACAGTTTTTGTACGCACCTGCCACACGGCCCATATCACGATCGCTGAGGCAGTAATCAACGCCCAAAACCGGTGGGTTTTCATCACACTATGACCAGCACTGTCATGCGCCACCGATCCGAATGCATCCATTCCTGCAAGAACTGTCAGTATGGTAAAGCCAGCACCCGTCCACAGGGTCCATTTAGCAACCAACTCAAACGCATTTGATTTCGAAGACACAGTCTTCGACAGCACAAAAAATATCGCAGATACGGTCACCAGCGCCACTGTGAAATGTACAAACAATGGGTGCCAGTTCGGAAGGATAGCTACGGCCATAATTGCTCCTTTGATATTCCCCTTATACATGAAAAGAGCACGTGTTATTGGTTTAAAGTTTATTGCTAAAAGTACTAAAGTAAGACTGCTTATTTTTTTCGCCGCAGGCATGCGCCAAAATCAGACTGCAGCACCAATCACATAGGGCTGATCCGAAAATGTTTGATCATAAATCCGATGCGCTCTAGCGTGCAGGCTTGACCTTTGCTTACACGACCCTAGGTCATTGAAGCTGAGCGACGTTGAGGGGAGAGCAACTGCACAGTGTTAGAACTGCGGGACATATCATTGACAGTGGATAGGACGGACTACCTGTCCGATATTTCCGCGCGCTTTGAGCCGGGAAATTTCAACGTGCTTTTAGGGCCTACCCTAGCTGGTAAAACCAGCTTGCTGCGGATCATGGCAGGGCTGGATGCACCGACCACAGGCCACGTGCTTTTTGGCGGTAAAGACCTAACAGGCGTGGCGGTGAAAAAACGGAGCGTCGCTTTTGTTTACCAACAGTTCATCAATTACCCAACGTTCAGTGTGTTTGATAACATTGCCTCCCCGCTTAAAGTGGCAAAGGTTAGCAAAGCAGATATTAAAACACGGGTGGGCAAGATAGCTGAATTGCTGGCAATAAGCCCAATGCTTGACCGCAAACCACTGGAGCTATCAGGCGGCCAACAACAGAGAGTAGCGCTCGCTCGGGCGCTGGTCCGCGAGGCTGATTTGGTTTTACTCGATGAGCCGCTGGCTAATCTTGACTACAAGCTCCGCGAAGAACTGCGCGAAGAACTACCGCGCCTTTTCAGGGAAACAGGGTCTACTGTTGTGTACGCAACCACGGAACCCGAAGAGGCCCTTTTGCTTGGCGGGCATATTACGCTGATGCATGAAGGCCGAGTGATGCAAACGGGGCCAACGCTTGAGGTTTACAGAAACCCTGTGAGCTTGCAGTCGGCACGCACCTTCTCAGACCCGCCGCTTAATATTATGTTGGCACGGCGCTCCGGTAGCGACATGCACATTGCAGGGTTGTCGCAGAGCTATAGCGACACCTTGAATTTACCAGACGGCAATTATGACATTGGCTTCCGCGCACACCATTTACATGTGGCCAAGCCGTCCAAGGGAGCGCTCTCTGTAAAGGCCGTCGTGACGATGACGGAGATCACGGGGTCAGAAAGCTTCATTCACGTAGAGGCTCTTGGCCAACGCTGGACCGCACTAACTCACGGTGTGCATCACCACAAAGCAGGTGCTGCAATAGAACTATTTCTTGATCCGCGCGATTTCCTTCTTTTCCCGGCAGCCGGTACCGCGCCGCTGACCAACCAAGCTAAGGTGGCGTAAGATGGCTGTTATCCACCTAAAAGATATGGCGCATTCCTACCTGCCCAACCCTAAAGTGCCGGAAGATTATGCGCTGAAATCCCTTAATCACGTGTGGGAAGACGGTGGCGCCTACGCACTTCTCGGGCCATCCGGCTGCGGTAAAACTACGCTGCTGAATATCATTTCCGGCTTACTAACTCCCAGTGAAGGGCAGGTCCTCTTTGGTGGTGAAGACGTTACCAGGCTTGATACTGCGCACCGCAACATTGCGCAGGTTTTCCAGTTTCCGGTGATCTACGATACAATGACGGTGCGGCAAAACCTCGCTTTCCCACTGAAAAACCGAGGCATGGCCCCTGCAGATATTGAAGCCCGCGTGGCTGAGATTGCCGAAATGCTGGACCTGACCGAGCGCTTAGACAACAGGGCTTCAGGCTTATCCGCAGATGCCAAGCAAATCATTTCCCTCGGGCGCGGTCTGGTACGAAACGATGTCAACGCGATCCTGTTTGATGAACCGCTTACGGTGATTGACCCCCACAAAAAGTGGGTGCTGCGCTCGAAGCTGAAAGAACTGCACCAGCAGTTTGGCTTCACCATGGTGTATGTCACGCACGACCAAACCGAAGCCTTGACATTCGCGGATAAAGTCGTGGTCATGCACGACGGTGAAATTGTGCAGATCGGCACACCAGAGGAACTCTTCGAGCGCCCCGCCCATACATTTGTTGGCTATTTCATCGGCTCGCCTGGCATGAACATTCTGCCTGCAACAGTGGATGGCCGACACGCAACGATTGGCGGCAATGAGATTGATTTAGGCTGTGACTACGGCCCGCTCGCCGGCGGTAAAATAGAAGTCGGTATCCGGCCGGAGTTTTTGAAGTTCGGCCCCGTTGGAAAGAATGGTGGCGAAGGCACTTTCGACGTCCAGATCAGCAGTGTCGAAGATTTAGGCCGCCACAAAATAGCCAAAGCGGTCTCAGGCGACATTGAGATAGCAGTACTCGTCCCAGAACATACACCCGTGCAGGAAGGTGCAGCAGCGCTAACTTTTGATCCTGCCCGAACACTGGTTTACCAAGACAGCCGCCTTGTAGAAGGGGCTAACTGATGCAGCGCAAACTAAATCAAAAAGCCTGGTTCCTGGTCCTGCCTGTATTTCTGCTAGTGGCTTTTTCAGCGGTACTGCCCCTGATGACCGTGGTGAATTATTCGGTTCAAGACACCTTCGGCAACAACGAGTTCTATTGGGTCGGTACCGAATGGTTTGTTGAAATCCTCAATTCAGAGCGCTTTCATTCTGCCCTTGGCCGCCAACTGCTCTTCTCTGGCATCATCCTCGCCATCGAAATACCGCTCGGCATCTTAATCGCACTTTCCATGCCTAAAAAAGGCTGGGGCGCTTCGATCTGCCTCGTATTGATGGCCCTGCCGCTTCTCATCCCGTGGAATGTGGTTGGCACCATCTGGCAAATTTTTGCGCGTGAAGACATTGGCTTGCTGGGCCATACTTTGGCGGCAATGGGGATCGATTATAATTATACCCACTCGCCAACGGCAGCGTGGATCACCATCATCATTATGGATGTTTGGCACTGGACCAGCCTCGTGGTGTTGCTGTGTTATGCGGGGCTTTGCTCGATCCCGGACGCTTTTTATCAGGCTGCTAAAATTGACGGCGCATCCCGCTGGGCGGTGTTCCGCTATATCCAATTCCCGAAGATGAACCGTGTGCTGCTAATCGCCGTTCTGCTGCGCTTCATGGACAGCTTCATGATCTATACCGAGCCCTTTGTGCTCACCGGCGGTGGGCCGGGTAATTCGACAACTTTCCTGTCGATTGATCTGGTGAAAATGGCGATCGGGCAGTTTGACCTCGGCCCTGCGGCCGCCTTCTCACTGGTTTATTTCCTTATTGTGCTGCTGCTTAGCTGGGTTTTCTACACAGTGATGACCGCCCGCGACGGGGAGGCAAACTGATGCTGAAAAGAATCCGCATTATACCGACGCTTTATATTATCTTTTTGATGCTGCCGATCTATTGGCTACTGACGATGGCGTTGAAAACAAATGCCGAAATCCTTGGCGGTTTTTCGCTGTGGCCGCAGAACCCTACGCTCGCCAATTTCAAAACCATCTTGACCGACCCCAGCTGGTATAACGGCTATATTAATTCAACCATCTATGTGGCGCTCAATACGGTCATCTCAATTTCCGTTGCTTTGCCAGCGGCCTACGCCTTTTCGCGCTACCGTTTCATGGGCGATAAACACCTCTTTTTCTGGCTACTTTCCAACCGGATGGCCCCGCCCGCCGTGTTCGTGCTACCGTTTTTCCAGCTCTATAGCTCGATCGGTTTGTTCGATACCCACATCGCCGTGGCGCTGGCGCACTGCCTTTTCAACGTGCCGCTCGCCGTCTGGATATTGGAAGGCTTCATGTCGGGTGTGCCCAAGGAAATTGACGAAACCGCGCAGATTGACGGCTATAGTTTTGGTGCGTTTTTCGCCCGCATCTTCACGCCGCTTATTGCCTCTGGTATCGGTGTTGCCGCCTTCTTCTGCTTTATGTTCAGCTGGGTAGAACTACTGATCGCGCGCACGCTCACGAGCGTTGACGCCAAACCCATCGCTGCCGTGATGACACGCACCGTATCGGCCTCTGGCCTCGATTGGGGCGTTCTGGCAGCGGCTGGCGTGCTCACCATCGTGCCTGGTGCCATCGTCATCTGGTTTGTGCGCAACCATATCGCCAAGGGCTTTGCCCTAGGCCGGGTGTAGGAGACAGCTTATGGATTTCGCATGGATGGGATGGACACCTTTTACCGCGGTTTTCTTTGCAACTATTGCCGGGCTGATCCTCAGCATGATTGTATGGGAAAAACTGTCCCCCGGCGGGGCGCCACGCTTCGGTGTGCTGAGGTTCGAAACCACCCGCGGTGACCGCCTGTTTGTTTCTCTGCTCGGTAGCGCCTTCATTCATTTAGCTTGGCTATTTTTTGTCGGCGATGCGCTCTGGTATGCGCTCGGCCTTTCAGTTTTATACGCCCTCGCTGTTTTTCGTTGGGTTTAGCCCGTTATGCTACTCAATTAAGATCGAACACGTTAGATAAATTGCCAAAACGGTGGCACCAAAAAAGGATAAATTTTGTGAAAACGTTTTTGCGCACGCTCTTATTCATATGCCTAATCAGCCCGCCTGTCGCGGCTGCACCAGAAAAGGCGGTCAAGGACCTCGTGCAGCGCATGCAAGAAGAAGGTTTAACAAACATTTTATTCCTCAGCGATGCAGACCGGCGGATCGCCTTTGCCCATGTTGATCGCCTTGCGCCCACGCGCTTGCTTCCTGCCTCCGCTAACCCCTATCCGCTAAACACTGAACTTGACGAAAGCCTCAAAGGGCTTGCCTACACCGTGGGCGGAAAAACCTTTACTGTGGGTGATCTTTTGGCGCAAGAGCCCCTGATGGGCATGGTGGTTATCAAAGGCGATACTATCCAGCTTGAGCATTATGCGCCAGACCACAAACCAGACAGCCGCTGGGTCACGTTCTCAGTGACCAAGTCTTTCACCTCGACGCTAATCGGCGCTGCCATAAAAGATGGTTATATCACCAGCCTTGACGACACGGTGGCAGACTATCTGCCCCGCCTCCGCGGCACGGACTATGGTTCTGTTAAATTACGCCACGTTTTGCAGATGGCCTCAGGCATCAAATGGAATGAGGATTATGAAGATCCTGAATCAGACGTTGCCAAAGCGGGCGGCCTGCAAGGCGTTGCACTCACCGACTATCTTGGCAAACTGGAACGCCTGCACCCGGCTGGCGAAGTGTTCAATTACAATACGGCAGAAAGCAACCTAGCGGGTGAGATATTACGCGCAGCCATTGGCAACAGTGCAAGCGCCTATATGAATGCCAAAATATGGCAGGGCTTTGGCATGGAGCACAATGCCAACTGGCTCATCGACGCACCGCATGGCCAAGAAACTGGTGGATGCTGCATCAGTGCAAGCCTGCGTGATTATGCGCGCCTGGGCATCGTTGCAAAAAAAGGCGGCCTATTGCCGTCAGGTGATAGCATCCTGCCCGAAGGCTGGATGGAAAAGGCAACAATGCCGTCCAAAGGCTTTGCAGGCTACGGCTATAAATGGTGGCTCCTGGACGATGGTGCCTACAACGCGAGCGGTATCTTTGGTCAGATGATTTTCATTGATCCAAAGCGGGACCTCGTGATTGCTCTACATAGCAATGCGCCGACCGCTGTTGGTAGCGAGTATCAAAAGCATTACCGTGCCGCCGCGAGTGCAATTTCCAAGAATTATAGCGCGGATTGAAGCACCGAATGATTGGAAGGGTCTCCCGCCCAAGCCCATTCTAGCACGGTACCCAGCAGGGTTCGTGCCTCAAGTGGACGTAGGAGACTCTACTATTTATACGCTGGCTGTATTTCGCAGGGTTTAACGCTATGGTGTTTAAAATTCTATCCGCTATCAGGAGTGATCAATGAAAAGATTTCTAATAAGTGCCGTCTCTGCTGCGGTTTTGCTCGCGACTATGCCAGCTGTTGCTGATGAAGCAGCGGCGAAAAAATGGTCTGAGACTGAATTTAAGCTTTCGACGCTAAGCGACAAACAGCGCATGGCCGAACTTGCCTGGTTCATCAAAGCGGCAGCGCCTTTCAAGGGCATGGAAATCAATGTGGTGTCCGAGACACTGACGACGCACGAATATGAAGCCAAGGTGCTCGCCAAGGCGTTTTTTGAGATCACAGGTATCAAGGTAAACCACGACCTGATCGGCGAAGGAGACGTGGTAGAAAAGCTGCAAACCCAGATGCAATCAGGCCGTAATATTTACGATGCCTACATCAATGACAGCGACCTGATCGGCACCCATTACCGCTACCAGCAGGTACGCAACCTCACGGATTGGATGGCGGGCGAAGGTGCCTCGGTAACTAGCCCAACGCTTGATCTTGAAGATTTTATCGGCATTTCCTTCACCACGGCACCGGACGGCAAGCTATACCAACTGCCAGACCAGCAGTTCGCCAACCTTTACTGGTTCCGCTATGATTGGTTCACCGACCCTGATTTGAAGGCACAATTTAAAGCCAAATACGGCTACGATTTAGGCGTGCCGGTCAACTGGTCGGCGTACGAAGACATCGCCGATTTCTTCACCAATGATGTCGGCGAAATTGACGGCAAAAAAGTATACGGCCATATGGATTACGGCAAGAAAGACCCGTCCCTTGGCTGGCGCTTTACCGACGCGTGGCTGTCGATGGCGGGCGCAGGCGACAAAGGCCTGCCAAACGGCAAGCCGGTTGATGAATGGGGTATCCGCGTGGAAGGCTGCAACCCGGTTGGCTCCAGCGTATCACGCGGCGGTGCCACCAACGGCCCAGCGGCAGTTTATGCCATTCGCAAATGGGATGAATGGTTGCGGGCTTATGCCCCCCCCGGTGCGGCTTCTTTTGACTTTTACCAGTCATTACCAGCCCTTAGCCAAGGCAATGTGGCCCAGCAGATTTTCTGGTACACCGCCTTTACCGCAGACATGGTGAAACCCAAATCTG
>NVTU01000060.1 GCA_002401685.1 Kordiimonadales bacterium
AATAAGGAGCCAATGAACAGCTTGCGCCGCCCAAAATGCTCGGCGAGGCTGCCGAACGTGATCAGCCCCACCATGGTGCCCGCCACAAAAAGCGCAAGCACCAGCTGGCTCGAAGCCGTATCAGTGTTGAATATACCGGGCATTTCCGGCACGGCTGGCAGCACTAAATCAATGCCCGCCAAGCCCATTACAGTGCCAGCAATAATCGTTGCACATGCCAGTAATCTGGCTGTCATGCTTAGGCTGTTTTCTGACGTTGTGGTGGGTGTGTCGGTAGGCACAGGCGATCCCTCAGCTAAGGTGATTTTCGCTCACCCTAGCTGCCCAACTTCAGAAAGCAAGGGATGCTTTCAGCGCTACTAGATTAGCAAAAGGTTGGCTGGTTTCTACGCTTGCTTTTCGTCTTTATCGCCCGGGCGTTTTTCTACGATGCAGTCGTGGAACTGGTTTACCAGCTCAACCACCGTCTCGGGCGCTTCAATTTGCGGGAAGTGGCCGATGCCGGGCAGGCGGGCCACCTTGGCTTTTGGCACCAGTTTGGCCCAGCCGTTTGCAGCATGTTCGCCTGATACCGGGTCTGCGAGGCCATTGATTAGCATCATCGGCAGCTTGGCATCGCGGATGGCGCCAACCCAGCGGGCAGCGTTTTCAACGCGTTCCTGCATATAGCGAATGCGGCGGGCAAGGGCGACACGGCCATTTACACCAAGCGTTACATCCCACAGGTCATCCAAAACCCTGCCTTCAGGCTGGGTCTTTTTGCCGAAAACCTGGCAAAGGCCGGCCATGAATTTCTTTTTGCTGATGAAGTGGGCGAATAAGGGGCCAAACCGCCCGGCGAGCCTCAGCTGTGCTTTTCTGGGGCGGTGCAGATCAGGGATCATGCCGCCGTTCAGGAATACAACACTAAGGATGCAGAAGGAAAGCGAGCTTTCAGTGTGACGCGCGAGCAGTTCTTGCACAACAGTATCGCCGACATCGTGCGCCAAAATATGGGCCTCAGTGATACCGCGATATTTCATCAGGGCTTCCAACATATCAGCCTGGTCGCTGATGGTGCAGGCCTTTTGGGTGGCATTCAGCGTTAAACCGTAATCCAGCAAATCAGGCACCAGCATATGAAAGCGTTTGATCAACGCGGGGCTAACCCAGCACCAATCATAACCGCCTGTGGGGAAGCCGTGTATGGTTAGCAGTACCTCGCCGCGACCGCCGCGATGGTAAAACACATTGTGGTCCCGCCACTCAAAATACTTGCCGCATTTTTTCCACTGTTCGTAAGACAGTGCCGGTAATTTGATAGCCATGTTTGTCCAGTTTAAACTTCTTTACGGCAGGCTGATTAAGGGTCTCTTGGTGAGGATGCCTTACTGTGCTTGCTCAACAGTCTTTAAATAGTGCGCTAAAGGCCCGTAGGCAAATAAGAGAGCGACTTTTTTTCGGATGGCACCTGGACGAACGGCCGCTGTTGTAAAGCAATTCAATTTCGACGTTATTTTTAAAAAGGTCGCGTAACAAGCATGTGTCTGTTATTCCAGTTAAAACTCGTTTATGCCGAACGGGCGGCTATTCATTTGGTGCGTTTCAAGGAAGAGCGGACCCAGTATTTTTGACTCTGTAATTTTAAGGATTATCGCTGTGCAGCAGTATGCCTCTTATATAACCCATTTGGAATGCGGGATATCCGGCGAGGATGATTATAAGGCTGGCGAAATTCACGGCCTGTCTCGTGAAGGGCGGCCGCTTCTGGTGCGCTATGATTTGGCGGCGATGAAAACAGCGCTTGATAAAGAAGAGATCTGGGCAAGACCCGGTGGTTTTTGGAAATGGCGCGAACTGCTGCCTGTGACCAGAAGTGAAAATATGGTGCGGCTCGGCGAAGATGATACCCCGCTACTGCCGTGCCCAAGGCTCGCTAGCGACCTAGGTGTTACTGGCGACATTCTGATAAAGGACGAAGGCCGGTTGCCGACGGGCAGCTTCAAAGCGCGTGGCTTGGCGATGGCGGTTGCTATGGCAAAAGAGCTTGGCTTGAAGCGCCTTGCGATGCCTACAAACGGCAATGCTGGCGCTGCAATGGCGGCCTACGCAACACACGCCGGGCTTGAGAGCTATATTTTCGCCCCCGACGATACGCCCGATATTAACATCCGCGAGATCAGTCTGCAGGGCGGCAAAATATGGCGCGTGAACGGGCTGATTAATGATTGCGGTAAAATCGTTGGTGAGGGCAAAGAAGCAATGGGTTGGTTTGACCTATCAACACTTAAGGAGCCTTACCGGATTGAGGGCAAGAAAACCATGGGACTGGAGCTTGCGGCGCAACTCGGCTGGCATGTGCCAGATGCAATTTTTTACCCCACCGGCGGTGGTACCGGGTTGATCGGCATGTGGAAAGCGTTCGACGAGATGGAGCAGCTGGGCTGGATCGGGTCCAAGCGACCGAAGATGATCGCAGTGCAGGCAACGGGCTGTGCGCCGATTGTGAAGGCATACGACGAAGGCAAACGCCACGCGGAATTGTGGGAAAACGCGCATACTTACGCGGCTGGTATTCGGGTGCCTGTGGCTGTGGGTGATTTCCTAATCCTTGATGCCGTGCGAGAAAGCGACGGCTATGCTATAGCGGTAGACGACGAAGCGATTGAGCAGGCGCGGCAGGACATTGGCTTGCGCGAAGGTATTCTTGTATGCCCGGAAGGGGCGGCGACCTACGCTGCCTATGTTCAGTCGCTCAAAGACGGGCGCATTGATAAGGCTGATACAGTGATGCTTTTCAATTGCGGCAACGGGCTGAAGTATCCGATGGGCGAGGCAGCGCATTTCTTGGATAGACACGCCCCTATTGATTATGACTTAATGTCGAAGGCGTAATGAGATTACGTTTAGGGTAGTTTGGGAAAACACTTAAAAATATAGTGGCACGATAAGGGAGTGGGCAGTGATTAGAGTAGTGAGCCTTTTGGCACTGGTTTTATTGGGGACAGTGATCGCTAGTGCGAAACCGCTGGATTATTATCTGGTAGAAGGCACAAGCTATGACCAGAAGGTTCTGAGGCCTTCCGAGATTTTTGGCCACGATATCGGGGACCAACCCGTTCGCCACGACAAGATGGTGACCTATCTGCGCCTGTTGGCCGAGGCTAGCCCGCGTATTTCCGTTGAAACCATTGGCCAAAGCCATGAGGGCAGGCCTATCCTATTTTTTGTAGTGACGTCGCCTGAAAACCATGCTCGGCTCGAAGAAATTCGCACTAATCATTTGCTACGAACTGACCCGAAAACGGCCAAACGCGCCAGCGATGATATGCCTGTTGTTACATGGCTGAATTACGGTGTGCACGGCGCGGAGGCCAGCGGCATGGACGCTGCTATCCCGACGCTTTATCACCTTGCCGCCGCTAAAGGCGATAAGATCGAAGATCAGCTGAAGAACAGCGTGATCGTAATTACTGCAGTGTTTAACCCGGACGGTCACAGCCGCCGGGCGGCATGGGTTACCCAGTACGGTAGTAATGTTGTGGCCTCTGACCCTAAGCACGAAATTCACAGCCAGGCTTGGCCGGGTGCGCGTACCAATCATTATTGGTTTGACCTGAACCGCCAGTGGCTGCTGCAAACACAGCCTGAAAGCCGCGCATGGCTGGCTAAATGGCACGAATGGAAGCCGCAAATCTCAGCGGACTTCCACGAGATGGGCACCAATAGCACCTATTATTTCCACCCGGGCGTGCCGACACGCATTTATCCCGGAATTCCAGCCAAAAGCCGGGAGCTGGCGGTTGAGCTGGCGGGCTACCATATCAAATGGCTGGATGCCGAGAAGAAGCTGTATTTCTCAGAAGAGGGCTTCGATAATTATTACATCGGCAAAGGCTCGACCTACCCGCAGGTGAACGGTTCGCTCGGCATTCTTTTTGAAGCGGGCGCACAGATGGGCATTTCGAAAGAAAGCGATCAGGGGCTCAAAACATATTCTGAGAATGTGCAGACCCACGTAGGCACAAGCCTGTCGACCATCGAAGGTGCCGCTGCGATGCGCACCAAATTACATGCCTATCAGCGCGCTTTCTTCCGCGAAGCACCAAAGCTTGCCAGCAGTGACAAGATTAAAGGCTATGTTTTTCGGGCGCCGGAAGACCATGCCCGGTTGGATATGTTCCTGGATCTGCTCGCACGCCATAAGGTGAAGGCCTATAAAGTGAAAGGCAAAGTGAAATCTGGCGACCGCACTTTTGGTAACGGCAGCTTCATTGTGCCAATGGACCAAGCCCAGTACCGGATGGCGAAAGCGCTGTTTAACCGGATCACAGAATTCCCGGACAAGGTTTTTTATGATGTGTCTGGCTGGACCATGCCGCTGGCTTACGGCCTTGATTACGGTGAAGTAACCTCGAGCGTGCGCGGCAAGCTGGGCGCGCTGGCTGAAAGCACAGGCTTTGTTGCCACTGAACCAGATGCTGCCAGCTATGCTTATGTGTTCCGCTGGTCAGATTATTATGCGCCGAAGGCACTGAATGCGTTACTGCAGGCCGGAATACTTGCACGCGTTTCTAAAGAGCCTATTCGGGTGCAAACCACGCGCGGTGTTGTGGCCTTTGATCGCGGTGCGATCATTGTATCAAAGCATCACCAGAAAGTAGCGCCTGGTTATATTGACCGGTTGATGAAAATACTGGCGGCTGAAAACCGCCTTACGGTTCACGCTGCTGTTTCAGGCCACACGCTTGGTGCTGGCGCTGATCTTGGTGGACGCAACAGTGTCTCTGATTTGAAATTGGTAAAGCCACTGCTCGTGACGGGCCCAGGCGTCTCGCAGTATGATGCAGGCGAGGTATGGCACCAGCTTGATAAGCGCATGGGCATGCAGTTGACCTTGGTGCGTAAAGATCGGCTCAAGGGTGTTACCCTTAGCAATTATACGCATATCATTCTTGTAGGTGGTGGCGGCTCAAAGTTCCCGTCCTCAATGGAAGATGACCTGAAAGACTGGATTAGGGCTGGCGGTACCATTGTAGCGCACCGTCAGGGCGCGAGATGGGTTGCTGACACCTATTTCAAAGACAAAAAGGATAAGAAAAAGAAGAAGAAAGCCAAAGCCCCAACCCGCCTAACCTATGCGGATAAGGGCCAAAATGATGCCGAGCATATTATTGGCGGGGCGCTTTTTGAAAGCAGTATTGATCTAACGCATCCGTTGGCTTTCGGTATTGTGCGCGACAAGGTAGCAACCAACCGCAATACCAGTTTCAAACTACCCGTGCCGAAAGATCCGTACGGCCAAGTCGCGGTCTATTCTGCTAAGCCCCTGCTTTCGGGCTATGCATCGGAAAAGCGTTTGGCTGAACTGAGCGGTAGCCCGATGATGACAGCCCAGCGCATGGGCCGGGGTGCGGTGATATTGTTCGCGGATAACCCGAATTTCCGGGCAACCTATTTGGGTGCTGAAAAACTGTTCCTGAATGCGTTGTTCTTCTCAGACGCGTTTGATCGTGCGCGGGGTGGCGAAGACGCAGACGCACAAGCCGTCGAGGAATAGATAAGCGCACTGGTGGTTCAACCAACCATCAGTGGTGAATTGTTTACGGTTCTTTGGCGCATTTATTTGCTTTATTTTGGGTTGGAGGAGAGATTTATGGCTATATTTTCAAGAACTTACTTCACCGTGAAAATCGGTGTGGTAGCCTCAAGCCTATTTCTGGTTGGGTGCGGCGAAAGCGCTGCGCCTGAGGTGAAGGAACCGAGCAAGATTGCTGATATATATTTCCGCTACGCTGTTGAACATGCTGTTGGCAGTCCAATTCGTTTCAGAAATTTAATGAGCGAGACAGTTATTGCTGAGGGTGCCCGCTGTGTTCAGGATCAGATTGTTTCCAAGAAGTTGGGTATTTATGGCCGCACTCGGCTACAGTCTTTGTTCCTAAAAAGCCTATTTCCCGCTGAGCTAGCTAACTACAAGAGCTTCATCTCGGAAGATCGTATTCGGAAAAGCGCGTCCGACCGTGTCGTCAAACTGGGGTTTAAATCGCTGGGCGAAGCGGCAAGAAGTAGCAACCTGATCGCTAAGGCGCTGGTGAACGAATATGCGTATTACGCCCAGTTTAACCGTTTGCACCAAGTTCGGAACGGCGTGCAGGCAAACAATCTGGTGATGATGAAATGCGCGCCGAAGGACTTGCAGGCAATGGTGCCTAAGGGCTGACGGGTTCTAAGGTTTTGGGGCCGTTACATTGAGAGCGGTCACCGAACGGCTTTATATCTGCTTCAAGGCATCTTATCTGCGTGCTGTAACTGGGCCGCCTGTATCGCCGGTTAGAAATTTCGAGGGCAACCAGACCGGTACCTTACCGGCTACGGTATCAGCGCGGCCTCTGGCTTGATGAACCGCAGTGTCTCCCGCGATTTGCGTACCGCGGGAGATGTGCTTTTACCTAATCATACTCGTCTTCTATCTCAACCGGCGTTGGCTCGCCGGGCCTGCGAACGCGGCCTGCGCGCCGGAGGGCGTCTCGCAGCAGATATTCAATCTGTGCGTTGGCGCTTCTTAGCTCGTCGTCTGCCCACCGCTGGATAGCATCAAGCACATCCGCGTGGATCCGCAGAGGGTAGGCCTTTTTCTTTCCTTTTGTGCCGCTCATGTTTTCTCATCCTAGCTTGCGCTGGCCAACGGGTGCACTAGCGCAATTGCTACGTGATTGCTGTGTTAATAGATTGACCCTGCGTTCACAATGGGCTGTGTGTTTTTGTCGCTGCAGAGAACAACCAGCAGGTTGGAAACCATCGCTGCTTTGCGTTCTTCGTCCAAGTCGATGATGTTTTTCTCTTTCAGCTTGCTAAGAGCCATCTCAACCATGCCAACCGCGCCTTCCACAATACGTGACCGCGCTGCGATAATGGCACCGGCTTGCTGGCGCTGTAGCATGGCGCTGGCAATTTCTGGCGCATAGGCCAGGTGGCTGATCCGTGCTTCCAGCACTTCTACGCCAGCATCATTCAGGCGGTTCTGAATTTCTTCCATCAGATGTTTTGCAATAACGGCGGTGTGGGACCGAAGGGCAACTTCCTTTTCGTCATCGCTATCATAGGGATAGCTTGTCGCAGCTTCTCTTACTGCGGCTTCCGCCTGTGTTTTTACAAAGCTAACGTAATTATCCACCGCATACAGGGCCTCGGCGCTGTCGACAACTTTCCAAACAACCACTGCGCCGATCTCAATCGGGCTACCGCCAAGGTCGTTAACCTTCAGTTTGTCGCTTTCAAAGTTGCGCACCCGCAGCGACACACGCTTCTTGCTGAAAAAAGGGTTAGCCCAGCGCAGGCCGGATGTTTTGGTCGAGCCCTGATATTTTCCAAATAATGTGAGCGCGACAGCTTGGTTGGGCTGCACCATGAAAAGACCGACTAGTCCGATAATGAAAAGGATCGTTGTCAGTAGCCCAAAACCAAGGATCCGTAATACCATGATTTCTTTTTCCGGATGTTGCGCAAGGATGATGACGGTCGCCATGGCCGCGATCCAGCCCACAATAAGAAGCAGCAAAATACCGATGCCGTTTACCGTTTTTACACTGTTTTCACTAAGCATTATTTTTCTCCTCTGATTAGCAATTGTCTCATTGCTAAAGTTATCTCTTTAATCCGTTTGCCTCGTGCCGCGCAGGGTTCTGCGGACTAACCCCGAGGCGCCTTAATTACTTCACTATGAGCAGAAGAACCGCGACCCAGATCGTGCCAGGCCATATGATGCCGCCACCTAAGCCGTTGGTTACCACTGTTTCATATGCTGCTCTTACGCTGAGGCCGGCCATTCGGCTGCGAGGCCTTCGCGTGCCCAGGTCTGAATTGACGGACTCCGCTAACGATCCAAGGTCATGCGCTGGCACGCCTGTCGTTGCACTTATCCTGGATGATGTAAAAGGCTTGAGCATTCATGTTTTCTCTCTGTATATATAATAGATATCATTTTGATATCACTTTACAAGAGGCAATAAAGACGAAGTGGAAAAAGCCATATTATATCAAAGAGATAACACATAAGATAACAGCGCTAAAATCAGTGCTCGTTGTTATCTTTCTATCGAATCGGGTATTTTAGGCTGCTCTGCAGGGCCAGTTTTGCTGGGCGGCCATTGAAGAAATCTAGCGCGGTCGTGCTTCAATTTGCCGTTGAGGCATCGGGTGCTGTGTTTGAAGCCAAGGGCCAGCTTTGGCTAAATGCCCGATGACGGAATTTGTTTTCGAAACGCCTCGGCTGGGAGGGTGCGCTCTAGAACCATGGCGGAATTTTGAATGGAAGCCAGTATGATTCCTAGCCAAGCTGAAGGGATTTAGTCATGTCCTGGGCCTTTGGGTGCCTTGGCTACAAGAATTAGATTCCAGGAAATGAAGCTTAGAATTCCGGGCAAGTATTTTTCCAAAACTCTATCCAGGAAGCACGCAAACTTAGACAGCGGCATCATTATTATTTGGAATGGCAATAAGACTTCCGCGAAGGGCGTCGAGAATAGCCCCTGTGGGTATATTTGGATGTCTGTTAGTCCCGCCTGCTGCGCCAGTTTGATAAGCTCTTCTTTTGAGTATTCCTCTTGATCCTCTGAGTATGAAGGGTCTGTTTTCTTTCTGACCCAGCGCAGGAAACTTATCGCTGGGTTGCCGCTCTGAGGCTCATTGGCAATGATAAGGCCGCCTGGTTTAGTGAGTTTTATCATCTGGCTAAGCGTAGTGGCTGGCTCTTCCAAATGATGAAGGAGACCAATCATTATGATGGCGTCGTACTTCGTTTTGCTTTGGTGTTGAGCAATGTCAGCTACAATAAAATCTGCCCCTGCCCGGCGATTTTTTGACTTCGCAAAGGCAATTAGCTTTTCAGAATAGTCTAGGCCCAAATATGTTTTGTACCGTCCGTGTAGGTAATCCGCGGAAAATCCTGCGCCGCAGCCAACCTCCAAAATATCCGGCGCGGTTATATTACCAAGGGCAGCCACGGACTGCTCCAGCCTGAATTTTCGGGCAAGTCTATGGGCTGGCGCAAGGTCCTTTCTGCAATATTGCTCGGCAATCGCATTGAATAGTTCACGATCTTTTTTTGCTTGGTTACTTGGTTCTTTATGGGCCATTCTGATCGCCGCTACTTTGCTTGAACGTGATGAGGTTATGGTAAATATACTTGGCGCCAAAAGATAACGCCAAGATGATAACTAAACTTATAAGATACTGGAGGCCGAATAGGTGCGCCAATGTTAGAAATAAAAGATATTCCAACAGACGAAAGCCAGCGCTGGATACACCGAAGTGTATCAATTGAGGAATAACTGACGCTGAACTTCGAAATACGAAAAATCGCATAGAAAAAAAATTAAAAAGAAACGCTAGAAATAGCGAGGTAGCCACGGATACATTCATATGGATATTGAATATCTCCGTAAAAAATGCGGCACCCCCAATTGAAATTAAAACACTCGCTAGTGACGCCAATAAAAATCGATAGGGCTTAGGTCCTAAAAAAAATGAAAAGATGATCTTTTTAATGATGTTTTTCCCGCTATTTTGATCGTTTGTCGATCATGTCTGCTAGCAAGGCAAACATCCCTGTATTCATCGAAAACAGATATAACAACACAGTTTTATCGGTCAGGTTTCGTAGGACAGTTATGTCATATATCAAGCTTGCCGTCGCCAACATGATCATAATTGCGATTAGTGGAAAAAACACCCGCAACGGCGCAAAATATGTGCCGGTCCGAAGAATAAGCATAATGAACCTTAGGGTGTCCCGTATAGGTTTGATCTTCGATTTGCCGACCCTTGCCCGATAGTTAATTGGCTCATACTTAACTCGGTGATAATTGGTTAGCATTGCCAGTGTGATGGTGGTCGTAAAACTGAAACTATCCGGCAGAATGCCGATATATTTTAGGGCTATATCCCGCCTGAATACGCGAAAGCCGGAATTGATGTCGGGTACAGGGTAGCGAGCAATCCAAGAGACCCAGTGCCGGAGAA
>NVTU01000061.1 GCA_002401685.1 Kordiimonadales bacterium
ATGATTCTACTCTATTAATCAAAATTCTGAATACTGTTGGTATAATTTCGTATGAAAAACGCTCAAAACGCGCGCAAACAGCGTGGACGTCCTTCTCCCCGAAAAGGTGGTAGAAGTGGTGGTGGCCGGGATGGTGCAGGTAATCGCAATGATAACCGTTCACGTGGTAACCCAAAGCAATTACTAGAGAAATATAAAACTCAGGCGCGGGATGCGTTGCAAGGTGGCGACCCCGTAAATGCTGAATATTATTTCCAGTTTGCTGATCACTATCAGCGTCTTGTGAATGATATGCCAAGCAATAACCGAGATCAGGGCAATCGGGATCAGGGTAATAGGGACCAGAATAACCGGGACCAAAACCAAAGAAACCAGAGCCATACCGATCAGAATAGAGATCAGCAAGCCGAAAGCCAGCAAGCCGAAGGCCAGCAAGCCGAGGGCCAGCAAGGTGAGGCCTCGTCAAATAACGAAAGTGGCGGGGACAATGAAAAGTCCGACAGGCCTCGTCGGGGTCGAGGGCGCCGGGATCATCAAAGCAGAAATAACCGCGACAATGGGCAGACTGAAAATGCGCCTGTTGAGGCTCACTCGGATGATAGCGCTGAAAAATCTGCTCCCTCTGTCGATTTGGCTAATACAGAGCAGCCTGTCGAAGTGCATCCTGAACTTAACTTGGACGCGCCTGCAAGCGAAGAAAAGCCCAAGCGGAAAGCGCCTGTGCGCCGCCGCAGAGTAGCTAAGCCTAAAGAAAAGCCAGTTACCAGCGATGCACCAAGCGTTGACGCTGCTGCAGATGAAGGCGACGCGGCCGCGTAAAGTGTGGCTGCTTGTGAAAGTTATGAAGGCTGTGCAATTGCGCAGCCTTTTTTTGTGTGAGTGCCACGTAAAAAAGTCCAGTCACGCTACTCTATTTTTGGATCAAGTTTATTTTTGGAGCTAGGCTTGCTGAAACTTGTTACCATACCCACATGATTTATAGCAGCGTGCCCATTCGGGGCGCTGTTTCTATTAGTGTTTTGCCGCTCATACAGGAGGGCAATAGATGATCATGGGGTTAATGACACATGGATATTGAACGATTTACAGACCGTAGCCGAGGTTTCATTCAGGCCGCGCAAACCATTGCTATACGGGAAAACCACCAGCGCTTTACACCCGAACATATTTTAAAGGCATTACTCGACGACAAAGAGGGCCTTGCAGCCAATCTTATTCGCGCCGCTGGCGGTGATTCTACCGCGGCTTTGAAAGCGACAGAACAGCATCTAGGTAAAATGCCGCAAGTTGAAGGCTCCGGCGCTGGGCAGCTTCATCTTGATCCACTTACTGCGAAAGTATTTGCCAAGGCTGAGGAAATTTCCAAAAAGGCCGGGGATAAGTTTGTATCCGCCGAACGTCTTTTACTCGGGATTTTTCTTACGCCTAAATGCGAAGCCGGGAAAATACTCATGAAGGCGGGCACGTCGGCTGATGGCCTCAACAAAGCGATTGAGAAATTACGCCAAGGCCGGACTACAGATAGCGCCACTGCAGAGAATGCCTATGACGCTCTGAACCGGTTTGCTCAGGATCTGACGGAACGCGCCATTGCAGGGAAACTGGATCCGGTAATTGGCCGCGACGAGGAAATTCGCAGAACTATGCAGGTGTTATCGCGCCGAACCAAAAATAACCCAGTGCTTATCGGGGAACCTGGCGTTGGTAAAACAGCCATTGCTGAAGGCTTAGCGCTGCGTATCGCCAACGGCGATGTGCCCGATAGTCTCTTGGATAAGCGCATTATGTCGCTCGATATGGGCGCTCTTATAGCGGGCGCGAAATACCGCGGCGAATTTGAAGAACGGTTGAAAGGCGTGTTGCAGGAAGTAGCGCACGGCGACGGCGATGTGATTTTGTTCATTGATGAAATGCATACACTTGTTGGTGCTGGCAAGGGGGAGGGCGCGATGGATGCCTCTAACTTGTTAAAGCCAGCGCTTGCACGTGGTGAACTACACTGTATTGGCGCAACGACGCTGACCGAATACCGCAAATATGTGGAGAAGGACACCGCACTGGAACGGCGCTTCCAACCGATTCTGGTGGCTGAACCGACCCGTGACGATACGATTAGTATCTTGCGAGGCCTTAAAGAAAAATACGAGCTACACCACGGCGTACGGATAACCGACAGCGCTCTGATTGCGGCCGCCACGCTTTCGCACCGCTATATCACAGACCGTTTCTTGCCGGATAAAGCCATTGACCTGATGGATGAGGCCGCCAGCCAGCTGCGCATGGAAACCGAATCGAAACCTTTGGAGATAGACGAGCTAGACCGCCGGATAGTGCAGTTGAAGATCGAAGGCGAGGCGATGAAGAAAGAGAAGGATGCTGGCGCGAAAGCCCGGCTTAAGGACATTCAAAGCGAATTGGTTGGCCTTGAGCACTCTTCGGCGGCGCTCACCACTCGTTGGCAGATAGAAAAGGATAAGCATGCGGGCGGAAAAAAAGCGCAGGAGCAGTTGGAGAAAGCGCGCATAGAGCTGGAGCAGGCGCACAGGACCGGAAACTTTTCCCGCGCAGGCGAACTACAGCACGGCGTTATTCCCGATTTGGAAAAACTATTGAGTACTCCAGCCCCTGAAGCCAGCGATGACGCTCTGTTACGGGAAGAAGTAACCGAAGCCGATATTGCTAGCGTTGTGGCGAAATGGACAGGCGTACCGGTTGAGAAAATGTTGGAAGGCGAGCGCGACAAGCTGCTAGCAATGGAAGAGCAACTCTCGAAACGCGTGATTGGCCAGTCTGATGCACTTGAAGCTGTATCGAGGGCGGTCAGGCGCGCCCGTGCTGGCTTGCAGGACCCAGACAGGCCGCTTGGCAGCTTTTTGTTTCTTGGGCCCACAGGCGTTGGGAAAACTGAGCTGACCAAGGCACTCGCTTCGTTCCTGTTTAATGACGACAGTGCAATGGTGCGCATCGATATGTCGGAATTCATGGAAAAGCACGCCGTCGCTCGTTTAATCGGTGCGCCCCCCGGTTATGTTGGTTACGATGAAGGTGGTGTGCTAACGGAGGCCGTTCGTAGGAAGCCGTATCAGGTAATCCTCTTTGATGAGGTGGAAAAAGCGCATCCTGATGTCTTCAATATATTGCTGCAGGTGCTTGATGACGGCCGCCTGACAGACGGGCAGGGCCGTACTGTAGATTTCACCAATGCCATTATCATTCTGACCTCGAATTTGGGGTCGCAGCTTATCGCTGAACTACCTGATGGTGGTCAGGTTGAGGATGTGCGCGGCCATGTGATGGACATTGTCAAAACCGCTTTCCGGCCAGAGTTCCTGAACCGACTTGATGAGACCATCCTGTTCCACCGATTGGAGCGAGAGCATATGACTGATATTGTTGATATTCAGTTTGAACGATTGCAGTTCCGGGTGGCAGAACGTGGTATCAAGCTCACGCTAACCGCAGAGGCAAGGCAGTGGTTGGCAGATGCTGGTTATGACCCAGTGTACGGCGCGCGGCCCCTGAAACGGACCATACAGAAACACGTGCAGGACCAATTGGCAGACCTGATATTGCGGGGCGAAATTTCGTCGGGCGATACAGCGAGCATCGATTTCAATGCGCAGGGCATTCAAGTGCTTTCCAGCGCGGCGGAAGTATCCGTAGCCTAGCCAGATATAGTATCGCCAAATGAGTTTTACTTATTTGGCGCTCAACCGCCACTTAGGCTTCGTTAGAATACTAGTTGGGGCTTTCGCCGGAAAGATGTCGGGCGCAGGCGTGCCGGTTGTGTTCCAACATGATATTCATATTTGAAATTATTATACCCTTTCTAAAAGAGCATAAAAAAAGCCGCGGCAGAACCGCGGCTTTTTACGTTATTGGTCTTCTTTAGAAACTACCGGAAATATTCATGAAGAACGTACGCCCGATATGGTCGACAGGGCGGGTTAGTGCGCCGATGAATGGCTGACGGTTACCTAGGTTGTTAATACCAAAGGTAAGTGTCGCAAGATCATTCATTCTGTATGTCGCGGAAATATCATGAACAAAAGCGTTTCCAGAAAATAGCGGATCAGCAAAAAGCGGGTTCTCAACAATATCTTCGTTGTTGATGCCTACGTTTAGCTGACTGGACTGGTACCGAATTTGGTAGGTCAGCGTGAAGTCTTCATAGGCCCAAAGTGCCTGATAGTTGATAATCCAGTCTGGCAGAGACAATTGCCCTTGATCATCCAAAGCTATATTAGGTTGGCCCGGATCAGGGAACTCGATGTTATTAAACACGTGAGTTGCAGAAATCGTTTGACCGAAAGTTCCGTAGTCGCTTCCAAGCAATTCTTCGAGGTCAAACACATAGTTTGCCGTTAAATCCAGACCTTCAGTTGTGAAGGCACCTAGGTTTACAGTGCCGGAACGGAAGTCGGAAATAGCATTTCCGTTGTTTGGGTCTCGTGTTATTGCCTCACAGAATGGATTGTCCAGTGAAGGCAAGTCAACGCAGAGGTTTGCGACTTGTCGGCCTGTTAGAGCATCAATCGCTTCGGTGATTTCAATGCTATAGAAATCAGCCGTCAGGGTCAGGCCCGGTACGAACGTGGGTGTGATCACCGCACCTATTGTATAAGTGTCCGCGATTTCTGGTGCTAAGTCTGGGTTACCACCCGCTGTACCAGCAACTCGGGCAGACAGGAAGTTTGCTGCATCAAACCCTGCTTCTACTAGAATTGCACAGTTTTGCTCCCTGTTTGGTTGCACACCGGCCATAATGTTTTGCGGGTTACAAGGATCCTGAGTTACACCGAGAGTTACAGGCTGTGGCGGAGAGAATAACTCAAAAATATTTGGAGCGCGGATCGCACGGTTATAGGTTGCCCGGAAACGAACATTGCTGTCCACCTGCCACACCAGACCTGCGCCGTATGTCGAAAATGTACCAGCAGTACTATGGTCGGTATAGCGGAAGGAACCGTCTAGGGTTAAAGCCTCGACGAAAGGAACGTCGGCTACAAGCGGAATGCTAACTTCACCAAAGAATTCAGAGGTGCTATATTGACCGCTAACAGTACCACGAGCTTCGCCCAGGGTATTATATAGCAGACCCGCACGCTCTAATTCTGGCGGTGTGAAAGTACTGAATTCATCACGGTATTCATAACCGACGGCAAAGCCAATGGCGCCCGCAGGTAACGTGAAATAGTCTTCTGTGTCACCGGCTAAAGTTATCAGTACCTGCTTTTGCTCAATTTTACTGCTTTCAGCGGTATCGATGAAGGCAAAACCAATCGCGTCAGAGGTGATGCTATCGGTACCAAAAAGGTTAATTGGGCGGCAGCTACCATCTTGTGCATCAAAGGTTAAGAAACCAGGACGGTTTGATGGGAACGGTGACCCTGGTGGTAGAGCATTTGGGTCTAGGTCTGAGCGACATACAATATTGCCGGTGTCAGGATCAACCACTGCGTCAACGGCGGCGAAGAAGCGATCTTCGACACGGCTATTGCGGTTTGTGGTGTTAATCTGAGTGCGACCATAATTGAAGGACGCATCCCAACGCCAGCCGTTGCTAAATTCACCGCGGAGGCCACCTACGAGGCGGAGTGTATTCCGGTCAGTTAGTGACTGACCAATTACATCCTGATCAAGAATGTCTCGGCTCATAGTGATTGCTGGCGTAATGCCGTTTGCAATTGCCTGATCAATTTGTGCCTGCAAGCCAGCAGGAATAAACGCATTGTCCAGCGCGATTGGAATATCGTCGTTAAACGGAATGCCGTCCGCATCAACAGATTGGGTCAGTACAAACTTTGTTTCGGCGTACATTTCGACGCTGTCTGTAAGTGCATACTTGAAGAAACCATTGACGTTGATCTTGTCAATTTTCGGAACAATCGCTGCATTTGGGTTCGCTGCCTGGATGCCGTCGCCGCCAGAAGCTTCAAACGGGCTAGACTCGATGCCTCGGTCAAAGGCTCTGAATGTGCCGTTGCTGAATACTTGCAGCGCCGGAACACCAGCAATAACGCCGAAGTCGTCGTCACCGTCAATAAGGCCACCAAAAACGCTACCGCCTTGGCCCGCTTCGCGTAGCGCGATGATGCCGGCTGAGCTGGAAAAGTTAATGCGGAAATCAGGAACAAAAACCTGTGCAGCGTCTGGGTTGCGAGCTAAGGCTGCTGCCAGGGCAGGAGAGTTAGCTATCAGGTCAAAGAACCCTTCGCCAATAGCGTTAGCGCGGTCACCACGCGTGAGGCGAGATTGCTTGGTATATTCGACGCTCAATGCCACATTGCCGCGATCGTCATCGAAATTGAAGCCGCCAGTAGCAGATAGGAATAAATTATCTGCGTCGCCTTGATCTGAAAGGGAGTATTGGCCCTGGTATGCAAAACCCTCAAAGTCATCTTTCAGGATAAAGTTAACCACGCCTGTTACAGCGTCCGCGCCGTAAACAGCCGAGCCGCCACCCGTTGTTGTTTCAACGCGCTCAATCAAAGCAATCGGGATCGTAGATACGTCAACGTCTGCGCTGCCTTGAATAGCAGAAACGTGGCGGCGCCCATTGATCAACACAAGTGTTCTGTTAGTTCCCAGGTTCCGCAAATTCAATCGGCCGACCCCGGCATCATCAACCAAGTCGCCGGCAACTGCTGTGACAACCGAACTTGTTGCAGTAAGGGAACCGTTTAGAGCAGGAATTTCGCGCAACAATTTCGAGATGTCTGTCTCGCCTGAGCTGCGAATGTCTGTTGCGCTTACCACTGTAACTGGTCCAGGAGCGGTCAGGTCCCGGCGGATAATCCGAGAACCGGTTACAACAACTTCTTCAATTTCGCCTTGGCTGTCTCCATCCGCGTCTTGCGCATATACAGCGCTTAGGCCAGACCCGCTGGCCATCAGGACCAATAGCGCGGCTGTAGACGTTAAATAGCGGCTCTTATATTTTTGTCGGGGTGTAAAATCCCTTGTGCTTCCGTCGGACATGAATGCCTCCTCGTTGATAATACTGGTTCACTGTCACCGAGAAGAAATAGAGCCCTTATTGGCACTGGAGGTGCCTCATTGACACCGGTCTCTGCGTGGTTTGGCCTCACGAAAAACTGGCGACTTATTTTGCTATTTCTTACTCAAGTAGACAATTGGCTTTTACGGACTATTTGCGTAGTTTTTATTCTCGGCGCTCGGATAAGCACCGCTTACGCTTTTTAGTACTCTCCATATAGTGGGTATGAGTGAGCTATGTTCACGTGAAAGTTAAACAATTGGCATAGGCTGTGGCAAATATGTGAACAATTGTTACTCAAACGGCACACTAATCTGCCAGTTTATCACTTTAGGAGGCGGGTTTAGTATATTAGTTTGGCTCGTTTCGTGGAACTTCTTGAGGTGCCTCTCGCTGTCGCTCCCTGTTGGGTTCGTCGGTGGCTACCTGACGCTACAGCATTTTAGATACTGCATTTGAGGGTTTCGGCGGCAGCAGCATTCGCTGAATTCGGCGCAATAATGATATCTATATTGATCATTTAGGCTCCTGCACCGTGGTTGCGCTTTCGCGCAATATGAGGGGTCGTTGATTGCGGGATCTCTATGCAACGGCGTTATAGGTGCCATACGTCTTAAATTGGTTGCTCCGTGCCTGTCCCTAGGGGGCGGAATAGCGCGGCTATGGCGTGACAGGCGTGACAGGCGTGGCGACAGGCGCATTGGTCTGGAATTTATGCCGTTAGGCGCCTTTCTGGCGGAGGCTGATGCGCCTTGATGCTCGCTGCACGGTGCTGAGGGTGCTGAGGCTTGACCAACCGAAGGCTAGCTTAAGGGATGGCCGCACGGATGGGTTGATGTCCGCCGTGCGCGGGCAGATATAATTTGTATTAGTTTGTAGCGGTAGTGAGTGAGCTAAGTGAATTTGCGATCTGCACCCATTTGGTGGACCGCATACCTTCATCTTGTGATGCACGAACGCTCGAGCACAGAGAGTTTATGCAGCGGTTGGTGTGGCCTGTGGGGAAGTTTGAGTGCGTAGTGCGCAGAGCGATAGACGAAGCCGGGGGCTTTGTAATCCGTCAACCGACGAGCCTTCTAAACGATTAGAGCGAAATGCATTGCCCCTATTAAATAGGAGCAAAAAAAACGGGACCCGAAGGTCCCGTTTTCAAAAGTGCTTGTCTACAATTCTTAGAATGCAGCGCGGAAGTTAAAGCGGAAGGCGCGACCAAACTGTTCAGTGAACAGGAAGTTGCCATACGCTAGTTCCGTGATGGTTGGCTTGCGAGCAAATACGTTATTCACAGTACCAGAAACGTTCACGCTATCAGTCAACTGATATGAGATCGTTGCATTGTGAATGTACTTGTCATTCAAGCTATCGATGGAATTGCCATCAGCATCTAGGAACGAGTTAGCTGGAAGATCCTGAGTATCAAGATCTAGACGGCTAGTGTAGTTCATGCGCCAGAAGAGACGGAACTTGTCATTGCTATATACAAAGTCAAGGTTTCCAGTCCACTTTTCACGACCACCAGCACCAACACGGTTAACGCGTGGGCTGTCAGCCAATACTTGGAAGACATCTGTGATACGGCGGAATGCGCCAACACGGATTGAGAAATCACCGTATTCGCCATTAGCCATGTCACTGCTTACAAGACCAAGTGCATCAGCGATTGAGAAGTCATAGCGTGAGTTGATCTGAACAGCTTCGAACTCTGAAGATGAAGCGTTCTGGAACCCAGTGCTAAAGCCAACAATCTGGAAGTTAGCATCACGAGTGTGTGCATTACAAATATCTTGACCGAACAGGTCAGCATCGAAGCAAGATGCGATGGCATTGTTCTGTGTGATATTCGAAATACGATCTTCAATTTTCACGTTGATGTAATCAACAGAAATACTGAAACCAGGTACATACTCTTCAGGCTCAAACACGAAACCAACTGAGTAAGACTTACCAGTTTCGTTGTTCAGCTCGCGGTTACCAGAACTAACACCAGCAATAGAAAGGTTGGTGGAGATGTTAGTATGGTCTGTTGGAATGCCAAGCGCCGCACAGTTACGAATACGGTTGCTGTTTGCATTACCACCATCTGGACCTTGACCTACGAAGCGTGAGTCACATGGATCAGTGATGAAGCCTGTGATAGCAACGATAGGATCAAACAGTTCCTGAATACCAGGGGCACGGATTGACTGAGTATAGCCACCACGAAGGGTCAGCATATCAAACATCCGCAACGTACCACCAAGAGTATAGGTGTAATCTACGCCAGAAATTGAGTTATCAACGTAG
>NVTU01000062.1 GCA_002401685.1 Kordiimonadales bacterium
AGCGACGCGACGCGGAGAAACGCGTCGCGGCCTCACCTGAAACAGTGAAGAAGCTCATTGCCCTGGGGTTCAGTGTGACACTTGAAAAGGGCGCCGGCGAAGGGGCATCCATTTCTGACAGTGATTTTGAAGCTGCAGGGGCAACGATTGCGCCGAGTTTGGCTAAAACGTTGGATGATGCCGATGTAATTTTCTCGCTGCAGGGCCTGGAAGGCAAAGACGCCAAGAAGGCGAAAAAAGGCGCGCTTATGATGGCAAGCCTAAACCCATACATCGAAAAAGACCGGCTCAAGGATTATGCCGATGCTGGCTTGATGGCGGTGGCGATGGAATTTGTACCGCGCATCTCAAGGGCGCAGTCAATGGATGTCTTGTCGTCGCAGTCTAACCTTGCCGGCTATAAAGCGGTGCTTGATGCGGCTGCGGAGTTTGGCCGAGCTTTTCCGATGATGATGACAGCCGCAGGAACAATTGCCCCAGCCAAAGTGATGGTGATGGGCGTCGGCGTGGCGGGCCTGCAAGCCGTTGCTACAGCCAAGCGCTTAGGGGCGGTTGTTAGTGCAACGGATGTGCGCGCTGCTGCGAAAGAGCAAGTTGAAAGCCTCGGCGGTAAATTTGTGATGGTCGAGGACGATGAAACGGCGAATGCTGAAACGTCTGGCGGCTACGCTAAGGAAATGAGCGACGAGTATAAAGCCAAACAGGCAAAACTTATTGCAGAGACTTTGGCAAAACAGGATATCGCGATTACGACCGCGCTTATTCCGGGCAGACCAGCCCCCAAATTGATCACCGAAGAGATGATTAAAACCATGCGTCCCGGCAGTGTGATTGTCGACCTCGCGGTGGAAAACGGTGGTAACTGTGCATTGTCCGAACCGGGCAAGATTGTTGAAGCGCACGGTGTTAAAATTATTGGGCATTTGAATGTGCCGTCCCGCTTGGCAACAGACGCTTCGGCGCTCTATGCGCGCAATCTGCTGCATTATATCACGCCGCACGTTAAAGACGGTGCGCTTGATATTGATTTTGAAGATGAGATTGTAGCGGATTCTCTGATTACCAAAGACGGGGCCATTGTGAACCCTCGCCTGCAGGAGGGTAAATAAATGCATGACATAATTGTTAGTCCATTTGTCCAACAGTTCAGCGTTTTCGTAATGGCTATTTTTGTTGGCTATTACGTGGTTTGGTCCGTGACACCGGCGCTCCACACGCCGCTTATGGCCGTCACCAACGCTATTTCTTCTGTGATTATTGTGGGGGCGGTTGTGGCCGTTGGGCCAGAAGGTTATGGCCTTTCCAAAGTGCTGGGGGCGATAGCAATCGGCCTTGCAGCGGTTAATATTTTTGGCGGCTTCGCCGTAACCCAGCGCATGCTTGCCATGTACAAGAAAAAGAAATAGGGGGCAGTGTTGGAACAGCTACACGTAGACTTAACAGCTATTGCCTATCTGATATCGGCAGTTTTATTCATTATGGCGCTTCGGGGTCTGTCTTCACCGGAAAGCAGCCGCAAGGGTAACACCTACGGTATGATTGGTATGGCAATCGCCATTATCACCACGGTGATGGACCCAAGTGTTGTATCGTACGAATGGATTATCGGCGCGCTGGCGATTGGTGGTCTGATTGGTTTCATCATCGCTCGCCGTATCGCAATGACCGCGATGCCGCAGTTGGTTGCAGCCTTTCACAGTCTGGTAGGGTTAGCCGCGGTATTGGTGGCGGGCAGTGCCTTCCTTAATCCAGAGGCATTCGGTATTGCTGATGCATCGGGCCAGATCTTTATGGCCAGTACAATTGAGATGAGCCTCGGTGCTGCAATCGGCGCCATTACATTCTCTGGCTCGCTGATTGCCTTTGCCAAATTGCAGGGTGTCATGTCAGGCGCGCCAATCACCTTGCCAGCGCGGCACCTGATTAATGCGCTGCTCGGTTTGGGTATTATTGGCGGCATGGCCATGTTTGCCGTTGACCAAAGCTATGCGGTTGCGGGCATCAATATTTTCTGGGTGCTGACGATACTGGCTTTTGTTATTGGTTTCTTACTCATTATCCCCATTGGCGGTGCTGATATGCCTGTGGTTGTTTCCATGCTGAACAGTTATTCTGGCTGGGCTGCGGCAGGTATTGGCTTCACGCTGGGTAATACGGCGCTCATCGTTACCGGTGCGCTAGTGGGCTCATCGGGTGCGATCCTTTCTTACATTATGTGTAAAGCCATGAACCGCAGCTTTTTCTCGGTAATTCTTGGCGGCTTCGGGGCAGATGACGCTGGTCCTGCAGCTGGTGGGGACAAAGAACAAAGGCCCGTGAAACGGGGCTCAGCCGAAGATGCTGCCTTCATTATGAAGAACGCAGGCAGCGTTATCATTGTACCGGGTTATGGTATGGCGGTGGCACAGGCTCAGCATGCGCTACGCGAAATGGTGGATATGCTTAAGGACGCCGGCGTTAAAGTGACCTACGCCATTCACCCCGTGGCCGGCAGGATGCCAGGGCACATGAACGTGCTGCTGGCAGAAGCCAACGTGCCGTATGATGAGGTGTTTGAACTGGAAGACATCAACAGCGAATTTCCGGGCGCCGATGTGGCGTTTGTAATTGGCGCTAACGATGTAACCAACCCAGCAGCAAAAACTGATCCGCAAAGTGCGATTTACGGCATGCCTATACTCGACGTAGAAAAGGCGGCAACCGTGCTGTTTGTGAAGCGCTCGATGAGCAGTGGCTATGCAGGCGTGGATAACGAGCTGTTCTTCCGCGACAATACCATGATGCTATTTTCTGACGCCAAGAAAATGGTGGAAGGTATTATTAAAGCACTGGGTTAAAATACCCATTTTAGAATGGGGTGTTTGTCCCTGAATTGGGCCGTTTCCACAGGTTGGACGCGGCCCTTTCTATTTCCTGTCCCCAAATGACGGAACTCGCTATTGGCATTGGTGTAGTGATCCTTGTAAGTGTTTGACTTTTAAGCATAAAAGAGGAACAGTGGCGCCAAGAGGGGACATGTATGAATACGAAGTACGTGCGCTCAGAAGCCAGCAAGCGCTTCGAACAGCGTTGGTATGCTATTTGGCCGGAGCAAGGCCTGCCGACCAGTGATATGTTGTATCATGTTGATTTCAAAGAACTTGCCCCCTTTATTCTGCACGGAAATTTTATTCGCCCAACAGCAGCGCGCGGCTACGGTGCCCGGTTTGAAGTTTTTGCGGCAGGTGACGGCATTGCATCAAGGCTCAATGTGGACGTGACTGGATTTGAATATTTCCAGCGGTTGCTGCCCAAAGACCGGGCCTTGATTGTCGATGTATTTGAGGCGCTGTTTGAAGACAAGTGTGGCCGCTGGCGGGTGATGTTTTATAATTTTGATAAAGGCATGAAGGTGCCTGTGGACACTACTTTTTTCCCGTATCTATGTAGCAAAACAGGGGTTGAGCAAATCGGCTCGCTTATTATACCCGCGCAGACCCTTAAAGATTGTCCTCAAGTGGGCCGTGCTTATTCGGCCGAAGCGGGCCCCGATGCGGAATGGTTAGATATGGGGTCTGGCGTGCCAGATAACGTGATGCTCACGCTAGCCGGCGAGTAATGGGGCTTGCTTTAAACGGCCCCCAAAATACCTGCGCCGTTGATCGGGAGTATCAATTTAGAGGCTAGCTATCCTGTACATTGAAATGTGTCAGAAAAATTAGAAAGGCCGCTCCTCATTGCGAGAGAGCGGCCTTTGACTTTTGATCTTCAAACGAAGGTAAGAGGAGCAAAAGCATGGGCGGATTTCCCCGGGCCAACAGGAAGCTCCGCCTATGGAGGGAACGCCGCTGTCAGGGGCGGCGTACAAGCAATCATCGGAAGCATCATGCTTGTAGGAGCATATAAACATAGTCGCTATTAATAATCAATATCAAAAACTAC
Source organism: Kordiimonadales bacterium (assembly GCA_002401685.1). Taxonomy (GTDB): domain Bacteria; phylum Pseudomonadota; class Alphaproteobacteria; order Sphingomonadales; family Kordiimonadaceae; genus Kordiimonas. The sequence goes on from NVTU01000062.1 coordinate 3,922, forward strand.
TCATTCGTATATTTATTCTCTCGAGCAGTGATTTGATCGTGTTCGCGGATTAGCGGCGTCGAGGGTATTCAGAGTATCATATATGTATTAGCACCTTCGTTTAGGGTGCAACGTTAGGCGTCCCATTCAAATTTACATGTTTTATTCACTAGAATTGCCAAGCTGGATTTCTGTCGTTATCGTGGCCCGGCGCGGGGGCTGGTGTTGGGCCGCCAGCTATAATTTGCGCATAGTATTTTTAAGGGGACGGATTGATGGGCAAGCGGATATTTCTCGCTTTGTTGGCACTGGCGGTTTCGGCAGCACCAACTTACGCGCAGGTTAGGCAAACCAAGCAAGATCATGAAGACAAGTTTCGTCAGCTGGACGAAATGCTGGCAACGCCGAATGATCAGCGTATTGCCTCCGGTAAGCCGGGCCCCAAATATTGGCAGCAGCAAACCAACTATAAAATCAAGGTGCGCCTGAACGATGATGACCAGTCTGTTTCGGGTTCAGAGATCATTACCTACCGCAACAATAGCCCTCATACCCTGGATTATGTATGGGTTCGACTAGACCAGAACCGGTTTGCCAAACACTCGGATGATCATCTGTCGCAGCCGACCAATTCCACCACTCGCATGTCCTTCTCGGCGCTGCGTCACGAAAAGTACCGTCAGGAATTTGACGGCGGTTTCAAGATTGCTGCCGTAACCGGCGCAGACGGGAAGCCAATTCCCTATACGATTGTTGGTACTATGATGCGGATCGACCTGAGGCGGCCTTTGAAACCGGGCAGCAGCGCTAGGCTCGGGATCAAATGGTCCTACAAGCTGATCCAATCGAAAAATGTACCGATCAAACGCTCAGGTTTTCACCGTTTTCCGAAAGACGGCAACAACATCTATAACCTCGGCCAGTGGTACCCGCGCATTGCAGGGTACACTGATAACAAGGCATGGAATAACCGCACCTTCTTTGGTCTCGGCGAATTTCAGACCGAATTTGGTACCTACGATGTTGAGATCACGGTCCCGGCGGACCATATTGTTGCAGCAACCGGAGAGCTTAAAAACGACGAAGAAATTCTGACATCAGCACAGCGTAGCCGATTGGCGAAAGCGCGCACATCAGATAGGCCCGTGTTCATTGTCACACGCGAAGAAGCGCTAGAGGCCCAGAAGGACAAATCTGCGGATACCAAGACATGGAAATTCCGGGCAGAAAACGTACGCGACTTTGCTTTCTCCAGCTCTCGCAAATATGTGTGGGACGCGATGGGCTATTACCAGGAAGAAGATAACCGCACGATTATGGCCATGTCTTTCTACCCTGAAGAAGGCATGCCGCTTTGGGATAAGTATTCAACCGAAGCCATTGTGCATACGCTTGAGGTTTATTCCAAATACACCTTCCCTTATCCGTACCCAGTTGCTCAGTCTGTAAACTCGGCGACAAGCGGCATGGAGTACCCGATGATCTCCTTCAACCCGCCGCGCCCAACCGAAGACGCGGATGGCAAGCGCACTTATAGCCGCCGCACTAAATACGGTTTGATCGGGGTAATTATCCACGAGGTCGGGCACAATTACTTCCCGATGATCGTCAACACACCTGAGCGCGATTGGTTCTGGATGGATGAAGGGTTCAATACCTTTCTTCAGGGCCTTGCGCACCGCGAATGGGAAGAGGGCTGGCCTGGAAACATTGGCTCCCCTGAAACCATCATCCCGTTTATGACAAGTGCGAACCAAGTGCCGGTGATGACAGACCCAGAATCGCTCATTCAGTTTGGCGCGAATGCTTACCGCAAGCCTGCAGTGGCGTTTAACATCCTCCGCGAAACCATTATGGGGCGCGAAGCTTTTGATCACGCGTTCAAAGAGTATGCTCGCCGCTGGAAGTTCAAACGCCCTTACCCGGCTGATTTCTTCCGCACGATGGAAGATGCATCGGGCTATGATCTGGATTGGTTCTGGCGTGGTTGGTTCTACTCGACAGATCATGTTGATATCTCGCTTGATAAAGTGACCTGGGGCACGGTGAACACCAAAGACCCGGATATTGAGGCAGCTTACAATAAAGCCCGCAACGATGAGGTAGGCCCATCCCAAGTGGTGCGCCGTCACGCGGGCGACCGCAGACGCGTTCTTGAACGCCCTGAACTCCAGGATTTTTATAATAATAACGATGCGGCGACAGTATTGGACGCTGACCGGGACAGGTATAAATCCTATGTGGAGGGTCTAGCGGACTGGGAGCGGGAGCTGCTGAAAACGGCAGATAACTTCTACTTCCTTGAGTTTTCCAATGTGGGCGGACTGGTGATGCCTGTGATTGTTGAGATAGAGTATGTCGACGGCGAGAAAGAAATGCGCCGCTGGCCTGCGTCCTTGTGGCGCCGGAACCCGAATACGGTGACCAAGCTGATCACCAGCAAAAAAGAGATCAAATCAATCACGCTTGATCCCCTACGGGAAACCGCTGATGCAGACACGGCTAATAACTATTGGCCGCGCCGTACGCAGCGCACGCGGCTTGAGCTGTTTAAGCGCCGTCAGAGTAAAAGCCTGATGGAACGAGCTGGCGAAGGCACCAGCTACGAATAGGCGGTGTTGCTTGCGATTGAAGATCTGAAAGCGGCTCCTGTT
>NVTU01000063.1 GCA_002401685.1 Kordiimonadales bacterium
CCCACATCCACATACACATCCACATCCACATCCACAATTATTTTGCTTTGATACGCTTCAGTACACCACTGAAGGACATTAAAGTTTGCTCGCCAGAAAAAATCGTCCCGCGCACAAAAATAAGCGAACGTGTGGCGCGTAATACTTCGCCCGTAGACTCTATCAGATAGCCTTCGCCCACTGCACCGATAAATTCAGAGTTGAAGCCTACCGTAACGCTGTTGCCGCCGAGGTCGTCACGTGCGATAGCAAACAAAGAATAGTCAGCGAAACTCATCAACAGTCCACCGTGAAGGAAGCCGCCCATATTGCAGTGCCGTGCTTCCGACCAAAAAGCCGACTTATTCGTACCGTCCCCGTTATCTTTCAAAAAGAAGGGCCCGATCAAATTCTCAAATGGGTCTTCATCGCCCCACATGGCGTAGCCGTCTGCCAGCAGCTCCTGATTTTTCGCACTTATATCCATAAACCCTAGTCCAACTCCAATATACTTGCTTCTATGCCTCTAATACCTTTTGCATCCGCGATATAATAGGCCACAAGAATTCGGCCATCTGCCATCAGCGTGGCTGATGGATATCCTGTATCTGCACTTGGGCTGTCATCACGAATGATAATTTCCTCTGCAGCACGGATATCCTGCCCTGGCTCAATCACCCTCGCCCGAACACCCATTGGATCATGCCGGTACCCATACACTAGAAACAGCCTGCCATCCGGCAATACCAGCGCATCGTAGGGGTGACCGACCACTTCAAGGGACGTGGGTGCCACAAAACTGCGACCATCCGGCCCCGACTGCGCGGTGATAAGCCTATCTCCATTATGCGTTGTTCGGTTAAATAAGGTGATTTTGCCTTTGGGCCAGTGCGCAAGTGTAGGTTCTTGCAATGAGCAGCCCTCGAATTTCACTTCATCGGCCTCGAGCGCCCACGTAAGCCCTTGATCAGTAGACCGGTAAAAGCGCACCACTTCAAAATCATGGCCCTCAAACCTGTCGCGGTAAACCGGAAGCAACAGGTCGCCACCTTCAAGCTCAATCATTCGGCCACGAATGGCAGCCGGCGCTGGAATTTCGGGCCACTTCTGTTTAGGGTCACCACGAGGGTCAGCTTCAAAATCCACAGGCAGTGACCAGCTTTTTCCTTCGTCGTCACTGAACCGAACATAGCAAGAATGCGGAATAAAACCTGCGCCCAAATGGTTAGCGCCATACGGCGTAAAACCTGTCTCGCGTAATTTGTGCCGTATCTCCGCCGTAATCGGGTACCAGCGGAAACTATACTGGAATAGCCGCCCGGCTTTACTGAGAAAAAGATTTCCGTCCTGGTCCCCTGCTTCTGCATGCACAGGCAGGATGGAAGGCGCCGCACGCATTTCTAGTTCAGGACTCAGACGCGCGTATGCCACGTGCGACCGAAAATGCACATGATCAACGCTGTTGAAGTCTTCCTCGGCTATATCGCCCAGCAGCCAGCGGTGGTCAGGGGCGCGCCGGAAAGCCAGCAGAATATCCCCGTCCGCCGCTGTAACGACGGATGGGAAAGCTGAGAAAAACCGCTTTGAGCGATACAGCGTGTGCGTAGATAGTATTTTGACTGGCAAGCGACTGCTCCTTAGTGGTTATCACCGTCAAGCAAGTTGCCGAGGCCGCCTAAAATCGAGCCCTCACCTGTGTGCTTGCCGCTACCTTGCGGAGCCGACGCCCAGATCCGGCCCGCCAATCTGCTGAACGGAAGGCTTTGCAACCAAACGGTGCCCGGCCCTTCAAGGCGAGCGAAGAAAACGCCCTCACCGCCAAAAATCATTGATTTAATGCCGCCAACTTTTTCGATATCCATGTCAATGTCTTGGGTCATGGCCGCCAAACAGCCTGTATCTACATGCAGTACTTCGCCAGGTTTCAGTGTCCGTTCGATAACCGTGCCGCCAAAATGAACAAACGCCCAGCCGTCGCCTTCTAGGCTTTGCATAATAAAGCCCTCGCCGCCGAACAGACCTGTCATCATGCGTCGCTGAAAATGAATGCCAATTTGCACACCGCGCGCGGACGCGAGGAACGCGTCCTTTTGGCAAATAAGCTTTCCGTCGTATTCATCGAGTTTAAAGGCCAAAATGTTCCCGGCATATGGCGACGCAAATGCGACGCGTGCCTTGCCGTGTCCTTCGTGTGTGAAGACGGTGGTGAACAGGCTTTCCCCCGTCAGCAGCCTTTTGCCAGCTCCGAGCAATTTATCCATGAAACCAGCCTGCTGGCCGGACCCATCACCGAAAACAGCGCTCATAGCGATATGCTGGTCTTTGAACATCATCGCGCCAGCTTCTGCAATCGCAGATTCGCCCGGGTCCAATTCAATTTCTACAAACTGCATCTCGGTGCCTTTGATCTCATAATCGATATCATCGGACACACTGCTATTTCGACTGTGGCGCGAAACGGGAACAGTTGGCACATGGCTGGACATAGGCTTTTCCTCGGTAAATGGACGTTTATTGGTGGTCGCTTTTTATAAGCGTTTGTCTCACGTTATTGGCATCATAGCTTGACGGCGCGGTTGATGCATTGCAATTTCGTCATAAAGACCTGATCTAATAAACAATCAGTATTCAAACATAATTTACGGTCACCGTAATACAAGGACGGAGTTGCATGCCATGAAGGGCATCTGGGTAATTTTTAAATCAATCGGCAAATTCATCCAAGGGCTGGGCACGCTAACGCTCGGCGTCCTGGTTCTGCTTTTCATCACATTCTTTTTCGCAGCTACCGCTACAAAGCCGCTACCAAGCGTTCCTGAAGGCGCGGTGCTTGTTCTGGCACCAACAGGCGCGGTGGTTGAGCAGATAGCGCTTAAGGAACCTTTTGATAGCCTGCTCCCAGAAAGCCAGCGGCAACAAACGCAAACAAGCATTTACGATGTTACCACGGCGCTGAAACGCGCGAAGAACGATGACCGTATCTCAGCGCTTGCTCTGAACACAGATTATTTTGCCGGCGCAGGCCCAAGTCATCTGCACACAATGGTTGCGGCTATTCGTGATTTTAAATCCAGCGGCAAAAAAGTATATGCGATTTCTACATCTTACGGCCAGTCGGGGTATATTCTCGCGGCTGAAGCAGACAAAATATATATGAACCCTTACGGCCAGATTTTGATGACAGGCCTCGGCTCTTATCCTCTCTATTTTAAAGGCTTTCTAGAGAACATCAGCGCAACAGTGAATGTTTTTAAAGTTGGCACCTATAAAGCTGCCGTGGAGCCTTTCCTACGGGATGATATGTCTCCAGCAGCAAAAGAGGCTAACCTTGCGTTCCTCGGCTCAATTTGGGACCAACATACAGCATCGGTGGAACAATCGCGCGGCATGGAGGCGGGCTCTATTCAATCAACCATTGAAAGTTTAGGCGACAAATTACGCGCAGCGGGCGGTGACTTTGGCCAAATGGCCATTGATACGGGCCTTGTGGACGTACTGGCCGCCAGAAACGTATGGCGTAAAGAACTGTCGGACGAATACGGCAGCAATGAAGACGGTGATAGCTTCAACCAAATCCACTATAAGACTTACCTGAAAGCTACGGGCAACCAGAAGAAACATCGGAAGAAGATCGCTGTTATCACTGCGCAGGGGCCAATTGTTATGGGCAGTGGCCCAATCACACAAACCGCAGCAGAAACTGTTGTAGGCTACATTCGGGACGCGCGCGAAAATAGCAACACAGCAGCGATTGTCCTCCGTATTGATAGCGGCGGGGGCTCTGCTTTTGCTTCTGAACTTATCCGGCAGGAACTTGTTGCTGCACAAGCACAAGGCATCAAAGTAATTGCTTCGATGGGCCCTGTTGCCGCATCCGGCGGTTACTGGATTGCAGCCACCGCAGACGAGATTTGGGCCGCGCCAACAACAATTACTGGATCGATCGGCATTTTTGCCATGATCCCAACTTTTGAAAAGTCGCTCGACCGGATCGGCGTGCATTCAGACGGCGTGGGCACCACACCGTTCGCTGACGCATTCAACCCGACACGTGCCATGAATGGCGGCATGAAAGACCTGGTCCAGCAGAGCATCGAAGCCGGCTACGGCCAATTCTTGTCGCTGGTTGCCAAAGGCCGCAACATGACCGTTGAGGACGTCGACAAAATTGCTCAGGGCCGGGTTTGGGCAGGCATCAAGGCTAAAGAACTTGGCCTAGTTGATCACCTCGGCGGATTTGACGATGCGGTTGCTGCGGCTGCCACTGCCGCTGGCATAGAAGATTATTCAGTTGTTTTCTACCGCGACAAGCCAAGTAAATGGGACCAAGTGATAGAAGATGCGCTTAATTCTTCAATTGGTACAAAATATGTCAGCGCCTATGCGGCTAGTGGTCAAAACCAGATCATCCAGCAGGCGCTTGATTTCAAAAAGCATGCAGAATTCTTACTGAACCTTAACGACCCAATGGGCCGCTATGTGGTGTGCTTAACTTGTGAGGTAAATTAGCATGGCAGACAGTGTAGAAAAAACTGACGGCGAATGGCGCGACGAACTAACCCCAGAGCAATATCAGGTATGTCGCTGCGGCGGCACAGAGCCTGCCTTTTCCGGGAAATATTGGGATACAAAAACCGCAGGCACCTATAACTGTGCTGCGTGTGCTGCGCCGCTTTTTTCCAGTGATACCAAATATGACAGCGGTTCTGGTTGGCCAAGCTTTTGGACCGCCATATCAGAAGGCGCCATCACCGAAAAACGGGATGTAACCGCCGGCATGGTACGGACAGAGATCACTTGTGCGAACTGCGACAGCCATGTTGGGCATGTATTCCCAGACGGCCCGCAGCCTACGGGGCTGCGTTACTGCACCAACTCCGCGTCGCTTGATTTAGATCCAAGCGAATAGCAAGCCAGCAACCGAATAAAAAAGGACGCAGATAACACTGCGTCCTTTTTTCGTTTTTTTCACTAACTTATGGCTCGCGGCTCGCGGTTTACAGCCCCCTCAAACCGTAGAACATCACCCCCCCCATCGTGATCATCATGATCACGAAATAGGTAACCCAGATAAAACCAGCTTTCAAAATTGCGCGTATCCAGCTTTGGCTCTGCCCCACCTTAAGCGCAATCACCAGATACGCAGAGACCGCCAGCCAAAAAATGCCAAACTCTTTGCCTGAAGGCAAATATCTTGCCGTCAAAGAAAATACCGTAAAAAAGACAAATAGAAAGCTGTGGAAATGGATCGCAAATACCAGCTGGTTAAAATAATACCGCCGGGAGCCCCAGTGAAAGATCCGCAAGATAAGTGCAAAAACAGGCATTAAAATCACCATCGCCCATGGCAGCCAATCATTCAGAAGCTCGTTAAATTCCTTCGGATTTTTCAACGCGTCTGCGAAGCCTGTAACAGCCTCTTTTACAAAAGTAGGCGTATCTGGGTCAGCAAGGTACCTATCGAAATCTTCCTTAAGTATCCCTTCCCGTTCTTCGCGCAGGTTAGGCGTAAACATTGAAAACTCTAGGTCATACGGGAACTCTTCATCCCCCGAAAAACTAATAACACCGTCTTTTTTATTCGACTCTTTCAGTCTTTCTGGGTCGATCGCAACAATGCGCCCTAGTGTCTTCTTTTGAAGGAAAGACAAATCTGTATTGTCATCTTCCAGGAGGCCGCGCATCCGCTCTTGTGCATGCTCAAAGGCAAACTCGTCGTCACTATCCTTTGCGTCTTGAAATTGCGTCAGAATATCGGTGAAACGTATACGGTTTTCGAGTTTCTCGGCACTCTCAACTCCACGCGCTTCTCTAGAACGCGCACGCTCAGCCCTTCGGCCCTGAGGCTCCGCCGCAGGGTTAGGGGCAGCGGCCGACGCACCAGTTGGTGGCTTTGGCAGGCCCAATATATTGGGACGGTCGACGCCAAGGTTCTCCAGGTCCAGGCCTGCTATCGCCTCCATCGCCTCAGTCAAATCAACGCCCTCGGGCACAAGGCCGGGCCCAAATTGACTGAGATTTTTGAGCTGTTCATTGGTAGCTTTGATTT
>NVTU01000026.1 GCA_002401685.1 Kordiimonadales bacterium
TTTCCGGTTTGATCAATACGGGGAATTCGCCGATCGCTGCAATGGCCCCGGTGGCTGGATAGCCGATTCCAATGCCAATGGCACTGCCCACAAGGCAAAGTACAATGGCCTCTACCAGGAACTGGTTGAGAATATCTTTCTCTCGTGCGCCAACAGCCATGCGCAAGCCGATTTCCTTGGTACGCTCCGTCACAGACACCAACATGATATTCATGATGCCGATGCCGCCGACCAGAAGGGAGATAGCGGCTGTGGCGGCAAGCAAAACGCCAAGTGTCGCCTGCGTTTCATTCCTAGCCGCAATGAAGGACGAAATATTGAGCACACTAAAATCGTCATTCGCTCCAGGTTTGACTTTACGGATCTCCCGCATGGTGTAAGCGATCTCTTCTTCCGCCTCTGGCATGTCGAAGTCTTGCTCAACAGTAAGGTAAATCCGCCCAACGCTATTGACCACAGAAGAGCTCCTGCGGCCACTGATGCGCATACGGTGTGTCGCCAACGGGATCATCACCACATCGTCTTGGTCCTGGCCGAAGCTAGTTTGGCCTTTGCCCTTGAGTATGCCGATAATGGTGAAAGGGATTTTACGGATACGAATACGCTCGCCGATCGGGTTGCCACCGCCAAACAGTTCTTTGATAATGGTTTGCCCAACAAGTGCGACTTTGGCACCTGATTTTTGTTCGCGGTCAGAAAAACGGCGGCCTTCGAAAATCTCCCATTGGCGAACAGGCAAATACTCTGTGTGCACGCCAAGGATCTGTGATTGCCAGTTGGTGCCGCCGTAAATAAGCGGTGCGCTGCTGGAAAGCTGGCCAGAAACACCGGTGATGAAGGGAAGTTCCAGGAGGGCCGCCCGCTCGGTTTCTGTCATTGGAGCGGCGCTTTCCGCGCCGCCGCGTCTACCGCCAAAACTACGGGATCCTGCGCGAACAATCAGCATGTTGGTGCCAAGGCGGTTGATCACTTGTTCGATCTGTTGCTGGGCACCGTCTGACGCCGATACCATGACAATCACGGAGGCAATACCAATGATAATGCCGAGCATGGTGAGCAGGCTGCGCATCATGTTAAGCCGCAGCGCGACGAAAGCGATTTCAATACATTTGAGTATGCTCATGATGCGGCCTCCAATTTGTTGGCGCTGTCGGTAATTAAATGACCATCTTTGAAAACTAGCTGCCTATTGGTGAAGGTGCCTACGTCAGGGTCGTGGGTCACCAGAATAACCGTGATGCCGCTTTCATTCAGTTCTTTGAACAGGGCGAGTATTTCTTTCCCGGTTTTACTGTCCAGTGCGCCCGTTGGTTCGTCAGCCAAGATGATCTTTGGGTTGCTTACCAGTGCACGGGCAATGGCGACCCGCTGCTGCTGCCCGCCTGAAAGCTGGGCAGGGTGGTGGTCCATCCGGTCAGCAAGACCGACCATGCGAAGGCATTCTACCGCACGTTCGGTTGGGTCCACACCTTCGTGCTTGCCGTAAAGTAAGGGCAGCTTAACATTCGCGAGGGCACTGGTCCGGGCTAACAGATTGAAGCTTTGGAATACGAAGCCAATGGTTTCGTTTCTGAGGCCTGCCAGCCTGTCGCGGCTCATGCCTGATATTGCTTGGCCGTTTATCCTGAGATCACCAGCGGTTGGCGTATCGAGAAAGCCGAGCAGGTTCATCAATGTCGATTTTCCTGATCCTGATGCGCCCATAATTGAGATTAATTCACCCTGAAAAATGTCAAAATTGACGTCCTTCAAAGCGTGTACAGTCTCGACACCCATAGGATAATCTTTGCAGATCCCTCGGCAGCTAAGAATAGGTTGTTGTATCATTAGCTTGCCCGCCTGACTCGGGTGACAATATTGGCGCCTTCTTCCACTGTGCCACCGACAATCTCTGTGAACTTATCATCAGAAATTCCTAAACGCACATTCACTTGACTTAGAATCCCAGCCGCGTCCTGTACCCAGATTTTACCAGGCCGTACTTCTGCCGCTGCGCGCTGCAATTGCTGCATTTTTTGGAATTGCTCGTCAGTCAGATTGTCCCGCATGATCTTTTCCTGCCGTGCCTGTACTTGAGCGCGTATCTGGCTTCGGTCGCCGCCAGCTTGTGCCTGGCTGCGTATTTGCTGAAATACAGCGCGGGTCTCACTGCTAATTTTGTCGCGGGTAGCTTGATCAATGCCTATTTGTTCAAACATGCGGATGCGGGCTTCTCTGCCGCCGCGCCTGCCTCTACCACCACCACCGTTTTGCTCTGCTTCTTCGGTGACGAGGGCCTGCATGGCTTCAGTTGGGCGGATACGCAGGGCCTTATTTGGTACTCGCAGCACATCGCTCCGCTGACCGGTTTTAATTTCAAGGTTCGCTGTCATGCCAGGCAGCAACAGCAAACGGTCGTTGCGGGCGTTTACGATTACTGTGTAGGTGACAACATTGTTGATTTCGGTCGGCGAGAGCCGCACTTGGTCAACGGTGCCGCTAAAGGTTTGGTCTTCGTGTGCGTCCACAGTGAAGGTGACGGTGTTGCCTTCTATAACGCGGCCAATGTCACTTTCGTCAACACTGGCTTCAATTTGTATTTTCCGCAGGTCTTGCGCAATTCTGAAAAGAATAGGCGCTGAAAGACTGGCGGCGACTGTTTGGCCCTTATCCACATTTCTTTCGATTACGACGCCGTCGATGGGGGACCGGATTTGGGTTCGTTCAAGATCAATTCTAGAGTTGGCAAGCGACGCTTTGCGCTGCACCACAGTGGCGCGCGCGCTGTCTACCTGTGCTTCTGCGATTGTCAGGCTTGCGCCCGCAGTTTCAAACGCAGTTAAGGAGGTCTCTAGGCTAGCTTGCGAGATCGCGCCGTCTTTGGCCAGAGGCTTAAGCCTGTTATAATCTCGTCCCGCTTGGGCCAGTGTGATTTGTGCGCGAGTGACCGTAGCTTGCTGCACTTTAAGGGATGCATTCGCACTATCGACATCTGCACTGCTTTGCAGGACCCGCTGTTCAAAGGATTGTGGGTCGATCTTGGCAACGATATCGCCTTTTTTGACCGTGTCATTAAAATCAACATATAGGTCTTCAACTTTGCCCGAAAGCTGGGAACCAACTTCTACGGTTACCAGCGCCCGTACACGCCCCGTAGCGGCGATGGAGCGAACTATATCGCCCCGGTCGACACTGGCAGTTTCAATAGTGTTCGATTGCTCAACGGCAGCGGGCGCGCCTTCATAGAAAAGAAAGCCCCCTCCCACTGCTGCGATGAGGATAACCAACCAGGTAACTTTGTTTGCAAAAAACTTATTCATAAGACGTCCGACAATTTACTTTAATATGGCCTTGAGCCAAAAGGCTCGTTGATCACTTAGTACGATGTCGGGCTGATAATCCATTCGTTTTTTTGGAGTTTTTTGAATAAGCGGTAAACGTGAATTAGACTAAACGTCTGCATACGCGTAAAAAAGAGGGCCCAGACCTTGTTTTGGCCCGGGCCCTTAGGCCAGTTGACTTGATAAACTATAGTTTTAACTTAGGGTTACGCCGGGAACATCTGCCATTGCTGCTAAAAACGCCCAGCCGCCAAATCCCTCGGTTACAGCAAAGATTACTTCGTTGTCTCCTTGGTTGAGCTGAAGGAACAAGCTGTCGAATAAACCTACGGTGCCGAGGTATCGATAATCCCGTGTTACATAGGTATCATTGCCGTATGCGATGGCTTTGCCGTTCAGGAAAACAGTAACCCGGTCGCTGAAACCATATTTTAGGAAGACAGTTTTTGCAGTGTCGCTATTCATCGTCATTTTTACGAACAGCGTATTGGCATCAGAGGTGCGGCCGGAGATCCGTGCTAGATTAGCTGCACCGATCTCATTCACCGCCAAAGTCATCCACTTTTGATCCTTTAGGAGAGCAGGGTCGAGCGTGAATTTCGCTTCCACATCTTTCGATGAAACGGGCTTGGTGCTGACGGTGAAGCTTTTGATCAAATCAGGCGCTTCTTCTTTAAGCGGCATGGCTTCGCCGACCAGCATGACATCGTCTGTATAGGTGACATTGATATTAGAATAGTAAAAATCCTGCAGCGCCCCGCCAAGCCGAATGCCCCCTGCGCCTGTGCCTAGGGCAAGATTATCAACGTGGAGGACCGGCTTCTCACTGTCGATAAAGACATCCATTTTATTGTCTTTGATCGCGAGCTTCACATGGATCCAATCACCAAAATTATAGTCGACTGCGGTGCTGTAGCGGTTGCCGTGGTACATCTGCCACGCCGATAATCCGTTGAATTCGGGTACATATTGGTTGCCGTCAGGTTTGCCCGAAAGGTGAGGGCGCAGGTAAAAATATTCGGCGTCCTCGCCCTGTACACGAAAGTATGCGCCGCCAAACCCGCGCGCTTCTTTCATTGATACATCATATTCGATGATGCCGTTTTTGAACGTTTTCCCTGTAAGTTCCGCACCGCCACGGTTAAGTTTTATGCTCATGCGGCCTTTGTGCGTTACAAATTCGGCCCCTTTTTCCGTCAGTGTCCAGTTTTCAGCCGTAATTGGAACGTCGCCGGCCTGCACGCCGGTTGATGCAGCTAGCGTTGTTGCCGCAATTAGCAGTATTTTTGTTTTCGAGACCATGATTTCCCTCACTTGTGTTTTTATGTTGCGGCGCTGCTTACGGTGAGCTGCATACCGTTTATGAGGCTCACCATATCCCTGGATGCGCCTTAAGGGACCTTAAGAACCCTTAAATATTGCATGGATCCCGCCCACTAGACGCTTTTTGGTAGCCGCCCGATGCCTTGCCGGTATAGAATTCGGCAGGTAGGGCTTAGGCTTGGCTTCATATTGGTGGACAGGAGTTTGTTTCGTGAAAATGCATTCTGAAGGCGAAATTCACCGTTCATTTAAGGTGGGTAGCTGGGATTTTAGACCAATGCTGAAGGAGCTTAAGGCGCCGGACGGTAGAACGGTAAAACTGGAAGACAAGATTTCCCTTCTCCTTGAAACGCTGTGCAGCAGAGACGCGGCTGTAGTTTCAAAAGAAGAGCTTATCGACGCAGTGTGGGATGGCCGCGAAGTGAGCGAGCAAACAATTCCTGTTGCAATCAGCAAACTACGTAAAACTTTGGGTGATAATTCTGCGGCCCCGACAATGCTGGAAACCGTGCCGCGGCGTGGCTACAGAATGATGAGCGATACGGCGTCTGGCCCGAAAATATCTGGCGCGGGCATCCAGCAAAATAGTTTCATTCGAGTGGCTTTGGCGTTAGCGCTGGTCATGGTCGCAGCGCTGGCTTGGATGGTTTTCGACAAAAGCGTAAACATCGGCACAAGCCCGGCGCAAGCATCTAAGCCTGGTATCATTCTCACCATCAATGATGTTAGGCCTATTTCCAAAGCTGAAGGCCAAATCGACCGGGCGATTGCGCTTAGCGAACTTGCTTCCTTTTATCTCTCGCAAATGCCCGATGTCCTCGTTATTCGCCATTGGTGGAATTTGGATGCGCCGGACCCGACGGGCGGTATTTACACGCGGTACGGCGCGGAAACGCCGGTTTATTCGTTGAAATCAACGTTGCTGGAGGAAAACGGCGAAGCCGCTGTAGCGCTAATACTTTCCAATCCCAAAACGGAAGAAATCCTTTGGTCAGGGCTGCATTTCGTTGGTCGCGGCACGGGCGACTATTTCGCCAATCTTCGAGAAATGCTGAAGAGCCTTGGCGTTTTCGGCAGTTCAGCGGTGGTTGATAGTTTAGCAGGCAACGCCATCCTTGAAGATGAGCGCTATTGGCAGGGGCTGTACTTTGCGCACCTATCGAATGAAGGTGCTGCCAAAGCCGCCAATAATGCTTGGAAAGCCATTGCTGAGGAACGGCCGGATGATGCGTATGTTAAAAGTGCACGATCAGCGCTTTGGGCACGTTGGGGGCCTGACGCTGGCGGCGAATGGGTTAAAGCACCACCAAAAGAGAGCACACAAGGCTACGTAGGTTTGATTGACCGAGCTGCCATTGCCCTTTTTAGAGACAGTGATGCCGCACGCGCGCTTATGCTGCTGGAAGCCGCGCTAGAAGTAGCGCCCGGCGACCATTACGCCTTGTCGCTGCAGGGGGAAGCATTGCTGCTTGCCGGGGACAAAGCAGGCTGCATCGAAGCTTACAAAAAAGCGCTGCGGTTAGCGCCTTTCGCGAAGTCCTATGCTGTCCGGCTGGCGCAGCTCGAAAGCACATCTGACTGAGACCTCGTTGCCGTCTCGGGCCAATCTATTTCAACTGCTGGACAGGCTTATCTATTCGCCTGCGATCTGTGCTATAGAGGGCCGTGGCGTTGCTTCCGATTCTCCTGCTGACCCTTCTTTCTGGTTTAAAATGGTCGGAAATCAGGTTTTGCCATTCTTGAGCGCTTTGGCCTGTTTCAGTGTTCTTCCTAAATAGACGTAAGCTGGAAAAGCAGGCTCATCCTAGTTTCTATTGCTGCCTCTGTGTTTGGAGTGTCGATTGTCTATGCCGCCAACGTAACTGGTTTTGCAGAAAAACATTGCTTTTTGCGTAATATAAGTCAGTAATGCTGACATTCTTTTTATGGGCTAAATTAATTTTGGGTGGGTTATGGCTGACTATGCACCGTTAAAATTCTCTGTTCCTGAACCAACGGGCAGGCCCGGCGATGAGCCGGATTTCACTGGTATCGAAATTCCTGAGGCTGGCAGTGCGCGTCGCCCGGAGATTGACGCCAAAGCGTCAAGTATGAAGGAACTGGCATCAACAATGGTGCGGGTTCTCGACGACGACGGCAATGCCGTAGGCCCGTGGGCTGATGGCCTTGACGACGAAGAGCTTCTTAAGGGCCTCAAAAATATGATCCGTGTGCGCATCTATGATGAGCGCATGATGACCATGCAGAGGCAGGGCAAAACGTCCTTCTATATGAAATGTACGGGTGAAGAAGCCATTGCGATCGGTTTTCAGGCGGCGACACGCAAGGGCGATATGAATTTCCCTACTTACCGCCAGCAAGGTCTTCTCCTAGCCACTGATTATCCGATGGTAGATATGATCTGCCAAATTCTGTCCAACTCCCGTGATCCTCTTAAAGGTCGTCAGTTGCCGATTATGTATAGCTCGAAGGAACACGGTTTCTTTACTATCTCAGGCAACTTGGGTACGCAGTTTATTCAGGCTGTTGGTTGGGCAATGGCGTCAGCGATTAAAGGTGATACCAAAATTGCCTCGGGCTGGATTGGCGACGGTTCAACAGCTGAAACTGATTTCCACGCAGCGCTGGTAAACGCATCCGTTTATAAACCGCCTATCGTGCTGAATGTTGTGAATAACCAGTGGGCGATCTCATCCTTCCGCGGGATTGCAGGGGGTGACGACGCCACCTTTGCTGAACGTGCGCTTGGGTATGATATTGCTGCCCTTCGGGTTGACGGCAATGACTACCTGGCTGTGCACTCGGCGTCCAAATGGGCTATTGAACGCGCACGCCGTGGTTTCGGCCCGACCTTCATCGAATGGGTAACATACCGTGTTGCGCCGCACTCCACTTCTGATGACCCGTCGCAGTACCGGCCTAAGGAAGAAAGCGAAGCTTGGCCCCTTGGTGATCCGATCGAGCGTTTGAAAACACACCTGATAAACAAAGGGGTGTGGAGCGAAGAACGGCAAACACAAGCTGAGTCAGAATTTAATGATGAAGTGCGTGCCGCCACCAAAGAAGCCGAGAAATACGGCGTGATGGGCTCGGGTTCCAGCCCGAAAGATATGTTTGATGACGTGTTCAAGGAAATGCCGCAGCATCTCCGGGAACAACGCCAGAAGTTGGGAGTTTAGACCGTGCCGCAAATGTCGATGATTGAAGCCATTCGCGATGCGATGGATGTAAAATTGGGCCTGGACGAAGATGTTGTTGTTTACGGCGAAGACGTTGGGTATTTCGGCGGTGTGTTCCGCTGTACTCACGGCTTGCAGAAAAAACACGGCGTGTCGCGTGTGTTCGATACGCCGATTAACGAAAGCGGTATCGTTGGTACTGCGATCGGAATGGCCGCTTACGGCTTACGGCCCTGTGTTGAAATTCAGTTCGCTGATTATATTTACCCTGCTTACGACCAGATTGTTTCTGAGGCGGCGCGTATGCGCTACCGTTCAAACGGCGATTTTACCTCGCCGATTACGATCCGCACTCCGTGTGGTGGCGGCATTTTTGGGGGCCAGACACACAGCCAGAGCCCGGAAGCGCTTTTCACCCACATCGCTGGTGTGAAAACGGTTATTCCGTCTAACCCCTACGATGCCAAAGGCCTGTTGATTTCCGCGATTGAAGACGATGACCCGGTTATCTTCTTCGAGCCAAAGCGCTTGTATAATGGCCCGTTTGACGGCCATCATGACCGCCCAGCAAGCAATTGGTCCAAGCACCCGCTCGGCGATGTGCCTGAAGGCCATTATACGGTTCCTATCGGCAAGGCATCTATCTTCAGCGAAGGCAACGATGTTACCATCCTGACTTACGGCACAATGGTTTTTGTGGCGGAAGCAGTGAAGGCTGAAACCGGCATTGACGCAGAGATTATTGACCTTAGAAGCCTGTTGCCGCTTGATATCGATACCATCGTGGAATCTGTCAAGAAAACGGGCCGCTGCATGGTGTTGCATGAAGCTACACTAACATCTGGCTTTGGTGCGGAGCTTTCCGCGCAAGTGCAGGAACGCTGCTTCTATCATCTTGAAGCGCCGGTTGTGCGGGTTGCAGGGTGGGATACACCCTATCCGCACGCTCAGGAATGGGATTACTTCCCGGGGCCGAAACGCGTTGGCCAAGAACTTAGAAACATGATGGAGGCCGTATAATGGGTGTTCATAAAATTCAGATGCCTGACGTAGGTGAAGGCATCACCGAAGCTGAGATCGTTGAATGGAATGTAAAGCCTGGCGACGTTGTTAAAGAAGACGACGTACTGGCCGCGGTGATGACAGATAAAGCGACTGTCGAAATTCCGAGCCCGGTTGACGGAACGATCATCTCGCTAAACGGCGAAATCGGTGAGATGACACCTGTCGGCAGTGTGATTATTGCGATTGAAGTTGAAGGCGACGGAAACGAAGCGCAAATTTCTGCAGAAGCCGATGCGCCAGTTGCAGATGCTGCCCCTGCTGCGGCCGCACCGGTACCTGCCGCTGCACCTGCCTCTGTCGCTAAACCTAAAACGGCGGCTGTCGTAAAACCTGTCGCATCTGTGACAAAGCCTTCTGGGCCGTCTGGTGCTCCGCGCCCTGAAGGCGAGAAGCCCTTGGCGTCGCCGGCTGTACGCAAACGCGCGGCTGATGCAGGCATCAAGCTTGCGTATGTGCACGGTACTGGTCCCGCTGGCCGCATAAGCCACGAAGATCTCGATGCCTTTATTTCTGGTGCAAGTGCGCCTAAGGGTTCCGCGCACGGTGTGCCAAATACATCGGTAGAAGAAATTAAGATCATTGGCCTGCGCCGCAAAATTGCCCAGCGCATGCAGGATGCAAAACAGCGTATTCCGCATATTACCTATGTGGAAGAAGTTGATGTTACCGAGCTTGAAAGCCTGCGTTCGCATATGAATGCAACGCGCAAAGAAGGCGATCCAAAGCTGACGATATTGCCTTTCATCATGAAAGC
Organism: Kordiimonadales bacterium; assembly: GCA_002401685.1. Taxonomy (GTDB): domain Bacteria; phylum Pseudomonadota; class Alphaproteobacteria; order Sphingomonadales; family Kordiimonadaceae; genus Kordiimonas. The sequence goes on from NVTU01000026.1 coordinate 9,642, forward strand.
AATGGTCATCGCAATTAAGGATTTCCCGAAGCTGTCATCCCATTATGATGACGGCAATGATATGCTTTACCAGTACGGCGCTGCCCATATCGGTATGGCTGCGCAAACTGATGGCGGCCTGATGGTGCCTGTTATCCGCCATGCGGAAACGTTGGATATCAACGGTTTGGCCAATGAAGTTACGCGGCTTGCAAACGCGGCTCGCGATGGGTCAATCACCCGGGAAGAGCTAACAGGTTCCACGATTACGCTTTCCAGCCTTGGTCGGATGGGCGGTGTGGTTTCAACGCCTGTGATCAACAGCCCTGAAGTGGCGATCGTTGGTGTGAACAAGATTGCGGTGCGGCCTGTGTACCAGGACGGTAGTTTTGTACCGCGCAAGATCATGAACCTTTCTTCGTCTTTTGATCACCGGATCGTAGACGGCTGGGACGCGGCTGAGTTTATCCAGCGCATCCGCATGCTGCTTGAAAACCCTGCCACGCTGTTTATGGAGCGCTAATCGATGAAAACTATCTCTTGTAAAGTGCTTGTGCTCGGCGCTGGCCCTGGTGGTTATGTTGCGGCTATTCGCGCCGGTCAGCTTGGCCTTGATACAGTGATTGTTGATGGGCAGGCGCCCGGCGGCACCTGTTTGAACGTGGGCTGTATTCCTTCAAAGGCGCTCATTCACGCTGCAGACGAGTTTGAAGCTGCTGTGCACTTTTCTGGCAAAAACAAGCTTGGTATTTCCGTGGAAAAACCAACGCTTGATCTATCCAAGACTATTAAGTGGAAAGACAGCATCGTTCGCCGGTTGAATGCAGGCGTAACGGGTTTGCTGAAGAAGAATAAAGTACAATTGGTTGTTGGCTGGGGCACTATGCAGGACGGAAAAACCTGCATTGTCGAAACGGATGACGGCCAACTCGCGATCAAAGCTGAGAATGTAATTCTCGCCACCGGCAGCGTGCCTGTTGAAATCCCAAGCCTGCCGTATGGCGGCAATATCATTTCCAGTACTGAAGCGCTGGCGCTGAAAGAGGTGCCTGAGCGCCTTGTGGTTATCGGCGGCGGTTATATCGGGCTAGAGCTCGGCACGGCTTACGCGAAAATGGGTAGCAAGGTCACTGTTGTTGAAGCGATGCCTTCAATTCTTTCGCAGTACGATAAAGAGCTTACCAAGCCTGTGGCGGCTTCTTTGAAGGCGCTCGGCGTTGAAGTGTTACTGAATACCAAAGCCAAAGGCACCAACGAAACTGCGGACGGTTTAGTTGTTGAGCTGCCAGACGGTAAAGAACAGACCATCGACGCCAACAAAATTTTGGTAACAGTTGGTCGCCGTGCAAAAACAGAAAACTTCGGCCTCGAAGGGTTGGACCTGACAATGGCTGGCCGTGTTGTTGCAATCAACAATAAATGCCAAACATCAATGAACGGTGTTTATGCAATTGGTGACCTGACAGGCGAACCAATGCTGGCGCACCACGCGATGGCGCAGGGCGAGATGGTTGCGGAAATTATCGCGGGCCATAACCGTACCTTTGATAAAGTAGCCATCCCTGCAGTGTGTTTCACTGACCCTGAGATCGTGACGTGCGGATTGTCACCGGACGAAGCAACTGCCGCTGGGCATAAAACCAAAATTGGTACGTTCCCGTTTGCGGCTAATGGCCGCGCGATGACAATGGAGGCGGAAGTTGGTTTTGTGCGGGTAGTAGCGCGTGATGATAACCACTTAGTTCTGGGGATTCAGGCCGTAGGGAAGGGCGTTTCTGAACTTTCAGCGGCTTTTTCACTGGCCCTTGAAATGGGCGCTTGCCTTGAAGATATCGCCGGAACCATTCACGCGCATCCAACGCAAAGTGAAGGTTTTCAGGAAGCCGCGCTTCAGGCCCTTGGCCACGCGCTGCATATCTAATAATCATAAGCAGGCTCGCCGCACGGTGGGCCTGCCTGTGTTACCCCTCTTTCAGATAAAAAGCCTCTTCCACTGAAACCTGTAGGGCCGTTGCCAGTTTTAGCGCGAGCGTTGCTGAGGGCGTGAAGACGTTATTCTCCACCGTATTGATGGTTTTCCGCGTAACGCCAACCGCTTCTGCTAGCGCCGCCTGCGTTAAACCATGGCGCGCGCGCAGCTCCTTCAATCTGTTGGCCAGATGAGCATTTTCCAAAATCATACGTTTCAATCCTGATAGTAAATAGAGCGTGAGAAAAACCGCGAGGGCCACCAACACGGCTATAAAGGGAAGGGGTTTGCTAAAGGGCTCGTCGTTCCCTGGGGCTACAATCATCATGGTGACCGTGATTAGAGCGAGAAGCAAAATAGCCATTATTCTTCATCACTTCTGAGCTCAAGATACGCAAAGATAAACATCGGCGTAGACATCGCGAGCATCAACAGGAAATTAAGGACCACTCTTGCAGAGACCTCATATTTAAATATCGCCATGGTGATTAAGAACAGAAGCAAGGATCCTGTTAAAACCCTGTAGGTTATTATTTTTGCCACATTGTAATTATGCTTTGTAAGTTCATCATTCAGGGTGTTGTTTGCGCGGGCTTTTAGGATAAGGCGGGAAAGCCAAAATAGCAGGCCAACGACAAGGAAAACCGCCCATGTTCCCGCGGCTTTACCAAACAGCGCCATATCATTTATTGTCGCGCCTGTGTCAGTAAGATGGCGGACAGTGATGGACCCACAGATCAGTATGATAACCAGCCCCATAGCAATGTGGAGCTGGGCCCTATATTTCACAAGTTTATCAATAGTACTCATAGTGTAAGTGTCCTTCATATGTCACCTCAGCGGCTCTTTAAGTAACCTTTGAGTTACTATATGTACCCTCAAGGTGACTTTGTCAAGAGGTATGAAGTTGGTAGAACACAGTCCTGGCCTCGATGACGCCTTCTTTGCCAGAAGGTAAGGGAAACATATGAAAAGGGACGGCTTCTCTGGCTATTTGACCAATCCTGCATTCTCAGGCAAAATCGAGACAGTGTTTGTTTCAATGCAGCACGCAATATGATCAATTGAAGATGTTGAATTAATAACGCGGTATAGCGTGAAGGAGACCGGCGTGACCGATAAACAAGCCTTCAAACTTGAACATACCCATGTTCTTTTGGCAGAGGATAATATTGTTAACCGGATGGTGGCTACTAGCATTTTAAAGAAATTCGGCTGCTCTGTAACGCCCGCAGGCAACGGTAAAGAGGCCTTGGATATGGCCGTCGAACGCCGGTTTAGCTTGGTGTTTATGGATTGCCAGATGCCGGAAATGGACGGTTACGAAGCAACGCGTGCAATTCGAAAATTTGAAGAACAATCGGGCGCTGAACGGGCCCTAATTGTAGCCTTCACGGCCAGTGTAATGGCTGAGGACCGGGAATTATGCCTGAACGCAGGAATGGACGACTTCATGACCAAACCAGTGCTGCCCGACGATATCGAGAAATTGTTGCGGAAGTGGCTCCCAGGGAATGTTGCAAAAGGGGTATAGCCACTGCTTGACTAAAGAAAGCCCTATCTGCCCTCTGCATGCTCAAGTTCATAACTCGTTAGGGGTGGCGTTGTATACTTCACTGCACTTGAGTTTTACCATATTGGAGATATGCCGGTGACGATGCGAATTTTAGCGGTAGACGATTCGAAAACCATGCGGAATATCGTTAGTTTTACCCTTGAACGTGCCGGGTATAACGTGACTGTCGCCGCCGATGGCGTTGAAGCCCTGAAGTGCATGGATGATGGTTTTGATTTGATCATCGCTGATTTTAATATGCCGAATATGGACGGATTGGAGTTGGCTCGCCGCATTAAAGGGCATGAACAATTTAAAAATACGCCAATTCTGATGTTATCAACCGAGTTTGATGACGCACTGAAAACACGCGCAAGGGATCTGGGCGTAACGGGCTGGGTTAAAAAGCCGTTGGTGAAGTCGACCTTCCTTGAACTGGTGAATAAGGTCTGCGCAGCACACCTGTAATGTCTTCATAAGTCGTTAGGGAAAACAGCGGTATACTAACCCGTGAGTTAGTGCAGAGATCTTTTGGAAATCTATCTTTTGTGGAAGAAGCTAATGGGCATACATATTTTGGCGGTAGACGATTCTAAGACCATTCGCGATATTGTGGCCTTCACACTAGAGCAAGCGGGCTATTCTGTTGGTTTGGCAGTTGACGGTGTTGATGCCCTCGATAAATTGAATAAAGAAGACTTCGATTTAGTTATCACTGACTTCAACATGCCGAATATGGATGGCCTTGAATTGATTGAGACGATAAAGGCTAAGGAAGACTGGAAGACTAAACCCGTTCTGGTACTTTCCACCGAGTCCGATGCTGAACTCAAGAATCGGGCAAGAGCCGCTGGCGCAACCGGATGGATTGTAAAACCACTTGATCCAACGGCTTTGATAAAAGTCGTAAAAAAAGTCTGCGGCTGACGGGCCTGCGCGCTGCATATTCCTTCAAATTTCTGATTTACATCAACCGTTTCCTTTGCCGAGATGTTGGTGCAACTGTACCAGACGGCACTGCAGACAGAAATTATCACCAAATTACTACGTCCGATCGAGGCAATTTTGAGCACGCCTTCTCATCATTAGGTACACCACGGTTCCAACCGGTGTTATCTGGAAAAATCTCGGCGGGATACTCATTATATAGGACCCTTGTTCTGTGCCCTCGCTAAGGAAGAAGGTGCCGTGATCTATGGTCTTGCGGTGCCCGCAGGTAGCGTGAATACAAAAAACAACCCTCTTCTTCAGCGGTTCCAATGGTCCGCAGTGCGCTTTGCGGCGGCGAAGGGTTTTGCAGATAAAATGACGTCGCCGGACTGGGACCCTGAGAATAGCGAGTAAGGGTCGCCCGGGGATGGTTCAGTATATGCCTTTGATAAATTTAGTTTGCTGTGGCAATGGCGGGGACTACATAGTGTGGGGAAGAATAACCTAAAGGTCCGCTATGTTCCGTCGTCTCAAGAACTGCCACAATGTTGAAGATATGCGTTTGCTCGCCAAGCAGAGGCTGCCAGGGCCTATATTTCACTATATCGATGGTGCTGCAGACGACGAAATTACATATAGGCGCAATAGTTCAGCCTTTGACGACTGCGATCTGGTGCCGAATGTGCTAGCGGGTGTCGAAAGTGTAGATATGTCCGTGAACGTGATGGGGCAGAAGCTTGATATGCCGCTTTTCTGTTCTCCCACAGCGCTGCAACGGCTTTTCCATCACGACGGTGAACGCGGTGTTGCCAAGGCGGCTGAGAAATACGGCACGCTCTTCGGTGTATCTTCCCTTAGCACGGTGAGCCTTGCCGAAATTGGCGCACTTACGGCGACGCCTAAGATGTTTCAGTTCTACTTCCATAAAGACCGCGGTCTGAATGATGTGATGCTGGAGCGCGCGAAAGCGGCGAACTTTGATATCCTGACGCTGACGGTTGATACCATTACAGGCGGCAATCGCGAGCGGGACCTGCAGACAGGCTTCACCTCGCCGCCGCGCTTGACCATGCGCAGTCTTATGAGTTTTGCAGCACACCCTTCGTGGGCACTTAATTATTTCCTACGTGAGGGTTTTGAACTGGCTGAACTGAAGGATCATATACAAGAAGGCTCAAACGTTTCTGTCACCATCGGCGAGTATTTCTCCAGCATGCTGGACCAGTCAATGAATTGGGACGATGCAGAAAGCCTACGCTCTAAATGGAATGGTCAGTTTTGCCTGAAGGGCATTATGAGCGTGGGCGATGCCAAGCGCGCAGTTGAAATAGGGGCAACGGCCATTATGATTTCAAACCACGGCGGTCGGCAGCTTGATGGCTCACGCTCGCCGTTTGATCAGGTGGCCGAAATCGCAGATGCAGTGGGTGACCAGATTGATATTATTCTCGACGGTGGCGTCCGGCGTGGCACCCATGTGCTTAAGGCGTTGGCGGCAGGTGCCAAGGCCGTGTCCGGTGGGAGGATGTATTTATATGCGCTTGCGGCGGCGGGCCAGCCAGGGGTGGAACGCGCCCTTCATAATATGCGTACTGAAATCGAGCGAGACATGAAATTGCTCGGCGTTTCCAAGATTTCACAAATTACCCGCGAGATGCTTCGGTACCGGTAGCCGGAGCGTGGCCATCAATCTTGGTTGCGCCTGCGTCTAAGGGCGCTGATTTACCCTGTTCGACTGTATTAGGTGTGTTGTTGGTGTGCGCGATTCGTCGAAAATACACCGATTTTCGATATTGGGGTACACCCGGCGTTAGGCCCGTCAAAATTCAACAAAAGTAAAAATGTAATATAAACAATTAGTTATGGTATTATTTTATGAATTTTTCAGATAGCGCTTGTCAGTACCCATGTGGTGTACTACATAACTAACACACCGGCACAATAACACGCTCATACAGCGCAGCCCTTCAAACCAAGAGCCCCACCAAGAGGGCCAGATGAAGCAAAGCAAAAATGAGCAACGCCAAAAGAGGCTATAAAGTCCATAGGCGATGCGAGGATTAGGCTGGTAACGAGACACGGTAAAAACCGGCTCGGGTACCGACAGCAGATAAAAGAGCCCGAAAATGGGCCGTTACAGCGAGGACTACCTAGGGGAGACCAGTAAAATGGTTTCCCCCCTATAAGAAAAAAGAACGACCATAAAAATAATAATAACGAACCACGACAGTCACAATAACACCCCGGTGAACGGGGGCCCCATCAAGGGGATAGCGAGGAGAATAAAAATGACAACCCGCTCTTATCATAACTCACGAAGGTCAATTCGGCGTAGCCGCCGTCTAGCACGGCTTACAGATCAGCAGATTGCTTCTGGTCAGTTTGTGGGCCCTAGCGCCAATAACAATAACAGCCTTTTTGCTGCTACAGCATAAAGGGAGGGAGGAATTATGACGCCGGATTGGACAGACAATTCACCAATCTATCGCCAGCTGAAGGATAAGGTAGTAACGGCCATTATGGAAGGAGCGCTCGTTGAAGGCGAAGCGCTTCCTTCTGTTCGAAGTGTCGCTGTGGATTTGCAAATTAATCCTCTTACTGCATCAAAAGCCTATCAGGAGCTGGTTATGGACGGTTTAGTTGAAAAACGACGCGGACTAGGAATGTTCGTGCTCGAAGGAGCTCGTAGCAAGCTTATTGAAGCTGAGCGTGAGCGTTTTATCACAGAAGAATGGCCGCGCGTGCTGGAAACTATCCGCCGCCTGGGTCTTAACACAGAAGAGCTGCTTAAAAGCGGCCTCTCTAATTAGGAGCCCGTGCCATGACAGAATATGTAGTAGAAGCCAAAGGGCTCGGTAAGACGTTTGGAGATTTCCACGCGCTTAAACATGTAGATTTCAAAATGCCGATCGGACGCATCATCGGTGTGATTGGTGCAAACGGTGCTGGTAAAACAACATTGCTGAATGCCGTTCTTGGGCTCACCACGTATGAAGGTGATCTGAAAGTTCTCGGCCATAATCCAGCAACAGAACGCGACGCTTTGATGAAAGATGTTTGCTTCATTGCAGATATCGCAACTTTACCTAAATGGATGAAAGTAAGCGAAGTTCTTGATTTTGTGGAAGAAGTGCACCCTAGGTTCGATCGCAAGAAAGCGATGACCTTCCTGGACCGTACCAATGTACCGCAAAACCGTAAAGTGCGGGCGCTTTCAAAAGGAATGACAGTGCAGCTGCATTTGGCTGTTGTTATGTCTATTGAAGCAAAGCTTCTTGTGCTTGATGAGCCAACACTTGGCCTTGATATCATTTTCCGTAAGCAGTTTTACCAAAGCCTGCTGGAAGAATATTTCGACGAAGAACGCACGATCGTGATCACCACGCACCAAGTGGAAGAGATCGAAAACATCCTTACTGATGTGATGTTCATCAAAGACGGTGAGATCGTTCTTGAAAGCGAAATGGAAGAACTGACACAGCAATTTATTGAGGTGATGGTTGATAAAGGAAAAGAAGACGAAGCAATGGCACTTAAGCCTATTAAAAACGGCGTCAGCTTCGGTAAATCAACGTGCGTATATAAAAACGTAGATCGCGAAACACTAGCCAAATTGGGCGAAACGCGCCGCCTGGGGCTTGCTGATATATTCGTGGCGACCATGACGGGAGAAGGGCAATGAATATCTATAAAGCCCTCGTGAAACGCGAGATATTGGAAGGCAAAAACGGTTTTATCCGCGTGCCTTTGATCTTGTCAGCTATTGCACTGGCCTTTTTGATCTTCTCTGCAATCGGCTTTGGAAATGTCATCTATATTGATGGTATGGAAAGAGAAGGCATTGAAAACGTAGGGGATGCAGTTAGCATCTTGCAGGAAAAGGAACCTGAAGGGCTACCGCTCGCCGTAACCATGATGTACTGGTTTACGACGTCTCTTCCTTGGGTTGCCCTACCTTTCGTGATTTTCTTCTCATTGCTTGGTTCGCTTTATGAAGAACGTCGTGACCGGTCGATCCTATTTTGGAAATCGATGCCGATTGCTGATTGGCAGGAAGTTCTGATTAAGCTTTTCGTACCGATCTTCATTGCGCCGCTTATCTTCTTGGGCGTCATAATTGCCGCACAGTTGGCTGTTGCTATCTTTATGACAATTGTCGTCTTGTTCCAGGGTGGTCCCGCACTTGAGATGTTGCCGCTGGGCTACATGATAACGACTTGGTTTGCGTTTTTGGGTCACTATCTGCTCGGCATGTTATGGATGCTACCGTTCCTTGCTTGGCTGCTTTTGGTCTCTGCGTTTTCTGGTCGGATGCCATTCCTCTGGGCGATATTGCCACCAGGTATTCTAGTTGCAATTGAAGGCATCTTTTTCAAAAGCGCTTCAATCGCTAAATGGATCTCAATTCACCTCGGTGGATGGCGCATCATGCTCGAGGACAAACTGGGTCAGGTTAATCCAGATACGCCAAGAGAAGTGTTCGACATAATTGTCAGCGGTTCACTCGCGGCCTCACTCTCAGTAACCTTCTCCAGTATCTATTTCTGGACAGGCCTGGTCATCGCAGCAGCCTTTGTTTACGCCGCGATTGAGATGCGCAAACGGGCGATCTAAGACGCCAAACATATATCCAAAAATCCTCCCATAGGATTGGATAAAGACAAGGGCTGCTTCAGAAATGACGCGGCCCTTTTCATTTCACTCCAACTTATTGGTGTAAGTGTGCTATCGGTGCTAATATGCTAGCTGGATTGGGTGGGGGGGATATCAACGCATGGAGTTTCTGCTTGTATCGGGCGCTAGAGTCAGCGAATTGGGGGGGTTGTTGCAGGATGCTTGTAAAAAGGCCCCGAGGCTGGCCCCAATCGATGGGCCTTTGTCGCATACAAGCCTGTCTGGGCTATATATAGCGGGTTGTAAGCCCGAAATTGATGCTTCCTCAGTTTTATTTTGGGACGGTCATGGTATGGCTGACGGCTCCGTATTTTCATCAGGCACTTGCCTTAGACCTAAAGGCGAAACCTTATCATCGTATGTAGGGGCTGTGACCGAAGGGCACGCCGCAACAGACCTTCGCGGCGTTTTTTCTATTTTGCAGTATAGTGAAACCACGGCCGAGTTTTCTCTAACACTTGATCCGCTCTCTCAATATAGCGTTTTTATCCTCGTTCATGACGGAACATTGGTCGCCAGCAATAATATCTATATGGTTGAACGGGTTGCTGCGCTACTAGGGAAGACGTTAAAGCGCAGCGCTTTGGTAGGCTGTTTTGAAATTGGCTGTGCTACCGGGGCCTCGACCCGAAGCGGATATGAAGATGTCCTGACACTAGATCGTGGGCAAATGATCGTGGGTTGTGGGAGCCAATGGTCTATTGGGACCTCGCTGTATAAAGACCCTTTTGAAGGCAAGTCTTATAGCTGGTTACTGGAGAAGTCTGCGGACCGTCTGATTGAATATATGGCGGCGCTCGCGCATGTTTCGTCCGAAGAAAATTTGCTATTTGATCTGACAGGAGGACACGATTCACGTGTCTGTTTTGCGGCGGCAATTGGCGCCGGTTTGGAAAACATCAATATATTTGTTGCTGGGGACGCTAACAGTGAGGATGTGCAAATTGCGCATTTTCTAGCGGCGGAGTTCGGCGCAAAGAAGGGGAATTATCCCGCTAACTTTGTTGAAGAGGAACTGGATTTTAGCGAGTTGGCGAGGAGGGCGACATTTCGTCAGCAGGGGCATGCAACGATGTTTCACTATTCTTTAGGAACAGCCCGACTGAATAGTGTGTTGCGGGTTAGGGGTGATGCTGGGGAAATAATGCGCAGTCCATTGGCGCCGTTCGAACCAATCAATTTCTGTTTTCAGGCGCCTCGTCGGTTTTTGCGTAAGTTATCCCGTGGAGAACCGGCCTATAGGGAATCTTTGAGGCAATACTGGCTGGGGTTTTATTCCAAAAAGCGACGGACAGCGGCCGGTTGGTCTTATAGAGTTGCGCAAAGGATTTCGCGCAAGAAGGGCTTGTTTACTGCCCGTTTTATACGCCTTGCGCTACGTTCGTTGTTTAGGGACTTTCTTAAGTATGCCCGGTCTTCTGTCTCGATGGGAATGGACCAGTATATGCACGACCGCGTAAGGCGCCATTTTGCCTTCATGACAGGCACAATGAACCGGTCCTACGGGGCATTTGAACCGCTTTTTGATCCTTGTTTGGCTGCTGCCGCGTCTGCACTAAGCTGGGAAGAACGAGAAAGTAGTAAATTTGTTTTTGATCTTATCGAAAAAATGGCTGGCCGGCGCATGTTAGAGATCCCTTTTGCGGATGCATCCCTAAGAGAAAAGGCGAAGCGTCAACTGGCCAAACATTTGGGTTGCTCTCTCCCTGTTCTGTCAGAATATGGCCCGCTACCCCCGCTTGACTTGCCCGCCGCGAAATCCCCTTCGGCCGTCGGTATCCGATTCCGTCAGTCAAATGATAGCCCAATAGGGCTTAGTTGGGACGGAAATTATCTATGGCAAAACCGCAAATATCTGCGTCGCCTAGCAACAGAGCTTTCTGAAAGCCACAAATGTTGGACTTTCCTCAAACGAGCATCTGTATTGAAGATAATTGCCTGCGATGAATATTTTTACAGATCGGACAAAGCAACGGCGGAGGGCGTGCGTTTTCTCCACTTATTTATCTGGTTGAGCTTTGACGAATGCCCCGTTGGAGTAAGCCTGTTGATCGAGAAAGTGAAACGCGGGAATTGTTATTCGAGCCCAAGGTGAAGGAGCGAGAGGCAACAGCGGTGGCCTCTCTTTTGTTTCACCCAGTTATTCGCTTTTATTCAAATGCTCAATGAACTGCTTTACAGTGTCGCGCAACGCGCCGCCCTGACTTTGAAGGCTGCCGACGGTTTCAGTTACTTGCCGCGAGGCTGCCATGGACCGCTCGTTGGCCTCATTCATATCGTTGAAGTCACTGATAACACCTTGCGTGCCTTCAGCGGCCTGTATGGCGCTGTGGCTTATTTCCTGCGTGGCTGCCGCCTGCTGGCTAACGGTGTTTGATACGTCATTCGCAATGGTATCAATTTCACCAATACGGGCACTGATTTTTTCAAACGCAGTAACAGCCGCACCAGTGGCCGACTGCAACTCAGCAATCTGTTTTGATATTTCCTTTGTTGCGTTCGATGTCTGCGTCGCGAGGGTCTTTACTTCGCCAGCAACGACGGCAAAACCTCTGCCGGCATCTCCTGCTCGGGCAGCCTCAATTGTCGCATTGAGCGCTAATAGATTAGTCTGTGATGCGATGTTGTCGATCAACTTGATTACAGCACTAATTTTCTTGCCAGATTCGCTCAATGTTTCCATCAGACGCGATGCGTCATCGGCCTCGGTCATTGCGTTTTTAGTTACACCCGCCGCACGTTCCATTTGCTGGCTAACGCTTGCCACAGATGCGGAAACTTCTTCAGTGGCGCCTGCCACCGCATTCACGCTGTCGCTTGCGTTGTGTACTTTCGAAGAAGCCGCATTTACGCCCACAGACGTTGCTTCTGTCGCGTGGTTCATGTCTGCCGCAGCTGTCTCCAACTCGTCCGCAGTGCTGCCCAGTCGGTCAATCGCTGCCATAACTGACTGTTCAAATTGCAGTGATAGCGCGAGTTCATTCGTATTTCCTGTGTCTTGGTCGAACATGAATTTCTTTCCCCGTTTGTGCTCTTACGCCTTGGTTTGAGCCCGTCAAGCCTCCCTGCTTGATCGTTTGTCGGGGAGCTTAATCTAAAACTTTAAGATGTGGAAGCGTAATAGAAGGAAAATGAAATCGGCTGCTGACTGTGTGGTTTTATAGGGTGGGGAACCGGTCGTTTGCCTTGCTGCGTGAATGGCACAGGTTGACGAATTGCTTATACTTGTATATATGTGCATCTATGCAAATAAGTAAACATATCGATTGTATGGCGGCCTTGGCGCAGGAAACACGCCTTCAGGTTTTCCGAAAGCTTGTACGGATGGGTGATGCGGGATTGCCGGCTGGCGAAATTGCTAAGCAGCTTGATGTTAACGGCACCACTTTATCCCGCCACTTGAAGATATTGGAACGTGCTGAGTTGGTTCTTTCGGAGCGCAGAGCCCGCCATATATTTTACAGGGTCAATTTTGCAGCCATTAGGGGGCTTTTTGAATTCCTGTTGGAAGATTGCTGTGCTGGAGATGTCAGGGCTTTTTCTGGCGCTACGCAAGGTGGCGTCTCGGATTGTAATCCGGGTCAAAATGAGCCCCGTAGCGACAACGAATAAGGAGACATAAAATGAAAAGATTGCATGTCCATATGGGCGTTAAGAAATTTGATGACGCTGTAACCTTCTATAACGCTATTTTTGGCGAAGGCCCCGTAAAGCTAAAGGCAGGCTATGCAAAATGGGCGCCTGCAGACTTGGGCGTGAACTTTGTAATTTCGCAAACTGAAGGGGACGGCGGTATCGGCCATTTGGGCGTGGAAGTTCAGGAGGATGATGAATTGACACGCCTGGGTATGCGCCTTCGGGCCGTTGATGCTCCTCTACTTGTGGACGGCGATGTTTCCTGTTGCTACGCTAAATCTAAGAAAGCATGGTCAGAAGATCCCGGCGGCATTACTTGGGAGCTGTTTCACACATACGGTGAAGATGAGGCGTTTCAGCCAAAACGCATTGGCAGCGATAAAGTTGAAGGTTTTGAGGGCGTGGAAGTTATCGCTCGCTAATTGTTCTACGCTAGCCTGGCGGGCATTAATTTGTTTGGCATCCTTAAATCGCCGCCAGCGTTCCTTATTCGCGGCATTCTGACGGAGCAGTTTTTTCTTTATTGCTTCGCCGTGGTTCTTTTTGCCATAAAAGAGTATTCAACGACGGGCGTGTTTAACCGCCATTTTTATTTAAGTAAGCGGAAAGAAACTTGGATACCAAAATTAAACAGATATTCATTGGTGGCTATACAAAAAGCGGTACAACCTTTGTTGGTCGGTCATTTGACCTTCTTAAGGGAGTATATTCGAAAGGCGAGATGGATTATTTCCGGCTTTTCTATAAAAATTTTAACGAGCAGTTAATTGCGTTTAATAGAAATATTAAGCTTGTTAATGAAGAGGTTTATGATGGCGGCGGTACTATTGAGCCTTTCAAGGACTCTTCTGTGAGGGCGCTGCACCAGAAAATATTCTATCACATATTTTTTAACGGTAAGGCCATCCCGTTGGATTGCACAGCTGCTGTTGAAAAGACCCCTCGGAATTTGAGCCATATTGGTCAGATAAGGAATATATTCCCTCAATCTAGCTTCATTTGCGTGTACCGAGATGCCGAACCTGTTTTTAGGTCAATGATGCGGCATATGTTCGCCCATCGGGATAAAGTTTTCGGTGATCCTCTGTCGCAGGAGCGCCAAGAAATGTTTGCCGGTTTTTTGAAGAGTTGGGTAGCCAATGTTGGTATTATAGAAAAAAATAGGAGCAGCCTTCATTTGGTCCGCTACGAGAACATCGCGGCAGATATCAGTTCCTTCTTGGACTATATTCAGGACAATATTTTCGAGCAAAAAATGGAACTCAGCGCGTCTATTGAGACACTTAGTAAAGAGTATTATTTGAAGAATTTGCCAATTGAAAGGCGGGAAAATAGTCTCGTACAAATTGGACCGTCTAAAATTACACTAAGTGAAAATGAGCTGGAACTAATTCAGGAAAAGTGTCGTGAGCCGAATTCTGCTTTTGATTTTTGATTTTGGCCCAATACCTTGGGAGAGCCAATCTCGATTAGAGCATGAGAAAAACAACGCGAATCAGCCTGTTTGAGCGCTATAGGCTATATTATCTCGTAGGATTCGAAGGTGAACTCAGGGCTAACCACGCAGCTAACCAAGGTCCAGTCACCTTCTGAGCGAGCTCTTTGCCAGTGATTGGCTGGAACCAATATCTGCGGGGTTTCATTCTTCAATAGGTCATTGCCCAGTAGCAGCGTTTTAACGGGCTGCTCATGGGCGTTTACCTCGAGTGTGAGCGGCGCACCTCCGTGCCATAGCCACAGTTCATCGGAATCCATGCGGTGAAGCCGTGCAAAACGGCCGCCTTCAAGAAGGTAATAGATGGCACTAGTGTAAGCCCGAGCTTCCTCGCCAAAGCTACTTTTGTATGTCCGGCGATAATAACCGCGCTCAGGGTGCGGTTCTAATTCCAAATGCTTGATGATTTCATTTGCAGTATTCATGTCAGGGTTTTCCAAAGGCAAATTGCGGCAAACAGGTACCGAGACGCCGGTCCTTCACTCGAATGGCATGCTCGCCAATAAGTGGTTTGCATGCCTTATCGTAGAGTTTGTTATCGGTCCTATGCCTCTATCTAACATCCCGATTGAACAACTTATTCACTCAGTCAGTTGGAAAAGTGTGATTGCTGCGGCGTTTGAAACATTTAAGCTCTCCACACTGCCGGACATGGGGATGTTAGCAATCACGTCGCAGTTTTTACGGACGAGGGGGCGCAAGCCACGGCCTTCAGACCCCATCACGATGACAATGTTCTCGCCTAGTGATACTTTTTTGATGGAGAGATCTGCGTCGCCGTCAAGCCCGATATGCCAATAACCCATTTCCTTAAGTTGTGTCAGCGCTTGGGACAGATTCGGCATCTGTAACCAAGGTAACACCTCTAGACCGCCCGCCGCTGCTCTGGCGAGCGAACCGCTTTCAACGGGGCTGTTGCGGTCCTGTGTGATAATGGCGCGCGCACCGAAGGCTGCAGCAGAGCGAATGCAGGCACCAACATTTTGCGGGTCGGTTACCTGGTCTAGCATCAGGATAATATTCTTCTGTCCCTCAATAGGTTCCAGATCGGCAATATGAAGGCCGGGCAGGAACCGCACTTCAAGCAAGATGCCTTGATGCGGCGCACCGTCAGGCACAGCGTCGGCGATCTCTTCAATATGTTCGATCGTAACCGTTTTTATGTCAGGGCGAATGCCGGCGATGGATTCGTCAGATAAAGACTTTTCTGTGCCAATGAGTCGTAAACACTCACGCCTTTTGTTCTGAAGTGCCGCTTCTACTGAGTTGCGGCCATAGAGAAAATAGGCACCTGCATAGCTAGGCTTTAGGGCAGTTGATGGCTTACTGGGCCGTCGGCTGCGCTCGGCAGGGCTGCGCTCAGAAGGACGCGCTTCCTTTTTTGCTGGCCTCTGCTGCGGGGCTCGTTCAGACGGGCCGCGGGTTGCCGTGCGTTCGTAACCGTTTGACTTGCCGCTCGTTACGCGCGGTTTTCTTGGTGGTTTACGGGTTCTGGCCATTCTTCTGTCCTAAGCGTTTGTGGTGTTTCTTAGGGCTTTAATCCTATCGGAAGCAAACGGCTACAAAAAAAAATCTTTTTGCGTATAAGTTCGTGTTGACATGGCCTTAGATATGGGCATATTGCGGCCTCACCCGGCGCTGCTGAAAATGCTTGCCGAGGGGTATACTGGAGGGATGGCCGAGCGGTTAAAGGCGACGGACTGTAAATCCGTTCTCATTGAGTACGCAGGTTCGAATCCTGCTCCCTCCACCACTACTCCCCTACAGGTAACTGTGCGGGAGTTTTAAGTGTGTCTGAAGAGCTTAGCTCTTGATAGTTGGTGCGTTTGTGCGGGTGTAGCTCAATGGTAGAGCAGAAGATTTCCAATCTTACGACGAGGGTTCGATTCCCTTCACCCGCTCCAATTATTTCTGTGCAGCCTTATTGGCGCACCCAGGCGCAGTTAGTTTCGGTCCCTAAGGGGATTGAGTTATGAATTTAAAATCGCCCGGCCTGATGTGTTGTCAGCAGGGCGTGTTTGCTTTCAAGGATTAACGAGCATGGCTAAAGAGAAGTTTGAACGGACTAAGCCGCACTGTAACGTTGGTACGATTGGTCACGTTGACCACGGAAAGACCACGCTTACAGCTGCGATCACC
>NVTU01000027.1 GCA_002401685.1 Kordiimonadales bacterium
ATTGTGGATGTGGATGTGGATGTGTATGTGGATGTGGGGTGGGTCTTGGCCCGCTCAGCAATGCAAACAGCCAATTCGGCTTGCTCACCCTGTTAAATAGAGGCGCAGCAACAGATGGTCTGCTTTCAATATAATAATAGGAAGCAGACCGTGCATATATTTTTAAAAACCATCGCAACAGCGCTGAGCGCTTTGCTTGTGCTTGCGGCCGCGGGTAGCGCGCACGCGGAGAGCACTGAAATACATTATCTCGGCTTCAACAGCTTTGGCGCAGATAAGGCCGCCAGCGGCAAAGCCTTTGATACTTATATCAAGCACCTAAGGCCAATCATGGCCAAATACGGCATGACCGCAGCGACATATAACGTGCGCCACGGCGGTAACGGTGACCTGAAAGCCGACGTCGTGACATTTGGCACTGCGAAAGATCAAGCGTCATTCCAGGCTTTTTTCCAGGACCCTGATTTCCAGAAATTATTCCCGCAGTTGCTCGGCGCGCTTGATGATCATCAAGTGGTTTTCACATCGGGCTCTTTTGCGCCGCACCATGTGACGCACGGGTCCAATATTCTGCTCAGCGTCAATTGGCTGAACGGCGAAGCCGAAGCCGCTGTGAAACGCTTGAATGCTATCAATCATAAGGCTAGTCATGTTTTTGAGAAATACGGCGTTCAGATGCTGGGGCAAACTGCCGGTGTTTATTCAAATCGCGGTTTAGCAGCTGATGTGAAAGATACGCATCCGCCGCAGCTCTTGGAACTGTGGGCCATTAAAGATGCACACGGTTTCTTTGATGATGAGGCAATAGCCTCCACAGCAGACGAAATCAAAGAGTTGACGAAAAAGAGCGAGAGTTTTTGGCTCGCTGAACGCAAAATTCACTAAATCGTCACATGAATGAACCTAGGGGCATACACTTAGTATGCCCCCCTATTTGTCAGCAAATAACAAAAGGGCTGTAGTTCTCTCCCCTCCCAGGTCTCAAACTAATTGAACCCGCTGATCACGTTTTAATGCTGAAGCATCATTCCTGTTGGCGAATAGCGCGGCTTTGCTATGGTGTGCTTCTTCAAACTATAGGGGTGCATGTTGGAAAGATTACTTGAGGCTTCGTCTGAGCCAGTGTGGGTGTTTGCAATATTTTTGGCAGCGGTTAGTGCCTGTCACTTTGTGTTCATCTACAAATACCCTCTAAACGTGAAGCAGTGGAAGCTGGTAGAATATGTGTGGGTTAGCCTCGCGCTGGTTTCAGTGTTTGGCTTGGTTGAAGAGGCGCGGTCGTACAAAGCTCAGAATCTCATGATCCAGTCGCGCACTTTCGCCGCTGAGAAAATTGTCGCGTTTGAGAACTGGCTGGAAGTGTACGAAGAATACGCCTGTGTTGATAATGGTGATGATGCTGCTTTCAGGACCCTCTGTGATTGGGTGCGTATCAAAGACAGTGACTTGCAGCTCATTCTGCAAAACGAAGATTTCCCTGCAGACGTGTCAAAAAACTTCCTAAGCGGTATTGAACAATCCTTTAAAGGGCTAAGCAAGGCAGACAAAGATATAGGCAACGGTTTGCATATGGCCTACGTCGATGCGCGGGAGCAATTCCTCGTGGCCTCCGATAGCGTGAAACGCTCGTTACTTGCTCGGCTGCTGGTGGCCTTTGCACCGCTCGTGTTTGCCTTGGCGATCGCGATTAAGCTTACCAAGGTGACGGGCGAATATAGGCTTTGTAAATAGGCTAGTCGGTGTGATCGGATACCTCTGCTGCTGAAACCATATCGTCTACATCCGCAAACTTCACGCGCGGTGCACCGTTTACCGCTGCAGCCATTTCTGCGGCGTCGATCTTTTTCCAGTCGGCAAAAGTAACGATGTGCACGCCGCGTTCTTCGGCAATGGCGTCAAGCCCTGCGCGGCCGCGCTTGCCTGCCGGCGTGACTTCCTCAAGAATTTTGGCGGCGATGCCGATGCCGTCTGGCTTGTTGGTGCCAATGGTGCCTGTCGGCCCGCGTCGCGCCCAGCCCACGCAGTAAAGCTGCTCATCAATACGGCCTTCGTCGCTTACATAAATGCCGCGACCTTCATCAAAAGGCACATCTTCAATCGGGCTCGCGCGGTAGCCAATGCAAGGAACCACAAGGCCTGCTGGCAATATTTCAGTTCTACCCGTGCCGACACAACGGCCCTCT
Source organism: Kordiimonadales bacterium (assembly GCA_002401685.1). Classification (GTDB taxonomy): domain Bacteria; phylum Pseudomonadota; class Alphaproteobacteria; order Sphingomonadales; family Kordiimonadaceae; genus Kordiimonas. The sequence goes on from NVTU01000027.1 coordinate 2,184, forward strand.
TCGACGCGAGTTTCCTCCAAGCGGAGGCCACATACGGTGCTGTCGCCCATTAGTGCCATTGGCCGTCGGAAGAATTTGATATGCAAACGCACAGGTTTGTCGCTGGGTTTGTTAGAGGTCATCGCCCGCAGGCCTGCCATGTTTTTCTTTGCAGCCCCCGACAGCGTTTCGTCGATGCTGTCGTCAGGCAGCTGGCCAGCGTCCACTAACGCGACACAATTTTCCAGTCTGTTAAGCTCGGTGAGCTCTTTTGGGGTGAAGGCTGCTTCTAGCGGCCCTCTGCGCCCTAGGATATAGATGTCCTTAATCGGCGACGCTTGGATTTTCTCATTCGCGTAAGGCGCGAGGTCAGTATCAGCCATTTCCTCGGCGGTTTTAGCCAAAATGCGCGCCACATCGACGGCCACATTACCGTTGCCAATCACTGCAACGGAGGCCACACGCAGGTCAGGGTTAAGGTCAGTGAAGTCTGGATGACTGTTATACCAGCCAACAAATGCGCCCGAGCCGTGCACGCCGCGTAGGTCTTCACCTTCGATACCTAGGGGCCGGTCTTTTGGTGCGCCGGTTGCCAGCACAACGACATCATAAAGGTCTTTAAGTTCGGCCATGGTGATGTCGCGGCCCAGCGCCATGTTGCCAACAAAACGAACGTTATCACGGCCATTGGTGGCTGTGTAACGTTTGGAAACCATTTTGATCGACTGGTGATCGGGCGCAACGCCTGCGCGGATTAGCCCAAAGGGAGTAGGAAGCTTGTCGATAATATCGACATAAACATTATTATCGCCTTTGGTAAGCGCTTCGGCGGTGTAATAGCCCGCAGGCCCTGCGCCGATAATAGCGACCGAAAGAGTGTTGCCCGCACCGTTTGTGCCCATATTCATTCTGTGCTCCCCGTTATGAAAAGAGCATGACAAAAATTGCCTGTTGAGGAAAGAGCTGATCTGCATTTATTGGCAGGCCTTAGAGGGGGAAAGCAGGCTGAGATTGGCCCGTATATGAATATCTCGAGAAAAAAGAGACTCTTCCCTTGAACAGGACGGCGCATGAGCATACATAGGATGCCTCGTTAGCACTCGTCTCGGGTGAGTGCTAACACTGAAACAAAATCGGTTTATCAATTAGGAGACAAACCATGGCTCTACGTCCGCTCCACGACCGCGTGTTGGTCAAGCGTCTTGAAAGCGAAGAAAAAACTGCTGGCGGTATCATTCTGCCAGATTCTGTACAGGAAAAGCCTTCTGAAGGTGAAGTAATTGCAGTTGGCGCAGGCAATAAAGCAGAAGACGGTAAAATTACTGCTCTTGACGTTAAAGCTGGCGATAAAATCCTTTTCGGCAAATGGTCCGGCACCGAAGTTAAGCTTGACGGTGAAGATCTGCTGATTATGCAGGAAAAAGACATCATGGGCATCATCGAGTAATCACTCGGTTCTCCCCAATACACCTATTCCATTACTCATTTTAGGAGACCTCAGATGGCTGCTAAAGACATTCTTCTTCAGGATGCTGCCCGTGCGAAAATCGTAGCTGGCGTTGATAAACTTGCTAACGCTGTAAAAGTAACACTTGGTCCTAAGGGCCGTAACGTGATCATCGACAAATCTTTTGGCGCACCGCGCATTACAAAAGACGGTGTAACTGTTGCCAAAGAAATCGAACTTTCTGACAAGTTCGAAAACATGGGCGCACAGATGATCAAAGAAGTAGCGCAGCGCACCAACGATGTTGCTGGTGACGGTACAACAACTGCTACTGTTCTTGCTCAGGCGATTGTTCGCGAAGGCATGAAATCAGTTGCAGCGGGCATGAACCCGATGGACCTGAAGCGCGGTATTGATATTGCGACAAAAGCTGTTGTTGCCAAGCTTGAAGAACGCTCCAAAACTGTAACAACGTCTGAAGAGATTGAGCAAGTTGGCACAATTTCAGCAAACGGTGAACTTCAAATTGGTAAAGACATTGCTGCTGCAATGGAAAAAGTTGGCAAAGAGGGTGTTATCACCGTTGAAGAAGCCAAAGGCCTTGAGAGCGAGCTTGAAGTTGTTGAAGGCATGCAGTTTGACCGTGGTTACCTGTCTCCTTACTTCATCACAAACTCTGAGAAGATGACTGTGGATCTTGAGAACCCGTTCATCCTTCTCCACGAGAAGAAACTTTCAAACCTTCAGCCAATGCTGCCGCTTCTTGAAGCTGTTGTACAGTCAAGCCGTCCGCTTCTTATCATTGCGGAAGACATTGAAGGCGAAGCGCTTGCAACTCTGGTTGTTAACAAGCTTCGTGGTGGCCTGAAAATCGCTGCTGTTAAAGCACCTGGTTTTGGTGATCGTCGTAAAGCAATGCTGGAAGATATCGCTACCCTCACAGGCGGTGAAGTGATCTCTGAAGATCTCGGCATCAAGCTTGAAAACGTTGGTCTTGAGATGCTCGGCACTGCAAAGCGCGTGAACATCACCAAAGAAGACACAACAATTGTTGACGGCGTTGGCGCTGAAGACGATATCAAAGCCCGCGTTGAGCAGATCAAAGCACAGATCGAAACAACAACGTCTGATTACGACAAAGAAAAACTTCAGGAGCGTCTTGCGAAGCTTTCTGGCGGTGTTGCAATCATTAAAGTTGGCGGCATCACTGAAACTGAAGTGAAAGAGCGCAAAGACCGGGTTGACGATGCACTGCACGCTACACGCGCTGCTGTAGAAGAAGGCATTGTTGCTGGTGGTGGTACAGCCCTTCTTTATGCTGGCGAAGCCCTCGACGGCCTTACTGGTGCAAATGACGAGCAAACAATTGGTATAAGCATTGTTCGCCGTGCGCTTCAGGCTCCTCTTCGTCAGATTGCTGAAAACTCTGGTGTTGACGGCGCAGTTGTTGCTGGCAAACTTCTTGAGCAAGACGATACAAACCTCGGTTTTGATGCTCAGAACGAGACATACGTTGATCTGATTGCTCACGGCATCATTGATCCTACAAAAGTTGTTCGTACTGCTCTGCAGGACGCGGCTTCAATTGCAGGCCTGATGATCACAACTGAAGCAATGATCACTGATGTCCCTGAAGACAAAGCTGCTGGTGGCGGCATGCCTGATATGGGCGGCATGGGCGGCATGGGCGGCGGCATGGGCTTCTAAGCCAGCCAAACTCAAGCTACTCAAACAGTTTCAAAACCCTCGGGCACCTGTGCTCGGGGGTTTTGTTTTGTGTGCAAACCGTCACTGAGCGAAAATTAGCATTGCTTTCCCATGAGTTTTTCCCCACAGAGGACGCTACAAAAAGCCAGTACTGAAAAGGGTGATCTCTATGAAACACGCGACATTTTTGAGAAAAGCTGCGGCAACCGCCGCGCTGAGCGTTAGTGTTCTTGCCGTGGCCAGTTCGCTACAGGCCGCAGATCGTCCTTATGACGAAGCTAAAACGCTCGCTACCCTAAAAACATTATCTGCCGATGACATGCAGGGCAGGCGTACGGGCACAGAAGGGAACGCCAAGGCACGGGATTTTCTAATCGGTGAACTGAAGACGCTAGGCTTGAAACCTGCTGCAGAAGCTTTTGGTCAGCCTTTTGATTTCACGTTGAAACGGCGCAATGGTGATGAACAAGCTAAGTCAGGTACTAATGTTGTCGCCATGATTAAGGGCACAGAAAGTGATGCCGAAGGCGCAGCTGCGCTCGTTCTTTCAGCACATTACGATCATCTCGGGATCCGGGGTGAGCAAATATTTAACGGCGCGGATGATAACGCGTCGGGCGTTGCGGCGCTGCTCGCAATGGCTGATAGCTTTATGAAAAGACCGCCGAAAAACGATATCATTTTTGCCTTCTTTGACGCCGAAGAAATGGGGCTTGAAGGAGCGAAAAGCTTCGTTGCGTCACCTTCCATAGGCGCAGGCTGTATTGGCTTTAACCTCAATATGGATATGCTGAGCCGCAATGATAAAGATGAGCTTTATGTCGCCGGCACCCACCACACGCCTGCCTTGAACGCGCTTGTGGATACTGTGGCCAGCAGAGCGCCAATTAAGCTTCTGAAGGGGCACGACAAGCCGGAAGACGGCCACAATGATTGGACACTACAGTCCGACCACGGCCCGTTCCATAAGGCGGGTATTCCGTTTATTTATTTCGGTGTGGAAGACCATGCGCATTATCACAAGGCGAGCGATGTATACGAAACTGTGCCGCTCGATTTCTACATCAAAGCTGTGGACACAGTCGAGGCGACAGCACGCCAACTGGACGCGGATTTTGCAAAATACGCAAAAGGTTGCAAGTGACGACAAATTAAAATGCCCCTTTGAGCAAAACGGTAGTTGCTTTTAGGGGCTTTTAGCTTACATAAACTGAAGAACGGGTGAAGCGCAGGTGTCTTCTGCATGTCACCAAATGATCACGGATACCATGGTAGAAAATACTCATATCAAACGGCTTGGCCAACTGCGACGACGATAAGACCCATTCGTCTTTTGTTGAAGCTGTGCGGCGACCATTCGCCATGATGTGAGGATATACCGATGATCACCTATGATCATGAAGTGCCGTGTGACGGTGCGAAAATTGAAGTTTTGCTTGATGCCGCCTTTGGCGATGGCCGTTTCCTAAAGCCTTCCTATCACTTGCGCAGGGATACAAAACCGCTTGATCAGCTGTCCTTTGTGGCGCGTTCAGGCCCTACCGTGGTGGGTACGGTCCGTTTTACGCCGGTCCACATTAAAGACCGGCTGTTTGGCAAAACTGTGAGGGCGTTATTTTTGGGGCCGCTTGCGGTGTCACCTGCATTGCAGTCAGAAGGAATTGGCGGCAACTTGATGCGGCTGGCATTAGAAACAGCAAAAGCGGCTGGGCATAACAATATATTGCTAGTGGGTGATTATAGCTATTATCAACGTTTTGGTTTTAAGCCGGTTTCCTCTCGGAAAATTCGGATGCCGGGCCAACAGGGTGAGAACAGGCTGCTGGCACTCAGTTTATCGACCTATTGGGCACTTCCGCAAACGGGAGAAATCATTGCAGGTTGGCCACAAGAGCGCACGCCGCACGCTGTGGATCGCTCTGCGGCCTAGTCCCGTTGATTTTTTTGTTCATGAACACAGGCTTACCGTCCTATAGTGTGTTTTAGGAGTGGTATATGAGTGAACAACCCGCCAAGGCTTTCAGCCTTGAAGCCCTAATGAAACATGTGTCAGATCAGAAGTTCCCGCCGGTTGATAAGTGGAACCCTGATTTCTGTGGTGATATTGACATGCGCATTGCTGTGGACGGTACCTGGTTTTATATGGGCACGCCAATCACGCGGCAACGCATGGTGAAACTGTTTGCCAGCGTCTTGCGCAAAGATGATGACGGAAAAACCTATCTAGTAACGCCAGTAGAGAAGATTGGCATCACCATTGAGGACGCACCTTTTGTTGCTATCTCTGTTGAGAACGTTGGCGAAGGTGATGCCAATGCTTTATCCTTCACAACAAATATTGGTGACACGGTCATCGCGGGGAAGGATAACCCCATTCGTGTTGAGGTGAACGCCGATACAGGCGAGCCTCGGCCCTATATTCTGGTGCGGGGTAATCTTGAGGCGCTCATTAACCGCGCGGTTTTCTACGAGTTGGTCGCGGGGGCTACTGAGGTTGAAGGCGATACCGGAACTGAACTGGTGATTATGAGCGCGGGCGCTCGTTTCCCATTGGGTACGTGGGCGGAGAACTGATGCAAAACTGGTTAGAACAGGCTCTAAAATCTGGCAACCCTGCAGCGCGCGGCATGCGCAGTGATTATGACTTGAATTTGGAAGAGAAAATCCGCGATCTTAAGGATACGCCGGTTCGCGACGCCGCCGTACTCGTGCCAATTATTGATCATCCGACCGGTCCAACACTGCTGTTAACCAAGCGTACGGACCACCTTAGTAAACACCCAGGGCAGGTGAGTTTTCCGGGTGGTGGCGTCGACCCTGGTGATAAAGACGCGGTGGCTACTGCCTTGCGCGAAACCGATGAAGAAATTGGCCTGGATGCCTCCTATATAAAGGTTGCTGGACGATTGGACGGGTACCGTACAGGCACTGGTTTTGAGATTGTGCCTGTCGTAGGCTTGGTAAAACCGGGTTTTACGCTTACTCTTCAGGAGAGCGAGGTGGCCGCTGCGTTTGAAGTGCCACTGTCCTTTTTGCTGGACCGCGCAAACCACCGGCAGGAGACCGGAGTTTGGCAGGGTGTGACACGCCACTATTATGCTATGCCTTATGAAGGGTGGCGCATCTGGGGTGCGACTGCTGCAATGATTGTAAATTTATGCGACGTCTTAGACGCTGTGCGAGGGGATAGGTAAGATGGCTATTTTGATACGAATTTTGCTTTTGCTTTTGCCAATGGTGGGGCTGATTATGTGGCTCCGTTGGCGCGCGCGTCGTAAAGCAGGCGAAGAAATTAGTGATGGTGAATATCTGCGCCTGCAAATTACGCTTGGTGGGATTGCCGTCATGTTGCTTGTAGCTGGATTGTCGCTCAAGTTTATTGGTGACAGCGGGGCCGCAGGGCAGGTCTATGTGCCTGCAAAGATTGTCGATGGCCAATTGATCGAAGGGCATTTCATTGACCCTGAAAAGAAAAGCGAAACTGATCCTGCGCCTAAAAAGTCGGGCGGTGAAAACGATGACACTTCAAAAAATGAAGGTTCCGATTAGCAGTGACCCGAATTCAGGCTAGTTGGCTTCAATCAGACATATCGAGAGCTGTGGTTGCCGCACTAGGTGCGGACAACATCAAGTTTGTTGGCGGCGCTGTGCGCGATACTCTGGCGGGTTTAACTGTTTCTGATATTGATGCAGCTACGTGTTTGCTGCCTGAAAATACCATGGCGCGGCTCAGGGGCGCAGGAATTAAGGTAATACCAACAGGATTGAAGCACGGTACGGTCACTGCGGTGTTGGATAAAGACGTGATGGAAATCACGACGCTCCGCTTTGATGTGGAAACGGATGGTCGCCACGCTGAGGTTGCTTTCACGGATGACTGGCTGGAGGACGCCAAACGGCGCGATTTCACGATTAACGCGCTTTATTCGGCGCCTGATGGTGCCCTGTTCGATCCTTTCGGCGGTATCTCGGATTTAGCAGCAGGGCTCGTACGGTTTATTGGGGATGCTAGTGATAGAATTGACGAGGACGCTTTACGGATTTTACGTTTCTTTCGATTTTATGGAAAATACGGGACAGGCGCACCTGACCCGGCTGCAATAAACGCCTGTTCCAAAAAGGCTGATCTGATGCAGAATTTGTCTGCCGAAAGAGTGCGAGACGAATTGATGAAGATGGCGACGCAGCCAAATTTCCGGAGCATTGTCAAAGAAATGGAAGCGTGCGGTGTATTGGTTCAAGTATACGGGGCTACATTCGACAGCTTAGTACTGGAGGGCTTTCTGAAAGAAGAAAAGCATTCAGGTGCCCAGATTAATCCATTGTTGAGGTTTTATCACTTAGCGTCCCCGTCCTTGAACGCTACCGGCTTCGCCAAAAAGTTCAGACTATCAAACGAAGACCGCAAATTCCTTGTTGGCTACGAAAAGCTAAGCACTGTACCCAAACCAGCAAGTGAAAAGGATTTACGACGCGCCATTTATTCCTTTGGTGCTGGGCCCGTGAAGGCGCGCGCAATTGGCTTTGACCAGGAATGGTATAATCAAGCACTGACGTATTGTGATGGTTGGCCGGTCGCCACTTTTCCCGTCCGGGGTGAGGACCTCTTGAGCCTAGGAGAAAAGCCGGGTCCTCTGATGGGCGTCAAGTTGAAAGCGATGGAAGCATTGTGGATCGAAAGCGATTTCGCACTGACCAAGGAACAGCTACTAGCTGCCAGTCATTAAGTTCATCAGGAAGAGGCCCCTCCTAGCTCAATAAAAAAGCCCACCAAATTCGGCGGGCTTTCTAATTCCAAATTGGTGCTACTTTTAGCCACCATTGAGCTTTTTGTCTTTCCAGTATTTTGTGCCGTGCAAGGAAGCCTGCAACGCCAAACCGTTTTTGGTGAATTGGTAAACGCTCACTTTTTTGCGGAAAGAGGCGGCCTCTCCAATTTCGCCGCCCTTATCGTCTGCGCGCGCTGCAGCGTCGGCTTCACCAGAGAAATCCCAGCCGCTGTGGACGAACTTATCGAGTGCCTTTCGATCATGGAAAATAAAGACCGCACGAAAGTCTTTTATCCCGAGGCCAATGCCAATGCCTGCCGTTGCCATTTTCATATAAGTGTCGATTTGTGATTTGTTGTCGTGGACAATGCCGCGACCACCGCCTCCGCCCACAAGCAGAATTTGAACGCCAAAATTTTTGAAGACAGCATAGCCTTCGGCTTCGTCAATTTCAGCTTTAGCTTGCGGTCGAGCATCAAAAAGTTCCACGAGTACCGCTTCGCGCATCGAAATAAGCTTTTGGCGTTTTTTCTCGGCTTTGTCAGCTATTGCAACGCTTGAAATAGTAATCAAAGAGACCGAAAGAATAAGGGCGAGGGCTGTGCGGAGCATTATGGTGCATTTCCTTTGGTTCGGCAGTGGTTGATATTAGGTGCATTCTCTTTGTAGAAAGAGGCAGCAATACGGCGGCCGATTTTGTTAGTCGTTGCGGCTATTTTTGGGTTCTGCCCGTAGCTTTGTCAAGATCGGCTGAAAATCGATTGAATATAGGTCACCTGATCGGCGCGGCGATGTGGCGCGGGCTGTGAAATAAAGGGTTTTCTGGTCAGCTGAAAGCGAGGCTGCGGAACCGTCTGTATGGGGTGCTAATTCCTTACCTAAACTTATTAAGGTGGACCACGTGCCATTTGTTTCTCGGAAAACAATGAAGAGACGGTTGCCTTCGTATTGGCTTGGGCGATTGGAGGAGAAAATAAGGAAACTTCCATCCCGTGCCATTACTGGGTCGAAATCTTCATAGCGCGAATTGATAGGGGCAGGAAATGCGGTCAGCTGTGATGCCGTGGTGCCGTCAAACTTGGCGGTGTAAAGGTCGATCCGGCCAAGTCCGCCAGGCCGTTCTGATCCAAACAATAAATTGCCGTTTTGATAAGACGGGAACCATTCTCCTGAAGTACTATTGATAAGCTTTGGCAGTTTCTTTGGTGAACCAACCTTGCCGTTGTCGGTCGGTGCCATCCAAATATCAAAATCTTCAGATGATGTTGTGTCTTTATCAGATACGAAAAATACATACCTGCCATCATCAGTAAAAAATGCTTCAAGTGTATTTACAGCCTTAAAGTCAGGGGCCGGATTGAAGCGGATCGGCGCGCTCCAACCAGCAGCAGTCCTTTGAGTTTCATAAAGGCTGTATAGCGGATTCCCTGCTTTTGTACTGCTATAGATCCATTTTTCGTTCGTATACCTCGGCATAAGCCGGAATTCGTTCTCACGGTCTTGCGAGACTGTGCCGGAGGCTACTATCAGAGGGCGCTCCTGGGCGGCGCTGGCCGCCGACAGGGCTGAGACGAGTAGTGATGCGATGAAGTAGTTCATAAAGCTCCCCTTAAGCTCGGAGCCTTGTCCAGGCCGCTCAAGCTGTCAACCGGCTAGCGGTAGGAGGCTGGTCTTGCACGTTAACTGGCAAGCTAGCTCCGGCTTACGGCCATTTTGCCTCAGGCGGCAAGGACATTAAAATCGCCTCGACATTTCCGCCTGTTTTTAGCCCGAAAGTCGTGCCGCGATCATAGACCAGATTAAACTCTGCGTAGTAGCCACGGTATTCAAGCTGGCGCTCACGCTGCTCTGGTGTCCAGCTTTCATGCATATGTTTGCGTATTAGGGCAGGGTACACGTCATTGAACGTGCGGCCGACGTCTTGCGTGAAAGCAAAATCATTGTCCCAATTGCCAGTGCTAAGCTGATCATAAAAAATACCGCCTTCACCGCGGGCGCAGTTACGGTGTTTGATGTAAAAATACTCGTCACACCATTTTTTGAATTTTGCATAATAGTCGGGGTCGTGCCTATCGCAGCATTGCTGAAAGGCTTTGTGGAACTGGGCTGTGTCTTCTTCGTTCGGCAGTGGCGCGTTTAGATCAGCACCGCCGCCAAACCAGTTTTTCGTTGTGACAATGAAACGAGTGTTCATATGAACAGCTGGTACCTTGGGGCTATTCATGTGCGCGACAATTGATATACCTGTCGCGAAAAAACGTGGGTCCTCAGTTGCGCCCGGCATGGAGCGTGCAAATTCCTCGGTGAAAGTGCCGTGCACTTTGGAAATGTTGACGCCCACTTTCTCGAACACCCGGCCGCCTCGCATGGTCGACATTGTGCCGCCGCCGCCTTCTGTACCGTCCCCCTGATTGGTTCGGTCCCAGCTTTTGCGCTCAAAACGCCCCGCGTCGCGGTCTGACAGAGGCCCCGTATAATCATCTTCTATGGCTTCGAAGCTGCTGCATATTTGGTCCCGCAAATCTTTGAACCAGCTGGCTGCCTTTATTTTTTTGTCTTCAATATCCAAGGGGAGTTCCTCTAGTCTTTTGGCCATGTGGCCATGTGGCCGTTTGACGCATTGCTTCGCCGAGTACCATTGCCATCGAAATCGCAACATTTAGTGAACGGGCTTCTTTTGCCATGGGCACGGTCACACGAGCATGGGCAGCGTCGTGGACAAAATCCGGAGCGCCAGTCGATTCGCTCCCCACTAGCAAAATGTCGTTTTTTTCGAACACAAAGTCGCTGTAATCGGTTGCGCCGCCTGTCGTCAATAAAATTAGACGCTGTGCGTTCTTATGTCGCAAAGCCTCAAAAGTGTCCCAGTCAGCATGATGTCGTAAGTCTACAATGTCAGCATAATCCATCGCATAGCGCTGTAGCGCTCGCTTGGAGAATGGGAAACCGCAAGGCTCAATCACATGTACAGGCACATTCATGCAGGCGCCGAGCCTGAGAAGTGTACCTGTATTTGGGGGCTGGTCGGGTTGGTAAAGGGCAATATCCATAGCCGCAACTTAGAGGCTCTTGGTGGCATGTTCAATTACTTCAAGGATAGCTACGGTAAATTAACTCATTTTTTTTATTCTCAGCGGCTATAAAGGCTTGCCTCTTTTTGTTGGGCCGATTAATACCAATCCAAATTATCGGGCAAGGGGTGCCCGTTGGTTAGGCGTGCTTAATCTTTGTCCTGCGACTGCTTGCCGCAGGAATTTGAAACAGCGCTAAACTAATATAAGTAAAGTACGGCCTATTTAACGAACGATAGCCTTTTTTGCATCACGTTCCTGTCAGGGAAAAATACATGAGCACTACTGAGCATACTACCCATGATGAAGAAGACGCCGGTCGGCGGGACTTTCTTCATGTTGCGGCTGCCGGCATGGCAGGCGTTGGAGCAACCCTTGCTATGTGGCCGTTTGTCGATCAGATGAACCCTGCAGCCGATACTTTGGCGCTGGCCACTGTAGAAGTTGACATCAGCAGCATTGGTGAAGGCGAAGCAATCGTCATTAAATGGCGGGGTAAACCTATTTTTATCCGCCACCGCACGGCTGCTGAGATCGCAGAAGCCGAAGGCGTTGCGCTCAGTGACCTTATCGACAAAGAAACAGATGGCGAACGTGTTAGAGGCGAAGCCAAGTGGCTGGTGCTTGTCGGTACGTGTACTCACCTCGGTTGTGTTCCTCTAGGAACAAAGTCGGGTGATGATAAAGGCGAGTTTGGCGGCTGGTTCTGCCCTTGCCACGGTTCACACTATGATACATCTGGTCGTATCCGCAAAGGCCCAGCGCCGAAAAACCTTGCTGTGCCAACGTACGCCTTTGTAACAGACACCTTGATTAAGATCGGGTAGGGGAAAAAAGATGGCTGAATGGGAAACTATAGCGCCAAAGAACAAGGCCCTTGGCTGGTTCGAAGAGCGCTTACCTATACTTTCGCTAGTTCATAACGTTGTAGGGCCCGGCACGCCGACGCCGCGGAATTTGAACTACTGGTGGAACTTTGGCTCGCTTGCGGGCCTGATGCTTGTTGTGCAGATCATTTCAGGCATCGTGCTTGCGATGCATTATACACCTGATACTGCGCTGGCGTTTGATAGCGTAGAACGCATCACACGCGACGTGAATTACGGCTGGTTGATCCGCCCGATGCACGCAAACGGCGCGTCTTTCTTCTTTATCGCGGTTTATATCCATATTCTTCGCGGGCTTTATTATGGTTCGTATAAGGCACCGCGCGAAGTCTTGTGGATGCTGGGTCTTGTGATCTTCTTGCTGATGATGGCAACCGCCTTCATGGGCTACGTACTGCCTTGGGGCCAAATGTCCTTCTGGGGCGCGACGGTTATCACCAACCTGTTCTCCGCAATCCCGGTTGTTGGCGATAGTATCGTAACGTTACTGTGGGGCGGTTTCTCCGTTGATAACCCCACCCTGAACCGTTTCTTCAGCCTGCACTTCCTGCTACCGTTTGTTATTCTCGGTGTAGTGATCTTGCACATCTGGGCTAAGAAGGTATCAGACAGTGGTAACCCACTGGGTATTGAAGTGAAGTCCGGTGCGGACCAAATCCCGTTCCATCCTTTCTACACTATTAAAGATGCTTTCGGTGTTGGCGTGTTCTTCACGATTTTCGCGACGTTCATCTTCTTTATGCCTGATGCGATGGGTCACCCGGACAACTTTATTCCGGCAGATAGCCTCGTGACGCCAGACAGCATCGTGCCTGAATGGTACTTCCTGCCTTTCTATGCGATCTTGCGGTCGATCACGTTTGATATCGGCATTCCTGGTACTGACATCGTCTTCATCCCTGCCAAACTGCTGGGTGTGATTGCAATGTTTGCGTCGATCTTGCTGTTGTTCGCACTGCCTTGGCTTGATACATCCAAAGTTCGCTCAGCGCGCTTCCGCCCTGTATATAAGATCCTGTTCTGGGTGTTTGTTGCAGTGATGGTCTTGCTGACAATTGTTGGCGGTAAGAAGCCAGAAGGCATTTGGCCTGTACTTGGCCTGCTGGGTACTGCTTATTACTTTGCACACTTCCTCATCTTTTTGCCGCTTCTTGGTAAATATGAGAAAACATTGCCACTACCGGAAAGTATTTCAAATCCGGTTATTAAAGCTGCTGAATAGGGGGATTGGGAACATGAAATTTACAAAACATCTCGCAATTGCTCTTGTATCTGTAGTCGGCATCGCCGGCGCAGCAATGGCATCTGGTGCTGATAAGCATCCTGAGAAACAAAAATGGTCGTCTGATGGGCCGCTTGGTCAATATGACCAGGCCTCGCTTCAGCGTGGTTGGCAGGTATACAAACAGGTATGCTCTAGCTGCCATGCCTTGAAATACTTCCGTTTCCGCAACCTTGCGGATCTTGGGTATAACGTTGATGAAATAAAGGCGTTTGCTCAGGAATATGAAGTTGCAGGCGAGCCTGACGATGCTGGCGACGAAACTGTTCGTGCGGCCTTGCCGCAGGACGTTTTCCCTAGCCCGTTTGCAAACGATAATGCCGCACGCGCATCAAACGGTGGGGCTTTGCCACCAGATTTGTCTTTGATGACACGCGCCCGTCATGACGGTAAAAACTATATGTATAGTTTGATCACCGGATACGGAACAAAGGCTCCTGAAGGACGCGAGATCGCTGCGGACAAAAGCTACAACCCTTACTTCAAGGGTGGCCAGATTTCCATGGCGCCGCCGCTATTTGAAGGCGCTGTAGAGTATGACGCTGGTCAACCTGAAGCAACACCAGAGCAGATGGCGCACGATGTTGTTGAGTTCCTGAGCTATGTTGGGGACCCAACACTTGGTCAACGTCATGAGCTCGGCTTTAAAGTGATTGCCTTCCTGCTGTTGATGACCATCATTTTCTTCTTCTCAATGAAGAAGATCTGGAGATCAGTAAAAGCTGGTAAGAACTTCTACGAAGAAGAGTAAGCTTCCACATATATTGTAAAAAGGGCTGTCTTCGGACAGCCCTTTTTTTTGCCCGCCGTCTGGTCAGAATGGCTCCGCCCAAAATTGGCTCCGCTCTCAGCGCATGACCAAGTTGACGTAAAATTGGGTCACATTTTGCGGAGCCTTCTGGTTTGGGGTGCTTATCGGCCTATTTGTATCAAGGCGGGGGGTGAGCTTACTTTTACTTGTTCCGCGAACTGTGGAATTTTTAAAAGGTACCTCCATATGAAGATCGAGCTATACGGTTACACTACTAGTCCTTATGTCCGGAAAGTTGCTTGCTATCTCTACTATAAGAATCTGGATTTCAATTTTGTGCCTGTCAGCCCGGTTATGGCTGAAGAAACTTTGGCATTCACCGGCGGCAAGCAGGTGCCTGTTTTGAAAATTGGCGAGGAATGGCGCCTTGATAGCTCAAAGATTGGCGCATGGCTCGATGAACTCTACCCTGAAAAGCCATTGTTCGGTTCAAATGACGCTGAAAAAGCTATAGCCACGAAAATCGATGATTGGGTTAGCGAGCAGTTCATTCCCGGGATGGTCTTCCGCGATGTGGTTGATGGCAAAAACGACGAGGGTTTCCGCAAGCGTGCCCACCGTCTGGCTGAGATCGTATCAAGCGGTGCGACGCTTCCTGATCCTGTGCGTGAGGCATGGCCTGATCTGATCCGGGCTGCGCCGTTCATCGTCCATATGGTCGAGAACCTGGACCGTAGTGAGCCGCTCGAGGCCATGAAGATGCGGATATTCATGGAACTAGTAGCGCATCTGGGTGATGGCCCCTACTTGGGCGGCATGTCGGAGCCGACGCTCGCTGACTTTGCTATCTTCCCGCAAGTGATTTTCCCGTATCATGTAGGCCTTGTCGATCATATGCCAATGTTTGAGCACCCGACCCTTGGGCCGTGGTTAAAGCGTGTAGCGGTGCATTTGCCGACGAACCCGTGGTGTGTGGACGAAGACATCATAGTGAACCCATGGCCTGCCCAATAAAATAGAGATATGAATAGGCAGCTTCCTAGTAGATGTTACCTGGAAGCTGTTCTATTTCTCTATTTCTCTATTGCGCGTAGCACGGTCTCGCGCTCAGTCTCGTTGACGATATTAAGAAGGACTTCCCAAAACCCGGCAACGGCCTCGGGCCCTGCGGTTTTGTACGCTTGAGCCACGCGCTCACGCTGAGTTGAGAAAAGCTGTTTCTCAAACGCGTCGCCTTTCTCCGTAAGATACAAAAGGCGCTGTCTGCGGTCTGTCATGCCAGCCTGCTGTTCGATATACCCATCATCAACCAGTTGCCCTAGAACACGAGATAAGCTCTGCTTGGTAATGCGCAAAAGTTTCAACAAGCCTGACACCGTGGTTCCGGGTGAACGGCCAACAAAATAAAGGACCCTGTGATGGGCGCGCCCTAAGCCTGTGTCGGCCAATATTTTGTCGGGATCTTGCGTGAAATCCCTGTAGGCAAAATACAACAGTTCGATGCCGCGACGAAGCTCTTCTTCGCGCAAATATAGGTTTGGGTGTGGTAATTTTCTGTGCATATATCTATAACATATTTAAGTCAGCTTTATTGACATATTAACGACATAATGTTACTTAGATCAAGTAAAAATCGTTATATTATTCTTTTTTTTGCTAAAATGGAGAAACGAAATGGCATCTGCGTCATTTGACAAGATGAACGGTAAAATCTGGATGGATGGTCAGTTCATGGAATGGCAAGATACTAATGTGCACGTGCTAACGCACGCGATGCATTATGGCAGCGCAGTTTTTGAAGGGCAGCGCGCCTATAATGGTACGATTTTTAAGCTTAAAGAGCATACCGCTCGGTTGTTTGCGTCGGCTGAAATGCTTGGGATGAATGTTCCTTGGACGGAAGATCAGATCAATGAGGCTTGTCTCCAGTGTTTGGAGATTAATGGTTATGTTGACGCTTATTGCCGCCCGATTATTTGGCGCGGCAGCGAAATGATGGGTATTTCCGCCCAGTCGAATACAATTCATGCTGCGATCGCCATTTGGGAATGGCCTGCATACTTTGCTGAAGAAGCCCGGATGAAGGGCTTGCGCCTCGATATTTCCGATTGGCAGCGTCCGGCACCTAATACTGCGCCAGTGCATGCAAAAGCCGCTGGTCTTTATATGATTTGTACGCTTTCAAAGCACGCAGCTGAAGCTAAGGGCTACGACGACGCGATGATGTTTGATTACCGAGGCCAAATTGCTGAGGCAACGGGCGCCAATGTTTTCTTCGTGAAGGACGGTGAGCTTCATACGCCGACGCCTGATTGCTTCTTGGATGGAATTACTCGGCGCACAGTAATAGGCCTTGCTGAAAAGCGTGGCATTAAAGTGATTGAACGGGCAATTATGCCTGAGGAAATGGCTGGTTTTGAACAGGCATTTTTGACGGGCACCGCTGTTGAGGTAAGCCCGCTTTCAGAAGTTGGCCCTTACACCTTTGAAGTTGGTGATATGACAAAGGCACTGATGAAAGATTATGACGCACTTGTGCGGGGTGAAGGCTAACGCCCCACATTCGCGGACAGCGTGCTTATTTCTAACAATTTGTGATTTAATTGAGTATAGGGCGAGGCGGCAAAGGTTTTGCCCGCCTCAGGACCCTAACTCAGTTGGGGAGAATGTCGCGCGGGAGGTCACGCGGCATTTTTTACATCATTTTGGAATCGCGGATTGCGCGAACAAGATCACTCAGTGCATCACGAATATTTGCATTGGGGAGTGTATCGACATTAGGAAGCATAATTTCGCTCGTATCAATGCGACCAGAGAGCATTTCTTCTGCGGGGGGGAGGCCCTCATAGAAGTAGGACACTTGTACACGCATAATATGGCCAAGCATAAAAAGGCGGCCGGCGCTTATCCTATTGAGTCCACATTCATATTTCTGGACTTGTTGATAAGAAATGCCCAGAATTTGGGCGATGTCCTGTTGCGAAAGATCCAGCGAGCGTCGGCGATCTCTAAGGCGTTGGCCGACATGCTTATCGATCAAATCTGCCTTTCTTGCCGAAAAATTGCCACTTTCTTGGCTGCTAGTAGCATGAAGCAGAACCATAGAATTTCCTTCCTTGGTTGCGGCAAGCTATTCTTCGTTGGCGCGTGCGGATTCCTGTGCTAGAGAAACCGCTGTGACCAACCAATAGACGGTTGCCGACAGGGGTGTAGGTACTTGGATACTACTGGTTGCAACGCTGGTTAGAGTATATCTATTTCTAAGAATTTCAAAGCGCTTTTCGAAGCGACAGGAGTAAAAAGCTACTATGGCAAATGTTTCTTTTAAAAATTTTGTTTTATTAGCGGCCGCGTTTAGCATTTCAGCTTGCGGTTCAAAAGACGAGGATCGCTATGTAGCTCGTGACGTTGAGGTGATTTACACCCTGGCTCACGATAGCCTGGAAAGAGGCCGCTATTCGCTCGCAGCCATCGCGTTCGACGAAGTGGAACGTCAGCATCCGTATTCTACCTGGGCACGTCGTGCGCAGTTAATGGCTGCCTATTCACACTATAAAAGCAATAATTATGATGACGCTGTACTTGCCGCACAGCGGTTTCTTCAACTCCACCCTGGGAATAGTTCAGCGCCGTACGCTTATTACTTGATCGCCCTCTGTCACTATGAACAGATTTCGGACGTGGGCCGGGATCAGCAAAAGACGACTGAGGCGCAAGATGCGTTGCTTCAGGTTATTCGTAGGTACCCCGGCAGTGAGTATGCTCGTGATGCTTCACTGAAATATTCGCTGACACAGGATCACCTTGCTGGCAAGGATATGGAGGTCGGCCGTTTCTATATGAAGCGCAAGGAATATCTGGCAGCAGTTGGTCGTTTCAGAAATGTTATCGAAAATTACCAGACCACAAGTCACGCACCAGAAGCGCTGCACCGCCTTGTCGAGAGCTACCTTTCTTTAGGTATAGCAAACGAGGCGCAAGCTGCAGCGGCAGTTCTTCAACATAACTATGGCGGAACCAAGTGGTATCGTTATAGTTACGCGATGCTTGTTGAAGATAACCTGCAACCAGGTTCTTCCGGCAGTTCGTGGATCAGCAGCCTGTGGCCTTTTTAGAGCCTGGGCTAGGGAATTGAGGTAACGCCAATGCTGACAGGGCTCAGCGTTCGTGACATTGTTTTGATCGAAAAGTTAAGCCTCTCGTTTACCGGGGGGCTTACTGTGCTTACGGGTGAAACAGGCGCCGGTAAGTCCATACTGCTCGACAGCCTAGGGCTAGCCACGGGCGCGCGCGCCGACCGTGCGCTTGTTAGGCAGGGCAGCGAGCAGGGTACTGTCATTGCAGAATTTGACTTGTTGCCGATCCATCCAGTCTGTGTACGGTTGTTGGCCGAAGGACTGGACGCGGGGGATGGCAATGTCATTTTGCGCCGCCAAATAACTGCAGACGGCCGTAGTAAGGCGTGGGTCAATGACCAACCCGTCGGTAGGGCCCTTATGGCCGAATTGGGTTCTATGCTTCTTGAGGTGCACGGCCAGCACGACGACAGGACCTTGTTAGACCTGTCAGTGCACCGAAGCCTTGTCGATAGCTATGGTGACCACCAAAAGGCGATTTCAGTTGTCTCTTCTGCCTATAAACAGCTCGGTGCTGCAAAGAAGGCGCTTGAAGAGGCGGAGGCCGCGCTTCAAGCTGTACAAAAAGACGAAGAATTTATTCTGCATGCGCAGGAAGAACTGGCTTCACTTAATCCTCTTGCAGGCGAAGAGGAAGACCTTGCCAATCAGCGTACACTGATGATGCAGGGCGAAAAGCTGCTTGAAGACTTTAAATCCTACCATAAAGCGCTTTCAGGACGGCAAGGCGTGGATAGCGCGTTGCGCGGCGTACTGCGACGCATGGAACGTACAGAAGGCGCGCTTTCAGAGCGCCTTCACCCGATCATTCAATCGATGGACCGCGCATCAATCGAAATCAGCGACGGTGTCGAAGAACTGGAAAAACTGATTACAGATATCCAGTTCGACCCACAAGATTTAGACGCGATCGAAGAACGACTTTTCGAAATTCGGCGGTTGGCTCGTAAGCATGGATGTTCTCCAGACCAGCTCGCGGATGTCTTCGAAACATTTGAAGGCCGGGCAAGGGCCCTTTCAACTGGCGATGCTTCGGTTATGGAGGCACGGCGCGTTCTTACTGACGCAGACGCTCACATGCGAAATTCAGTTGAGGCTCTTCGCAAAGCGCGCACCAAGGCTGCGCAGAAACTTGATAGGGCTGTAACAGCTGAATTGCCGCCTCTGAAACTTGAAAAAGCAACTTTTCGAACTCTTGTTGAGCCGCTTGAGGAAAAAGACTGGAACCAGTCTGGTGGTGAGCGTTTGTCCTTTGAAGTTAAAACAAACCCGAATACGCCGTACGGGCCTATGCTTAAAGTCGCTTCGGGCGGCGAGTTGGCGCGCTTTATCTTGGCGCTGAAGGTCGTACTAGCCGAAGTCGGTTGTGCGCCTGTAATGGTGTTTGACGAAGTGGATCGCGGTCTGGGCGGTGCAACGGCAAGTGCCGTTGGAGATCGCCTCAAGAGGCTATCCGACAATGCACAGGTGCTTGTAGTAACACACAGCCCGCAAGTGGCCGCATGTGGGGATCACCAATTCCAAATCTCGAAAACGGACCATAAAGCCATCACTTATACCTCTGTTAGTCAGCTGCAGGAAAGTGAACGTCGTGAAGAGATTGCGCGCATGCTTGCAGGCGCGGAAATAACAGAAGCGGCACGGGCAGCTGCTGACCAACTTCTGAATATTGGCGAGTAAAAACCATGTCTGAATTTGATTTTGGTGATGCCACCAATTTGACCGAAAAAGAAGCGCGGCGTGAGCTTGCTAGCCTAGCCATGGAAATCGCTTTTCATGACGGGAAATATCATAGTGAAGACGCGCCAGTTATTGCCGACAGCGATTATGATGCGCTGCGCAAAAGAAATACCGAACTCGAGGAGGCGTTCCCGCATTTAGTCCGGGATGACAGCCCAACCAAGTCTGTTGGCGCATCTGTAAAGCAGAGCAAGTTCGCCAAAATTACTCACGCCCGGCCAATGCTGTCGCTTGATAACGCTTTTAGCGCGGATGATGTGGCGGAATTTGAAGGCAGGGTGCTGAGGTTTTTAGGGCTTCCGGAAAGTACCACTGTTGTTTTGACGGCAGAGCCTAAAATTGATGGTCTATCGCTCGCTGTCCGCTACGAAAAAGGCACGCTTGCTTACGCTGTGACACGGGGGAACGGCGCTGTTGGTGAAAATGTAACCGCCAATGCGAAAACTATTGCCTCGATACCGCTCACCCTTCAAGGCGAAGGCTGGCCCGATGTTGTAGAGGTTCGCGGCGAAGTTTATATGAGTAAAGCTGATTTCGCATCCCTCAACGAGCGGCAGGCAGAACGGGGTGAAAAGCTCTTTGCTAACCCGCGTAACGCAGCTGCAGGGTCGCTGCGTCAGCTCGATACGTCGATCACAGCAAAACGACCGCTTAAGTTTTTTGCCTATGCTTGGGGCGAGGTCTCTGACTTGCCGTCTGGCACGCAGCTGGGCATGACAGAATATTTTGCGGCTTGGGGTTTTGATGTGAACCCGTTGATGCAGCGCTTCAAAGGGGCGGCTGAAGTGGTCGCTCACTACAAGCTCATTGAAGAAAGCCGAGCTGGGCTCGATTATGATATCGACGGCGTTGTTTACAAGGTCGATGAGCTAGCCTTGCAGGAACGGTTGGGCATGGTTGCGCGTGCACCGCGATGGGCCATTGCGCATAAGTTCCCAGCCGAGAAGGCAACAACATTACTGCGCGGTATAGACATACAGGTTGGCCGCACGGGCGCGCTCACTCCGGTGGCTAAGCTAGAACCCGTAACAGTAGGCGGCGTTGTGGTTTCAAACGCTACGCTCCATAACCGGGACGAAATTGAGCGCCTTGATGTGCGTATTGGCGATACTGTGGTGATACAGCGCGCGGGGGATGTCATTCCACAGGTTGTCTCCGTTGTGCTTGAGAAACGAGAGCAAGGCACTGCTGCTTATATATTCCCTGAAATATGTCCTGCCTGCGGTTCCTCTGCCGAGGCTACCGACGACGATGTTGTGGTGCGCTGCACTGGGGGGCTTATTTGCCCGGCGCAACAAGTTGAACGGCTGCGCCACTTCGTATCGCGGGGCGCGTTTGATATCGAAGGCTTGGGCGTAAAACAAGTCGAACAGCTTTATGAGCGGGACTGGGTTAAAGAGCCTGCTGATATTTTCACCCTCTCATCTAAAAACGCTGCAGAAGGCGAAGCCCTGCAAAAATGGGACGGCTGGGGCAACTTGTCGGTAGATAAGCTGCTAGCGGCAATCGAAGACCGGCGGTCGGTTGATTTTCACCGGCTTATCTTTGGGTTGGGTATCCAGGGAATTGGGTTGGAAACAGCGAAACTGCTGGCGCGGCACTTTGTAACGCCCGAGGGACTGGTCGCTTTCCTCTCACGGGCGCTTGAATTGGCAACCAGCATGAACGCGGGTCTGTCTGCGCGGCAGATCAACTCGCTGAATTATTGTCTGCTAACGTTTGGGCATTTGAAAGAGTTTGCGGCTTCAATGCGGCCACGCGATTTACTGAGCGTCTTGCCGAGCATTCTGGAGCTCGTGGCCGGGCGCCTGGCACGGATGGAAAAAGGCACTTTAAAAGCTGATAACGTCAAAATCAGCCGGTTACGAGATGTGGCGGGGCTTGGTTCTGTAGATATTTCAGCGGCGGCGGCCCGGCAGCTGCTTGATCACCACAGTGAGCTCACCGATATTGACGGCATTGGCGGCGATGTTATTCAAAGCCTGATGGAATTCTATCTGGAAGAGAAAAACAGAGCCGTTCTTGACCGGCTGTTAAGCCAGCTCGCCGTTAAGCCAATTGAAGTGCAAGCGGATGATAGTCCGGTTTCAGGGAAAACCGTTGTGTTTACAGGAACGCTTGTTGCACTGTCTCGTGCGGAAGCAAAAGCAAAGGCCGAAGCGCTTGGGGCAAAGGTTTCAGGATCTGTTTCGAAAAAAACGGATATTCTAATTGCCGGGCCAGGAGCAGGGTCGAAGCTGAAAAAGGCCCAGGCGCTTGGTTTGGTTGTCATGACTGAAGAAGAGTGGATTACATTCATTCAGGCATAGATACCGGTTTTGGAGGCTTGCAAGCAACACTTGGCACAGTAGAAGTGACAATAAGCGGGATGTATCATGGCACTTAAAATGTTGCACGTGACTACGCCGATTGCTGCTGACCTGCTTGTCGACAATCGTGGCATTGATCGGTCTGTTACAAAATAATATTGCGGCCGTAGTGGGCGCTATGATTATTGCGCCGTTCCTTGGCCCGAATCTCGCCTTTGCCTTTGGAACCTCGCAAGGTGATAAGGCCTTAATAGCCAAGGCCTTCACTGCCGGGATTGTTGGCTTGTTTCTGGTATTGCTTAGGTCTGCCATTGTTGGGTTCTTTTGGCATGAACTCCCCTACAGTACGGCATTGATGGACCGCACAACAGTGGGCCTCAGCGGTGTGGTGCTGGCGGTGGCTTCAGGCGTATAGCTGGGGTATTGTCGCGGACTACCGGCCTGTGGGTGGCGCTTGTCGGTGTGATGGTATTATACCCCCTGCAGCAATAGTCGGGTTTATGGTTGGTGCTGGCGACTTTAAATTGGCGCTGGGTGCCCAAACCTTACTCGCGGTGAATATAGTGTGCGTTAACCTTGCGGGGCTCTTGGTTTTTCTTGCCAAGGGCATTAAGCCGCGCCACTGGATTGAACGCAAGATGGCACGGCCCTTTGTATATGGCGGCTTTCTTTTTTGGGTTTTGGCACTTGCTGGATTGGTATTTGTCATCGGCCCACAAAATCCTTAACGTCTGTTAATCAGCTAGTCGTCACGTTTATGTCACAATTCGCAAGCTATGCGTTTAGTGCATAGGTAGTTTGCATTCTTTGCTCTTCAAATAGTTCACTCCCGGGCCTATCTACACGCATGTAAGCAACACAGACCCTAAGAAAGCTGGTTGCAGGAATTGATAGTGAGAATTTGGAGTAGAGACGATGGCAAGAGCCCTCAAAAAGAACGAACTTAAAGCATTTACATTCATGGGCCTCCTTGCGAGCGAAGGCCAGGTCCCTGATACTGCCGCACAATCTGCAGATACAACGATCTTCACATTGGCTACAGAAGAGCTTGTCCGTGACGTTGCGTTTGGTATGACGGCTAAAGGCGATTTCTTCGGCTTGATGGTAGAGAATGGCCAAATGCCTGCACAAGATCCCGCCCTGAAATACAACATCAAAATTGTTCGCCCGGTTAATCTTGGTGGCAGCGATTTTGGTGGCATGTTTGGTGCTTTTTTGACAAAAATATGCCGTTATTTCTGTCTTACGCGGAACAGTAATATCCCAGTAATCGTTAATCTGGCGTTACTTTGGCTAGTAATCTAATGAAGGCAGTATTTGACCAGTCGTCAAGTGAGTGAATTTAAAGCAGTGGCGTGATGCGATCGGACCACTTATATCTGGTGACGTCTAAAGAGACCTGCGATCAAAAAACAGGGAAGGGCCAAGACCCTTCCCCTGTCGTTGATCAAGCATCCAAGGTTCGGACATTTAGCGCGTTTTTCTGGATAAACTCGCGCCGGGGTTCAACCACATCTCCCATCAGGGTTGAGAAGACTTCGTCTGCTTCATCACCGTGATTGACTCTAACCTGCAGAAGTGTCCGGGCTTCAGTATCCAGGGTGGTTTCCCAA
>NVTU01000028.1 GCA_002401685.1 Kordiimonadales bacterium
AGGTTCAGCACTTTAAGCAGCAAATGCCTGAGCGGCGCTGTGTGTTAACAAAGGCGGCCGAACCGATTGAAAAGATGGTTCGGTTGGCGCATGCACCAGACGGAACCTTGGTTCCAGATGTGGCAGGTCGACTTCCTGGGCGAGGCGTCTGGGTGTTGGCTGACGGTGCGGAGATCGGGAAAGCAATTGCAAACAGTAGTTTGCATAAGGCTGCAGCCCGGTCTTTAAAGGCAAAGTTGCCGAAAGGTGCGGTGCCAGAGAATTTGGTTGAGCTGATCGACGGGCTTTTGGTGCGTCGTTGTCTTGACCGTCTGGGTCTGGAACAGCGCGCGGGCAATCTAGTGTCAGGCTTTGAGAAAATCAAAGCGGCGCTGGGGAAACGACGGGGCGATGTGCCCATGCTTATTGTGGCTGCCACGGACGGCGCCGAAGATGGGCAGAAAAAGATACTATGGTCGGTCGGCAGAGATGTGCCGGTGGCTAAATTGTTTGACCGAGAGGCGCTTTCTAAGGCGCTTGGTCGGGAAAATGTGGTACATGTGTTGCTGTTCAAAAGCGGTGGCACAGAGAAATTAAAGGCTGATGTCAGCCGATTGTTGAGCCTGCGAGGCAATGCCCCGCTGACTTGTGATGAGCAAGGGATTGAAGAATAGTATGAGCGACGAAAAGAAATTGACCTTGTCAGGCAACACCTTGGGCGTAACCAAGGGTGTGGAAACTGGCCAGATTCGTCAAAACTTCAGCCATGGGCGCGGTAAATCGGTTGTGGTTGAACGCAAAAAGAAACGCGTTCTGACTAAGCCTGGGAATAGCAATCCTAGTAGGTATGAGCCGAAGGTTAAACCCAAGGCACCGCATGCTTACGTGCCTAAAAAGCCAGGAAATGACGGCCCGCAAACTCTTTCTGACGCGGAGCGTGAAAACCGGATGCGGGCTCTTGCTGGCGCACACGTCCGCGCCGCAGAAAATGCAAAAGCCAAGGCTGAGCAAGATGTGTTGCGTGCTGTTGAAGACGCGGAGCGTAAGAAGCGCGCTTCTGCGGAAAAAGAAGCACAAGACATTGAAGAAGCTGCACGTCACGCTGCTGAAGTAAGCGCGAAGCAAAAAGCCGAAGAAGAAACCGCGAAGAAGGCTGCAGAGGAAGCTACAAAGAAAGCTTCTGACGAGAAAGCTAAACGCGACAAATCTGTCGACGACACCAAAAAGAAATCAGAACTTGAAGCGCGTGCGGTTCAGCTGAAAAAAGCGGCTGATGCTAGTCGTCCAGAACCCACTGAGGTGCGCCGCGGCAAGCCGAAACGCAAAGACGTGAAGCGCCCAGGTGATACCCGCGACCAGAAAAATCGGGGCCGGGGTGATGTCCGCCGCAAAGGCCGTTTGACGATTTCGTCCGCGACAGGTGGCGGAGAACGCCAGCGTTCGCTTGCTGCTTATAAACGCGCGCAGGCCAAGAAGCGTGCAGCCGAAATGGGTGGTTCACGGGTTCAGGAACGTAAGAGCCTGGAAATCACAGTGCCTGAGGCCATTACCGTTCAGGAATTGGCGCAGCGTATGAATGAAAAAGGTGTGTCGGTTATTAAAGTTCTGATGGGCCTTGATATCATGGCCACTATTAACGAGACACTGGACCAGGATACAGCTCAGCTTGTTGTTGAGGAATTTGGCCATAAAGCCAAACGCGTTAGCGAAGCCGATGTTGAAATTGGCCTGTTCACAGAAGATGAAGATGCCTCCAAAATATCGCGTGCACCTATCGTAACCGTTATGGGCCACGTGGATCATGGTAAAACCACGCTCTTGGATGCACTCCGCAATGCGAATGTTGTTAAGGGCGAAGCGGGCGGTATTACCCAACATATTGGTGCTTACCAGGTTGAACTGGAAGGTGGCGATAGCATCACATTCCTTGATACGCCAGGCCACGCAGCCTTCACCCAGATGCGCGCACGCGGTGCCAGCGTTACGGACATTGTAATTTTGGTGGTTGCTGCAGATGATGGTGTGATGCCTCAAACGATTGAAGCGATCAACCACGCTAAAGCGGCTGGTGTTCCGATGATTGTTGCCATCAATAAGATGGACCGCGAAGGTGCAGACCCAACCCGCGTACGCAACGAGCTGTTGCAGCATGAAGTAGTGCTTGAAACATTCTCAGGCGATGTGCAGGAAGTGGAAGTATCTGCGATCACTGGCGCGGGCTTGGATAAGCTTCGCGAAGCGATCGCGCTTCAGGCTGAAATTCTTGAACTGAAAGCCAACGTTGAGAAATCAGCTGAAGGTGTTGTTGTGGAAGCCAAGCTTGATAAAGGCCGTGGCCCTGTTGCAACGGTTCTTGTGCAGCGCGGCACACTTAAAATTGGTGATATCTTTGTGGCTGGTGCTGAATGGGGCCGTGTTAAAGCTCTGATCAATGACAAAGGCGAGCAAGTGAAGCAGGTTGGCCCAAGTGTCCCTGTGGAAGTGCTTGGATCAAACTCAGCGCCGGGCGCTGGTGATGATTTCGCTGTTGTACCTGATGAGGCAAGAGCGCGCGAAGTAACCGACTACCGTAAAGAAGTTATCCGTAAGAAGCGCCGGGCAGCCCTTGCTGCACCGAAGACGTTGGAAGATATCTTCAGCAAGCTTAAGGAGAGCGGCGAGCAGATTATGTTCGACGTTGTTGTGAAAGCTGATGTTCAAGGCTCGGTTGAAGCCATTACCCAGTCGCTTGAAAGCGCTGGTAATGATCTAATCAAATGTCGTGTCATTCACGGCGGGGTTGGTGGCATCACCGAAACTGATATCGGCCTTGCGAATGCTTCCGGAGCGCTGATGATTGGCTTTAATGTTCGGCCAAGTGCGCAAGCGCGTATCGCAGCTGAGACTGAAGGCGTTGCGATCAAATATTACAACATCATCTATAATTTGATTGATGATGTGAAGGCTGCCCTTATTGGCGAGCTTGGTCCTGAGTTTAAAGAAAACATCATGGGCCGCGCGGATATCAAAGACGCGTTTAAAGCGGGTAAGATTGGCAAGGCTGCTGGGTGTATCGTTATTGAAGGCACTATTCGCAACGACCTTAAAGCCCGTATCCTGCGCGATGATGTGATCATTTACACAGGCCAGATTAATAACCTGCGCCGCTTCAAAGACGATGTGAAGCGCGTAGAATCAGGTCAGGAATGTGGTCTTACATTCGAGAACTTCCACGACTTTAGAGCCGGTGATGTTCTTGAAGTGTACGAACTGGAACAGATTGAGCGCACGCTTTAAGCGGCGCTCAGTTTCTACCCCTTTT
Source organism: Kordiimonadales bacterium (assembly GCA_002401685.1). GTDB lineage: Bacteria > Pseudomonadota > Alphaproteobacteria > Sphingomonadales > Kordiimonadaceae > Kordiimonas. Next base: position 3,281 of record NVTU01000028.1, read on the forward strand.
AGGTAAAACTGATGGATAGATCTCGTCGAGGTAAAGGTTCAAACTCGCAGAGCCTTCGGCTGCTGCGTATTGGTGAGAACGTGCGCCATGCAATCTCGCTGGTTATAACACGCGGCGATATTCAGGATACTGAGCTCGCTGGTGTTTCTGTAACGGTTTCAGAAGTGCGCGTGAGTTCCGATTTCCGCAACGCGGCAATTTTTGTGATGCCGCTTGGTGGCATCAACAGCGATGTGGTGATTGAGGCGCTCAACAGAAACGCTGCCTATATTCGCGGTGAAATGAACAAAAAAGTTCATATGAAGTTTTCGCCGCAGCTTAATTTCAAACTTGATGAGAGTTTTGACGAAGCAAGCCATATTGAGGCCCTGCTTCGCGACCCACGTGTGGCGCAGGATCTAGCCGCCAGCGATGAGCCCGAGGCCGGCGCAGAGTCTGTCGCAGAAGATCAGGACGACTGATTTGGCGCGGAAACGCAAAGGCGATAAGATAGACGGTTGGCTAATCGTCGACAAAGGCCTTGGTTACAGCAGCTCTAAAGCTGTTGCTATCGCCAAGCGCATACTGGGCGCGCAAAAGGCTGGCCATGCTGGCACACTCGATCCGCTCGCGTCAGGCATTCTCCCCATCGGTTTCGGCGAAGCCACCAAAACAATGCCGTTTGTTGTGGACAGCACCAAGGAATATTCCTTTACGGTATGCTGGGGCACGGCCACCGATTCGGACGATGCTGAGGGCGACATCATCCATTCCGGCGGCTCGGTCCCTACCAAAGATCAGGTGGAAGGCATGCTGGCCCGCTTCACAGGGGATATTGAGCAAACCCCTCCTATCTACAGTGCCATTAAGATAGACGGCGAACGCGCTTATAAACTGGCACGTGAGGGCATTGTGCCCGAGATGAAAAAAAGAAATGTGCAAATTCATAAGCTTAGCTTGATTTCCCATGATGCCGATAAGGGTAACAGTTGCTTCGAAGTAACTTGCGGAAAGGGTACCTATGTCCGGTCTATTGGCCGTGATATTGCCCTAGCCCTCGGCACATATGGCCATATTATAGAATTACGGCGCTTACGCGTTGGACCCTTTGACCTCAGTCGGGCGATTTCGCTGGAAAAACTGGAGGAGTTGGGCCATAGTGCGCGCGCTTTAGAGGAACTACTTCCTATCACGACGGCGCTAGACGACATCCCGGCGCTCGCCGTTACGGAAGACGAGGCAAAAGCCATTAAATTTGGCCGTAGTCTCACGCTCACAAAAGCTAAGCAGGGAACCTTGGTTCTGCTTGCAGGCGGCTTGCCGCTCGCGATCGCAGAAGCAAATCCTGACGGTGATGGCAACATGACGGTTAAACCCCTGCGGGTCTTCAATATTGGTTAAATTTTATTAGGAGAAGATCGATGTCGATCACTACCGAACGTAAAGAAGAGTTGATTAAAGAATACGCGACTAAAGAAGGCGATACTGGTTCCCCTGAGGTTCAAGCCGCCATCCTTACATCCCGTATTGTGACGCTAACTGAGCATTTTAAAGAGCACAAAAAGGATAACCATTCCCGTCGTGGTCTTATCAAAATGGTGAACTTGCGCCGCAAGCTTCTCGACTATCTGAAATCCAAAGACCTGGCACGTTATACGTCGCTTATCGGTCGCTTGGGTCTCCGGAAGTAATACTCATTCAGTGAAGGTCGGCCTTTTAAGGCCGGCCTTTCTGGATTCCGGGGGGAACTCACGGGGCAATTATGAGCCTTGTCACCTCGGTAAACTATTTGAAGGTGCCAGCAATAGCTGGCGTTCTCGGCGTCCAATGAGGGGCCCGGGTAAATTTATAATGCGGGGCGCGTTCATCTGGAATGTGCCAGAGCCATGCAGCAAGGAAAACCTTAAGGCTGGTGGCTCGCGAAAGGTAATAAAGAATGTTTGATATACATCGCAAAGAAATTCAATGGGGTGGCCGTACCCTGGTTCTCGAAACTGGTCATGTAGCACGCCAAGCTGGCGGTGCTGTAATGGCAACATACGGCGATACCACAGTACTTTGTACTGTTGTTGGTAAACGCTCCGTCAAGCCTGGGCAGGATTTTTTCCCGCTGACGGTTAACTACCAAGAAAAATACTATGCAGCGGGCAAGATCCCAGGTGGCTTCTTCAAACGGGAAGCCCGTCCAAGTGAAAAAGAAACACTGATCTGCCGCTTGATCGACCGTCCGATCCGCCCTTTGTTCCCAAAGGGCTTTAAAAACGAAGTGCAGGTTATTTGTACTGTTGTTAGCTACGACATGGAAAACGACAGCGATATTATTGCCATGATTGGGGCGTCTGCTGCTCTTACACTTTCTGGTCTCCCATTCATGGGCCCGATCGCGGGTGCGAAAATTGGCTATAAAGACGGCGAATATATCCTCAACCCAACACTTGAAGAAGTGAAGGAAAGCGACCTTGAGCTGATTGTTGCTGGCACACACGACGCTGTATTGATGGTAGAATCAGAAGCTAAAGAGCTTTCTGAAGAAATTATGCTCGGCGCTGTCACCTTTGGCCACAATGAGCTTCAGCCTGTGATCGATATGATCATTGAACTTGCTGAAGCCGCTGCCAAGGAACCTTGGGAGCTGACTGAACCCGCTGATACATCTACGCTTGAAGCAGCAATAGCTGCAGCGGGTGAAGCTGGTGTGCGTGCGGCATACGAGATTACCACCAAGCAAGACCGTGTTATCAAGCTCAGCGAAGTTAAAGCAACTATTGCTGACGCTGTTGCTTCAATGGTTGAAGAAAGCGACGTTTTCACCGATCAGATGGTTGGTGACCTGACCAAGAAGCTGGAAAGCGACATTGTTCGTGGTAGCGTGCTGAAAACAGGCAAACGTATCGATGGCCGTGCGCTTGACGACGTACGCGAAGTTCGTTCAGAAGCGGGCATCCTGCCGCGCACACACGGTTCTGCGCTATTCACACGTGGTGAAACTCAGGGCCTTGTTGTAGCGACATTGGGTACAGGCGAAGATGAGCAAATCATCGATCAGCTTGCTGGTTCTTACCGTTCAAACTTCATGCTGCACTATAACTTCCCGCCTTATTCGGTTGGCGAAGCAGGCCGGATGGGTTTCACCAGCCGCCGCGAAGTTGGTCACGGAAAGCTCGCTTGGCGTGCTGTTCGCGCTGTATTGCCGTCTGCTGAAGACTTCCCATACACAATTCGCATTGTGTCTGAGATCACAGAATCGAACGGTTCGTCTTCAATGGCGTCTGTTTGTGGTGCTTCACTTGCAATGATGGATGCTGGCGTTCCGATTACGCGTCCAGTTTCTGGTATTGCCATGGGCCTGATCAAAGACGGCGACGATTACGCTGTACTGTCTGACATCCTCGGTGATGAAGATCACTTGGGCGATATGGACTTTAAAGTGGCCGGTACATCTGTAGGTATCACTGCTTTGCAGATGGATATCAAGATCACTGGCATCACCAAAGAAATCATGGAAGTTGCTCTTGAGCAAGCCAGCCGTGGTCGTGCCTATATTCTTGAGGAAATGAATAAAGGCCTCTCTGGAGCGCGCGAAGAACTATCTGAGCATGCTCCGCGCATTGAAACGATGCAGATCCCTGTTGCCAAAATCCGTGAAGTTATCGGTACTGGTGGTAAAGTGATCCGCGGCATTGTTGAAGAAACCGGTGCTAAAGTTAACATCGACGACGACGGCACAATCAAGATCGCATCTTCTATCGGCTCACAAATTGAAGCTGCCATAGCGATGATCAACGATATTGTTGCTGAGCCTGAAGTTGGTACGATCTACAAAGGTAAAGTAGTTCGCATCATGGACTTCGGTGCTTTTGTTAACTTCATGGGAAGCCGTGACGGCCTTGTGCATATTTCTGAGCTTGTTGAAGACCGCGTTGAGAAGGTTACCGACGTTGTTAAAGAAGGCGACGAAGTATACGTGAAATGTCTTGAGATTGATGGCCGAGGTAAAGTACGCCTGTCCATGCGTGTTGTGGATCAGAAAACGGGTGAAACAGACCCAGATGCTGCACCGCCAAAGGCAGGTCCTAGTGGCGGCCCAAAGCGTGGCCCAAGAAGAGACTAATGAGCGTTATTTGAAACGTTTAATTGAAATGAAACCGCCGTGCGCTATAGTTACGGCGGTTTCGATCATTGTAGAAATGGTCTAGTTTACTCTGCGTGTAAGTTTTGGAGAGCCTGATGAGTTTTAGTTTGAATTCAATTCGTGTTGACGGAAAAGACGTACTGCCCCTTATTGAAGGTGGTAAAGGCGTTGCTATTTCCACAGGTGCGAGCACTGGGGCTTGGGCCTCTACAGGCGGCATCGGTACTATTTCCGCTGTGATGGCCGATAGTTACGACGAACACGGCAATACTGTTCCCCATGAATATAGCGGAAAAACACGTCTGGAACGCCACCACGAAATGGTAAATTTTTCGATCAGAGGCACGATCGATCAGGTACGTAAAGCCTGGGAAATTTCCAAAGGCGAAGGCCTTATTAACATCAACATGCTTTGGGAGCTTGGCGGCGCGCAGGAAATCTTGCACGGCGTTCTTGAGAAAACCAAAGGCATGGTAAGCGGCATCACCTGCGGTGCCGGTATGCCGTTCAAGCTTGGCGAACTTGCCAGCAAATACGGTGTGAATTATTATCCGATTGTATCCAGTGGCCGTGCTTTTAACTTGCTGTGGCGCCGCGCATACAAAAAATCCGCTGATCTGCTCGGCGGTGTAGTTTACGAAGATCCGTGGTTAGCTGGCGGCCATAACGGGCTGTCGAACGCGGAAGACCCAACCAAGCCGCAAGATCCGTACCCGCGTGTGCGTGAGTTGCGCAGCATCATGACCAAGCTTGGCCTGGATCATGTACCAATCATTATGGCAGGCGGTGTCTGGAACTTGAAAGAGTGGAAGGACTGGATCGATAACAAAGAACTGGGCCTTATTGTATTCCAGTTTGGCACACGGCCACTGCTTACTAAAGAAAGCCCTATTTCCGACTCGTGGAAAAAGAAGCTGATGAGCCTGAAGGCTGGCGACGTATTGTTGCAGAACTTCAGCCCAACCGGCTTTTTCTCAAGCGCGATCAAAAACAGCTTTATCAATGAGCTGCTTGGCCGTACGGAACGCCAAGTACAGATCGGCCCCATCGCAGACGAAGAATTTAATACTCAGCTCACCGTTGGCCGCAAGAAATACAATATTCGCGGCGAAGATTACGCTAAAGCCAATAATTGGATTGCAGCTGGCTATGACATGGCGATGAAAACACCGAGCGATACGCTTATGTTTGTAACCGCCGATAAGTGCGCTGAGATCAGAACCGACCAGAAAGACTGTGTTGGTTGCTTGAGCCAGTGTCGTTTCTCTAGCTGGGCTGAGAATGAGAAAAACACAACGGGCAAGCTTGCTGACCCGCGCAGTTTCTGTATTCAGAAAACGCTGGAGGCAGTCGCCCACACTGAAGATGTAGACAATAACATGGCATTTGCTGGCCATAACGCCTACCGCTTTGGCTCCGACCCATTCTATTCGAACGGCTTCGTACCTACAGTGAAGCAGCTAGTAGAGCGCATCGTCTCAGGCGACTAAGCCTTGTTACCTTGATTTAAGAAAGCCCGGTTTTGACCGGGTTTTTTTTGTTAGTGATCAAACGGTGATGGGAGAAACTCCCGAAGCAGGTCCGAGGAATATAATTCTAGCCCATCTGAAAAATCGCTAGGCCATGAACCGTTTATTGCGGCCAGAGCTAACTGTTGTGCCTGACTTTTCTTTACCGTTTCTTCTGTCTCTTCATCTGAATCGTGCTCGAATATTTCATCGAAAGCATAACTCCAAAGTGCAAAAATTTTATCGTTACCAGTTGGGTTTTTCAAATGTTGCCGGGTACCAATCAAGCCCTGCTGGATCATGGGGCTTTGCAATAGGTCCATGTGCTTATCGCAACTAGCCAGCAAGTATTTGTGTATAGTCTTGCGAAGCTTCAATGTTTCGTATTTTTCAGCAGGTAGACGTCGTAGGTTCTGAAACATGATTGATATGTCGTCGCACGCTGTCCATTCCTGGTTGGTCATAAGTGGCCGTTGCGTTGCTTTGGCTAAACAGTCAGGGTCAAAGGGGGCAGGTAAGAACTTTCTCAAGAGAGTTGGGCACAGAAACTCCCTGCCGTTTTCAATACGTTTGCTTGGCACCATTCCCATCATTGCATGTTCCGCGAAGTAGGCAGCACATTTCATTTTTTTCAAGGCTTGCTCGTAAGACATGCTCTGCAGTTCTTTGACCTGAGAAACCATTCTCTGGGTTTCTACTCTGTTATCGTTATCGTCATCGTCATCGTCATCGTCCAGTGACCAGCACTCCGCTTCCACATACCAATCAAGGCAACTAAGTACGTTTTCGTCGAGGTCCCCATTAAATGCCGGCGTGCCGCATCGAGTCCTAATTGGATTATTGTCTGGGGCAACAGATGGGATATTTTTTCGCAGCAGGCTAGCAAGTAGCTATGAAGGGTTGGTTGGATAGAATCGTCGGCTTCTGCCGATAGGGTCTGTTTGAGCCTTACCAGCATGTCGAGCGCATCATCCGATCCGTTCAATTCGTCATTTGTCATATGAGGGTGGGCCGTAAATGCCCAATGTTGTTGAAGATAGGTCTCATTCTGTACGAGTATTTATCGGCGGTCTCTATTTTCAAGTCTTATTCTGTTGGGGTGCCCTGGTGGAACCTTAGCAGCCAGATGCCGTCTTCCATCACCCAAACTGAGCTTCTGATCGATGCGCTTCTGCCTTTCGTGGCAGGGATGGTGTAGGTGGCGATCGCGATGGTTTCGCTGAGGCTGGCCACACTGAAGTTTTCGATGTCATACGGCGGCATCTGTGTTTCCACTAGCAATGCCGCAATGATATCGTCGCGGGAATAGACCGTACCTGATTTGCCTATCTCTGCGAAATCGACGTGCAGAATGGTTTTCAGCACGTCTTCTGATACCCGTACTTCAGGGTCAGCCAGAGCCGCTTCCATACGCAGAAGGCGGCCTTTTAAAATATTGGTATCGGTCACGGGTGTCCTTCAGGTTGCGCGCATTAGCTTTATAGTGCGCGGCTCATATAATAAACATCCTCTTCAGGATTGATATTATAGGGGGCAATTTCCTGAAAGCCGAGCTTTTGGTATAGCTTGCCTGCACTTTCCAGCCTCCTGAGACTGTCGAGCAGCATGGTTTTGAAGCCGCGCGATGTGGCTTCCGTAATCAGCAAGTCGCAGAGCGCCCGCCCGGCACCTGTGCCTTGGATGTCTGTCAAAACAAACAAGCGTTTCATTTCACATATTTCTGGTGTGTGCCGCTTCAGGGCCACGGCGCCAATGGGTTGGCCGCTGAGTTTCGCCAGCAATAAAAATTCATAGCCGTCCGGGAAACGCGCCATTTCTGCATCGATGCCCTGAAAACCGAAATCAATGGGCATGAAATCGAGGAAAGCGCGGAAGATATCCTTAACTGCCGCTATATCGTTTTCAGAGGATACGACCGCAACTGATAATTCTGGACTACGCATTTTTGTGGCCTTGCCATTCCATATAACAGTCTGTCCCGTCATAAAGTTCGCCTGCGGGGTTCGTGCCGAGGACGAAGTCGAGTTTTTCGTACAGGGCTAACGCCGGTTTCAGTTTGCTGTGGGTTTCGAGAAAAAGCCGTGTGCCACCTCTCTCAAGAAAACGGTCTATTACCGCTACACATAGCTTGCGACCAATGCCGCCGCCCTGCGTTGCGGGGGTTACGGCCAGCTTCGTCAGTTCGTAGACATCATCCGGGTAGGCTTTCATCCCGACAGCCCCTACGGGCTTGCCGTCTTCGAGCGCGAAGAAAACTTCACCGCCGCCTTTCAGGAGTTCTTTCTCCGGGTCGACAAGCACAACGATATGCTGGGGTTCAACCGTGAAATATTTTGCCAGCCAGGCGATGTTCATATCGTAAAAGTCTTGCCTGAATTTGCTGTCGTACGGAATGATTTCTAGTGTCATCGGGTTGCCCTCAGGGCTGGTTGTTCAATCGGCTCTGGCCCTTGCCATTCCATATAATAGTCAGACCGTTTATAAATCGTTCCTTCCGGCAAGGGGAGTTCTTTGAACCCAAGCTTCCAATAAAGTCGGATCGCATTTTCCAGTTTGCTGTTGGTATAAAGAAACAGCTTGTTACCGCCGCGTGCTTCGAAGCGTTCAATCACTTTTTCGCAGAGCGCCCGACCAGCGCCGCTTCCGCGCGCGCGGGTATCCACCGCTAGTTTTGTTAGTTCGAAATTCCCGCCGCCCGCTGATTTGAGTGCAACTGCGCCAATTGCTCGTTCGTCTTCAACGGCAAAAAATACTTCACCGCCTTTGGCCAATATTGTACCTTCAGGGTCGCTAAGGTCGCGCTCGTCAATGGGCTCAACCACAAATAAGCTGGCGATCCATTCGACGTTATAGTCATAGAACGCCTGTTTGTAGCGCACGTCGTAAATCTCAATTGAGAAGGTGACAGGCTTTGCTTGCTTTGCGGCTAGGGTTGCTTTCACGCGGTCATAAAAGCTGGTTTTGGCGAAGCCTTGTTCAAGGGCGGTTAGCGCTGCGATTAAATCGACATTGGTCTCGCGACTTACATCCTTGATCGTTTTTTCTACTGCTTGCCAAATGGGTCTTAGATTTTCAACAAGTTCGAGGCCTGTTTGCGTGAGGCTTACCGTCTTCTGGCGAGCATCTGCGCCGCGTACGGTTTCTAGAATGCCTTCGCTGCTTAGCTTTTTGACAAGTTGGCTTACGGCTGAGTGGCTAAAACCTGCAAGCTTGGCGATCTCTGCAATGGGCATTGGGCCGTGCTCAGAAAGGGCATAGACAGCGTAAAAATGGCTAACCTTGAAGTTGAGGCCGGATTCTTCATATACACGGTCGCCGCCGGTGGTCAGTAATTCAAGGAAGCGGCGCAACCGCGCGCCAATTCCGAGTTCAAAGTAAATTTCTGGGGTCATTGCAGGGTCTTTTCTCACTTGGGGTGTGAGATAATATATAAGTACTTATATAAATACTGTCAACTATCGTCGAAGCGGATGCTAAGTGAATTAGAAAAGGCAGCCGTAGCTGCCTAATTTATTAAAACTGTTGCCGCCGCCTTAGAAGAGGAACACTGTGGTGTCGATGGTGCCCGTGACCCCGTCGAGGAATAGGCTACCGCCGCCCCAGGAGACCAAGACGCCTGTTCCTGCCTCTGTATAGCTCAGGTCGTCTGCACTGAGCCCTGTATTGCTGAAATCGAGCCTATCCAGCGTTTCGTCAAAGTCCCTGATGAAGGTATCTCCTAAGGTGCTTGTGAACTGGAAGGTATCTGCACCTGCGCCGCCGGCGACAAGGTCACCTGTGCCGCTTAGGATCAGTAAGTCATCACCAGCACCACCGTAAATCACATTATTGCCGCTGCCGCCGCTGAGCGTATCATCCCCAGCGCCGCCGAACACTACATCGTCGCCGTCGCCGCCATCCACATTGTCATCGCCACTACCTGCGAAAATAACGTCATCACCAGCGTCGCCGTAGATGAATTCGTCGCCTTCTTTACCACCAAAAATGGTATCGTTGCCGCCCTGGCCGTGAAGAGTATCACTGCCGTTGCCGCCGCCGATCACGTCAGCGCCGCCGCCGCCATATACATTATCGCTGCCGTCCCCGGCCCATACCACATCAGATCCATCCGAGGCGTCATTCCCGAAAAAATCACCATCATCTACGATGCCGTTGCCGTTGGTATCAACCCAGTTGCTGGCAACAATATCATCGTTTCCTGCTCCCCCAAATAAGGTGTCAGAACCACTATTGGAAGCGCCGCCGGCTTTGTCGCTGCCGCCAATGAGTATGTCATTTCCAGCGCCGCCACCGACAACATCGTTGCCGGATCCACCAATAAAGGTATCATCCCCGTCGTCGTCTTTTCCAGCCCACAGGTAATCATCGCCTTCGCCGCCGTCCAGCGTGTCGTTGTCCGCGCCGCCCACAAGGGTGTCATTGTCCTTGCCGCCGTTTAGGCTATCCTCGCCGTCGCCGCCAATTATCCGGTCGCTACCTTCGCCGCCATCAATTGTATCATCCGCGTCTCCTTCACCGTGAATGACGTCGTTTTCCTTTTCTTCTTCAAAGGAATCCCACTGGTTTTCATGCTCAACTTCCAGCGCTTCGATTTCTTCGGTATGGCTTCTGTCGAGCGCTTCCATTCGGACATCGACAAGATCTACTAGTTCTTCCCATTCGGATCGTAAATCATTGTCCAAGGCTTGCCATTCGTCGTGCTGACGGGCATCAAGCTCGGACCATTCACTCTGGTGACGGTCAAGCAGTTGCTGCGCAGCATCGCTGGTGGAGACGTCGATAGTTTCCCACTCCGCTTGCTGGGCTTGGCTAAGCTCCATGCGTGCTTGCTCTTGACTGCTCATAAAGTCCTCGAAGAAGCTCTCAAATTCTTCCTGTAACAGGTCCTCTTCTGCCGCCTGCGCTTGCTCTAGTTCCTGCATGGCGGCCTCTTGGCGTTCCTGCATGGCTTCGTGCTCGCCGCCAAACTCTTCTTCGAAAGCCTCCCATTCGGCATTGTTGCCCGCCTCTAATGTTTCCCATTCATCATGCTGCCGGGCGTCTAGTTCTTCTTGGTCTTGATGGATACTGTCCTCAAGTACGTCCCAATCCGCGTCTTGTTGCTCAGCCAAGTCCCGCCATTCCTGCTCGAAACGTTCTTCGAGCTCTTCAAGGTCGGCATCACTGGACTCGGCTTCCTCCCGCGCAGCGTCATGTTGCTCGGATAAAGCCTGTTCTTCGCCGCTGTGTTTCTCGATCAATTCACTTACTTGTGCATCGCGGCTAGTATCAAATTCTTCCCATTCACCCTGGTGGCGTGTTTCAAGGTCGGAGATCTGGGTTTCGTGACGGTCGTGCAGCTCTTGCGCAGCTTGGTTCACAGTTGCCTCAAAGGCCTCGCACTCTGCATGGTTGGCTTCCTCTAAAACGTCCCATTCTGCTTCATGTCGGGCTTGCAGCTCGTCAAAGGCTGCGCGCACTGTTTCTTCTGCTTCGTCGTGTTCGGCGTCAAGGCGTTCGCCTAGTCCCTCCCATTCTAGCTCGTGCTTTTCTCGAAGGGCTGCCACCTCTTCTGAATTGCTACCAGATATCGCTTGCCATTCGCTTTCCTGGGTCTCTTCTAGCGCGTCACGCGCATTCTGCTGTTGGTTTTCCAAGTCCTCAATTCGCTGGCTGTGAGCCTCTTCCTGGGCTTCAAACAGAGGTTCAACTTCGTTTTCTAGATCTTGGCGTTCTTGATGCTGACGGTCTTCAAGATCCTGCCAGTCTTGTTCCTGCCGTTCTTCCAGTTGTTGAGCTGGATCGCTTGGTTCATCTTGCTCTTCAGTTTCCGCCGCCAAAGGGGAAACAGAGCGGGCCCCCGCCTGTATTTGAATACTCATTGAAATCTCCTGACACACACACCGTTACCGGTACCTAAACTACTTACGGTTCCAGAATGGCCTTGCGGCCCTTAACTAAACCATAATAAGAACAGCGGCTTATCCGCAAAATTGATTAAAATTTGTAGAGGTTTTGAGGCGTAGTTTCGGCGAATTGATAAGGCTATTTCACAACTTCGTTTTTATAGATGCCCCACAGGTGACGGCGCTCAATCCAGGCTGTGTGATCTTGAATATTTATTTGGCACCAGATGCCTTCACAGGCAATAATTTCGCCAATTACACCAGCTTCAGCCGTAATTGCTATGGGCGAATCGAGTGATTTATCTCGAAAAAGCGAGCGGGTTTTGCCACGGATTACTGCAAAACGACGACCGCCGCGGATGAATAGCTGACTGTGCATCCATCCCATTGCCCCTTCATTATCCCTCACCTGTCTCCAGACATCATACTCGGCAACGACTTCTAGCGGCAGATACTTGCGTTTAAAAACCCATTTGATTGGATATTGGCGGCCGGGGCCTGTGCGCATCAGAGCCTTGTCGTCTCGAATTGAAATAAACCGCGGAATTGGGTTGCCGCTTGCGCCGATAGTTTGTTTCGGCTGAGCCGCCAAAGGGCTAGTAAGGCCAAAACTCAAAATCATGGCAGCAAGAAACGCCAAAAAAGTGGGTATCGCTCTGTTCACGTCCATTTCCCTTCGCTTGGCGTTTGAAACAAGGCTCGCCATCTGGTACAGAAGCCTGTGTCTGAGATCAGTTGGCCACGCGCCGACAGAAAAGGGTATTTTACTCCATGAGTCAAACAGGAAACCGGAACCGTACTAAGGTTATTGTGACGCGCAAATTGCCGGACAATATCGAAACACGGATGGCTGAGCTTTTTGATGTTCAACTAAATCTGAAAGATAAGCCTTTCACGCAGGACGAGCTTAAAGCCGCTTGTGCTGAAGCGGATGTTCTGGTGCCGACGGTGACAGATAAAATTGATGCTGAAGTAATAGCGGCTGGCGGTGAAAACCTGAAGCTGATCGCAAACTTTGGTGCTGGCGTTGACCATATTGATGTAGAGGCCGCTCAGGCGAAGGGTGTTGTTGTAACAAACACGCCGGGGGTTCTTACTGAGGACACGGCAGATCTGACGATGGCGCTGCTTCTTTCTGTGCCGCGACGTTTGTTCGAAGGCGAGAAAATTCTCCGTGACGGTGAATGGACAGGCTGGACGCCAACTTTTTTGATGGGCAGTCGTATTCAGGGCAAGCGGTTAGGTATTATTGGTATGGGCCGCATCGGCCAGGCAGTTGCGCGGCGTGCGCGCGCCTTTAACCTGTCAGTGCACTATCATAAGCGGACGCGACTGCCGGAGCAGATTGAAGGCGAGTTGGAGGCAACTTACTGGGATGATCTCGACGAAATGCTGACCCGGATGGATTTTGTCTCGGTCAATTGCCCTCTTACAGAAGACACCTATAGGCTGCTGGACCGTAGACGTTTGAAAAAACTGCAGCCGCATGCCGTAATTATCAATACGGCCCGAGGCGAGATCATTGACGAAGAAGCCTTAGCGGATTTGATAGAGGACGGCCGTATCGCCGGTGCCGGACTCGATGTGTTCGAAGACGAACCCAATATTAATCCCAAGCTTTTGGGGCTTAAAAACGTGGCGCTGGTGCCTCATATGGGTTCTGCTACGGTGGAAGCACGAGAGGCAATGGGTGAGAAAGTACTGATCAATATCCGTACTTTTGCCGATAATCACCGACCACCGGACCGGGTTCTCCCCCAGCTTTAGGGAAAACGGCTGGACCCAAAGGCTTTATAGCTATATTAGGCCTCTAGATCCATTAATCAGACCATAGCATTTTTAGTATCAAGTGACCGTATGACGAACCTTAAAAACATCCGTAATTTCTCCATTGTTGCTCATATCGACCACGGTAAATCAACCTTGGCTGATCGGCTTATCCAATATACAGGCGGTCTTGAGGACCGTGAGATGAAGCAGCAAGTGCTCGATTCGATGGATATCGAACGGGAACGCGGCATTACCATTAAAGCGCAAACTGTGCGGCTGGAATATAAAGCGGATGACGGCGAGACATATGTTCTTAACCTGATGGACACACCAGGCCATGTGGATTTCGCTTATGAAGTAAGCCGCTGTCTGGCAGCGTGCGAGGGATCGCTGCTTGTTGTCGACGCCAGCCAAGGTGTTGAAGCGCAGACATTAGCGAATGTCTATCAGGCACTAGATAGCGATCATGAGATCGTGCCCGTTCTGAATAAAATTGATTTACCAGCCGCTGATCCTGACCGTGTGCGTACGCAAATTGAAGACGTGATTGGCCTTGATGCCAGCGACGCGATCGAATGCTCGGCCAAATCTGGTATCGGCATTAAAGATGTACTCGAAGGTGTTGTAACGCGGTTGCCGTGCCCTGTAGGGGATCCCGATGCGCCGCTTAAGGCGCTGCTTGTGGACAGTTGGTACGACTCTTACCTTGGTGTTATGGTGCTTGTTCGGGTTATCGACGGCAGCATCAGAAAAGGCCAAAAAATTAAAATGCTGGCCGCAGACGCAGACCACCAGGTTGATAGAGTGGGTGTGTTCACGCCTAAAAGCGTCAACGTGCCGATGCTTGGCCCTGGTGATGTTGGTTTTATCACGGCTTCCATCAAAGAAGTCGCTGATACCCATGTCGGGGATACAATCACAGATCAGAAAAAACCGTGTACTGAAGCATTGCCGGGCTTCTTGCCGAGCAGGTCAGTAGTTTTCTGCGGAATGTTCCCAGCGGATACATCTGAATTTGAGCAGCTAAAAGAAGCGCTCATCAGGTTGCGTTTGAATGATGCTAGTTTTGAGTTTGAAACAGAAAGTTCAACCGCTCTTGGTTTTGGTTTCCGCTGTGGTTTCCTCGGTATGCTGCATCTGGAGATTATTCAAGAACGTATTACCCGCGAATTTGATATCGAGCTCATCACCACGAGCCCTAGCGTTATTTATCAGATGCATATGAATAACGGTGACATGATTGAAATGCATAACCCGGCTGATATGCCGGATGTGGTGAAGATCGATCATATTAAAGAACCTTGGATTGACGCGACAATATTGGTGCCGGACGAATATCTAGGTGTGGTGCTAAAGCTGTGTCAGGACAAGAGAGGCATTCAAGATGATCTGACGTATGTTGGCTCTCGCGCGATGCTTAAATACCGCTTGCCGCTCAATGAAGTTGTGTATGATTTTTATGATCGTCTGAAGTCCGTTAGTCGTGGCTATGCCAGCTTCGATTACGAAATCCGTGACTATGAGCAGTCTGACTTGGTGAAGATGTCGATCCTGGTGAACGCAGAGCCTGTGGACGCGCTTTCGATGCTGGTTCACCGGTCAGTTGCGGAAGGCAGGGGCAGGGCCCTCTGTGAACGGCTGAAAGACCTAATCCCGCGGCAGCTGTTCAAAATACCAATTCAAGCTGCAATTGGCGGAAAGGTTATCGCGCGCGAGACGATTTCAGCTATGCGCAAAGATGTAACAGCGAAATGCTACGGCGGCGATGTGACCCGGAAAAAGAAGCTGCTGGAGAAGCAGAAAAAGGGGAAGGCCAAGATGCGTCTTTACGGCAAGGTCGAAATTCCGCATAGCGCCTTCATTGCTGCACTTAAGATGCGGGAAATCTAATTCTCAGCGCATATTTAACGCCTTCGAGTACGCTTATTGCGCATTGTTATCGCTTTTAATGCGTGTTCGATCCCAGAATAGGGCCATTTTGAAATCTTTTTACCAAATTTGACCAAAATAGTCCGGTTTCCGTATTTTGTTTACCGCTTGTTAACGGGATCGGCCTTATAACTGGTGTTGCTGATACAGCCTAATAGCTCCCTTGATCTGACTGTGTCGCGCGGAACCGCATGTCCTCCCCCGAATGCGGTTCCGCTTTTTTATGTCTGATGCATAAAAAACGGAGCCTTATACCTCTCTTTATTTAACGACCTTTTTCAGTCCATCATTGATAAATGGCTTAAGATCGCATTCAATGGGGCCGGAAGGCTGGAATGTTTAAAAAGCCGTAGGTCATTGTATGAATGCTTGTTTTAGATTTTTTTTGGGAGTGTTGTTGCTGGTTGTGGCTGTAGGCCCGGCAAATGCACAGAATCGGCTCGATTCTAATCAGACGATTCAACTAGCGCTCGATATCTATAGTGGCATTCAACGCAGCACTTTGCCCGGCTCCGTTGCTATAAAAATCAAAAAACTGCTCGAATCGCGTACATATAGATGTACTCGGGTGAGCGAGTATCAGGTATTTTACCAGCGTCCGAACTTGGCCACTTTAAAGGTAAAATGTAGCGGTAATCGTACATATGGTCTGACGGTTGCGACCAATGGCTATTTTGCGGTTTACGGTGGCGATGGAATGCTGGCGCCGATTAATCAACGGGACGCAGTGGTTTATAGTATCGCTGCGGAAGGCGATGTCACTGAAATTACAGGCATTGACCTCCAGTTAGGCAAGCAGGAAACCGAGGCCCGCTTTGCAGCAGGCGGTGAGTTTGATTATCTATATCTAGGATTGATTGTTCTTGTAATTGCGGCCTTGGTAGGCGGCATGATTGCGGTTTTCATTCGACAATGGCGAAAGAAACAAGGCCGTAAGCCGCGTCAGCGTATGAAGCCGATGAAGAAATTTAAGATGGCGACGTCTAGCGCTCTGAAAGACCAATTGCTGTTGGAAAGCAAACGTAGCGCAAAATACGTGCACTATCATGCGTGTGGTATTTATATAGCTGTAGGAAAGCGGGGAAAACGTCGTCTGTTTTTGTCAAAATTCTGGGCCAAAATTTACGCAATGTTTAGTCTGAATTTTTACGAAGCGACAGAAATGCAACTGGCCACGCTAGACCTACAGTCCGTCTACAAGGCAGTTGAACTGGCGGCAGAAAGAAAAGCACTGAAAGAAGAACACGTGGCTGTAGACGCCAGTTCCGACGATGGGTTCTAAAAAATAGTGATAAAGGTGAGCGCTGTTAACGCCTTACCTACGCCTAAAAGGGGGGTCCCAATCTTGGCCTGAAAGAAGCGCAACCAGATTTGCCGCGAGCGCTAGAAATACGATCAGCGAAATATACTTATAATAAATGTAAGGCACGAAAGGGACCTGCCCGAAAAGCTTCCTTTTCTCCCGCCAATGAGCGATTAATATTATCGCTACGCATGCGCCCATGCTGATTAATAAAGAGATCAGTGTCATGGGGGCTATATAATCGATTTGCCGGATTTATCAATGTCGCGGTGCGAATATTAGAAAGAGCCCAGGTTTTTCACTAATTTGCACGAGGAACAAATTCCGGTTTGCCAAAATAAAATCCCTGCCCGTAATCAACGCCAAGAGCCGCCAGGCTTTTTGCCTGGAACTCTGTTTCAACATGTTCGCCAATGGTTTTCACGCCCAGGTCGTTACAAAGTTTTACAATGGAAAGTAGGAACGTGGGCTTGTAATTTTCGGGTGTCATCTCCCGGATATATTGACCGTCAATTTTTACAAAATCTACATTGAAAGCCCGCAAATACTGGTATCCGGCTGCGCCCGCACCAAAATCGTCCAGACATATCTTAAAACCACAGGTCTTAATTTTGTTCAGGGTGACCTCTGCCTTTTCCAAGTCTTGAACCGCTGATGTTTCTGTCAGTTCAATCAGCAGCGAATGGGCAATGTCTGTCGCTGCTGTCAACATCTTGACCAAAGATGCTGAATGAACATCGCTGTCCAGCGTACGCCCAGAAAGGTTGATGGCGAGGGCTGTGGGTGTGCCCAGTTTTTTCATTTTTCGAACATAGTCGATCGCTTTTCTGCACAGGGCTAGGTCGAATTCTTCAATAATACCAAATTCTTCTGCAAAGGTTATTATCTCTAGTGGAGAGCCATCATCCATGGTTTCGTCGAACCGGCTCAAGACTTCGTTATGGTGGATTTCGCCGTTCGGTAAGGCAACAACAGGCTGGAAAACCATCTTGAAACTACCCGCTTCGATGGTTTTCTTGATAGTGTGAAGACGCTGCTGTGTTTTTGTGGCCATATCTTCATAGGCGCCGGTAAGCGTATCGAAATCTACCTTCCTAGGATCAGCGCAGAATTTGTTTAAAACATAAGACAATGTCCGCAGGACTTGATCTTCGGCAACCACCTTCTCGTCCGTAGCCATGGTAGAGAAAGTTGTGGTCAGCGAGATATTTTTATCCACTGTTTTGAGTGTTTCATTCAGATGTTCGCCGTCAGATTTTGCCCGGTGAAGGAAAGCAAATTGCTTGTCACCAATAAGGCCGGCAGATTGACCATCAATTGAAAGTGTTTTTAAATGAGCGGCAACTTGTTTGAGCAGAAGCCTCATGTGCTTTGGGCCTCCACGCTTTTTGGCTTCCTCAAGCCCCGTCACTTCGATCGCTGTCATATAGAGGTTACTTTTGACTTGGTGGTCAACCATGGTTTCTGTGGCTAATGCCATGAAAGCATCTTTTGTCAGTAAGCCGGTCTCTTGGTCCACGTCTGCTGAGGTTATACCGCTGCCTCCAAGGGGAGCAGCCCTAAGAGCCAAATAAGTGTGACCATTATTGGAGGGCATATTGAGGGTGAAAACCCTTAAGGCAGCGCTTCGGTTTGCCTCTGTAAGGAAACGGATGGGTAAGGGGCCGATACGGCCTTTATATTCCAGATGCATGGTCAGCGCCTTGAATACCTCCCGGTCGTCTTGATCAATGAGTTCCAAGATATTCTTGCCGATTAAGCTGACGCCTTTTTCGGGACCGATTTTATCGGAGGCTCCGCCCTCAAAGACAATGATGCCATTTTTGTCGAGCTCAAGAAAAATCTCAGCGGCTGCAAAGGAAAAGGCGACAAAGCGTTCCCGTTCCTTTTTAATTTCTTCAAGACTATTAGACATTTATCATCCGGATTAAAATCTGACGCATTACATTACCCCGTGTCCTAGCTGCCCCGTTTCTAAACCGCTTGGCGTAGCGCTCTTGACTGGTCTTTGTAATATAACCCGTGAGGCAAGAATTTAAATTACTTTAAGTCATTAAAGGTAAACAAACTCTGCATATCTCACACTTTGTGCTTACTTTGATTTTACACGTTGATCTGGTAAGAGAAATTAGGGAAATCTGAGTGAGGAAAATCAGGTAATTATGCTGTTGGCGCTAATAATTGGGTGCGAGATTGTTTTCTGGGTGCTGTTGGTACTGGGTTTGGTAGCGCGTTATGTGGTGCATATGTCCCGGCTCGGGGCCCTTCTCCTTTTATGTGTGCCGCTGATAGACATTGTATTGTTGGTCGCCACGGTGATTGATCTGCACGGTGGAGCGAGCGCAAATTTTGCCCATGGTTTAGCGGCGGTCTATTTGGGGTTCACCGTCGTCTTCGGCCCAGGTATGATCCGGTGGGCGGACCAGCATTTTGCGCGAAAATTTGCCGGGGGGCCTTTGCCTTGGAAACCGCCAGTTTCGGGCTGGCTGTACGCGCGCTATGAATGGCTGATGTGGGGCAAGGGCATGCTTGCATGCCTTATAGCCAGCCTTCTTATCCAGGCCGCCATTTTCATGGTTGGGGATACCGCGAAAACTGGTGAATTAACTGCATGGTTTCGGGTGCTTGGCGGCCTGATGATTATCTGGCTCATTGCATGGCCTCTATGGTACACAGTGTTTCCGAAAAGAGAAACGGCAGGCACCATCGATGCCGGCGAGAAATAATACTGGGAAATGCGGCACTAGGTTATTTTAGCCTCAGGCCGGCGCGTGTTGGACGGAATATTAGAGCGGTCTCATTTGGGCCATTCGGGAAATTATTTATAAATGCTGGGCAACAAGCCACAGCGAATAGTTCGGGAGAGACGAGATGCGATTTTTACCAAAAACGCTAGCCCTAGTTGGTGTGGCGCTGGGTGCGCAGGCTGCTGCGGCGCAAGACAGTAGTTTCTCCTATAGCGACATCTTTAATCTCGAATTTGCAACGGGTCCGCGGATCACTCCGGACGGCCTTTCCGTGGTTTATGAGCGGCGCTCGATGGATATCATGGCGGACCGCCAGCGCTCGAATATTTGGCAGGTTAATCTTGACGGCACGTCGCATCGTCCCGTGCTTTCTGGCAAAGCCAATTACCGGATGCCGCGGTTCTCGCCAGACGGCAATCGTATGGCATATGTATCCGCCGTCGAAGGCAGAACACAGATTTATATACGCTGGCTTGATACAGGCGATACGGCACGGGTAACTGACCTTGAGCACGCGCCGGGCAATTTAAGCTGGTCACCGGACGGTAAATCCTTGGCTTTCACTATGTTTGTGCCAGGTAAGCCAACCAGCCTTTTCAAAATGCCCACCAAGCCAAAGGGGGCTAAATGGGCAGGTACTGCCCGCGTGGTTGATAAAGCTACCTACCGGATTGATGGTGTTGGTTTCATACCCTCTGGTAATACTCATCTGTTTACTGTGCCGGCAGACGGGGGCACACCGCGTCAGCGCACAACAGGCGCTTTCAATCATGGCGGCGGGATCAGTTGGGCCTCCGACAGCAGTACAGTATTTTTCAGTGCAAACCGCAGCGATAATTGGGAGCTAAACCCGCGCGAAAGCGATATTTACAGCCTTAACCTTTTCTCAGGTACGCTAGCGCAACTGACTACAAATATTGGCCCAGATAACAGCCCGCTTGTATCGCCTGACGGTACGATGATTGCTTTTACCAGCTATACTGACAAAGGCCTGTCGCACCAGAACGCGAGCTTGTTTGTAATGGACACGGACGGTGCCAATCGCCGCGAACTTACGCTTACACTCGACCGCAATATCGGGGGCCTACAGTGGGCAGCTGATAGCAAGGGTCTTTATTACAGATATAACGATCAGGGCAAAACCCTGGCTGCGTACGTCACCCTTGGTGGGGGTGGCCGGGTGCTAACCAACCAGCTTGGGGGAACGTCGCTGGGGCGGCCCTACGCGAGCGGTAATTTCCGTGCGGCCCCTGACGGAAAAATCATTTTTACGCTGTCCCGCTCGGACCGCCCAGCAGATTTGGCGGTGATCGACAGAATTGGTCGCACAGTTGTTATAACGGACCTGAATAGCGATATATTCGATGGCAAAGACATGGCGTCAGTGGAAGAGGTTTCAGTGGAATCGTCTGTGGATAGCCGGTCTATTCAGGCGTGGCTTGCAAAGCCTGCTGATTTTGATGCTTCGAAAAAGTATCCGCTTATTCTTGAAATTCATGGTGGCCCACACGCGGCTTACGGCCCCGCTTTCACTGCTGAGATTCAGTTGATGGCCGCAAAAGGCTATATGGTGCTGTGGGTAAACCCACGCGGTAGCACCAGCTACGGTGAAAATTTCGCCAACCTGATCCACCATAAGTATCCGTCTCAGGACTATGATGACCTTATGGACAGTGTTGATGCAGTTCTTGCCGCTGGCAGCGTGGATGAGGACCAGCTTTACGTCACCGGCGGTTCGGGTGGCGGTGTGTTAACGGCTTGGATTATTGGTAAAACCAACCGTTTCCGCGCGGCTGTCGTCGCCAAGCCGGTGATCAACTGGGCGAGCTTTGTACTGACGGCTGATTTCTCGACACTGTTTGCCAAATATTGGTTCCCATCTTTGCCTTGGGAAGATCCTGACCATTACTGGAAACGCTCACCTTTGTCTTTGGTTGGTAATGTCACCACACCGACAATGCTGCTGACAGGCGAAAACGATGTGCGCACGCCAATTTCCGAGACGGAGCAATATTATCAGGCCCTTAAATTGCTTGGTGTTGAGAGCGTGATGGTCCGCATTCCGGGTTCAGGCCACGGCATTGCCAGTAAGCCTAGCAATCTGGTGCAAAAGGTCGGGAATATTCTAGCGTGGTTTGAGAAATACAAACCTGCAGAGGCAGAATAGAAAGCTATATATCAAAGTCAGGACAACGAGCGCTGACGCGGCAGGTTTTTAAGCAGGCATTTTAGAAACAAGCATTAGAGCGTTAGCGATTGCGCTCTGATGCTTGTTTTCCGTTCCTCCTGCCGCACCGGATAAAGCCTAACCGAGGCGGAAGAACTGTGCAGGCTTTCCTGTCTTTACCGACATGCCCCTTAGCGGGTGCATAGCGTACGCTTATCCATGACGGAGCGGTAAATCAGCGGAAAGTCCCTCTCGCTGATTTACCCTAGGGCTCCAGCAGGGTCTATTCTTTGTCTTCCGGACTGCTGAGATTAAGCGCATGGACTGCAATCCACATGGCCCAGAAAAAAGCGAACAAGGCTACATAGCCGATCGCTTCCTCAAAGAAAAACTGACCCAATATGAAGAGCCATGTGGTGACAACCATGAAAG
>NVTU01000029.1 GCA_002401685.1 Kordiimonadales bacterium
GCGCCGCTTTGACTATAATCAATTAAACTCAACACCGTGTTTGGTCAAAGGCATCGACCTAAGCCGTTTCCCTGTCAGGTTAAAATAGGCGTTGGCCAGCGCTGGGAAAACGGGCGGCGTACCGGGTTCACCCACTCCGCCGGGGAGCTCCGTGCTGTTGATGATATCAACGACAATTTCCGGCGTTTGGCGTAGC
Organism: Kordiimonadales bacterium; assembly: GCA_002401685.1. GTDB lineage: Bacteria > Pseudomonadota > Alphaproteobacteria > Sphingomonadales > Kordiimonadaceae > Kordiimonas. Next base: position 197 of record NVTU01000029.1, read on the forward strand.
CGCAGCATTTCGTAATCTGGGAAGTTTGACTGCACGGCCCGGCCGTCTTCAATCGTAATCTCGCCGTACATGGCTGCCGTTAAGCCGTAAATAATGCCGCTTTCCATTTGGGCAGCGACTGTATCCGGGTTAACAACCTGTCCGCAATCAATCACACAAGTGATTTTGTCGATCTTTACCGCGCCGTCCACTAGGCTGATATCTATTACCTGGCCAACGTACGAGCGGAAAGAGGCATGAATGGCAACGCCGCGGCCTTTGCCTTCACCCACCTGCGTTCCCCAGCCTGAAACCTGCTCTAGCCTTTCAGCCAGCTTGTGCATACGGGCATGGCCTTTCAGCAAATCCTTCCGGTAATGCAGCGGATCAGCCCCGGCTTTAATGGCCAATTCGTCCATAAAGCTTTCAAGGAAAAACGCATTGTAGCTATAGCCAACGCTGCGCCAGTTCCCGACCGGCACTTTAATATCGATCGTTGAATTGGATATGCGCTTCTTCTCAATATGGTAAGGGATTTCGCGAACGCCTTCGATGTTGCCAGCGTCTTTCAAACCACCCATTTCAATCGGCAGATTACGGCGGCTGAAACTCAGCCCAACCGACTGCAAGGCAATTTTATAATCCAACGCTTCCGGCGTACCGTCCGCGTTGAGACTTGCCCTCACTTTTGCTGCCACCGCAGGCCGGTAAGTATCATGCTGGATGTCTTCTTCGCGCGACCAAATGGTCTGCACGGGCACACCCGGCATTGCTACTGCAACCTTCACCGCATGTACGATAAAATCGCCTTCGGCTCGGCGCCCAAATCCACCGCCTGAAAGCGTGGTATGGGCCACAACAGATTTCAAATCCTGTACATGGGCTTTGGCAGCACTTTCCATCATAAGAGGCACTTGGCTGGATGCCCATATTTCGCAGTGGCCATCCCTTACAACAGCAGTCGCATTCATCGGTTCCATACAGGCGTGCGCAAGATACGGCAGTTCGTAACGCGCTTCAAACGCATCATCGCCGGACGTCGCCGCCAGCGTATCGCCTTCATCAATGAAAGTATGGGTTTCGCCGGTGTCCACCGCCGCGCGCAGCATCTCGCTAATCTTCGCACTCGACAATGCGTTATTCGTGCCTTCATCATATTCAATATTCAAAAGGCCTGCCGCTTTTTTGGCATAATAATAATTATCCGCGACCACGGCAACGCCGTCACCCAGGTCAACCGTCCTGCGGTAACCCTTCACCTTTTTGGCCTCGCTATCATCGATCATGCGAACCGTGCCGCCAAACACCGGGCTTTGCACCACCGCGGCATATTTCATGCCTTCAAGCACTGTATCGATGCCAAACTTGGCTTCTCCGCGCGTTTTACTTGGAATATCAATCCGAGCCAACGGCTTGCCTATCACTTTAAACTCAGACGCAGCTTTCATTTTTGGTTTTTTATTGGGTGTTACTTTTGCGGCATCCGCCGCCACATCGCCGTAGCTTAGCTTTTCACCCGTTGAGCGTCTTATCACGTGGGCATTTTCAGCATAACAGTCTGATACTGGCACGCCCCAACGGTTGGCCGCGGCTGTTACAAGCATTTCCCGCGCTGCGGCCCCCGCTCGTCGAAGCGGTGTATAGGCATCAACAACGCTGGTGCTGCCCCCCGTTCCTATAAATCCAACCAGTCCGTAAATCTTCTGGCCAAGCCAGTCAGCAGCCCCGCCAATCATCTCAGGCCGTTTCCGAAGGGCAAGCACAAAATTAGTGTAAACAGGCAATGTCTCTGTCGGGTGTTCAACTGAGAAGTTCGGGTCATGAATATCAATTTCAAGCTCTTCGGCAATCAGCATCGGCAGCGCCGTATATACGCCCTGCCCCATTTCGTTCCGAGGAATAGAAAATATAATTCTGCCGTCTGTCTGGATGGTGATCCAAGCGTTCAGATCAATGGTGCCGTCACTGCGCACATTGCCTTCCAACCCTTCGGTATCAACGGTGGAAAGGAAGCCAACACCCAGCGCCAGTGCGCCAGCAATAGTGCCGCCCGTAACAGCGCCGCCAATCATAAAGCCCCTGCGTGTGAATTTAACCATTGGCTGTCTCCCCAACTGCCACACTGGTCTGCATTGCAGCAGCCGCTCGCTTAATGGCTTTGCGTACACGCGGGTAAGAACCACAGCGGCAAATATTGGTCATCGCAGCATCTATGTCATCGTCGGTAGGGTTCGGCACTTCAGCCAAAAGTGACGTTGCCGCCATGATCATGCCCGATTGGCAATAACCGCACTGAGGCACTTGTTCCTTGATCCACGCTTCTTGCACCTTTGTCGCTTCGCCCTCAGCGGCCAAGCCTTCAATTGTTGTGATCTCCGCGCCAGCAACATCCTCAACCGGGGTAATACAGCTTCGTGTCAGCTCGCCGTTGACCATTACCGAGCATGCACCGCAATACCCGATGCCACAGCCAAACTTGGTGCCTGTCATTTTGAGATTATCGCGGATCGCCCACAGCAACGGCATTTCGCCGTCATCGTCCACTGAAACGGCTTTACCGTTCATGTTAAAACTGATCGCCATTGGCCCGGTTCCCCTATGAGATAAAATGCTCTGGTCGCGTATGTGTTCATACCATACTAACCCCAAGAAGAAATTCAATATAAATTACCGAGAGTAACTTATCGCATTCCGCCTGTAGCAGCACCGCTCTCGTTAAGCATTTCTCCGCTAATTGTTGCTAAAATGATCACAATTTCCAGAATCATAATGCAAATCATTAAATATTCTGGACAAGTGGGGGCGCGCCTCTACATAAGAGACTAATCGATCTATTTGAGTTTGGAGATAATCATGGATTTTAGCCTCAGTGCTAAACAGTTGGAATTCCGGGATTCAGTGCGCGCCTTTTTGGCCGACAAATTACCGGACGACGTTCGCGAAGTAACAAAAGCGAAAAGCCACCTGAGCAAAGAACAATATAAACGCTGGCACAAAATTCTTGGCGACAAGGGGTGGTCAACACCGCTTTGGCCACTCAAACATGGCGGCACCGGCTGGAGCGCCGTTGAATATGCTATCTTTGATGAAGAATGCCACGCTCACGGCGCACCGCGCGTGCTGCCTTTCAGCGTATCCATGCTCGGCCCTGTTCTGATCGCCTTCGGCAATGACGACCTTAAAGAACGGTTCCTACCGGGCATTCAAGATGGTTCCGACTGGTGGGCGCAGGGCTTCTCCGAGCCTGGCGCTGGTTCTGATCTCGCAAGCTTGAAAATGACGGCAATACGGGACGGCGACCACTATATCGTCAACGGCCAGAAAACCTGGACAACCCTTGGCCAGCATGCTGACTGGATTTTCTGCCTAGTTCGAACAGACCCTAATGCGCCTAAGAAACAGATGGGCATCAGTTTTATTCTGATCCGCATGGACGCACCCGGCGTTGAAGTGCGCCCAATCATCACGCTCGACGGTGCGCACGAAGTGAACGAAGTTTGGTTCACCGACGTTAAAGTGCCTGCAGGGGATTTGGTCGGCGAAGAAAACAAAGGTTGGGATTACGCTAAATTCCTGCTGCAGAACGAACGTATCGGCATTGCTGGTGTTGGAGTTTCCAAGAACGAGATCAACGCACTGCGCCGTATCGCAACCGCCGAGATTAAGAACGGCAAGCCGCTTCTGGAAGACCCAGCCTTCAAAATGAAACTGGCTGAAATTGAAATTGAACTGCGCGCGTTGGATATCACCAACAAACGCATGTTGGTTGAAACAGAGCGAGGGACTGACCCCGGGCCTGTCTCCTCCATGCTGAAAATTCGCGGCAGTGAAGTGGCGCAGCGTATTTACGAGCTGAAGATGGAAGCATCGGGCCTCTACGCCCTGCCATTCCAACCGAACGCAGGACAAGAAGGCTGGAACGATGAGCTTGTGGGTACAATGGATACGTCCCGCTCAGCCCCCGTTTACCTGAACACCCGCAAAATCAGCATCTTCGGCGGATCAAACGAGATCCAGCGTACGATTATATCGAAAATGGTGCTCGGGCTTTAAATCCCGCACAGCACGATAACGGTACAAGAGGAACTAAAATGGACTTTGATTTTTCTGAAGAACAGAAAATGCTGGTGCAGTCGCTTGAGCGCTCGCTAGCAAAAAGCTACGACTTTGAGACTTTCCGCGCCCAGTATAACGACGGCATCACCCATGCACCTGAAGTATGGAACATGTTGGCGGAACTCGGCGTTATGGCCATGCCTTTGCCGGAGGCCGTTGGCGGCTTTGACGGCAACCACGTTGATGTGATGGTTGTTTGCACAGAGCTTGGTCGCCGCCTTGTCACGGAACCTTATGTGAGCAATGTCGTGCTCGCTGCGTACGTTTTGGAAACTTGCGGTGAAGCAAGCTTGGTGGAAGGCATTGCAACAGGCGAAACACGCTACGCCGTCGGTCTTTATGAGCCGCAGCAGCGCCATAACCCGCTTGCGATCAATACAACAGCCACCAAAGACGGCGACGCATACGTGCTTAACGGCCATAAAGCTGTTGTGCTCGGCGCCGATACGGCTGGCCAGTTGATTGTATCTGCTGACTTGGACGGCGCGAGCCTGTTCCTGTTACCAGCAGATGCGGAAGGCGTTACGCTGCGCAAATACCCGCTGCTTGATGGCCGCGGTGCGGCAGACATTATCCTTGAAGGCGCTAAGGCTACGTTACTTGGCACTGCGGGCGCCGCAGCTGATATTATTGAAGCTGCCGTTGACCGGGGCGCTGCTGCCCTTTGTGCAGATAGCATCGGTGCTGTGGAAGAAGTGAAGGCCCTTACCGGTGAATACTTAAGAACACGCACCCAGTTTGGCCGCCCTATCGGCAGCTTCCAGGTTCTGAGCCACCGTATGGTAGATCTGTTGGTTGAATACGAGCAGATGAAGTCAGTTGCTATGGAAGCCGCCGTTGAAGCCCGCAGCGACGATGTTCGCGCGCGCAAGCTCGCGGTCTCGGCGGCCAAGGTTAAAGTTGGCAATGCATCCCGTAAATTCGGGCAAGAGTCGATCCAGATGCACGGCGGCATTGGGATGACAGAAGAGTATGCGCTGGGCGCATATGTGAAGCGGATGCTTGTGAACGAGATGCTTTTCGGCGATGTGGATTACCATTTGGACCGCTTCGCAAACACATAAATAATCAGACCATTTACAGTTAAAGCGCTGCGTTTTTCGCGGCGCTTTTTCTTTGTCCGGAAGCGAACACAAGTGTTCAATTTCGAACAACCCCACCGACCAGCCCATATCCTGCGACTATTAATCTATTGAAGTTGCACAGCTAATAAACCGCGCTCTGCTTGGCACACTGCTTGCTACTTTGTAACGAAACCAAAAAAGTCAGCAGCAGGAAATGGCCATGAGCGGTATTTATTTTAAAGCAGCCCTTCGCAACATCGCAAAAAACAAACTCTATTCGGCAATCAGCATTACCGGCCTTGCGCTTGGCATTGCAGTGAGCTTGATGATTGCTTTGTTCATTCGTTTTGAAACCAGTTTCGATACCGCGTACCCGGACAGTGAGCGGATTTACCGTATGAATTGGGAAAACCTCGGCACAGGCGCGCGGTTTGCTACTTTTTTCAATCCAGTATCACCGATACTTGCTGAAAACCTACCGGACGACATTGAAGCTTTCACGCGCATCGCGCCAAACGATATGTTGGTGAGCATTGGCGATCAGAAGTTTGCTGAGGAACTCAGCTTTGTTGATCCTAACTTTTTCGAAATGTTCCCCTCTAAAGTCATTGCAGGAAACCTGAGCACTGCCTTCAACGATGTGCAAAGTAGCGTTATTACCAAGGCTGCTGCTGAGAAAATATACGGCAGCACCGATGTTATCGGCCGTACGTTTACCGTGGAAAGCCAGTATGAATTCAAAGTTGCTGCGGTTATCGAAAACGCTGCGCTGAACACGCACCTGAACGGCAACATTTTCATTCACATCGACAAGACACCTGAATTGTGGGGCCGCCCAAACATATGGCAGCGCATGCGCTCTGACCAATTTTACCATTATATCAAGCTGAAAGAAGGCGTTACGCAGGCCACGGCTGAAAGCCACATCATTGGTGCGCTCGAAACCCTGCAAGAAGGCACGGCGCAGTCTATCAGCACACCGTTGCAGCCGCTCACTGATATTCATTTTACCAGCGATCTGCAGAACGAAACGTCGAGCCGCAACCCAATCACAGGTGACGTAAAACCGTTCCGCCAGAAGACGGACATTTATATCTTCGCGTCCGTTGCCATGCTGACCTTTGCTATTGCGGCTTTCAATTTCATGAACATGCAGATCTTGCAGATCACCAACCGGGTAAAAGAAGTTGGTATCCGCAAAACGCTGGGTGCCACGCGCCAGCATGTCATTTACCAGTTTCTGCTCGAAGCTGGCATTCTGGCAGTCATCTCCCTTCTCACCGGACTGATGCTGGTGGAACTGGCGTTGCCACTTTTTGCAGAAACCGTTGCTGCGCCCCTTTCTTCAGCTACTTTATTCTCAGCTGACATGCTCGCGCTAGCCTTTGGTGCAACATTCGCATCTGCCGCATTTGCGGGCCTCTACCCTGCCTTGCTAGTGTCCAAACACCTGCCATCAACGGCGCTGCGCGGTGAAGTAACAACAGGCAACAAATCGTCGTCTGTTCGTTCGTCGCTCATTGTTATTCAGTTTGCCATCGCGATTGGCCTGATCAGCGCTAGCAGCATCGTCAATGGGCAGCTGGACTTCGCCCTATCAAAGGCCCTCGGCTTTGACGGTAACAATGTTATCACCGTGGCAGTCCCAGGCAGCCAGCGCCGCACCTATGCCGCAATGAAAACACAGCTCGAGGCGGACCCTAATATTGCCTCAGTCTCGTCAGGCTCCGTTATTCCAACGGGCGATCTTTCAGACGGTTTCTCATACACTATGCGTCAAGGTGGGCAGGACGTTGAGATCGCGACCCGCATGGTACAGGCCGACGTAGGATATTTCGAAACGCTCGGCATGCAAATCGTTGCTGGGCGCACCTACAGTGAAGACTTCCCTGCCGACCGCGCAGTCTTCCCGTCCCCGGAAAACCCAGAGGTTAAAGCTGGCATTATCCTTAATGAAGCCGCGCTTAAAAAAGCAGGGTTTGATGACCCCGCCAGTGCTGTTGGTCAGCAAATGTGGGTGACATTTAACCGAAACGGCAACGACTACCGTATGGACTTTACCTTGGTGGGTGTAGTCAAAGACGCGCACTTCCGCTCTATCCGTTCCGAAATTGCACCAATCTCTTACTTTTACAGAACCAACCCGCGCACCATGATCATTAAAGCTAAAGAAGGCCAGCTAGCTGCAGCCCTTAAAGCCGTTGACCAAGTCTGGGCGCAAAACATTGCCGATTATCCGATTGAAAAAGCTGTGCTTAGCGAAACCTACAGTGCCTTTTACGCGGGTGAGAACCGTACCTTCGGCTTATTCATCGGCTTTGCAGGCCTAGCGGTGTTAATCGCATGCCTGGGGCTTTGGGGATTAACCTCTTATATCATCGAGCGTAGAACCAAAGAGATCGGCATTCGCAAAGTAATGGGCGCAACCGTACGCCATATTGTATCGATGCTAACGTGGGATTTCTCGAAACTGGTTATCATTGCCAATGTTATTGCTTGGCCTGCCGCTTGGTGGATCATGAGCGATTGGCTCTCTAACTTCGCCTACCAATCAGAGATATCAGTGATTGCCTTTGTTCTGGCCGCTGTCATTGCCTTCATCATGGCGACGGTGACCACCTCAAGCCGCGCTTTCGTTGTGGCTCAAATGAGCCCAGCCGACACGTTGCGTCAAGCCTAGGACGCAACGAAGAAAGAACGCTAACCACTAAGTTTGGCTAGACGCCGCGCCCTCAAGGGCGCGGTGCTGCCAGTAGAAATACGGCGAACAGGGTATCAGGATCAGTCCAAACCTGCTCACTTCGCCATCCCGCTGCCTTTGCCATGTCAGCAAACTCATTTAGTCCATATTTATAGCTATTCTCTGAGTGGATGGTTTCGCCTTTGCCGAATTCAAACTCACAGTCTCCGACAGAAACGTTCTGCGCGGTACGGCTTACCAAGTGCATTTCCACTCTGCCTTCAACTTCATTGTAAACGGCTTTGTGTTTAAACCGATCAAGGTCAAAATTTGCGCCTAGTTCGCGGTTTATACGTCGGAGAAGATTAAGGTTGAACGCTGCGGTGACACCCGCCGCATCATCATAGGCGGCCTCGAGAATGGCTGTATCTTTTTTAAGGTCGACACCAATGACAAAATAATCGGCATCACTGGAGGTCGCGAGTGAACGCAGGAACTCCGCGGCTTCCGCGCGGTGCAGATTACCAATCGTAGACCCAGGGAAAAACAACAGCCGGTTACCCTTGCCTGACTTTTTCGGCAGCTCAAACGGCGCAATAAAATCAGCGACAACGGGCTCGACATTCAGCGTGGGATACTCCCCGCGCAATTGCTCAGCAACGTCCATCATATAGTCAGCGGAAATATCCACCGGCACATATAGAGACGGCGTATCAAAAGCTGATAACAGGAGCCGCGTTTTCCTGCTTGCCCCGCTGCCTAGCTCCACCAATTCTGCGCGGCTACCAACCATCCGAGCGATTTCAGGCGTTGCTGTTTCCAATATCCCAAGTTCGGTCCGGGTTGGGTAATATTCTGGCAAATCACAGATCTGGTCAAAAAGGTCAGACCCCAAATCATCGTACAGATACTTGCACTCGAGTGTTTTCTGGTCCGCTGATAATCCTGCGATCACAGATGCCCTAAATGCAACGCGGTCATGCCTAGATTTCTCATCATCCGAACCCGCAACAAATTCCACTTTATCAAGCACTAACTATCCTCCGCGAGCCGAAGCCCGGTAAACTGCCACCGCTTTTGAGGGTGCCAAAAATTTCGGTATGTGGAGCGCATATGGCCGCAAGGCGTCGCACAAGACCCGCCGCGCAACACTTGTTGGCCGCTCATAAATTTACCGTTATATTCCCCGACCATACCTTCGAAGGGCTTGAAGCCCCGGTAGGGTGAAAAGCTGCTTGATGTCCATTCCCATACGTCGCCGTACAAGCCAGCAACGGCGCCGTCTTCACGCGCGACCACGGGCGCTGGTCGCAATCGGCTACTGGAACTAAAATTGCCTTCAATCACCTGGTCAGCCGCAGCCAACTCGAGTTCAAACTCGGTAGGAAGGCGTTTCCCAGCCCATGTGGCGTAAGCCTCCGCCTCAAAGTAGGAAACATGACAAACCGGCGCATCGAGATCAACAGGCTGCATGCCGCGCAGCGTCATAGACCACCAGCCGTCCTCGCGCTTTTCCCAATAGAGCGGTGCGGACCATGTATTTGCTAGCGCTGCCGCCCAACCGTCCGATAACCACAACAGCGGGTTCTCGTATGCGCTGTCCTCGATAAAGCCAATCCATTCCCGGTTGGTTACCGGGCTGCGGGCTAGATTAAAGGGATGCACCAATTGCTTGTGGCGCGGACCTTCGCAGTCAAAATGAAAAGCGCCAGATTGCTCAGCCCCGAAATCCAGCAAACCGCCACCAAAGGCTTTCAAACCCGACGCCAGCGTCTTGCCGGTATCGTAAGCCAGTGGCTCCGGATCCCGATAGCATGGCTTCAGCGGGTTTTGCGCAAACAGATGTAATATGTCTGTCAGCAGCAGTTCCTGATGTTGCTGTTCGTGGTTAAGACCAAGTTCCACAAGCTGCTGTAATTCGCCAGTTACAGGCCCCGCAAGCAGCTTGCCCATGTGGGTATCGATATGCTGCCGGTAGGCCAAAACCTCGCCTAAGCTGGGCCGTGTAAGCATACCGCGCCGTGGGCGGGGTTGGCGCTCGCCAGCAACCTCATAATAGGAATTAAACAGAAAATTATAGGCTTCATCGAACACATGGTAATCTTTGAGGAACGGCTGCAGGATTACACCTTCAAAAAACCAAGAGACATGCGCCAAATGCCACTTCACGGGGCTCGCATCTTCCATCGACTGAACCGTGGTGTCTGCGTCACTCAGGTTTTCAGAAAGCGCCTCACTAGCGCGTCTAACTTCCCTGTATTGGGCCAATAGGGCTTGGCCACCTCGCTTTGATTTATTCTGCCGGTGTAGAGAAATACTCGTCATCAACAGTCCCCCTCCGAATAAGCTTTTCTAAACATACTCTATTTTTGCGATTATTTCCACATGGTTAGCATAAAATGCAACGTGTCCACCCAAATACGCAACCTCATCATAGGGTTTTCCGTACCCCCAAACCGCGGGCCCTGCTTCTGCTTTCTGTCCAGAAATTCGCCAGTAATTCGCGTGCCCCTTAAAGGGACAATAGGTGGTGTTATCCACCGCCTGCAGGTGGCCAAAATTCACATCGCCTATAGGAAAGTAATAAACCGGCGGCATGTCAGCTTCTGTCAGGAGTATGGCATGATGGGTATCAGCCAACATCTGGCCGCCCGCATAAACCTGTACCCGACCGCTGAAATCGGCCGTTGTGATTGAATAATCGGGTTTTGCGACAAAACCCGGCGCAGGGTTGCTGGCGGCTTTGTTGGTATCTGTCATATATCCCCCCCTCTAAAACGCTGCCCTTAACATTCAGGAAGGGCCGTTGAATTAACCTGTTCAATAGGAAGTGGGGAGAGGTTAGCACATGTCAAGCGCACCAGCCCGGTGCATATTTGACGATAAGACACTGTCCGAAATTAGTGTTTGTTTACAAATTGTTGAGAGGAAACATACCGGACCTACGTCACAAAAAAAGGGGCACCAACCGGCACCCCTTTTCAAACTTATATTAAGAAGCCCTACTCTTCGTCAGCCGTAACCGCATCCTTTTCAGGCGCAGTTTCATCGCCTTCACCAGCCGCCACTACAGCGCGCAGATTGTCGTTTGAATTACGGTCAATCAGCTTGTTGTAAGGGTCGATACCAGCAAATGTTGGCTTCTGATCAACGATGATCTCGATGGTTGATTTCGCCTCAGTGATCCGGCGTTTCTCAAGCATGATTACATCATCAGCACCGTAGCCCGCAGCTGCAGGGCTTTTCAGGAACAGGCCAATATCAACAGGGATATCGAAATCTGCTTCTGTTTCAGCCCCTTCAGAGTCCGCGTAGAATTTAGCTACTTCCACATCCAGCAACACTTTGAAACGGCCGTCTTCCATTTCTTCTACTGTGCTTTCCGTTACCTTCACATCGTACAAAGTGATTTTCTCGAAGAAATCTTCGATCAAACGGAGATGCTCTGGCCCAGCTTCTTCTTTGAGGATCGTCAGAAAATCAGTGGAAATTGCATATGGTTGAGACTTGAACCCGCGCAGAGCAATCAAGCGCTGCAACGACCGGTTAACCACATCCTCACCCACATAATCTTTGAGCGCATACATGATCACTGAACCCTTGCGGTAATGGATATACTGCTGGTTCTCTACCCTATAAAGCGGTAGTTCCCCTTCTGGGTCGCCAGCGCGGCCACCAAGATAACGGTCGAGTTCGAATTTTAGGAACTTCCTGATCTGATCCTTACCGTACTTCTGCTCCATCACCAGCAACGCACCGTACTGTGCCAGTGTTTCCACCAGCATAGTGCCGCCTTGCGTGTTGGCTGACATCACCTGGTGAGCCCACCACTGGTGCGCCATTTCGTGTGCTGTCACATAGTAAGGTAGGTCAATATCACCCTCACCCGCGATCTCCGCTACAAACCCGATACCTTCAGAATAAGGGATGGTATTTGGGAATGCCTGCGCAAAGTTCCGGTAAGAAGGGAACTCAAGAATGCGTACCTGACGATGCTGATAAGGGCTAAAGGCTGTATTGAAGTACGTAATACTGTCTTTAACCGACTGCACCATACGGCTGACGTTATAGGCATGCGGTTTATGGTGATAAACCTCAATGTCTATACCGTTCCACTTTTCCGCCACAACTTCATATTCAGCAGAAAGATAGCTGTAGAAGTTCATGATCGGCGCGTCCATCTTGTAGGTGTAGTATCTACGGTCGCCTTCAACCCACTCTTTTTCAAGATAGCCCGGTGAAATAACCGTTTGGCTCGCAACCGTTGAAACCGTGGTCTCAAAGGTTACAAAGTCACTATCCTGACGGATATAGTTATTGCCGTGCTGGCTAACATCTTCAAGCTTTGCAGTACGAGGCAGTGGCTCAAGGTCGTATTCACGGCGCGTATTCCTGTCCCCCAGCATGCCAGCAGGATTAAAACCAATATAGGGGGTGATATCAAAGTTATTGATGAATGTACCATTGCGAACAAGCGTCACACTATTACGCGCATGACTGAAGCCCTTCTGGTCAATCAATGTCTCGAACTTAAGCGTCCGCTTTTCGCCCGGTACCATCGGTGTATCGAGATCGAAGATGTAATACCGGAAAGCTTCGTCTACTGACACCTGCGTCGCACCTTCGATTTCCACCAGTGGAACACTCGTAACCCCAGGAGGGAACACAAGATGCACCGTTGAAATCATCTCATCCGTTTTATTTTGAATGATCTGTGTCGAACGAGTTTCAACGCGCCTTTGATACGGGAAAATATCGACATCAATTTTAATATCGATTGTGCGTGGCATCGGCAGGTTTTCATACTGACGGTACTCCGCCTCGTAGGCCACTTGTTGCAGTTCGATATCATCGGCGGTGACATAGTCATTCAAGATATTTGTATTGTAGTAGATGAATGAGCCAGTACCAATGAAAGCCGCAAATGCTGCAAATGCAGGTAGCGCAAGTGCAGGCTTTTTAAACGCCCGCATATTACGCAAACGGAATTTCAGCGGCTGTAGCGTCCCTCGGTTCCAAAGCAGGTAGGTAAACATCAGCATCAGAACAGCAAACGATGTCCAATACATTTGAAGCCAATAATCGCCCTCAATGAAACGGCCAGAGCCATTCATGTCAGATAGCGGCGTCGCGATGCCGCCCGCAAATTGGTAAAGCGGATGCTCAAAACCAAGATTGGCAAGAATGATGTTGGAGATAAGGAAAACCACCATCAGCATCATGCCAAGGAAGCGATTTTTCGATACCACCTGCAGGAAGCAAGCAAGAACTGCAATTAGAATGAACGGCGTAATAAAGTGGATAAGCCCGCGGTGTAGATAGAGACTGATCTCCAGGCTACCGTATCCGCTCAACACCTGAACAATCATCGACATAATGATCCCCAGGACCAGTATCGAGAACAGAACAAACGCCAGCGCTATCAGCTTACTGCCAACAAACACCCAGTTTGGTGCCGGTACCGCATCCATGATCTCGTTGAACTTATCTTTCCGCTCGCGCCAAATAATATCGGCACTGTAGAAAATCAATACAACAATAAGTGCAAGTCCAAGACCGCCCTGAATAGCGTTGATCATCAAACGCGTAACCGGGTAAGCATCCAGCCCGTAACCAACATTCCTGCTTATAAGCGCAGTAATCAAAAGAAACAGACTAAAGCCCATAATCACCAAGAACGGCAAGCTTTTCAGCACGGACATAACTTCAAACTTTGTCCGCAAGATAAATTGCTGAAGCTCAGTACCCCGGCTCCACACTGGTGTGGCTTTAAAACCAACGACAATGTCTTCTTTTAGTTTCGCTGTAACAGAAGCCAGATGATCTTTCTTTTCTTTCGCCATCTTCGCTGGCGTCCGGAAGGAAAACAGAGAGTATGCAAGCACAACGAATGCCGCAGAAATACCAAACCAGATCAACCGGTTATACAGCACTACGCCTTCATAGCTGATCAATTCAGCATTCCGCTCAACAGCGGTGAAGTACCGTGTTGCTTCACCAAACGTGCTCAGCATAAACGGATCAAGAAGGGCTGTAATCTCACGGTATTCAGGTGCATTTAGAAGTGTATTACCGACAAGGTAAAGGATGAGAAGCCCCATCGCCACCAAGTAGGTATACATGATGCTGCGGCTGATAACGGCAGCCGCAAAAATCATTGCAGCGAATGTTAACATCGACGGCAGAACGAACCCAAAGTAGACCGTTAGGTAATGACCAATGTTTGTAGGCGCTAAAGTCTCTGGGTCCACGCTTGGCCAGAAGGTGCCCACCAGCATACCCAGAGGTATTCCTGAAAGGGCAAGCATCAAGGCGGCAAAAGACCCGAAGAAGCGACCAAACAGATAGCTGGATTTAGAAATTGGCGTGGCGAAAAGAATGCCATCAAATTTATGGTCGACATCCTTCAACACAGAATTAGCGATAAAGGCTGGTATCACAAAGATCGCAAAGACACTCATAATAAGCAGAGTCTGCGTTATTGCGTGCGGGGAGTTGACTAGAACATTACCGCCCCCACCAATGCGGACATTAGTGCTGATCATCGCAAAGAAAGGAAGAGCAAAAAATATTAGAAAACCGACCAACGTTTGTGGCGATTTGAACATATAGCGAAATTCATTCGCTGCTATTCGGAACATAGACATTTTCTATCCCCCCTTACGCTGCAGCTGCAGTGGCGTCGTCAGTGGCTTCTGCTGAAGCACCGCGGCTGGCTGCAATAGACGAGAAGTAAACATCTTCCAAATGCGCCTGTGCCTGCTCAAAACCATTACCAGGGTTCGAGCTGCTGTTCACACGGATCACCATCTTACCAACGGAAAGATGGTTCGAGATCACATTATGCTCTGCCTGGGTTGCCTCAAGATCAGTTTTATCAATGACCTTCTTCCAGATCTTGCCGTCAAGCTCAGCTGTCAAATCGGCAGGCGTGCCTTGCGATACGATCTGGCCCGCGGCCATCACGGCCATATTCGGGCAGAGGTCAGAGACATCGTCCACAATGTGGGTCGATAGGATCACAACAACGTCTTCGCCAATTTCGGAAAGCAGATTATGGAAGCGGTTGCGCTCCTCAGGGTCAAGGCCTGCGGTTGGCTCATCAACGATGATCAGCTGCGGCTGGCCAATAAGCGCCTGCGCAATGCCGAACCGTTGACGCATGCCGCCAGAGAAAGTAGCCAGTTTCTTTTTACGCACTTCGAAAAGATTAGTTTGCACGAGAAGGCCTTCAACAACCTGCTTGCGCTCCTTGCCGTTGGTGATGCCTTTCAGCACAGCAAGGTGATCAAGCAAATCGTATGCAGAACCACGCGGGTAAACACCAAAATCCTGCGGCAAGTAACCAAGTGTGCGGCGGATCGCGTCAGGCTCTGTCAACACATTGGTATCACCAAAGCTGATGCTGCCAGAAGTTGGCTGCTGCAATGTGGCGATCGTGCGCATCAGCGAAGACTTTCCGGCGCCGTTCGGCCCTAGTAGCCCAAACATGCCTTTCGGAATATCAATATTCACGTTGCGTAGTGCCTGCACGCCGTTCGGATAAGTGTGCGTTAAATTCTTGATAGATAGCATGGTCTGCTTCCCCTCATTTTTGTTATCATTGTTAGGTGTCGCCTCGCTGCGACCGTTGGCCATATCTCACCGGATACCTGAACCCATTCATATACCCGTTCTCTTTACAGTCTCTGATCAGGCGATTTCCTTACAGGCCTGTCAAGAAAATCGGCATGTCCGGACAACAAATCGGCGGCTTTTGCGATGAAGTGACGTTTTCATATGCATTTTCCGCACTAAAGTTTAACTATATTTTCTGTTTAACAATAATTAATCGCTGCGAAACACGAAAAAAGGAATCGCAAATCAAAAAAATAACAGGTTCCTGTGTGTGATCCGTTGCTTGATTTTTCCCTATGACTTTGAGGGTCGACAGCGCCTTGCGGGTATGATCAAACTGCATCCGCTGAATAGTTAAATTAGAGGTACCGGCGCGTGAGCTTAAAACAGTTTATATTTGAAACCTACGGGCTTGCCGGAGAGCTAACTCGGCTCGGCGGCGACCTCGATGAAAACTACCTATTTGAAGGCGACTTCGGCAAGCATATCTTCAAACTGATGCATCACAGTTTTGACCGTCCCCTGATCGAAATGCAAGCAGCGGCGCTGGCACATATTCAGACCAAAAAAGTCTCGTTTGAGACACCTCTGGTTATCCCTGCATTGTCCGGCGAACTCCTGACATACTATTCAGCGGAAGGCCCCAAGCGCACGGCGTGGATGATCAGCCATCTGAGCGGTACCTTGATGGCCAAAGCGCGCCCATGGAAACCGGCTCTTACGGCTAGCCTCGGCGGCATTCTCGCCAAACTCGACAGAGCGTTGTCGGACTTTAAGCACCCAAGCCTAGAGCGCCCGTTTCACTGGGATATCCTTCAGGCAGGCTGGGTGGATGAGAAGCTACACCTTCACCAAAACACCGAGCAACGTGCTATTGTCGAGGCTGTGTGTGCACAGTATGACACGCTACGTCCCCAACTGGATACCTGCCCCAAAATACCGACCCACCACGATGCTAATGATATGAATTTGTTCGTGAAAGACGACCTTGGCAGCAACCAGATTTCGGGAATCATTGATTTTGGCGATATGGTCTATTCCGCCCGCATCGGCGAGGTGGCTATCGCTGCCGCTTACACTGCCATGGATAGTGATGATCCTTTAGCGAATGCAGCCGCGCTCCTAAGCGCCTATCATGCCGAAGAACCGCTGACTGAGGTAGAGATCGCGCTATTCTTCCCGCTGCTGCGCATGCGACTTGCAGTCACGGTTAGCAATAGTGCTGAGCGTGTATTGACTGAACCCGATGATCCCTACCTTATGCTCCATAACGCCCCAGGCTGGCGGCTTCTCGAACGTTTTCACGGCATTAATGAAACGCTCGTCACAGGCTATTTCCGGAAGGCATGCGGTCTCTCCGCCTCTCCTACGTCGAACGCTATCTCAGACTGGCTTACAGATAACCACGGCAATTTTACTCCTATGTTCAAGGGCGCGGACCTAGGCAAAGCTTACACACTCGATCTGTCCTATTCCTCAGCTACCGCCGTAAATACGCCCGAAGCCCAAGACACCATAGTCCTGAACGCCAGCATTGCCGACGCGATGACTAAGGCCAATGTGTCCATTGCCATTGGCGGCTACGGTGAGGCAAGGCCGATTTATACCGGTGCGGCGTTTGGCAGAAACAGCGACAAACCTTTGGCACCGATCAGAACGCACCATCTAGGGGTTGATGTAAGCCTAGCAGCTGGAACGGCTGTTTATGCGCCAGTGGGCGGTACAGTGTGGCAGGCTGGCTATGCCGCAGATCCACTGGATTATGGGGGGTACATCATTTTACAGCACTCCATTCCGACCGGCGAACAGTTCTACAGCCTCTACGGCCATCTTGCGCCGGAAAGCCTTAGTCACCTAAAAAAAGACAACAAAGTGAGGGCCGGTGATTTGATCGGCGAGGTTGGCGTTTATAGCGAGAACGGGGGCTGGTGGCCACACGTTCACTTGCAACTGATGACAGAAACACCGGGCAGATGCAGCACGCCGCCGGGTGCTTGCGAAGCGGGGTTGTTTGAGGTGGCGCGGTCCCTTTACCCCAATCCTGCAGCTTTCATGGGCATTGAAAACAGTGCGACTGAATGGGTTCCACCGAACACCGCAGCACTGCTGGAAAAACGCGGACAAACAACACCTGCAAATCAAAAGCTATCGTACCAAAAGCCGCTGCATATTGCTCGAGCATGGAAGCATTATATCTCGGACACTGAAGGCCGCACCTATATTGACGCCTACAATAATGTCCCCCACGTCGGTCACTGTAACCCTTCAGTTATTGCTGCAATAACCGAGCAAATGAAGCTGGTTGCCACCAACACGCGGTACGCCCATGATAGCCTCACCGCATATGCTCACGCGCTCACCTCCCGTCTTCCAGCGGAGCTATCAGTTTGCCTGTTCACTAGTTCCGCGAGCGAAGCGAACGAGCTTGCTCTGCGGTTGGCGCGCAAAGCAAGCGGCGCAAAGAATATGCTGGTGATGGAACACGGCTATCACGGCATAACCACTGGCGCGATGGCAATCAGTCCCTACAAATTTGGCCAATCAGGCGGCGATGCGCAGGAAGTTTGGGTTCATGTCACACCACAGCCGGATGCTTTCCGCGGCCAGTACGCAGCTTCCGCGAATGTCGCGAATGACTGCGCCGCAGATACCCAAGCGATCATTGACGGTATCTTGGCCAAGGGCCAGAAAATCGCAGGCTATATTTCTGAATGCCTGCCAAGCGTTGGTGGCCAAATAGTTATGCCAGAAGGCTTCCTTAAGGCTGTATACCGCTCAGTTCGCGCGGCTGGCGGCGTCTGCATTGCGGATGACGTACAAACGTCTCTTGGGCGTTTGGGTCGCTATTATTGGGGTTTTGAATATCAGCAGGTGGTGCCTGACATTCTTGTGCTCGGAAAACCCTTAGGGAACGGCTTTCCGCTTGCCGCAGTGGTCACAACCTCCGAGATCGCCGCCGAATTTGCCTCGGGACCGGAATTTTTCAGTACGTTTGGTGGGTCTACTGTATCCTGCGCGGCGGGCCTCGCAGTGCTCGACGCCATAGACACGGCGGGCTTACAACAAAACGCCCAAGAGATTGGCGCTTATCTGGAAGCGGGTTTCAAGAAGCTTCAGAACAGCTATCCTGTTATCGGTGATATTCGTGGCATGGGCCTTTTCTGGGGGCTGGACCTTGTCACTGACCCGATCTCACGAGCGCCTGCCAGCGATATAGCCAGCTACGTAAAAAATCGCTTACGAGAACGCGGCGTCCTGATTGGCACTGACGGCCCCGAAGATAATGTACTTAAAATCAGGCCACCGATGACGTTTGATAAACCCGCAGCAGACACCCTTCTTTTTGAGCTCGGGCTAGTATTAGCCGAAGCCGGAGTCCAAATTTAGGCCTCCAACCGTGAAAGATCTTGCGTCCACAAGGTTTTGTTCAATATAGTGAACAAAACCTTGTGAGGATAAAAACTGTGACACGGAATGCCCCCCCTGATATCGGCGTCAAAATCAAAAAACTACGCAGCGAGCTTAAGTTGACGCTTGATCAATTAGCCAAGGCATCGGGCGTGTCCAAATCGATGTTATCCCAAATCGAACGCGGCATGACCAACCCAACGGTCGCCACACTCTGGAGCCTGACACAGTCGCTCAATATTGATATTGCAGACCTACTCAGTGGTGGCAGCGAGCAAGCCACAACGGATATCATCCTCAACGTTACGAAAGCCCACCAAACACCAGAAATCCGTAGCGCGGACGGCAAATGCGACCTACGCATCCTAGGGCCGATCGACAAGGTAGCCGAAGTAGAATGGTATGATCTTGCACTGGAGCCGGGTGGCTTACTCGAATCTGAAGGTCACACCCAGGGCACCATGGAACATTTAACAGTGCTGGAAGGTGAACTTTCAGTTCGCAACGAACGCGGCACGCAGATTATTTCAGTGGGCGACACTGCCCGTTACCAAGCTGACATACCGCATTATATTGAAAACACAGGCTTATCCAGCGCACGCGCTTTGATGATCGTCCTGTCCCCAGCCGGCACAGTATAGCATACAGAAACTTCGCTTGACCGTTATATTGGATGTGTTATTCAATATATTAAACAACACCCTGCAACTCAGAGCCTCTTCCTGAAGGATACAGCCATGACCGCCCGTTTTACCAAACATTTAGAGAGCGAACTCGCCGCCACCCGCGAGGCCGGACTGTATAAAAACGAGCGCGTTATCACCACACCGCAATCCTCCAGGGTTCAAGTTGAAGGGGCTGAAGGCAAGGATCTAATAAATTTCTGCGCCAATAATTATCTCGGATTATCAAACTATAAAATCTTAGTCGAAACAGCCAAAGCGGCGCTCGACAAGTACGGATACGGCATGTCATCTGTGCGTTTCATTTGCGGCACACAAACTGTACATAAGGAGCTTGAGCAGAAACTGGCCGACTTCCTTAAAACGGAAGACGTGATCCTCTACCCTAGCTGCTTTGACGCAAATGCAGGCCTGTTTGAAACATTGCTCAGCGCTGAAGACGCAATCATTTCTGACGCCCTTAATCATGCAAGCATCATTGACGGTGTCCGCCTCTGCAAAGCCAAACGCTTCCGCTATGCCAATAATGACATGGAGGCACTAGAAAAATGCCTGCAGGACGCTTCTGAATCCCGCTTCCGTCTAATCGCGACAGACGGCGTTTTCTCAATGGACGGCATCTTGGCTAACCTACCTGCCATTTGCGAACTAGCCGAAAAATACGATGCGATGGTGATGGTCGATGACAGCCACGCTGTTGGTGTCACCGGGGAAACCGGCGCAGGCACCCCAGAATATTGGGGCGTACAGGACAAAATAGATATTATTACAGGTACACTCGGCAAGGCACTCGGCGGCGCTTCAGGTGGTTTCACTGCAGCCTCAAGCCAGGTTGTTGAATGGCTGCGCCAACGGTCACGGCCATACCTGTTCTCTAACACCCTTGCGCCGGTCATCACCGCCACCAGCTGCAAAGTGCTCGACATGTTAGCAGAGGACCGCGCGCCGCTGCGCCGCCTGCAAGACAACAGTGAGTATTTCCGTGAGGAAATGAGCAAACTTGGTTTTACACTCGCAGGCGCGGGCCACGCCATCATCCCTGTTATGATTGGCGACGCCAAGAAGGCATCTGACATGGCCGACGCCCTCTTGGAAGAAGGCATCTTTGTAATTGGTTTTTCATTCCCTGTGGTGCCGCGCGGCGAAGCCCGTATTCGCACACAAATGTCGGCAGCCCATACGCGGGCCGAACTTGATCACGCGATCAGTGCTTTTGCCAGCATCGGTCGCAAACTCGGCCTTATTGACTAATTTAAAGCAGGAATACGCTCGTGAAAGCACTTGTTAAAGCAAAAGCCGAAGTAGGTATCTGGCTGCAAGATGTGCCAATCCCAGAAATTGGCCCCAATGACGTGCTCGTCAAAGTGAAAAAAACCGCCATTTGCGGCACCGACATCCATATTTACAATTGGGATAAGTGGGCCCAGGAAACGATCCCTGTACCGATGCATGTTGGGCACGAATTCGCAGGCGAGATCGTTGAATTTGGTAGCGAAGTACGCGGCCTAAAAATCGGTGACCGTGTGTCTGCTGAAGGCCATATCACTTGTGGTCACTGCCGCAACTGCCGCGCAGGGCAACGTCATCTTTGCCGCAACACCGAAGGGATCGGCGTGAACCGACCGGGTGCGTTCGCAGAATATATCTCAGTACCAGCGAGCAACATATGCCCGCTTCCAGAAGGCGTGTCTGATGACTTGGGCTCGATCCTTGATCCGCTTGGCAACGCTGCACACACGGCACTCAGCTTTGATCTTGTCGGGGAAGATGTACTCATCACTGGCGCTGGCCCTATCGGCATTATGGCCGTGGCAATCGCACGCCGTGCAGGAGCCCGCCATATCGTTATAACCGACGTCAATGATTACCGGCTATCGCTGGCACTTAAAATGGGCGCTACCAGCATTGTTAATGTTACCAAGCGGTCCCTTCGCGATGTGATGAGCGAGCTGAAAATGGCTGAGGGCTTTGATGTTGGACTTGAGATGTCAGGTGTTCCATCAGCTTTTAATGACATGCTGGATACCATCAACCACGGCGGCAAGATTGCTCTGCTTGGAATTCTACCAGAAAACACTGGTATCAATTGGAACCATGTGATTTTCAAAGGCTTGGAAATCCGCGGCATTTACGGCAGGCGTATGTTTGAAACATGGTATAAAACCATTGCCCTGATCGAAAGTGGGCTCGATCTATCACCGGTCATCACCCACCACTTTGGCATTGATGATTTCCAAAAAGGCTTCGACCTGATGCGGTCAGGCAAGTCCGGTAAAGTTATCCTCAGCTGGTAAGGACCTCCAGTACTGATGGTAAAGTGGCTGTGGTCACAAAGCGATCGCAGCCAATTGAGTTGTAAAGCAAGGCCAAATTCATAATTGTTGTTCAACAATGTGCGCTGCGTGCGCACGCCCGACTTTTTTATTGGAGCGAGCCTAATGTCCCGACCACCACTGCCACCTTTCACTGCTGAAACTGCTGTAGAAAAAGTTCGCCTTGCCGAAGACGGCTGGAATGGATGCAACGCTGAAAAAGTAGCGCTCGCCTATACGGAAAATAGCCAGTGGCGCAACCGGGCTGAGTTTATCCAGGGACGGGAGAGCATTAAAGCCTTTCTTACCAGAAAATGGCAGGCTGAGCTTGACTATCACCTGATTAAAGAACTTTGGACATACACCGAAAACCGCATTGCTGTCCGGTTTGCATATGAATACCGCAATGATAGCGGCCAGTGGTTCCGAGCTTACGGTAACGAAAATTGGGAGTTCAATACAGACGGCCTGATGCAACGCCGCATCGCCAGCATCAATGAACATCCAATTGATGAAAGTGAGCGGAAGTTCACCTGGCCCGCAGGCCGCCGCCCGGACGACTTTCCTGGCCTTTCAGAACTCGGGTTTTAAGCAAACATCAAAACAACAATAAAAAGCCCACCTCGTTAGAAGTGGGCTTGATATAATTAGTCTAAAATTTGACATAACCAGTCAAAAAAAACGTCGTCAGAAAAGGCTTTAGCCTTTTTTGCGACTTGTAATTTGAGAGCTAATCGCCTCAGCATCTTCCAACAGCATATAGCTGTTGATCAACACTTCCATGCCCGCTTCCACTTCAAGCGCTCCGCCTTCACCTGCAGCAGTGTCACCACCAGCAGCCGGGGCAATGTCTGCCAACAGCGTAGCCGACATATCGTCAATCCAAACACCGAACTGCATCTGAGATTTATCAAAAATTGCTGCAGCCATTGACGCGCTCGCCGTTAGATCTGCGCTATTTTTTGCGCTGCCATCCGAAGCTGCGAGCTTGCTATAGCAAGCTCCAGCTTGTTTCGCTGCTTTCATAACCAGTCGGAATTCTTCTCCAACAGCCATAACCTGCTTCTCTGCAGACATTCCGTCAGACATATTTGTCGACATTAAGCCAGCAGAATGGCCCTCAATAAATGCAAAGCACTGCGAACCAAACGCCTTCGAAGCATTAAAATCACCTGCCATCGCTGCGCCACTTATAACAGTTGCGCCAATAGCAATTGCCGCTATGCGGCCAGTAACATTCTTCATATTAAACCCTCTTATCCCAATTTATTCCCTAAACAAAAATTCTTGCCTGAATTTGCCTGAGTAGAGAAACGCTACGCATCAGCTTCACTTCGCTGAAGGCCACGCCAACACCTGCAACCAACTTAACACATTTTACGTCAGATTCAATGTGAACAAAAGGTTGTCTCTAGAAAACAGCGCGCTCACCCAAAAAAAGCTCTATGGAGCGATCATGCTATTCTATGGAGCGATCATGCTATATGGAGAAGACTTAGAATTAGAATGCACTCATTGCGGCTAGCCGCTGAACTTCTCCGCGAGTCGGTCAATAAACAAGCGAACCTTGGTGGATAGATGCCTGCGGTGCGCATACACAGCATATAGAGCCGGGCGGTACGCATCGAATTCCTCAAGGATCACTTGTAAGCGGCCTGCTTTAACATCCTCATCAATTACAAAGGACGGACAACGCACAATGCCGTTCCCAGCAAGCGCCAACTCTCTGACTGCCCTTGCACCCGTAACCCGGAGCTTACTCGACAACTTCACGGAAAGGTTTTGGCCATTCTCTACGAAAGGCCAACGGTAGGCGTCATCGTATCTGTGCTCAAGAATACATTTGTGGCGAACAAGCTCGGAGGGATGCTGCGGGGTCCCGTATTCTGCCAGATAAGCAGGGGCTGCGCATAACGGCACACGCACCGCCATAAGCCGCCTTGCAATTAGGGCCGTGTCTGCCAATTCTCCGATGCGCAGCGCAATATCAATGCCGTCCTCAACGATATCCACAAACCGGTCTGACAGGTTCACTTCAATCTCGAGGTCAGGATAATCATTTGAAAACTCAGAAACTATATCCATCAAGTGAAGTTCAGCGAAGGAAAGCGGCGCGGTTATGCGCAGAACGCCCTTTGGCGTATTCTGGTTTTCCTGTACTTGAAGGTCAAGTTCGTCCAGTTCATCAAGCAGTGACCGGCACCGCTGGTAATAAGATTGCCCCACGGACGTTGCGCTTACTTTGCGCGTTGTACGCTGCAGTAGCCGCACCCCTAAAATATCCTCTAAATGTGCCACATATTTGCTGACAAGCGCTTTTGAAAGCTTCATCTCACGACCAGCAGCTGAAAAACCGCCCGCCTCAACCACACCGGCAAACGCTCGCATACAAGCCAATTTGTCCATTACATCCTCACTCTGTCAATAAATTGTAGACAATCTATCAATGAATGGTCGAATTGTTAATGTATTATTTCCAGGTCATATTCAATCCAACGAACACGCCGATCAAACAATCAAAACACACAATGAACTGGAACACACAATGTCGACCACACAGAACACAGAATATGCAGCCCTCCTTTCTCGCCTCACACTGGGTACAATGTTTGTAGCCCATGCCTTGCTGAAAATCATGGTTTTTACACCAGCTGGCTTTGCCGGGTATCTAACATCAATTGGCCTACCTGACCTTCTGACCTACCCAACAATCATTGCTGAGTTTGGCGGGGGTCTCCTCCTGATCGCGGGCATTCAAACGCGTTTCATTAGCGCAGCGCTTGCACCGATCTTGCTGGGTTCAATCATCTTTGCCCACGGTGCTAACGGCTGGCTCTTTTCCAATACGGGCGGCGGCTGGGAATTCCCTGCAGTATTAATCGCTCTTTCTGGCATCCAGGTATTGCTTGGTGACGGTGCTTACAGCAGCCAGAAATTCTTCAGTGGCGCAACCAAAGCAAC
>NVTU01000001.1 GCA_002401685.1 Kordiimonadales bacterium
CTTGGTAATCAAGCCCGAACGAGTAGTTGCCCCCACGAGGGTGAAAGGCGGTAAGTCGATCCGCACAGACCGCGCAGCGGGGCCTTCGCCAATAATCAGATCAAGCTGAAAATCCTCCATAGCCGGGTAAAGAATTTCCTCTACGGCCGGGTTTAAGCGGTGGATTTCATCAATGAATAGGACGTCGCGTTCCTGCAGGTTGGTTAGCAAAGCCGCCAAGTCACCTGCTTTGGTGATAACTGGGCCCGAAGTCGCGCGGAAGTTCACACCTAGTTCGCGCGAAACAATCTGCGCTAATGTGGTTTTTCCTAGCCCAGGAGGGCCGTAGAACAGCACATGGTCCATTGCTTCACCGCGCTGTCGCGCTGCACTAATAAAGACTTCAAGATTCTCGCGCGCCTGTTTCTGGCCGATAAATTCGTTCAGCGTTTGCGGGCGGAGGCCGTGATCAAGCGTATCGGCACCACTTTCGGTACCGGCAATAATTCTGTCTTCTTCTTCGCTCACAGGCCGCTACTCATCAGCTTCAGGGCGGCTGGCACAAGAGCAGACACAGTTGGGTCATCACCAAGCTCACCTGCAGCCTTTGCCACAGCGCCGTGCGCTTCAGTGGGCCGGTAGCCGAGGTTAACCAGGGCAGAGATCGCATCTTCAACGGCACCATTACCTGCGGGCGCGCTAGACGCACCCACGGCGGACAATTCAACACCTTGTGGTTTGAATACCAGCCCCGTCACTTTATCTTTCAGCTCTGTGACAATACGTGTCGCCACTTTGGGGCCAACGCCTTTGGTGCGGGCCACTGCAGTTTTGTCCTGCGCGGCAATGGCGTTTTGTAATTCTTCGGGCTGCAAAGTTGAAAGAATTGCGAGGCCTACTTTTGGCCCTACACCCTGCACGCTTGTAACAAGCCGGAACATATCGCGCTCAACGGCGTCAATGAAAGCAAACAGGGTGAAGGCATCTTCGCGCACCACGGTTTCGATTAGCAGCGATGTTTCCTCGCCTGGTGCTGGCAATGTAGACAAAGTACGCCGGGAGCCTTGAACCAAATAGCCAACGCCGCCAACATCAATGATCGCCCAGTCTTCGCCGACACTGTCGACAAGGCCTCTCAGTTTCGCAATCACCGCCGTACTCCCCTAATAGTCTGCTCTGTCGCCGCATGATGCGCATGGCAAATAGCAACCGCAAGCGCATCCGCGGCGTCCGGTCCGTTTATTTTGATACCCGGCAACAGTATTTGAACCATGGCTTCAACCTGCTCTTTGGCTGCGTGGCCCGCGCCAACAACAGATTTTTTTACATGGTTAGGTGTATATTCTGCAACGAACAATCCAGCCTGCGACGGCACCAACAGGGCAATGCCGCGCGCTTGGCCAAGCTTCAACGTGCTGGTTGGGTTTTTGTTGACGAAGGTTTCTTCTACCGCGCAGGTGTGCGGCTGCCATTCCTGTAGCACTTCGGTCAGGCCTGTGTATAATTCCACCAGCCGTTCAGCCAAAGTTTTTTTACTATCAGATTTCACAACACCGTTGGCCACATGCGACAACCGACTGCCGTGGCTTTCTACAATGCCCCAGCCGGTTTTTTGTAAACCAGGATCAATCCCCAGCACTCGCATTTACGCTTCGCTCCCTCAAGCAGTGACAAATAGCCGTTACTCTGCGGCTAATGCTTCCAAAACATCAGCGGGAATGTCGTAATTCCCAAAAACGGTCTGCACATCATCATCGTCTTCAAGTGTATCGAGTAGGCGCAGCATTTTCTCGGCTCCAGCCAAATCAAGCGGCATTGGATCTTTTGGTTTGAAGATAAGCTTCGCGCCAGTTGGCTCTGAACCGAGCGCCTCAGTGAGCGCGGATACAACAGCGTGCAGGTCACCAGCCTCTGTGTAAATCACATGGCCGTCGTCATCTGATTCCACATCGTCCGCACCAGCTTCAAGCCCGGCTTCAAACAAAGCGTCTGCCTCAGCGACATCTGCGGGATATTCAATCTCGCCCACTCGGTCGAACATAAAACCAACGGAACCCGTTTCGCCGAGGTTACCGCCCGCTTTAGCAAAAATCGTGCGCAGGTTAGACCCTGTGCGGTTGCGGTTATCTGTCAGTGTTTCGACAATCACGCCAACACCGCCCGGACCGTAAGCCTCATAGCGCATTTCTTCGTAATTCTCACTGTCAGTGCCGTCTGCCTTGGCGATGGCACGCAGGATGTTATCTTTCGGCATGGACTGAGCACGCGCTGTGGCTACAGCGAGGCGCAAACGCGGGTTACTATCCATTTCGGGACCGCCCATTTTTGCGGCTACGGTAATTTCCCGGCTGAATTTGGAGAACATTTTAGAGCGTTTTTTGTCCTGCGCACCTTTACGGTACTGGATGTTTTTAAACTTGGAATGGCCAGCCATGGTTACCTTTTATCCTTGATCTCGTTGGTCCCTGTACGGGCAGCACAATCAGTTGCGCCCAATTGGCCCCCTTAGTAGCAGATTTGCAGCCCTTGAACAGGGCAAATATTGGCCTTGAAGCATGCACGGCAACACTTTAGGTTAATGGAAGAAGCGAATTATAGTGCTGCGGAATATTTGGGGCGATTTTTAGCGAACAAAGCACGACAGGCAACGGTAAGGAATGACGGACATGGCGACACTGGTAGGCAGCTGTTATTGCGGCAATATTACGGTGAATGTGACCACTGATGTAAAGCCTGCAGAGATGACACCCCGCCTGTGTGACTGCGATTTCTGCACCGCCCACGGTATCGAATGGGTTTCAACACCGAATGCGGCGCTTGAGATTGAAATTCAAAATGAAGCCGCCATCAATTTGTATTCGCAAGGATCAGAAAGCGCGCGCTTTTGGATATGCCAGCGCTGCGGCGTGGTGCCAGCGGTCACCTGCGATATTGAAGGCCACAGAAAAGGCGCCGTCAACAAACGCGCCATGATCGACAGAGACGCGTTCCCAGCGACAGAGCCAGTGAGCCCCAAGAACCTGCCGCCAGAAGAGAAAAAAGCCCGCTGGGACAATAAATGGATCGACACGGTTACAGTGAAAGACTGTTGGGACGTCGGGCTCTAAGAACCCACCATCCTTCAAACAATATCAATCTAATTGTTCTCAATGCGCATCCTCCGTTCTCATGCACCGTCGAGTGAGGTGGCTATGCGCTTGCAATCTCTACCAGTTCTTTAAGTTAGCAAGATCAGACACGACAGGTCTGCTTGGCCGCAATAATATGCAGCCCAGTTTGTAGAAAGGTTTAGTATGGACGATAAGCAAAAAAGCCACTTGATTGAGCGCATTGAACGGTCAATCCACTATATGATTTCCAGCCTGAACGAGGAAACATCCCCCAGCCTTGAGGAGATCGCTGGCGCGGCTGCGATTTCGAAATTCCACTTCCACCGGGTGTACCGCTTAGTGACCGGCGAAACATGCACCGAGACACTGCGCAGATTACGGTTGGCGCAAGGGGCGACCCACTTGCTGCGACCAAACGCTACTATCACAGATGCAGCGTTTGAAGCCGGGTACGCAACAAGCCAGGCTTTTGCCAAAGCGCTCAAAACTGCGCTGTCGGTTTCCGCTTCGGACCTGAAAGCCGATCCTGAAAAATTAAGCAATGCCATAGGATATCTGGGCACGCCTGCGGCACCAATGGCGGCGGAACCGTCCCCGCTCTTGTCAGTGGAAGTCGCGTCGCTTGAGCCTTTTGATATTATCGTCAAACGGCATGTGGGGGATCCTGCAACAGAAAACAGTGTTTACGAAGCTTTGTTTGAAGCCATTGGCGATTTCGAAAATTTGCGCGCTATATTAGGTTTCCCTTATGATGATCCGCGTTTCGAGAAAATCGATGACTGTGTTGTTGATTGCGCGATCGGTACCCTAAAAGCTCCCGACAGCATACCTACAGGCATGACCCTCAAAGACAGCCCCTCCGGCTTGTTCCTCTCGACAAACTATACCGGCTCGTATGACGAGATGGGGCCGATTACAGATGCTCTCTACAGTGCCGCGCTTTCAATGCGCTTCATTGAATTAGACGATACGCCGATGTTCATTCACTACCAGGATGACCCGGAAGAGATCGCTGAAGAAGCCCTGAGAGCCACCGTGTACCTGCCTTTTAAAATGAAAGAAAATCATGAAGTTTAAAACTCAAACGCTAGCGATAATCATGGCCGCTGCATTCATTTGGCCTCAGGCAAGCCATGCGGCCAGCCCGCAAACGCCCGAACAAGTTGTGAGGGCCATGTTTGAGGCGTTCAACACGCATGATGTTGATGCTTTGGTTGCGCTATATTCAGATGATGCCGTCCTCAACGGCCCTGAATACTGCCAACCTAAAACCGGGAAAGCCGCAGTACGCGATGTTTACTCGGCGCTGTTTCAAACCATCCCGGATGTGCACGATACCATCAAAACCTTGGTCGTTACCGATGATACCGTTGCCCTGGAATTTGTCGCGACAGGCCACATAGAAGACTTCGCCATTCAGCTACCCATTGCAGCCTTTTTAACAGTGAAAGATGGCCTAATAGTAAGCGACACAGCCTATTTCGATACAGACGCCGAAAGCAATTGCCCCGCAGCAAAAGCGCAATAACGAGCCACAACAACAGGAATAGCGCGTTCGCTCTTCCTGTTGTACGCTATCTTATTGCCGCATTAGTGCCCCTGAACGAATTCCATGCGGGTGATTTTGCCGTTTTCGACAGTGTAGATGGCGATGGCTTTGCCCGGGCGCACGTCTTCGCGTTTGCCGGTTGGGGAATAAAGTTCAATGTCGATTATCTTGTTGCCTTGCACAATCCGGGTTTCGATAAATACTTCATGGTTCGGATTCTTTTTGAAAAAGTCGCCGTAGCCTTTGCGCAAGCCCTCATGGCCGCGAAACAGTTCCTTACCCGGGTAGGTATAGGCAACCATGTCTTTTGAAAACGTCGCCACGAACCGCTCTAGATCAGCATCGTTATAGGCATCTAGCTGCAGCTGCACGATGGCTTCTGGAGACATTTCTTCCGCGGGCTGGGCAAACATCAAAGCAAAGCCCAGCATCACTATATTTATCATCAGATAATCTCCCAGTATTTTAATTAGATCATGTCACCTCAAAGGCCGTACCGACTTCCGGGTATTACTTTTCGTCAGCCAGCACACCTGCAGGCCGTCCGTACTCATCAACGCCGATACCGCCCATCATCTCCAGCGTCAGGGCCGCCTGGCCGCCGTGCTTTTTGCCAGTTTTCACCGCATCGCTTAGCGCTTCAAAATCGGCAGGGGCCATATAGTTTTGGTAAAACAGGTAAGCAACCTTCGGCGAGATTTCCACCTCAGCCATAACGGCATCAAGCTGGTCTTGGCTGTAGAATTCCTGCTCACCGCATTTTTGTGCAAGCAATTCAACGAAGGCCTCATGTTTGACGTCCGCTTTGCTTTTAAAAAACTTACTTATCACATGCTGCTCCTGTCACTGTTCCGAGTACTATAGCTTGTGTTTCCTGGCCTGCTGTCAACCCGCCAACGGTAATCCAGTCGCCGTGCCATTTGAGCAAACCCCTATGGTCCATGCTTGCTGTGGGTTTGTCGGCGTAGGCCACCCAACTGTCTTTACTGAAATCCCAACCAAAAACATGGGGTTTGGGCTCAGACGGCTCACCGTTATAGCCGATGCCGTTATAATTGTAGGCATTCGGGGTGCCGCCAACAAATAGCACACGGTTGCCCATACTGTCGCCCGCGCCGCCCATGCGGTAATGGCCACGGCCTGGCAGTTGCGGCAAGCGGCGGTATGCTATTTTAGCGGGGTCTTCAGGGTCGATCGTGCCCATCCACCCTTCGTTCACCGTATCAAACTTGCGCCTGCCTTCTGCGTCTTTCCCCACAATCGCGACGCCGTCTGCAATGATGAATTGATTGCCGACAATGCCGCCCGCATGGCCAAACACAGGGCTGCCGGGATAGTCCGCCGCTTTAAACCAAACATCCTTTTCCGTGTCATATACCTGCACATCGCGGATATTGCCGGTATTGTGCCAGCCCGATACCAAATAGATATAGCGGTCTTTATAAACAAAGCTGACGGCATCATCGGTTGGAACCGGCATGTCGGCGATACGGCTATAGGTCTTACTAACGGAATCAAAGGCGAAGTTTTCAGGCGCAGACACTTCGCTGCCGTCCTCTGCCACTGTATAGCCACCAAAATAATAGACTTTGCCGCCAACCGCTTCCGCCGTTGCGGCCAAGCGGCCTTCAGCCACCGGCACATCAGGCAGCTGCACCCACGCCGTCTCGCCTTCGGTGAACATATAAGCGGCCCGCGACGTGTCGGCCCATGTCTTGCCAGCCTTCAATCCGGTAAAACTAAACAGCGTGCGCTTCCCGGCCACATCCAATGCTGCCACGGCATTATTTGAATGCGCCACCGGCAAAGGCGCCGGGCATGTTTCGGCATGACCTTGCGCAGAAAGCCCGATCACCAATGCAGCCGCTAAAAAAACACGTGCCATTTTGACCCCCCTATAAATCCAGTGTGAAAATCACCATGTCGCGGCACTGAATGCCGTTCTCGAATATGGGCTCATCGTAATTCAGCGTGAAGAAATTCTTGGCTATGCGCGCCATGCGGAAGCCAGCTTTTTGGTAGAATGCCAGTTGGCCAATGCTTGAGTTGCCGGTGCCCACTTCCATATGCTTTGCGCCGAGGTCGCGCGCGGCTGCTATCGAGGCACCGAGCAGTGCCTTGCCAACACCTTTGCCCTGCCATTCTGCGGAGACTGCGATATTCTTCAGTTCCCAACTGTCCTCGCCCAGCGGGTACAGCACAAAAACACCGACAATAACGCTTTCCCACACGGCACTATAGAGCCTGCCCTCTTCCAGATACTCTTCGATCATCTTTTGGGATGGGTCTGCAAGCAGCAACAGATCCCACAAATGGGTGGCATCATCCTCTGCTTCGATATCAAGCTCAATCTCGGATAAATTCGCTATGGTAACTTCCTTCAATTCTACAGTCGCCTATCAATTGGCCTTGGCTGCGTGCAGGCTATTCGCTAGGGTCACCGAGTTCAAACAGTTTCGGCAAGTTCAAGTAGTTTCAACAAGGATACGGAAATGCGCGCTCTTATTTTGGCTCTTGCGACATGTATGGTTGCCGCCCCCCTGATGGCGGAGGACGGTAAAGCCACACTTACTGTAACTGAGCTAATCACATCAGACATTGAGGGCGTTGCCAGCCATAGTGCGCTGGTATCAAAAGTCTTCATTCCCAAGGGCACTATATTTCCGCGCCATACGCATCCAACCGAAGAGTTCCTGACAGTGCTGTCGGGCGAGGTTGTCCTGAAAATTGACGGCCAGCCGGACCAGACCCTGAAGGCAGGAGCCGCTGTTGTCATTCCAGCGAAATATGTACACTCAGCCGTGACGCCGACACACGATACCGAAGTAATGGTTTTTCGTGTTCATCCCAAGGGCCAGCCCGTGGCGACGCCAGACACAACTGAAAAGGATTAACCTGTGATCAGCTTTAACGGCGAGACCATTTTAGTAACCGGCGCGTCGCGCGGTATTGGCGCGGCGGCGGCTCGCATTCTATTAGCAGCAGGCGCAAATGTGGTTGGCACCTACGCTAACAGCGCAGGAAAACTCGCAACATTGCAAGAGCAATACGGCGTAGACAGACTACATATTGTGCAGTCAGACCTCGGCAAATCTGCGGCGGGTTTTCGGCTATTTGAGGCAGCGCTGGAATTCAAAGGCCGCATCGATGGGCTGGTGAACAACGCAGGCGTTATGCCCTCCACCCCGCACACTGCCGACGAAGATGTATGGCTGCGGGACTGGGCGCAGGTAATGGCCGTTAACGTGCAAGCGGTGGCAGACCTGTGCAAGGCAGCGATCAATCATTTTGAAGACCGTGCTGGGGGAACAACAAAAGGCAATGGCCGCATTGTTACAATTGCGAGCCGCGCGGCCTTTCGCGGCGACAGCCCAGACGCCATGCATTATGCGGCCAGTAAAGGGGCCCTAGTGGCGATGATGCGTACCATCGCGCGCGGGTTTGCTGGCAAAGGCATTTATGCCTACTTAATCGCGCCTGGCTGGGTGAAAACTGATATGGCCGCGGTAGCGTACGAGCCCGGAAACGAGCATATGCTGAAGGAAATTCCCATTGGAGATGCCGCCCCGCCGGAGCAGATCGGCAATATGATCGCCTTCCTACTATCCGGCTTGGCTGACCATGCCACCGGAGGCACGTTTGATATCAACGGCGCGAGCTACGTTCGGTAAAACGCAGCCGCGCGGTCAATGTTACTTTTAACAGCTTAGGCGTTCTGTGATTCCTTGATCATATCAGCAGCTTTGGTTGGCGGCATTTCGTCAAATACTGCAAGGCCCTCGCCGCAGCTAGCCCATTTAGGGGCCCGGCTTGCATATACAAGGACAGATGGACTGATTGCATCGGGGTTATCCAGACTAGAGGCTCGCAAGAACATCATGCCCGAGATATCAGCATTTGAATTATAAATTGAGCTGCTGCAGTTGGGGCAAAAATGATGCAGAATCCTGTTGCCGCTGTCGGCTTGCGTCTCATAGCTTTTCAGTTCGCCGCTAATCTTTACAGCGTCGGCCGCCATTGGCACATGGGTGCTGTGGCTAGTGCCGCTGGATTTGCGGCATGCCACACAAGCACAGTGTACGGCTAGTGTAGGCTCCGCACTAACCGTATAGCTAACCGCGCCGCACAGGCAACTGCCTGAAAGGTGATTCTCCATTATCTTTCTTCCTTAAAAAATAGTACGTTGCAAAGATAGTTACTTGTAACTTGCAATTAACAAGTAACTATCTTCTTCACCCGCTTGCGTCAAGGGCCAAAGCATATTATCCACCTTAAGGAGACAGATGCTAAATAAGGAGCACTATTGGTGCCGCGCAAAGACAGCGCCGGCATCAGCCTTCGGGGCATTAGATCGGTAATTATGCGAGCATGCCACGCACGGAACTTATAAATGAGTATGGGTAGCGGGAGTTATGCGGCCAAGGCCACAACAGTTGCAGACTCCACTTACGACCGCGCACTGAGAAAGATCAGGACCTATAGATGACCACAGAATTTCGCTCTCCTTGCCCTATCGCGTCAACGCTTGATATCATCGGCGACCGCTGGACGCTTATCATTATTCGCGACCTGCTGAACGGGAAAAAACGGTTCTCGGAATTCCTGACGTCCCCTGAAAAAATCACCACCAGCGTTTTAACTACCCGGTTGGGCGCGCTTGAAGCCAATGGGCTTGTTGCCCGCGAAATCTACCAAACCAAGCCAAAACGTTACGAATATATACTCGCCGATAAAGGCCGACAGCTAGTGCCCATTCTGCAGGCCATGTGTGTATGGGGCAACACCTTCATTGACGATACTTGGGCGCCGCCTGCATCCTTCATGCAGCAGTAAACCTAACGGCTTTTAGTGCGCTTCAGCTTCTGGTTTTTGAATAAGCGTTAGCAATACGCCGCTAATAATCATCAGCAGGAACCAAGCCCCAAGCTTGCTTGTCGGAACCAATTGCCAGCCGCCATTTTGACTGGGATACAGCCATATATTGCCAAATGTTGCGATATTTTCTGCGATCCAGATAAAGAAAGCTCCGAGGAACATCGCAAGCAGTATCGGCATACGGTAACGCCCCTGTTTCACGGAAAAATAAATCCAGCACCGGCCAAAGATCAGAGCCGTTACGGCAAACAAACCGTACCGCACATCCAACACAAAATGGTGGCTAAAGAAATTAATATAGATCGCAGTACCCAGCAGTGCCGTGACATAATAAGGCGGATAATGGTCGAAACGAAAATCGAAGCTGCGCCACACGCGGGCGAAATAGCTGCCGACGGCAGAATACATAAAACCTGAGAAAAGCGGCACACCCATTAGCCGGATAATATTTTCTTCTGGGTAAACCCAGGACCCTACGTGGGTCTTAAACAGTTCCATCACTGTGCCAACGATGTGAAAGAGCAGAATAATTTTGGCTTCGTTGCAGGTCTCCAGTTTAAACGCCAACAGAAAAAACTGAATAGCCAGTGCCCACAGAAACAGGAAGTCATAACGCGCTAAGGCGGCATTCTCAGGGTAATAGAAGCTTGTGACGAGTATTGCGAACAGCAGCAGCCCGCCAAAGATGCAAGCCCAAGCTTGCTTCAGACCAAACCACCAAAATTCAGACATAAATCTCGCCACAGGGGCTCCGTATTATTGGTGCAGGCTAACTGTTGAGGCTATCCTTCAGCTCTTCAAGTTCCAACCAGCGCAGTTCTTTTTCTTCAAGCTCAGTTCGTGTCTGATCGATTGTCTTCGATAAAGCATCGAACTTTGTCGGATCTTTGGCGTACAGTTTGGGATCCGATAGCTCAGCTTCCATCTGCGCCAATTGCATTGTCATGCTCTCAACCTCTGCCGGCAGCATATCAAGCGCGCGCTGATCTTTATAGCTGAGTTTTGCCTTCTTTTTACCGGTAGTGGAAACAAGTTTCACAACTTTATTTTTGCCGGTTTTTTCCTTGGCAGCCTCTTTCCGTGCGAGCTTGCGCTGATGCATATAATCACTGTAACCGCCTGCATATTCCACAATGGTGCCGTCGCCTTCTAACACAATTGAGCTGGTAACAACTCGGTCGAGGAAGTTCCGGTCATGGGACACGAGTAGGATGGTGCCTTTATAGTCAGCCAAAACTTCTTGAAGCAAATCAAGCGTATCCATATCCAAGTCGTTGGTCGGCTCATCAAGCACCATCAGGTTGGAAGGTTTAGCGAAATTAGCCGCGATAAGCAGTCGGTTACGCTCACCGCCAGAGAGAGAGGCTACCGGCATATGCGCAACGCTTGGGTCGAAGAGGAACTCCTTCAGATAGGTCATAATATGGCGAGTCTCATCGCCGATATGCATCCATTCGCCCTTGCCGCCCGTCAGCACATCCATGATCGTCATGTCGTCTTTAAGCTCGGCACGCTTCTGATCAATAACGAGTGGTAACAGATTGGTGCCTAAAACGACTGTGCCCTCATCAGGGGCAATCTCGCCCATCAGGGTTTTCAGCAACGTTGATTTACCAGCCCCGTTTGGCCCAATAATGCCTATCCTGTCGCCGCGCACGATACGCGTTGAGAACCCTTCGAACAGCTGACGGCCATCATAATTTTTGCCAATATTCTTGGCCTCAATAACACGCACACCTGACTTGCCACCGCCCGCTACAGAAATTTTAACAGTACCGGTCGCCTTAACTGTATCTCTGCGGTCCTGCCTCAGGCCCTGCAAGCGCCGCATCCGGCCCTGGTTCCGCGTCCGGCGGGCGCTGATGCCCTCTACCGACCAACGCGTTTCTTCCTTGATATGTTTGTCGAGCTTTTTGAGCGCTACTTTTTCTTCCTCAAAAACCTTTTCCTGCCATTCTTCAAACTTTTCAAACTTGTCGTCCATACGGCGTACTTTGCCGCGGTCGAGCCACAAGCAGGCAGAGGACAGGTTATTCAAGAAAGTCCGGTCGTGACTGATCAACACCATCGCCCCGCGCCAACCGCGCAGATAGTTCTCTAGCCAGCGGATCGTATCGATATCCATATGGTTGGTCGGCTCATCTAAGAGCAGCAGATCAGGCTCGCCAATAAGCGACCTGCCAAGCGCCGCGCGCCGCAGCTCCCCGCCAGACGCAGTCTCAACGGTGGTGGTGCCATCAATTTTCAGCTCGTCTACCAACACATCAGCGCGGTAGGTTTGGTCCTGTTCGTCTTCAGGCAGGCCGCTGACAATAAAATCATGCAGCGTTGCGTAGCCGCTGGTATCAGGTTCCTGCGCCAAATAAGCCACACTGGTGCCAGGCTGGACCCAGCGCTCACCGCCGTCGCCTTGTATCAAGCCAGCAACCACTTTCATCAATGTGGATTTACCGGCACCGTTGCGCCCAACCAGACACAGCCGATCGTTGGCACCAATGTGCATGTCTAACTGATCCAAAATAGGGTCAGAACCCCAGTGCAATTCGATGCTACGTAAACTCAAAATTGGCGGTGCCATAATACTTCTACTTTAAACGGTGCTTGAGAATTGCCTGCCTTATACCCACTTACAGTTATAAGAGACAAGCATCAAAAAATTAGCTAAAGACTAGATACAGATAAACCGCATTTGGGGTGCGCGGATAACTTGGGTTAGGGGACTAGAATTGACCGACACAGTTTTTGAAAATGCTACCGTTGAGGAAAGCGCCCTACCGACGGCAGCTGATCTTTCTTTCGAAGGCCTTGCGCCAACCTATGCCCGCACGCTGATTATCGAATGGCTGATATTTTGGTCGTTTTTCGCCGCCATTAGCATTGGCATAAATTTCATCCCCAAAGTGGAAATGTGGCTCTTCAAACATTGGTGGGTCTACCTGCCTTTAATAGCCGTTATCGGATCGGTCTTCATATGGGCACCGGCAGTTACAAAAGCACGCGGCTTTGCAGTGCGCGAGCGCGACATTCACTATAAAGCAGGTATTTTCTGGCGGAAAACAGTATCGCTGCCGTATAATCGTATTCAACATGTTGAGCTGGAAAGCGGTCCCTTAGAGCGCTTTTTTAAACTAAACACCCTGAAATTTTTCACCGCAGGCGGTTATAAGGCCGATATGAAAATCCCTGCGCTGCAATTCGAACGCGCCAGCAAGCTGCGCACTTATGTTGTAAAAATGGCTGCTGTTATTGAAGATACTTCAGATGACAGCGGCGCAGCAACAGCAGACCAATCAAGCATCAATTCGGACGGCGACGCATGAATACGGCCGAGTTGCTAGACACCCAAGAAGGGGCTGACAAATGGCAGCGGCTAGCGCCTGCGGCCATCATTCATTTTGCGGTTCAATTTGTTGTGGTTTTTGTCAAACAAGTTATCCAGGGACTGCTGCCGATTATCGCTATCGTATTCACCGCTGGTGAAAATCGTTGGCTGATCATATCGCTCATAGCCATCGGCTCCGCAGCGCTGCTCCTGATTGCTGCTGTGCTCAGTTACCTAAAATTTCGGTTTCGCTTGTCCGGCGATACGTTTTTAATTCAAAAAGGTGTCTTTAAGCGCAAACGCTTGTCGCTTGGCTATAACCGCATCCAAAATGTGTCATTTGCGCAGCCTATTTACTTTCGGCCCTTTAACCTGATTGTTCTCGGCATCGAAAGCGCTGGCTCTTCTAGCAAAGAAGTGAACCTTTCTGGCATACCGCGCGCATTAGCCGAGGAAATCCGGGCGACTGTATTTAAAAGCCACGCTGCTGCAAAAAGCGGCACCGAAGCCGCCGACACTGCAATGACTGGTGAAACAGCGCTTCCTGCAGAAGAGCAAACCATTATCAGCCAACCTATTTCGGAATTGGTACGCTATGGCCTCAGCAACAGTGGGATTTGGGTTTACGCGGGCTTGCTCGGTGCAGCCGCATCCCAGCTCCAGCAGGCCGAAATCGATTTCATTTCGTTCCCATTTATCGAGAATTTATTTGTTGAATTAAAAGCTTACAGTAATTTTGTTGCGTTCATTGTTACCGTTTTTTCAGCTGCTATTGTTATTTTCACTGTGGTGATTTTCCTCTCGGTTACTGGCTCGATCATTGTTAATTACAAATATCACTTAACTTGGGGTAACCGACGTTTTCACCGGACGCGTGGCTTGTTTGAGCGTCAAGAAATGAGCCTGCCCGAAAACAAAGTACAGAGCCTTGTTATCAATCAAGGGTGGCCGGCCCGCCTTGTCGACCGTTTTCATTTGCAACTGAAACAAGTGGGCTTTGGCAACATCCCTGGCCAACCGGGGCAAGGTAACGCCAATAAATTCCTGGTTCCCAGTGTTACCGAAGATTTCCTGCAAGGGTTTTCAAATATACTGTATCCCGATTTTCAGTGGTCAGACTTAAAGCTTAACCCGATCGACAAAAGCTTCACTAAGAAAGCTGTGCTGTGGATCATTTTACCGATCTCAATTCTACCAACAATTGGCCTCACTATTGGCGTCGGCTTTTTGGGGCTCTTACCGCTTCTTGCCGCGCCGCTATCCGCTCCTATCATCATGCGTGTCCGCTCGCAGTATGGGTATGCTACGGATGGAAGGCACGGCGTTTTCCGCTCAGGGTTTATTGGCCATAAGCTAACAGTATTTTCTTTCTACAAAGTACAAACTGTTGCCGTAATGCAAACACCAGGGCAGCGCCGGAGAGGCCTTGCTACTTTAGAAATAAAAATGGCGGGCTCCACCACGGAAATCCCGTACATGCCGCTAACAGATGCCAACCGTTGGCGTGACAGCATTCTTTATGAAATTGAAAGCAGCGATAAAAGCTGGATGTAAACTAACTAGGGCGGACCACTCCGCCTTAGCAGTATCGCTGGTCCGAATTTGCCCTTGGACAAACTATTGCATTGAACCAACTGGCCGCAGCTAGCGATTTTCATCCATAAAGGTGCGTACTTTTTCCAACTCTGGCATTATACCCTGAAAAATATCCGCTCCAAGCTCGTCAACGATTGACGCAAAAAGCGGCATCACTTCCATCAACGCTTTCTCCCGCGCGCCTCTTCCTGCGGCGGTAATACGCAGCACCTTGGCACGGCCATCTACAGGATCTGGCGACAAAGTAATATACCCTTTTGCTTCTAACCCTTGAATCGTGTTTGTCATGGTGGAGCGATTAACCTGAAAGGTGGATGCCAGTTCGGCTGGGCTGGTTGAGGATTTATCCAGCCTCATCATATGGTTCAACACCCCAAAGTGAGGCTCCTTCATCCCGTCCGGCAAAACACGTTCAAGTTTGGTGCGTGCTAACTGTTCAATAATTGCAATTTCAGTGAAGAAGCGCGCGACCATGCCGGCTGTGCCTCCACTCATTTTCGTTTCATCATTCAATTGCGTCTCGTCAGTCATGCCTTGATCAATCTGGTTTTCATTGGCCACCTTGGACTTGGTTCAATTCTAGGGCCGTAACCGATACGTGCAAACATCTGTAGGCGCGACGGCGCTTCAATACCGAGCGACTTGTGGAGGGCAGCGTATAACTCATCCATTTCCGAATATTCCTGTAGAGCCTGACTAAGAGGATGCACCGCCAAACCTAGCTGTGTCGCGCGTAAATTCAGGCGAACCCAGTCCCTACCCGCGATTAATTGCTGGGTCCGTGTATTGCCCGCAGACGTGATCCATACGTAGCCCATGGCGCTGTGCAGCATTTCATCGTAAATTTTCATGCCTTGCTTAAAGGATGTTGATGCTGGGTCGCCGACATTTTCGCGTGTCATCAGGCCCGTAACATTCATCAACTCAAACGCAGGGCCCCCAAAATCAATACCGTCAGGGTTTGCTTCAATCTCGGTCTTACCAAACCGCATTAGATCAACACTTTCCTGCATTGTGCGCGGCGTTAGCGTTTCAACCTCATGTGCGTTCCAACTGAGCTCGCGCAATCCTGTGATAACGCCCATATCCACCGTGCCTCCATGCCGTTCGCCGGAAACCAAATCAGCAAGCAGCGTTGAGGCAATCGGCTTCGATATATCAAAGGGCTCCTTCACTGACCGCCTGTCAAAAACAGCATCAAACAACTGATCTTTTTTGACAATTTCTTTTACGAGCCTGATCCGAGCCACCCGGCGGCTATCAAGCCGGGGTGACGGCTCTCCGTCAGGGAATGGGACAATTGTGGCTTTATAGCCAGCTTCAGCAGCCGCCATGCGGAATAACTCGCTAAAGCATCCCAACCCAACGGTGATTTGGCGATCGAACGGGTCTGTTTCAGGCAAACGGCGGTCCAAATCGCAATATAGGTCTAGCGCATCGTCACCAATAAGCTGCACCAGCCAAGGCTGGCGATTATGCGGGTTTGGTGACAGTACGGCATACGCCAGCGCATCAAGCCTTGCGTCGCCGTATCCAGTACCTGCTTGCCTCCAAGGTGCCAGAGCACGATCTGGGTTTCGGGTGCCCGCCCATATTCCGCCACCAACTCCTAGAACCACTATTGCTGCCACACCTGTCTTCAATATCATTCGCCGGGAAACCATTTTTCTGCTTTCTCTATTTTTATAGTTCGATATCAAATTATATAATTCGATATCGAACTATATTCAAGACCTTTTCACAGCTTGACCACTAGAAAGCCATTTTACTTTTGGGCCGCACGCCTAGTTGCTGTCACATTTAAGTGTTTAGTATCCGATAATTGAGACACCCAGCGGCAACGCTTGCAAAATCATCATTCGATCTTAGCATAAATCAATTTTATTCTATTATACCGGTAAAAACTCAACTTTAGATTATTGAATTCGATTTTTTTGATCTTATATATCCCCCTCTACAAACATTTTTACATTGGGGATCACCATGAAAAAACTATCTATAGCACTTTTAGCTGCAGCTCTTTTGGCTGGCGCTAGCACGGCACAGGCAGACGACAAAAAATTTGATGGCGTTCAAGCCGGTGTGGACTTTGGTTACATTGATTTCTCAGGAGCGGGCGGAGATTTTGCGGCCGACCTGTTTCTTGGTTACCGTGTTCAAACCGAGAGCAATTTTGTCTTCGGCGTTGAAGGCACATTTGGCGGGATCGACAACGATCTCATCGACAATGTCTGGTCCGTCAACGGAACTCTGGGATACGTGGTTGGCACGGAGCAAAACGGATTGATTTTCGTTAACAGCGGCTTTGCCAAAGTGAAATTTGATGGCTTTGGGTCAACTGAGCTCTTTAAAGCCGATCTTGGGTACGAGCATGCGGTTGGTGAAAACATGCGCCTACGCATAAAAGTAACGACCTACGAATTTGACGATTACCGTGGCACAGTCGGTATCAGTTACAATTTCTAATATGTAACTCAACTACGGCAGAAATGAAAAACGGCCCCTTCGGGCCGTTTTTTTTTACACTTGCAATGCTCTGACATATCAAACGCTAAGCTGATCCCGGATCGGAAGTCGCCTGATACGCTTACCTGTCGCTGCAAAAATAGCGTTGGTAATCGCTGGCGCCACTGGCGGTACACCAGGCTCGCCAACACCGCCGGGGGGAGCATCATTTTCCATGATAGCAACGTCCACAAACGGACTTTCGCTCATCCGGCACAGCTCATAGGTATCAAAGTTACCTTGAACAATTTGGCCTTTTTCGGCAGTAATTTCGCCGTACAGAGCAATGGACATGCCGAACAGCACAGCCCCTTCCATCTGGGCCCGCACCCTGTCTGGGTTCACGTAGGTTCCGCAATCAACAGCCATCCATGCGCGCGGGATTTTCAGCTCACCACTGTCAGACACTTCTACTTCCACTGCGCACGCCACATAGCTCACAAAACTGCGCTGAACGCTGATACCAATGCCGCGCCCCTTTGGCATATCTTTGCCGTAGCCAGACATTTTTACCACTTTTTGCAGCACGGCTTTCAAACGCGCGGTGTCCAGTGGGTGACGATCAAGGCTTTCACCGTAGTTGCCGTACCCAGGACTACGCGGGTTTGACGGATCATTTCCCGTTACTTCCAGGGACGGATTAAACTTACGATCACTACCAATAAGTTCCATCCACATGTCGGCAGTATTCTTGCCCTCTCCGTGCGCGATCTCGTCCACAAACGAACCAACGGCAAAGGCCTGCTGGATGTTTGCAACAGACCGCAGCCAGCCAATGCGCACATGTGCCTTGGCTTCCCCGGCATCAACTTGCAGATTCTCACACTCAAACGGCATATCAACAAGGCCGAGCCCCATCTCGAAACCACCTGGAGCGTTGGCAGCCGGGTTAAACGTGCTGCCGATAGAAGGATAAGCAGCCTTGTGCTTCCATGCTGTTACTTTGCCATCTTTTACCGCTGCTTTTACGCGCTGTGCGGTAACCGTATGAAAATAACCGTGGCGCATATCGTCTTCGCGCGTCCAAACCATTTTAAGCGGCTTGCCAGCATGCTTTGCCAACACCGCTGCCTCAACGGCAAAATCAGGCTTAGACTTGCGGCCAAATGCCCCACCCAAAAGCGTCGCTTCCACGTGGATCGAAGCCAGATCAGCATCATTTCTCGGGTCCTTGCCAACGAACGGGGCCACAGCGCTTTGCACTGACTGCGGATCCTGGCAACAGACCCACATATTCAGTTTATCGCCGTCCCACTCCGCCGTAGCAGATGGTGGTTCCATTGGCGCATGGTTCAGGTGCGGCACATAATAGTCAGCTTCATAGTTTTTATCAGCACCCGCGATCGCGGCATCACAGTCGCCCCGC
The DNA here is from genome assembly GCA_002401685.1 of Kordiimonadales bacterium. Taxonomy (GTDB): domain Bacteria; phylum Pseudomonadota; class Alphaproteobacteria; order Sphingomonadales; family Kordiimonadaceae; genus Kordiimonas. The sequence goes on from NVTU01000001.1 coordinate 18,303, forward strand.
TTCAGGTGGCTGATGTCCTTGCCTTCAATCGACGCCCACAGCGTTTTCTCATAGTCTGCGCTGTCGTACCCAGCATTCGCTCCGCCTTCAAAAACGGCAGCCAGCGCAACGCGGCCCTTCAAGGCAGCCCAGGTGTTGGTGGCAATAACAGCAACACCGCCAAGCGGTTTAAACACGGGCGCGCCCGTTAGCGTCGGCAGCTCCACAACATCAACAACACCAGCAATTGCCATCGCAGCTGCTTTATCAAAGCTTGTCACCTTACCGCCCACCACTGGTGGGCGCGCCGCAACGGCATAAAGCATGCCCTCACGGCGAACATCCTGCCCAAACTGGCTGCTGCCGGTAACGATATCGTTCATATAGATATTTTGCTGAGGTTTACCGATAAAGGTACGATCAGCTTTGCTTTTCAGCTTCACTTTATCAGCTTCTGGCGCAGGCAACTTGGCGGCGGCAGCAACAAAGTGCGCATAGTCTTCAGACTTACCTGTGGCTTTATTGGTGATGCGGTGGCTTTTGGCTTCAACGCCAGAGATATCAACACCCCACTCGTTGGCAGCAGCTTGCTCGAGCATCATACGCGCCGTGGCACCAGCGGCTCGGAATACATCAAAATTCTTACGAATGGATGTTGAGCCGTCAGTATTCTGGTCGCCAAACTTCTTGTCGCCGTAGGCCGCTTCGAAAACCAAACGATCCCAATCGGCTTCCAGTTCGTCAGCAATGATCTGCGGCAAGCCTGTGCGGCTACCCTGCCCCATTTCAACCCGGTGGATATTGATGTGCGCGGTACCATCCAAGTCAATGGATAGATATACGGACTTTGTTAGCCCTTCCTCACCCATCGCAGCAGCCATCACATGGTTACCAATCAGCGGAGCCGCAATAACTAAGCCCATAGCAGCGCCAGACCCTTTAAGGACAGAGCGCCGTGATACGTTTTTAAAATGAACTGTCATCAGCTTTTCTCCGCTACTTGGCGAATGGCCGTTTTAATGCGCTGGTAGGTACCACAACGACAGATATTTCCTTCCATCGCATCATCGATATCTTGATCAGACGGGTTGGCGTTTTCTGCAAGCAGAGAAGCCGCCTGCATGATCTGGCCAGACTGACAATAACCGCACTGCGGCACATTGTTGTCGGCCCAAGCTTGCTGCAGAGCGTGCAGTTTGCCGTCTTGTGCCATGCTTTCAATGGTTTTCACATCCGCACCCTCAACATCTTCCATAAATGTCTGGCACGAGCGCACGGCAGAACCGTTCACATGTACGGTGCAAGCGCCGCAAAGGCCCTCGCCGCAGCCGAACTTGGTTCCGGTTAACCCTGCAAAGTCCCGTAGATACCAAAGAAGCGGCATCTCTTCATCGCCACTGTAGGACACAGCGCGGCCATTAACTTTAAATTCCATGAAATTGCTCCCGACAAGACCCATAAGAAATACGTTGGCCAAACTATACACGCGGGCACGCTTTTGTCGAAACAACTTATGTTTATAAGATACGGTTAATCAGCAGTTTTTGAGGCAGCAGAAACATATAGTGAAAGGAACGAAAACAAGTTTCATTTAAAGCACACCAACAGCGATTGGTTCACGGCATTCATCCCCTGCTAACCAGATAAAGCTATGCAGTAGACGCAGCCCGTCTTGACTGAATTTTGGCGTAAGAAAAAGCCCAGTTTCGATTGCTGTTATGATTTCGTCCCGACGCAAATAATCCCAGCAATGGTGATGTTGCGGCAAGCCACTTGCTATCTCCAGCATATAGCGTTGCGTCCCCTTCATATAAGCTGGTCCGCCTAGATAATAAACACTGTGGGCAACGTTTGAGGAATTGGCGGCTGGTCCTGGATCTGTTTTTTCCGTTGAAATCTTAGTCAGCGCCGCGCGCTGCTTTGCCTGCCCTACGCTAAGGTGGTCCCCCGGCCATGATCCCTGATCAAAAGGCATTTCCAGTAAATCAACAACAGCATAGTCCCTAAATAGGTCAAGCGCGACACGTGCATTGTCGCGGTCGTCTGCGGCCAGGGCAAACTGTGCCTCAAGCAGGGTAAGGTCGTTGAAGGGCTCATAAATTGTTTTATAGGAATTCATTACCTGAGCAGGGAACCCGCAAATTCGCCAACCCCGGTCAAAAATATAGTATGTATCCGCCAAATTCTCAGGCGCCACGCCTTGAGCAGAAAGCCAATTTACATCGTCGGAGATTGAGGAATAGGCATCATTCAAAAAGCTCTTGTGGAAAAACCGGTGCAACCGGCCGCCCCGTGAAACCAACATGGCGGGTAATAAATATTGAGGCGTCCTTTTGCTGTTTTGAAGGCCGAGCTTCAGTTTACTCCAAGCCAATTCAGGGTTTTTACGCGCCCCTTTCAGGTAAGCCCTAAAATGGCCAAGTAAACTTTTTTGCTCCATAACACGCTGATGGCTAAAGAAAGAACGTGTTCTTGCCTCAGAGCTGGTGCCGCGCACCCGAGCCACGTTATTAAGCTGACAACTTCCTGGATAAGTCTGGTGCAGATTGGAGGTTCCCTGAAAGCGGTACGCAGATCTTCGTGCCACATCGACCGGCCCAATATCTTCGCCGCCTACGTTGGAGGAATACTGCACGCTATCCAAACCAAAATGCTGTACCAAGCGTGACGCAGCCTGCTGATCGAGCCCCCCTTTAGGACCGCCAAGGAAAACCTGCACTGCCTTTGCCTTAGTGGCTAGCTGTGCCCCCAATAACAAGCGAGTATCTTTACCGCCGGAAAGATCAAAAACCAAATCTTCGTCAGCATGGGACGCTCGCATCGCTCGAGCGCTCGTCCGTTGTTGCTCTGCGGCCTCCTTCAGTTTCTCAGAATAATCTGCCTTTGAAACGCCGCCAAAAAACACAGATGACGGAAAAGGTACAAAATCGACCTGGCCCCGCCTGCAACGAATAAAGTGATTGGGCAGCAGCTTATAGACATCGGAAAAACCGGTTCTGGTTAATCCACCAAGGCCAAAAACAGTCTCAAACGCTGACGACGCAAAGCTGCGCACAAGTGGCCGTCCTTCTACTGCGCGGGCCTTTTCCAAAAGCTGCAGGCAGTTAGTGAAATATTGCCTCGAGCTGTCCTTGAAGCAAAAGAAGGCATATTGGGACAACGGGTCAGGTGCGATGGTGAAAGCTCCAGCTTCAGAAAATACTGCGCAGCCAAAAACACCGACAAGGTTTTTCGGAATGTCCCCTTTTTCAATCGATCGCACATACTGTTCAAGCCGTGACGCCGCACCGGGCACTGGCAACAAAGAACTGAAAGCTACATCGCGGTCAATCACCGCGCCATCCCAAAAGACCAAATCGCCATTTGGGCCTATAGTTGCACTAGGCTCGGTTGACGCCAATACCAGTGTATTTTCATTTTTAAAGCAATAAGGGGAGGGGGAAAACCCGCCAAAGTCACTAGCAGAAAACTGCGCCAAGCGTTGTGGGAAGCCAGCGTTATGGCTATCAATTGCAATGAGAAATTTCACTGTGCCCCCCAAATGTTCCGTGGATGAGCTTTAAACCAAATCCATCAATATCAACACCTTCAAACAAAAACACCTACTGCAACGGCTTGAAACACTATGGCTGCGGCCGCTGAAAGACCCATTTTGTTTCGTCAGACAGATCCGGCTTATACGCATAACCGCCCGCACTAAATTCCTTGAGTTTTTCAGGGTCTGTAATGCGATTATCGATGACATACCGTGTCATCGTGCCGCGTGCTTTTTTGGCAAGGAATGATATAACCCGCGCGCGGCCCTCTTTCACTTCCTGAAAAACAGGCGTCACTATACGGGCCTTCAGTACCTTCTGGTTTACCGCTTTAAAATACTCACCCGACGCAAGATTGACCAACACCGGATCGGTGTCACCTTTGAAGCTTTTATTAAGCTCCTTAGTAATCAAATCGCCCCAGAAATTATAAAGATTTGTGCCGCGTTCGCTCGCAAATTTAATGCCCATTTCAAGCCGGTAGGCCTGCATCAGATCAAGCGGCTGCAACAAACCGTACAGGCCCGACAATATACGCAGGCTGTCATTGGTAAAAGCACGGTCTTCATCTGACAACGTCGGGGCATCAAGCCCAATATATACGTCGCCTTTAAACGCGTCGATCGCTGAGCGAGCGTTTGCTGGTGTGAACGGTGTTTTAAACGCCTTGAAACGCTTCACGTTCAGCTCGGCCAAATTATCAGAGATGCCCATCATCGCCTTCAGGTCTTCGGCTTTCAGCGTTTTTGCAATTTTCATGAGCTTGCGCGTTTCCTTCAGCAAGCTCGGGATGGCCGCATCGTCGCGCAGGTTTTCGCTTTCGAAATCTAGTTTTTTCGCTGGTGAAATCACTATCAACATTGTCTCGCTCCCAATTCAAAAAAACGTCTCGCGCCGCCCGTGTTTCAAGCTTGTATCAGCTTTCAGGTACAGGCTGTTTTCGTGCGTCTGTTAGGCCCCAAATCACCGTTGCAAAAACCGCGATGCCCAGCATAGCGAATGCAGTCTCGTTAACAGTGGCCCACCCGAACTTCTGCAATATCACACCCGCGCCGAAGGAGGCAACGCCTGAGAAGCCAAACACAATAATTTCGTTCACGCCCTGTACCTTGCCTTTTTCACTATCGGTATGCACCTGTGTCAACAAACTCGTTCCGCCTACGAAACAGAAGTTCCACCCAACCCCGAGCATAACCAGCGACAGAGTGAACTGCCAGGCCTCTACGCCTGAAAGCGCCACAACAAAGGCCCCAGCGAACAGCGCCTGACCTGCCAGTAAAATAGGCAACACACCAAACCGGGTGATAAGGTTTCCAGTCACAAGCCCCGGCAAGAACATTGCAACAACATGCCACTGAATAACATAAGCACCCTGCGAAGCCGGAAACCCGGCTTTCACCATAGCCAGCGGCGTGGCAGTCATAACGAAGCTCATCATCGCATAACCAAGCCCCGCATTGATAACAGCAATAACAAATTTAGGCGTCCGAATAATTTGACCTAATGTCCGGATCTCGCCAGTCCCCTCTGTCTCACCGCTGCCATGTTTCGCTTCAAGTGGCTTGAGAAAAGCGATTGGTAGAAAAACCAGGGTCGCCGCGCCTACAACAAAGACAAAAGATCCAAGATAGCTGTAGCCTTCAAAATAATTATTTAACCAGCCTGTCGCTACCGGCACAGCAAAGGCTGAGGCAACACCGCCCAACAGAATGAGCGAGATCGCCCGCGGCGCTTGCGCTTTCGACACGCTTTCCCCTGCAGCAAACCGGTAATATTGAGCACTCGCCTGAAAGGGCCCCATAGATACAGTTGCGATACAGAGCAAAACGAAACTACCGCTATAGAGGCTTGCCACACACAGCAAGCCACCAAATACACCAAAGCTAGCGCCTAACCGAAACCCAAATCGCCTGCTGGTACGCTGCATCAAAAGGGACAAAGGCCCGGTCGCGAGCGCTGCGGATACAATATAAAGCGAAACAGGCAATGTGGCATACGCCGGATCACTCGCCAGTTCCTGGCCTGAAAGACCAGCAAAGGTGAAAACCGCCATTGAACAAGCGAAAAAACACGCCTGTGCAAACACTAAAATATATACATTTCTACTAAGGTTCATCATGCACCTACAGAGCTAAAAAAATCTATATCCAGAGCTAGCCGAGTGTACCTAAAAGAACAAACAAGAAAGCTTTCTGATGCGCTTCACTTTATGTTTCCTGTAAGTTTTCAGTGACTTTTCAAGCCGTTCCCCAGTTAAGAGCAACCATTAATTTAGCACTAAACAAAATCCGGTTGCGCGTAGACGAAATTTGGGAGAAAAAGGCCTATAAAAAGTATCGTCAGCCGCCATCTCAAGGCTGCTGGAGAAGACCTCTCCAGATGGGATAGCGGTTATAATAAGGGCAACAGCCCATGAGGGATCTCGACATGACCAAAGACCGCAAAGATTTTCGTAAGAAAATGATAGGCAACCACCGCCTAAGTCCAGAAACACAGATGATGGGCTACGGGTATGACCCTGAGCTTTCCGAAGGGTCCCTGAAGCCGCCAGTATTTTTAACATCCACTTTCGTTTTCAAGAAAGCGCAAGACGGCAAGGATTTTTTCGAACTTGCATACGGCAAACGTGCCCCAAAAGAAGGCGAAGAACCTGGTCTGATATATTCGCGCATTAACAACCCTAACCTCGAAATGCTGGAAGACAGGCTTGCACTTTGGGAAGACGCTGAAAAAGGCCTGACATTCTCAAGCGGCATGGCTGCCATTTCCACGAGCTTACTGGCCTATTTGCGCCCCGGCGATGTTATCCTTTTCTCAGCGCCCATTTACGGCGGGACAGAGTATCTGATCAGAAACATTCTGCCGGAATACGGCATCAAAGCCGTTGAGTTTGAAAGTGGCGGCACCAACCCAACACTTCAGCCCGCAATGGAAGAAGCCAAAAAGCTAGGCCGCGTCGCTGTAATTTTCACGGAAACACCAGCCAACCCAACAAATGGCCTGATCGACCTTCATGCTTGCCGAGACCTAGCTGACAAAGTCGGCGAGGAAACCGGCCACCGTCCGGTTATCATGACAGATAATACATTTCTTGGCCCTGTGTGGCAGCACCCGCTTGAGCACGGCGCTGACATTGTGCTCTATTCCCTCACAAAATATGTTGCGGGACATTCCGATATTGTTGCTGGCGCCGCGATTGGCAGCACGGCAATGTTGGGCCCTATCGCAGGGTTCCGTACGATCCTCGGCACCATGTGTGACCCGCACACTGGGTGGTTAATAATGCGTTCTCTGGAAACGCTTAAACTGCGCATGACGGCAGCTTCTGAAAACGCCAAGAAAATTGCCAAGTATCTGAACGAACACCCTAATGTGGAAAAGGTGCATTACCTTGGCTTCATGAAAAAAGACGACCCTTGTTACAAAATCTTTCAGGACCAATGTGAAGGGCAAGCGGGCGCCACCTTTGCCTTTGATATCAAAGGCGATGAGGCTGCGGCCTTCCGCGTCCTGGATGCGCTTCAGGTTATCAAACTGGCAGTTAGCCTTGGGGGTACTGAAAGTTTGATGGAGCACCCTTACGCGATGACGCATGCTGATGTACCTGACGATGTGAAGGAGCGCCTTGGTATCTCAGACCGCATGCTGCGTATCAGCGTCGGCGTCGAAAACCCAGACGATCTGATCGCTGATTTATCGCAAGCGCTCGATGCGGTCTAAAACGCAAGAATAATTCGATAAAAAGGCCCGTTCACTCGGGCCTTTTTTCGTTTAAGCAGCGAACTGTCGTTTCACTAACCGCGCGTAAAATGGGTGACTGGCAACAAGTTCAGCGTGGGAGCCCTCGCCTGATAAAATGCCGGCTTCCAGCACGATAATTTTATCTGCATCAACAATGGTGGAAAGTCTGTGTGCGACCACGATATTAGTGCGGCCTTTCATCAATTTAGCCAGCGCCTCTTTTACATGGTGCTCAGTTTCACTGTCTAAGCTTGAGGTCGCTTCATCAAGTATTAAAACGGACGGGTCCTTCAGGAACATTCGAGCAATCGCCAATCGCTGACGTTGGCCGCCAGAAATATTACCGCCCTGCTCGCTGATACTTGCCTCAAAGCCCTCATCCATTGCTTCGATAAAATCGAGGCAATGCGCATCGCGGGCAGCGGAGCGAAGTTCTTCGTCACTGACTTCACGCTCAATTCCGTAACAGATATTGTCTCTGATGCTGCCAGGCATAACCGGCGCGCCTTGCGGCACATAGCCGAGCTGGCCACGCCAATCTCGCAAGGAAATATCACCAACGGGCGTATCACCACAGTAAATTTCACCACCTTTAGGTGCGTAGAAACGCTCGATCAACGACAGTATAGTCGTTTTTCCGCTGCCGCTGGCGCCTACAAGCGCCGTCGTTTTCCCAGCTTCAATTGTAATGTCGATCTCGTCTAAAACGTCAACGCCGTCTTCACCGTAAGAGAAAGTAACATTCTCAAAGCGAATATCTTTGCCTATTGGCAGCTTGGCGGAACCGGCATCTAATTTCTCATCCTGAGAATCGAGTATTTTCACGATGCGTGTAGAAGCGCCTTTTGCTTCCTGCAATCCAACAACGAACATAGATAACTGTGCAAGTGGTGTAGTAACATTGAAAATATAAAGGATGAAAGCGGTGAGCGTACCCACAGCCAGATCACCGCTCGCTACGCGAACACTTCCATAACCGAGTATCGCTATAAGCGAAATCAATATGGCGAACCCCATAATCGGTTCCAGCAGGATGTTTACCCGTGCCGTCCTCATGCCGAGGGCATAAAGTGAATTGATGTGTTGTTCACTACGGCCCACTTCGCGTTCCTCTGCAAGGAAGGCTTTTACCAGCCGTGTTTCTGCAAAGACCTGGGTCAATATGCCGGTTAAGGCCGCTGTCTTATCCTGTTTATCTTTAGCAATTGATTCCATTTTCTTTGCCACAGGCAACACAATAAGAAAGGCCACCAAGATGATCCCGAATAGAACCAATGTCAGTTTGACATCAAGGTAGAAAAGCACGGCCGCTGCGCCGACGAGTAAAAACACGGCTGAAATCACTGCGATGGCGTGGGTGGTTATCAGCGTAGATATTACAGTAGAATCGTTTACCACACGCGACGCTAGTTCGCCGGAAGCCTGGTTATCAAAGAAGCGGATCGGTTGATGCACTAATTTAACGGTCAGCTTTTGACGTAAAGTCCGCACGACATCCTGTCCGACTTTCGCCAGAAGATAATTAGAAAGGCCATCAAGTAACACCATAACTATTAGCACGCCTGCCAATAGCCACATGCTTGAGCCCAGCGGCGAGCCATCACCCAAAGCGTCAATTAGAGAACCGGTCAGCAAAGGATACCAAAGCGCAGCACCAACGCCTAGTAGAGCCAGCACTCCTGCAAATGCAAGAAGCGGGATAGATGGTTTAGTTGAACCAACCAGCCGCTTTAAATCTGCAAACGAGTTCTTTTCCATGCTGGCATCCTTTTGAGCTGCAAATTTTATGTGACTTTCAGCCGGCGCTGCATATATGGCGCCCTACAGAAATTACGTTTTCTGTGGTTAGGCGCGCTACAAATGGCAGCGGCAAGGCGTGCTTAATTGCTTGCATCCAATGTGGGATACTTGATCGGCTTTACAATGTTAGCTTAGCGTTTTCTTTGCGTTAGCCAGCAAAGTTTGTGCGGAAAGTGGCACAGTCGCCATCATGGGGCATATCGATGCCGTATAGGATCCGCCAACCATCGTTGGACTTCGCTAAAGTAAAATGGTTAACACCGCATCCAACAAGCTTGCCTTTATAGGTGAGTTCGAACGGTGCCCACACAGTTGCAAGTTCAGGCGACATCTGCAATGTCTTTACACTGAATATCTGCTCATTTGCGTCACCAGCCTCCTGGGTATCAACCCATTTGATCCAGCCGGTAAAATCACCATGCTTGAGCGTGCCGTCTTTTTGTAACCGGTCAAGCTTTGCCCCTTCGACCACAAGCGCTGAAATCGCAGCACCGTCCCCAGCCAGCATGCCAGCAAACAATTGATCAACGATACCTTTAGGCGTTTGGTCTGCCGCGGAAGCCCCAGAAAACGCTAAAAGCGCGAGTATGATTATAACAAACTTAGTCATGGGAACCCTCCGGGATCGACGCTAAAAAATGTCGCCAGACTGACGCCATGCACCATCAAGCATCAGGCCGCTTCAAAATCAAAGGAAAATTTAAATAGATGACCGAAAGTTTCGTCGCAAGGGATTTACGCAGCTTCCATAACGCGGTCAGGCGGGAGATATAAAGTGAAGGTCGTGCCTACATCTAATTCGCTTTCTAGGCTGATACGTCCGCCGTGCATATCCATAAACACCTTCACCAGCGAAAGACCAAGCCCCGTGCCTTCATGGCTGCGGCTCAGCGCCGAGGCAGAGCGCATAAAGGGCGAGAACACCAAGTCTTGGTCTTCTTTGGCAATACCAATGCCGCTATCCGAAATACTTATCGCGAGCTCGCCATCGCCAGTAACCCACGATTTGAGCTTAACATTGCCCCGACCGTCCGGTGTGAACTTCACAGCGTTCGAGAGTAAGTTGAGAACCGATTGCTTCATCCGCAAGCGGTCGCCATTGACCTGAGCAAGGTCGTCCGGAATATCGAGCTCAATGGTAAAGCCTTTTTGGGTTGCCTGGCCGACAATAAGTGCGTGACTTTCAGTAAACAGCCGCACCATATTGACAGTTTCTTCTTCCATTTTAAATTGGCCAGCCTCAATTTTGGCAAGGTCAAGCACCTCGCCAAGCACGTCAGATAAATGCTCGCTTGATGACCGGATATCATGCAGATAATCCCGGTATTTTGCATGGCCGATAGGCCCAAACATTTCATCCGCCATAATGCTCGAGAAACCGATGATAGCGTTAAGCGGCGTGCGAAGTTCATGGCTTACATTGGCAAGGAATACGCTTTTCGCTCTGTTAGCGGCTTCGGCTTGCTCTTTTGTGATCATCAGTTCGATGGCCGTTTCTTTTGCTCTGTCAACCTCGAGCTCCAACTCCCATGACCGCTTTCGAAGAGACTCTTCAGAGGACGACAGCGCCCTGTTGGTTGCCCGCAAATTATCGAGCAGTTCTTGCACCGCATCAAAAGACATATTAATCTGGCCTACGAGTAGTCCTAGCTCATCCTTTTTATGCCTTTTATGTAGCCGTATGCGCTGCTCTCTGGGGTGCTCAGGGTTAATCGCACTCAATTTATCCACGATTTGCGTAAGAGGTTTGGTCAATCCTTGGTGGAAAGCAAAATAGAGAAGCAGCACCAACACCATGTTCCGCACGAAACCAGACAGAAACGTATTCACGGCACGGGTGATAAAAGGCCGCAAACCAATGGCCCGGTCAACAACAACACGCAAACTACCTGGCTGCTCGGCCATAGTATCCGGCAGGTCCAATCCGCGTGTATGGACGGACATATCGTCGATGAAAAAGCGAGCAAAGGCAACTTCGTCCATACCTTCTTCGATAGGCGGACGGCGGCTTCCGGAAAGCTCTGCCCCGTGGTCATCAAGGATTACTGCCTCAGAGATATAGGGATATTCGAGAAGACCTTCGACCACCTCTGTCGCCAGCTCTGCATCCAGTATCAACACCGAACGGGTAGCGGCCTTTTGCGAAACCGACAGGCTTTTCTCAACTTGAGAGTCGAGCAGGTCTCCTTCGCGGAGGTAATCTAGATAAACCGCAAAGCCAGAAAGCACTAAACCCACGGCAAAAGCGATAATCACTGCCGTGCGAGCTAACTTCAACGATATCTTGTCAGACCAGTGCAGATTCAAATAGTCGGCCCTTGTATTGTCCCCTACCGGGGCCCATTGAGCAGCTTAACTATAAAGAACAAGTTAATACTGGCTACGATTGTGTATTTTTCTAGCAATGTCTAAGGAATTAGGGTCGAAAAGCCACATATTCAGTGAAAGCAAGCGCCTTTGCCCCGCCGCAGAGCATTTCAGATTTACCATTCGCCAACTCAGCATTACCAGACACCAACACTAGGCATCGATTGCCAAGGTTCCTCTGAAGCCAGCTTTTTCCCCACCTGAAGCAGCTCAATGGATATACCATCAGGGCTTCTAACGAACGCCATGTGCCCGTCACGCGGCGGCCGATTGATGGTAACACCTGCGTCCATAAGCTTCTGGCACGTCTCATAAATATTTTCGACAGCAAACGCCATGTGGCCAAAATTTCGGCCACCAGAATACTCTTCAACATCCCAATTATAAGTCAGCTCAACTTCGCCGCCGCTGTCCCCGGGGGCCGCAAGGTAAACAAGAGTAAAACGACCTTTTTCTACGTCAACTCGCCTTACCTCTTCCAAGCCGAGGTGTTTGCAATAAAAGTCCAGCGAGTCGTCCAGATTATTTACCCGAACCATTGTGTGTAAAAACTTCATAACGTCTCTTTTCTCGGATTTCTTATTGCGCAAAGACTTGGCATAAAATGTCTTCCAGACACGTTTGATCTGTAGCATCAAAAGAGTTTAGTTCCGTAGAGTCTACATCAAACACTGCAATCAACGTTCCTGCAGAGTTTACAACAGGCACTACTATTTCACTGGCGCTGGCACTGTCGCAAGCGATGTGATTTTCAAGCGCATGAACATCTTCAACAAGTTGCGTTTTCATTGTGGTTGCAGCCGTTCCGCACACGCCGCGGCCGTACGCGATACGCAGGCAACCCAGCGTTCCCTGATACGGCCCAACGACCAGTTCTTCAGGCTTCAAAGGGTCAACAACATAAAAGCCCGTCCAATAGAAACGGTCGGGGAATGCTTGCGACAACAGGCAAGAAACTGTTGCCATCTTCGCCGTTACATTGTTTTCGCCTTCAAGAACCGCAAGGATTTGCCCTTTTGTTTCTGCATAGATATCTATTTTGGTCATCGAATTCTCGTTTCGCAGCCTTCGCCTTGCGACGGGGCCCTGTTATTAATATTTACGCTAGCTTTAACACACGCTGCGCATGAAATACCAAACGATATTTTACGCGTATACAAACCAGCCTAAATTGCTGCCTAAACATGTAGCTTGCTAGGAACGCGACATAGGGTACGATCAAATTGAAGGCCGCCACACTGTGCTATCCTTGCAATCTTCCTGCACTCCTGTTAGTGCGGCGCAACATTCAGGCGCAGACAAGCGCGAACCATGCTGGAGAACAGTTACCGTGCCAGAGGGCTCAACCATAAAGATGCCTTACTCTCAGCCCCCAAAGCAGAGGTCAGATGAGCAGAAAGATGCGCCCGCGGATTTTTTCATCGAGCGTGACGGCGTACGCTATGCAGGTGTGCATCTGATCATTGACCTCTACGGTGCTGAGCGCCTTAACGACATGGCTTATATTGAGGCAACGATGCGAGAGTGCATTCGGCAGTCTGGCGCTACCCTTCTTCATATTCATTTGCATCCGTTTGAACCGAACGGCGTAAGCGGTGTTGCTGTCCTGGCTGAAAGCCACATCAGTGTGCATACATGGCCCGAAAGCGGCTACGCAGCCTTTGATGTCTTCATGTGCGGCGACACTCGCCCTGAAGTGTGCGCAGACATTCTCCAGGAAGCTTTCACGCCTGAGCGCATTACAGTTTCTGAGCAGCTACGCGGCAAGGGCCTTTGAACGTGACACAGACAAAAAACAGCGAGCCTAAATGGTGGCGCGAAAGATCTGACGGCCTAGGGGCTGCGCAGTCTCTAGAAATGACGTTGCTCCACAAAGAACAAAGCCCTTACCAGTTGATCGAAATATTCGACCACACTGCATTTGGTCGGGTTCTGGTGCTGGATGGCTACATTCAGGCAAGCCAAGCTGACGAATTTATCTACCACGAAATGGCTATGCATGTGCCGCTGCTCGGCAAAGCGCGCAACGACACCAGCGTGCTGATTATCGGCGGCGGTGAGGGCGGTGCCCTGCGTGAAGCTTTGAAGCATGATTTTGTCACAAGCGTTACAATGGTTGAGATTGACCAACGCGTAGTGGAGTTATCAACGGAGTATTTGCAGGTTAACGGCGATTACGAAGACCCGCGCGTTACGCTGGTAATTGGTGATGCCGCTGACCAGGTACGGCGCGACAGGCAAGCCGGTAAAACATACGATGTTATTCTGCTCGATTTGACGGAGCCTATCGGCCCCTCTGCAGGGCTGTTCACTAAAGAGTTTTGCTTAGAACTTGTTGAGCTTGTTGGTGACGACGGCGTTATTGTCGATTCTGATAGCATCTGCCTATCAACAACAGGCGGCCATTTCTTGCAGGAAGAATCTGCGGACGGCGAAAACCTTGTAAGCTTGATGCTACGCGAAAAACTGCTGCCTCATATGGAAATGTACCGCTCTTCAGTACCGCTTTACCCCGGAGCAGACTTTGGCTTTTTCATCTATAGCAGGAATGGCCGTTCGTTAAGCGAGCCTGTCGAAGCATTTGAGGGCAAACACTATAATCCTGAAATCCACCGTGCGGCTTTTGCGTTGCCCAACTGGCAGCGCAGCTGGTTGAAACAGGGCGGCAAATAAACCGCCCCTATATCTATAGGGCCTGGTAAGCCCGCTCTTTTAAATTCAAATCAGGCGCGCAGTGGTGTCACATGCGAAATCCTAGATTCTGCACCAAAACCCTAACATAGGGGGCACGAACCTGATTTTAGCCAAGGGCTATTTACGCTCTTTTCAAGCGCCAAGAATGAACCAGCGCCAACATTACGCTCACGGGAATTCCTGCAGCCAAGACAGTCGCTGCCATCACGCCAAATTGCGTAACCGGATGCATAAACATAGCTTTGTCTTGCTCCAACTGAGCTACAATCGCCTCGTATTCTGGCCCAGACTGCACGGGAATCTGCGATATATAATGATTATAGTAACTCTCCATAAACTCCGGATTGATGTAGGTCGTGTAAACGACATTATAAATTCCGAACATCACACCGGCAAAAGCAGAAACCATCACCCCCAGAACGATTTTCTGCCATAGCGTTAAATTACCTTCCACGTTTCTTTTTTGGGCTTCATTCATTGCCAGATAAATCAGGCCAAGGCTCGCAAATATAGTGGCGTAGCCAAAGGCCTCAGCCAGCCCGTAGCTCTCAGCGGAAGGCTCTGGGAAAAGCAGATTGGATATCAGCAGCGCAGCAACCATTATGCCGCCAGCGTACAGGCCCCATCTAAATGAAATTTTTACCATTGATACTCTCCATTGTTTGGTGAAATATCATTTTGCAATAAAGAAATCATCACCAACTGTCGCCACCCAAATGGGTGGCAACAGCGTTACCCTATTATATTCAACATCTTAGCTTCGGCTGCGGCCTGCGTTCTGTTTGATACATCCAGTTTGCCGTATATATTTTTCAAATGCGATTTTACCGTATTCCTGGTAATTTCAAGATGTTCTGCAATTTCGTTATTGGTATAGCCATGACAAAGAAACAGCAACACCTCCAACTCCCGGTTGCTGAAACCATCTGCAGACAATACGGACAGCTCCGGCCTGGCTGCTGCATCAGAATTTCGCTTTATCAAGCGCACGCCGATTGCACCGCCTAGCAATAAAAACAGCCCTGCAGCGATGCCAATATACCCGTCTAGATTAGAAAAGTTACTGATATAGGATCGCTTCGCCACAGCAAGGACAATAAGAAAAACGGCAAGCAGCCCACCATAGCGAATTACAGTTATAAACATCATCTAGCTATGACAGCATATGCTTGAAAAAGCCATCCGCTTGGCTCGAGGAAAGCAGACCCCCACCAAAAATTACCCGCGCTGCGAGCTGGGGAAACTCGGGGCTCTTCCATCCCTGAGCTAAATCAGCGGCCAGACCCTCGAGCAAAAGACTGTTTTTTTGATCCGATTCAAGTCACACACCGCCCACAGCCCTATTCTTAACTTTGCCTTTTAAGCGGGAGCATTAACACAGGCCTCAACTACATTTTTTTCTTTTCATGTTTCAAGCAATACTTCCCTTTCGCGTAGTTACTTTCTAGTTGTTGCACCTGTTCTTAATTGACGAAATCGTGATAGGGGTGCTAGAAGCGATGCCTACTGCAAAAGGGCGCTAAACAAATGGCTATGTTGAACGAAGACATTATTGTACTTGTCGTTGATGACGATGATATTGATGCAATGGCTATTACGCGCGCCCTCAAGAAGCTCAAGCTTACAAACCCTATCGTCAGGGCTCGGGACGGCATTGAGGCTTTAGCTTACCTGACGGGGGACGGCAGCAAAGAAAAGCTTRKGCGMCCACAYGTYATTTTACTTGATATCAATATGCCGCGTATGAATGGCCACGAATTWCTGGAACGYRTCAGAARCAATTCTGRTCTSAATGATACAGTTRTTTTTGTACTGACCACATCTTCAGAYKYSGAAGACCGARYGCTSGCCTACAAAMACCGAACAGCAGGTTATATTGTTAAATCTAGCCTGGGCGCMAGCTACCAGARRYYARGTGAAATGCTGAGCAGCTATTGGCAAGTYGTAAYCTTGCCWGCATAGCCTTGNNCMYMKAGCACTGCATGARRATSCATTCTCATATTCAGGCTATRKTWAAAATYGYTTATTTTCWGSAAYAGCCCAYCCAGTGCMWTTSGCACTGAATAACCGCACRYTTATAGCGYAGATACTTCGAAAATTKAATGATTWGGAAGYAGKGGTAAATAAARCGGGACTTCYGGTTGCCCAGAAGTCCCTTACCAAATTCTGCGGCGCACGATTGGGGGYCGAATAAATAGCCGCAGTCATTAGTTAARGGCTACTTAAACGGGTTTCRGCAYGTTGTCAAACGKGTTTCGTGAGTAAAATTACCGCCACAACTGTACAAAAAAACACCGATTTCTCCTAAATATCTGACATCGTTAGAAATAAAGAACGATCAAGCATACGGAAAATCTCCCTTTTCGATAACGCATAGTTGAACTCGGTTGTATTGGCGAAATCTGTACTTGCCTTATGATAAGCAAATCCGATGAATAGAATCGTGAAATCTTATTTTTTCAATAGAAAAGCCACGCGATTCTTTAAAGATTATTATAGTTAACTAAAGAAAACTGTACCATGTTCGATAAAGCAACTTCTTCAGCTACTCAGACGTATTGGCAAAACCTCCAGGACCTCACGGTCGCCGGTGTCGGCTTTTCTGTGCCCGGTGATGCAATAGAAACTGCAGACCTCTTGGAACACATTGACACTGTTTTTGGCACCCACTGCGCTAAGCGCGGCAAGATATATGCTGAAAAGCTAAACATCAGAAAACGACATTTCTGTCGAGACATGAATAAACAAAAAGAAGGCCCACGCTCAGGGGACAGCAATCCTGAACTTTCGGCGCGCGCGCTGACAAGCGCGCTGGATAATGCCGGCCTAAAGCCGAATGATCTTGGCTATATCATCGCCCACACCGCTACGCCAGCTCGCCCAATACCCAACAATATGGCCTTCACGTGCGACATACTAAAATACACAGGCCCCTATATGGAACTGCGCCAAGCCTGCACAGGTTTCGCCAATGCGCTTGTAATCGCCTACGGCATGCTCTCTCAGCCAGGCGCCAAGCCAATCGCAATTGTCGGTTCAGAAACGGGCTCCAGCTATTTTGATCCTAAGCGACTTGCCGAAGACAGCGGCCAACTGGTCAATTTGGTTCAAATGGGCGATGCTGCGGCAGCCATTATTCTTAAGCCTGGCGATGAAGACGGGCTCGGCAAGCTTTCGCATGCTTTCTTCGGCCATATTGGCCTGGGACGTGAGCCGGGCTTTACCCTGATGGAAGGTGGCTCAGATGCGCCGTTCACCGACCTTGAAGTCATAGAGTTCGCGCACGAATTTGCGTCCGTCCGCACCAATGGCCCGGAGCTTTTCGTCGCCGGCATTCAAGCGGCCTTGCAGATTGGCTGCGACCTAACAAAAATGGATCACATCATCCCGCACCAGGCCAACGGCAATATGGCAGAGCTGATGGCAGAACACCTAGGAATTGATGGCAGCCATGTATACGTAAACGCGCACAGGCGCGGCAACACAGGCTCTGCGGCCATTTGGCTGGCGTTCGCAGAATTGCTGCCACTGCTCACATCCGGAGAAACTGTGATCACGCTAGGCGCTGAAGCCACCAAATATCTATATGGCGGTTTTAAATATACCCATGGATAATCGCCCGCGTATCTCTGTAGCTGGTTTAAAGAAATCCTATGACGGAATTTCGGCGGTATCAAATTTTGAGCTGAAGCTCGAAGCAGGCGAAATATTCGGCCTACTGGGTGCGAATGGCGGCGGTAAAACCACGACGCTACGTATGCTTGCGGGACTACTCGCGCCTGATAACGGCTCAGGGAATGTGTTAGGGCACGACCTGTTCATCGAAGACAAAAAATCCTTCGAGATCATGCGACACAGCACAGGCTACATGGCGCAAAAACATGCGCTCTACACAGCACTGACGGTAGCTGAAAACCTGAAGTTCCGGGCAGATATATACGGTGTTTCAAACCCCTCAAATGCGGTTATCTCAACTCTTGAAAAATTCGACCTAATGGCCCTCGCCGACAAACGGGTAGGAACACTTTCCGGCGGCTGGGCCCGACGGCTACAATTAGCCGCAGCCTTAATACACGACCCTAAATTACTGCTCCTTGATGAACCTACGGCGGGGCTGGATGCGCGCGCTAAGGCAGCGGTTTGGCATGATATTACTTCGCTCGCCGCTGCAGGTACAGCGATTGTGGTGTCAACGCACGACCTGAGCGAAGCAAAACGAACGACCCGCTCCAGCTTCCTTCAGAACGGGTATATAGTAGCCAGTGGCTCCGCACACGACATCATCCGACAGGCCAATGTGACCCGACTATCGCTGACAGGGGACGGCGTCGAAAAACATCTGTTATCCCTCAAGAAAATACGAGGTGTATACGGTGTCTTCCCTGAACCCGCCGGTGTCAGTCTTACACTTCATTCCGACGAATTATCTGCGATCACAGCTTTGGCCCGCGAAAATGCTTTATCTCTAAAGATCCATACAGCAACACTTGAAGATGCCGCCTTGTTACTGGGAAACCCTGAAAATAATGCCGAGGCAGACAATGTTTAGTACGGCTAGCGTGAAACGCATTTTAGCGATAGCCCGCATCGAAATGCTGCAGTTGATGCGGGAACGCACGACCTTCTCGTTGATTGTCATTATACCCGCTTTGCAACTTATTCTTTTTGGGTATGCCATAAACCTTGACCCCAAAGAGGTCACGCTCGCCATTGCGGGCACCAAGCCCGGCCTTTATGACCGCGTCACCGAAATCGCAGAAAAAACCACTTACTTCAAAACACCGACCGAATTGCTGCCGCAAGGCCAAGCAGCCGAACAGGTACGTACAGGCAAAGCGCTTATCGGCATTGAACTGCCAGAAGAAGGGGACTTCGATGATTTTGATAAAGAGAGTAAGCCGCTTACGCTCTATATTGATGCGTCCGACAGCATCGCTGTAGCCGCCGCTGCAGCAGCGCTCGAAAACGGCTATATGCGCCAACTGGCCTCTATGCAGGAAACGCCAATAACCACCGAAGTGCACTGGCTCTTCAATCCAGAGCGCCGAACCGCTTGGACGATTGTGCCTGGCCTCATTGGTGCGGTGGTGATGATTTCCATGCTCATGTTAGGCGCCTTAAGTTTGGTCAGCGAGCGCGAACGCGGCACGTGGGAAACCTTGCTCACCACGCCCGTTAGGAATATTGAGGCCTTACTAGGCAAGCTAACGCCTTGCGCAATCCTGTCCCTCGTACAGGCGGGCATTGTTATGGTCGCGGCGTCGCTGCTTTTCGGTGTGCCCATGACCGGGTCCTTGGGCCTGCTATTCGTCGTGATACCGTTATTCGCAACTGCGCATTTAATGCTCGGCTTTGCTTTCTCGGCTTTCGCCAAAACACAGCTGCAAGCCGTGCAAGGCGCGGTCGCCTTTTACCTGCCCTCCATGCTGCTATCGGGTTTCATGTTCCCCTATCAAGGCATGCCCACTTGGGCCCAGATTTTTGCTGAGGTCATTCCTCTAACGCACTTTGTCCGCATCGCGCGCGGATTGTTGCTTCGGGGTCAATCGCTTGCCGAGATGTGGCCAGACCTTCTCGCAATCGTGCTTTTCCTGCTAATTGCCATGACATTAGCGCTCGGCGCATACCGGAAAAACTTGGATTAGCATCACAGCATTACTGCAGTGTTTTCCATCTTTATCAACTTTTCCGAATTCAATCGCACGAAACGGAACGCCGCTAAACCGCTGCTCCGATAAAACTGGCCTCACACCGCAGTTAAGGATCCAGTTGATGAAAAATTTCCTATTGATACACGGCAGTTGGCACGGCGCATGGTGCTGGCACAAAATATTCCCGCGCCTTGAAGCCGAAGGTCATAATGTAATTGTACCTGACCTGCCCGGCCGGGGCCGCGCACCCGCAAAAACATATGCAGTTAGTCTCGACCGCATGGTGAGGGCCGTTGAAGCCGCGTTGCCAAAGGCCGGGAAAACCACCATCGTCGTTCATAGCCGGTACGGCATTGTTGCGTCGATGCTGGCAGAGCGTGTACCCGAAAAAATTGAGCAAACCATTTACCTCGCATCCTTCATGCTGCCATCGGGCAAACGCGTGTTGGACTATATGCCGGACCGAGGCTCAAAACTTATCGGCCACGTTGAAATCAACAAGCTTGCCTTATGGGACTTGCTGCATCCTCGCATTTACCGCGAAGCGCTGTACGCAGATTGCAGCGAAGAAGATGTTGCCATGGCTCGCTTGCTGCTGGGCCGGGAGCCCGCGCGCCCGGCACTCACCCGCCTTAAATTAACTGATGATAACTTTGGCCGCGTGCCGCGCGCCTATATCCGGCTAACCGAGGACTATGCAGTTTCACTAAACCTACAGGACCAATTGCTGAATTTAACCAGCGTAGACCGGATTGAAAGCATAAAATCGAGCCATTCGGCATATTTTTCCAAGCCAGATGAGCTAACTCGCACTATCCTTAAATTGGCAGGAGACTGAAGATGATGACCCCATCAGATACACACCTTAGTGGTACCACCCTCTACGCTGACGAGGCTGCACGCTGGAAAGCCATGCGCAGCCGCGATGCAGGCGCAAACGGTAGCTTTTATTTCGCCGTCTTGACCACAGGTGTTTATTGTCTGCCGTCCTGCGCTGCCCGCCCCCCTCTTCGCGAAAACATCAGCTTCTATGATACCCCGGCGGAGGCTGAAAAAGCAGGCTATCGCCCGTGTAAACGATGCAAACCCTTATTGCCGCCCCTTGCTGAACGTCACGCCCTTGTGGCTGCAGCAGCCTGCAAACAAATCGACGAAGCTGAAGAAGAACCTAGCCTGAAGGTCTTGGCAGACGCTGCGGACATGAGCCCCCACTATTTCAACCGCCTTTTTAAGAAAGCTATTGGCGTAACACCTAAACAATACGCACTGGCCCGGCGGTCAGAAAAAATGAAACAAAAGCTGCAAAGCGGTGACGCCGTAACCGATGCCATCTATTCAGCGGGCTATGGCACCGCCAGCCGATTTTACGAGACTGCCGAAAGCCGCATGGGCATGACAGCCAGCAACTACAAAGCAGGTGGGCAAGGCGCGAAAATCTGTTATGCCACCGGTGTATCATGGCTCGGCCCAGTACTTATCGCGGCCACAGAAAAAGGTATCTGTTCAATACTCTTTGGCAATGATGACGCCGGGCTGGTTGCTGACCTGCGCACTCGTTTCGACAAAGCGACGTTGGAGCCTGCAGAACCCGGTTCTGATTTCGACAGATGGCTTGTGCAAACACTCGCTTTCATCGAACAGCCAAGCCACGGCCTAGACCTGCCGCTTGATGTGCAAGGCACCGCCTTTCAGGAACAGGTATGGCGCGCACTCAAGGAGATTCCAGCAGGCGAAACAGCATCCTACACCGAGGTTGCGGCTAGGATTGGCAACCCCAAATCCCACCGTGCCGTTGCCAAAGCCTGCGGAGCCAACCCCGCGGCTATCGCCATTCCCTGCCACCGCGTGGTGCGAGCAGACGGCGGTTTAAGTGGCTACCGTTGGGGTGTAGAGCGCAAACGCAAACTGCTCGCGCGGGAACGCTCATGAACCCGCTCACAGCAATAGAAAGAACCCCTAGCGTCCAGAAGCTTGATTGGGCGCGTATTGAGCAAGACCTCAATAGCAAAGGCTTTGCCCTCACCGGCCCCCTGCTTTCAACCAGGGAATGCGCGGCCTTGATCGCTGAGTATGACAATCTCGATATATACCGTAGCCGCGTGGTGATGGCACGGCACAATTTCGGTCGCGGCGAGTATCAATATTACGATTACCCCCTGCCCGGGCTTATCGCAAACCTCCGTGTCTCATTGTACTCAAAGCTAGTCCCCCTTGCTACCCGTTGGGCCAAGACAATGAAGCAGGAAAGACCTTTCCCTGACACCCTGAAAGCTTACACTGAGGTATGCCACGAGGCAGGCCAAACGCGTCCTACACCGCTGATTTTGAAGTACGTCGCAGGCGACTATAACTGCCTGCATCAGGACCTATACGGTGAGCATGTGTTCCCGCTACAAGTCGCGATTCTCCTCAATGAACCAGGTGAAGACTTCGAAGGCGGCGAGTTTGTGATCACAGAGCAGCGCCCCCGCATGCAGTCCCGCCCACATGTAGTCGCGCCAAAACAGGGTGAAGGCGTCATCTTCGGCGTGAACGAACGGCCCGTACAAGGCGTACGCGGCACCTACCGAACGAAATTACGTCACGGAGTAAGTGAAGTCCTTTCTGGAAAGCGCCACACTCTCGGCATCATCTTCCACGACGCCAGCTAATCTTGGGAGCTAACTGCTCAGCCCATATGCCGGCCTTAGCAAACAGCAGGCATCAGGGTCGCGCTCGGCGGAATGTCAGGTTATAGCGGTAACACCCGGTTTCGGGGTGGTCACCGGTTTCCAGCTTTTTAATACCGTGGAAAAAGCGGCGTGCCTTGCCGCCGAGCACGAATACATCGCCGTGCATAAGCCGGATCAACTTTGGCTTGCCGCCGCGCTTGTCACCGTACAACTGGTAGGTGGCAGGTACGCCGAGCGACACCGAGACAATAGGCCAACGCATATCGCATTCATCCGCATCTTGGTGTGGGCTTAAGCTGGTGCCGGGTGCATACTGGTTTATCAGGCAGGCATCTGGCTCAAACCCGGAAAACCCGGCCCGCGCCGCTGTTTCCGCTGCAAATACCTTAAACAGTTCAGGCATTACAGGCCACTGTTCGCCGCTTTCAGGATCTGAGGGCGAATAGCGATAGCCACGCCTATCCGACACCCAGCCAAGCGGCCCGCAATTACTCATCGCTACTGACATGCGGTGACCCCCGGGGGTGGTCAGGTGCCTAAGCGGTGCGCGTTCAAGCACGGTTTTGATTTTGCGCAACAGTGCCGTGCCGTCAGCAAGCCCAGGGAACAGCACTGCGCCGTCCCCGTAATCCTCGCGTTCAGGCCGTAGTGCTGCGAATAGATCTTCCACCGAATTTTACCTCCACAATATCATAGCTTCTCTACCGGACGGCATATTGGCTGTCCAACCAAAGCTGCCCTCGTTCAGCATTTCAATGCCGACAGCAATCACGGGGCGATTTTTTCATCATGCGTTACGCCGCCATCGAGTTTGCCCAGCGTAAAAGCAGGCCCTATTGAGGCACGCCCCCATTGCCGATCTGAGCCTTCATTTAAAAAACAAGCCTATTTTAAATATAACTCTGGAAGCTTATGCCAAATATCGCCATAAGTAATCGGCGCGGGAGGGCGCTACTGGAAAGCGTAACATATAAGCCTCAACAAGGCAGCTGCCCTAAACTTTGGCTTACATTCCCGTGCGTTGTAAAAAGCGTTACTAAGGCCGTCAGCCTTACAGGGAACATACGAATGAAAACTCAGGTTTTACTGAGAAAGATACACCACTGGGGATCAATTTTCATCGCGGTACCGCTCGCGATCATGATTGGTGCGGGCGTCCTGTTGATGCTCAAAAAGCAATTCGACTGGATCCAACCGCCAAGCCAAAAGGGCGTTGAGCGTACAGGCATCCCAAACCGCACAATGGCAGAGCTGTTCGCAGCGGCCAAAGCCGTTCCTGAAGCAGGCATTGATAACTGGGCAGACCTTGACCGAGTTGATGTAAAAGCGGGCAAAGGCATCATCAAATTCATGTCGGCTTCCAATTGGGAAGTACAGGTAGATACGGAAACCGCAGAAGTGCTGCAGGTTGCCTTCCGCCGCTCAGATATCATCGAGAAAATTCACGACGGCAGTTATTTTGCCGATTGGGCCAAGCTGGGGCTATTCTTGCCAGCGGGCATATTGCTATTCATATTGTGGATGACCGGCATCTATATGTTCTTCTATCCAATGTATAAAAGACGCAAACGCACGAAATCTAAGCGCGCTAGATAAGCGCTCAGCACGACACGAACGAAGACGAAATTTTAAGGACGATACAAACACAGGTACCACTACAGAAACATTTAACTTGGGAATAATGGGGAGGGGCTTCATGACATATTCATTCATCAAAGCAGCCATGATCGTAGCAGTTGGGCTGACAGCTACATCAGTAAGCGAACAAGTAAGCGCAAAACCCGCTGACAAACGCCAGTTTGAAGCGATGAAATACCGCAATATCGGGCCGTTTCGCGGCGGAAGGGCAACTGCAATCGCGGGCGTACCCGGCGATCCAACTACGTATTATATGGGTGCCACGGGCGGTGTATGGCGCACAACAGACGCAGGCACCAACTGGGCGCCTATCGCAGATAAATTCCTCAAAACCGCTAGTGTCGGTGCTATTGCCGTCGCGCCGAGCGACCCCAACGTAATTGTTGTCGGCATGGGCGAAAGCCCGTTTCGCGGCGTAGCCTCCAGCCACGGTGACGGGGTTTACATCTCCACTGATGGCGGCACGACGTTTAAGAACATGGGCCTTTCGGAAACACGCCAAATATCTGCCGTGCATATCGACCCGAACGACCCCAATATAATTTATGTGGCAGCACAGGGCAGCTCATGGGCGCCCAACAAAGAACGTGGTGTTTTTAAGACCACCGATGGCGGCAAAACCTGGAAAAATACGCTGTTCGTAAGCGATGTTAGTGGTGCCGTTGATCTGTCACTTGACCCGAACAACCCGCGCATTCTCTATGCTGCGATGTGGGACCACGAGCGCGAGCCCTGGGAAATTCGCTCAGGTGGCGAAGGCAGCGGCATTTGGAAATCACTCGACGGTGGCGATACCTGGAAGAAAATGGGCAAAGGTCTGCCCAAAGAAATGGGCAAGATCGGCGTTGTTGCAGCACCCGCTAAATCTGGCCGTGTTTGGGCAATTGTTGAAGCCAAGAAAAAGGGTGGCGTTTACCGGTCGGACGATTACGGCGAAACATGGACCCATACAAGCGGCAACCGCAACCTACATGCACGGTCCTGGTACTATATGCATATCTTTGCTGACCCAAAAAACGCTGACATAGTTTATGTGCAGAACTCGGCTTTCTATAAATCCGTAGACGGCGGCAAGAAATTCTCCACCCGCATCAGCGGCACACACGGCGATTTCCATGATTTCTGGATCAATCCGGATAACCCCGACACAGTCGCAGTGGCCAATGATGGCGGTGCAGCCATTAGTTTTAACGGCGGCAAGACATGGACAACCCAGCATAACCAAATGACCGGGCAGTTTTACCGGGTGAATGTGGATAATGACTTCTTCTACCGGGTGTATGCAGGCCAGCAGGATAATTCCACAGTGGCCATTCGCGGCATCGGCCCTGATGGCGGCATTGGGCTGGAGGATTACAGTGCTGTTGGCGGCGGCGAAAGCGCACACGTTAGCTTTGACCCCAACAATCCACGCTACGTTTACGCGGGATCATACCTCGGTACGATCACTGAATATGACCGGGAAACCAAATCTTCGCGCAATATCTCTGCTTACCCAGAAGTTCGGTTCGGTGTCGCCCCGAAAGAGCGGAAATACCGTTTTAACTGGAACGCGCCAGTGTTGGTATCAGCACACGACACCAAAGTAATTTACCATGCGGGCAATGTTTTGTTCCGGTCTAGCAACAGAGGCAATAACTGGGATGTTATCAGCCCAGATCTAACCAAAGCGGACCCTAAAACACTGGATATTGGCGGCAGGCCGATCACCAACGAAGTGTCTGAGAATTACGCGACCATTTTTGCGCTTTCAGAAAGCCCGCGGGACCCGAACATTTTATGGACAGGCAGCGACGACGGCTTGGTCAATATCACCACCGACGGCGGTGCAAACTGGAAAGACGTAACGCCGAAGAAAACCGGCAAAGGGCTAGTGAATTCAATCGAACTGTCCCCGCACACGGCCGGCACAGCCTATGTTGTCTTCACACGTTATAAATATAACGATCACACACCGCTGATTTACAAAACTACCAACAACGGTAAAAGCTGGAAAAACATCGCCAAAGGCCTTCCAGAGGACGCGTTTGTTCGTGTTGTGCGCGAAGACCCTACCCGCAAAGGCCTGCTCTATGCTGGTACCGAACTGGGTATGTTTGTTTCCTTCAATGATGGTGGTGATTGGCAGCCGTTAAAGCTGAATATGCCGGTGGTGCCTATCACGGACATCAAAGTGCATGAGGATGATATCGTGCTGTCTACGCAGGGCCGCGCCTTCTGGGTGTTGGATGATATCGCGCCAATCCGCAACGCAAGTGTGAAACTTGCGGACAAAGCAGTGCTATACAAGCCTTCAGACGCATACGACCTCCAGCTTTCAGGCCGAGCGAACTCACGCCAGGCGCCTAACCCAACGCGCGGTGCTGTAATTTATTACACCCTGCCCGACGGGTTTGATCACAAAGAGACCGTGATCAAAATGGAGATCCTGGACGCGAACGACAAAGTGCTGCGCACGATGAAATCCAGCAAGAAAAAGGAAGGCAAAGGCGGCGGACGCGGCGCTAAGTATAAACTTCCTGCCAAAGAAGGCCTGAACAAAGCTGTATGGAACCTCAGCGAGGAACCACGCAAAGGTGTTAAAGGCGTTTGGTCGATCGCATGGGGCAGTCGCGGCAGCTACGGTGGCCCAAATGTGTTGCCGGGTGACTATAAAGTGCGGCTAACGGTGGGCGAAGAAACATCCGAGCAAACCGTTACCGTGAAGTATGACCCGCGCCACAGTGTGACCGACGCCCAGTGGGCCGAGAAACGCGGCATGATCGCAGATATGGACGCGATCTTCACTGAGCTCAATAAATCAGTGATTGCCTTTCGCAGTGCGCGTTTGCACCTCA
The DNA here is from genome assembly GCA_002401685.1 of Kordiimonadales bacterium. Classification (GTDB taxonomy): domain Bacteria; phylum Pseudomonadota; class Alphaproteobacteria; order Sphingomonadales; family Kordiimonadaceae; genus Kordiimonas. The sequence continues at coordinate 45,218 of NVTU01000001.1, forward strand.
AGGGCCGCCTCAAAGGCATCAAGGATAAGGACCTCAAAAAGCAGGGCAAAGACATCATCAAAGCCATGAAAGCATGGGAAGATGCCGCCTTTGCCAGCGACCGTGCTTTCTTTCAGGATGTGCTTAACTGGCCTGACAAGCTGGTGGCAGACCTTTCCTTCTTGATGGGCGCGATCGACGGCCAAATTCCGCCAATGACGCAAGGCTCCAAAGACCGCTACACGGACCTGAAAGTCAAATGGGATGAAGCCATCGCCAGCCGCGATAAGCTGTTGGGTGAGGACATCGCTGCTTTCAACACAGCTTACCGCGAAAAAGGCCCAGATGTGCTTGATGTTTCAGGGATCAACGAAGCTGACGATACGGCAGACGAAAGCTCGGAAGCAGATACAAGCCATTAAATAAAACGACGGGCTGCAGACACCCCTAGTGTTTGCAGCCCTCCCTTTCAGACAAATTGATTTCACCCCTCGGGAGGCATAACCATGCAAAATATTCTCCGCGCAGCCTTAATAGGCGCGATGCTTACTGCACCCATTGCTATCATGGTCGGTAGCGAGCAAGCAGCGGCACAGAGCAGCAAAAAAGACGCTAAGCCCGTCAATGTATTCAGTAATATGAAACCGCGCCTTATTGGCCCAGCTTATCCGTCCGGCCGTATTTCAGACTTTGCCTTCCATCCGGTAAAAGACAATATCTACTATGTTGCAACAGCCTCAGGCGGTGTGTTCAAAACAGTCAATAATGGCACTACGTGGCAGCCGATCTTCGATAAAGAAGCCTCCTACGCCACCGGCGTTATCGAAATGGACCCGAATGATGTTAACACCCTGTGGGTTGGCACCGGCGAAAACAACGCTCAGCGCTCTGTCGCGAACGGTGACGGTGTTTATAAATCCGTCGACGGCGGTAAATCATGGGAAAACGTAGGCCTCAAAGATAGCGGCCATATCAGCCAGATCTGGATCAACCCAGCTGACAGCGACCATGTGCTCGTGGCTTCCCAAGGCCCGCTCTGGTCATCCGGCGGAGACCGCGGTCTTTACAAAACTACAGACGGCGGCAAGACGTGGGAACTAATCCTTGAGATTGATGAGCACACAGGTATCAACGAATTCGCCGTTGATCCGGCCAACACCGACCGCATTGTCGCCAGCAGCTACCAGCGCAGGCGTCATACTTGGACACTGATAAACGGTGGCCCCAGCAGCGGCATTCACCGCACCACTGACGGCGGCAAAAGCTGGAAGAAAGTTAAATCCGGCATGCCGAGCGGTGATCTTGGCCGGATCGGCATTGCACAAGCACCGAGCCAGCCAAACCTCCTGTATGCAATCATTGAAGCAGACGCCAAAGGGCGCGGCGTTTATGCGTCCACCGATTTCGGCGTAACATGGAAGAAGCGTTCGTCCCGTCGTTCCTCCAGCCCGCAGTATTATAACGAGCTATTTGTTGACCCCAGCAACCCAGAACGCATCTACGCCACTGATACGTTCACCAGCGTTTCGCACGACGGCGGGCGCACTTGGAACAGGCTCGATTTTAAGGCCAAGCATGTAGATGATCACGCGGCTTGGATCGACCCAAAAGACAGCGACCATATTTTCATCGGCGGTGACGGCGGTGTGTATGAAAGCTTTGATATGGGCAAAAGCTGGCGGCATATGAACAACCTGCCGATTACCCAGTTTTACCGTATATCGCCTGATAACGCGCTGCCCTTCTATAATGTTTGTGGCGGCACACAGGATAATAATTCACTGTGCGCGCCTTCGCGTACCAGTGTGAACCACGGCATTACCAACAGTGATTGGAATATCATCCTCGGCGGTGACGGCTATAAAGCCGTGTCTGATCCAACCGACCCCAACATCGTTTACACCCAGTATCAGTACGGTGGCTTGGCGCGCTATGACCGCCGGTCACAGGAGCGTGTGTATATCACCCCGCAACCAGCCAGCGGCGAAGATGCCTACAAGTGGAACTGGAACACGCCGATCATCGTCAGCCCGCACAAGTCAACGCGGCTCTATTATGCGGCTGAGAAACTGTTTGTCTCCGACGATCGCGGCAATAATTGGCGCACGATCAGCCCTGACCTCACCCGCCAGCTTGACCGTAACAAACTAAAAGTTATGGGCCGGGTCTGGAGCGAAGCGGCTATTGCTAAAAATGATAGCACCTCGATTTTCGGCAGCATCATCGGCCTCAGCGAAAGCCCACTTAAGGAAGGCCTGCTCTTTGTGGGTACAGATGACGGCCTGATCCAGGTGAGCGAAAACGGTGGCGAGAGCTGGCGCAAGGTAAGTAAGTTCAAAGGCGTACCTGAAATGTCGTTGGTTGAAGACGTGATCGCCTCCGTGCACGACGAAAATGTTGTTTACGCGGTTATGGACAACCACAAACAGGGCGACTATCTGCCTTATGTGCTCAAGTCCACCGACAAGGGCAAAAAATGGAAGATGATCAGCGGCAACCTGCCAAAACGCGGGACAGTGCACACCATTGCAGAAGACCATAAAGACCCGAACCTGCTATTCGCGGGCACCGAGTACGGCCTGTTTTTCACGCAAAATGGCGGCAAGAACTGGCACCAGATTAAATCGGGTTTCCCAACAATTGCTGTACGGGACCTTGAAATTCAACGCCGCGAAAATGACCTTGTGATCGCCACTTTTGGTCGCGGTATTTATATCCTTGATGATTATTCCCCGATGCGGTCGCTGTCTGCTGATGTTCAGAAGGCAGGCATGACGTTGTTCGAGGTCAAAGACCCGTGGCAATATATTGAAGGCGATCTTTGGGGCGGCACGCCGAGCGGCTCGATGGGCGATGGTTTCTGGCGCGCAGATAACCCCATGTACGGCGCTGTCTTCACGTACCACCTTGCTGACGGCCTTAAAACTGAGCGTAAAGAACGACTGGCTTCTGAAGCCAAAATCCAGAAGAAGGGCGAAGATACGCCCTACCCTTCTTTCAGCACCTTAAAAGCTGAAGACCGTGAAGAAGCCCCTTCTGTACTGTTCACCATCAAGGACGCAGCGGGCAATATCGTGCGCAAAATTAAAGGGAAATCTGGCAAAGGTATGCATAAAACTGCATGGGACCTTCGTTATGATGCACCCAACGCGACAAACCTTCGCACGCGCGCATTGCTGCCGTGGGAAAGCCCTCCGTCAGGCCCGCTGGCGTTGCCCGGTGCGTACACGGTTACCATGTCCACGCGCATCAAAGGCACGCTGCAAACCGTAGGCGAAACTCAGTCCTTCACGGTGAAATCGCTTGATCTCAGCCCCGGCGAAGTCGGCGACAGACAGGCGTTACTAGCGTTCCAAAATAAAACCGCTGACCTAAGGCGTGCCACTATTGGTGCGGGCCGTGTGCGAAATGATCTCTTAAATCATATCGCACATTTAAAGGCAGCTTTGTTGCGTACGCCTAACGCCACCGAGGCACACGAGCAACGCTTGCGTACCATCAAATCTCGGCTGGATGATGTTGGAGAAGCCCTGAACGGTGACCGCGCCAAAGGCGGTAGGAACGAACCAGTGCCAATGTCTATCAACGGCAGAATTGGCTCGATTGTCTTTGGCCACTGGGATTCCCAAGGCGCAGTAACGGGGGTGCATTCGGGCGCATACGATATCGCGGCTAAAGAATTCGCAGCCGTGCTAGCTTCGCTCAAATCCATCAAAGCCGACTATAAGGTATTAGAGGCAGAACTTGGCGCCGCAGGCGCACCTCCTACACCGGGTCGGATGCCCGACTGGCAGCTTAAGTAGGCCTTTAGAAAAGCCGGCAGCAATGCGTTGCTGCCGGCCTATCGTACTACAACGCAACTAATTCAGATAAGGGAGATAGTCTCGGTGGCCCCATATTCCTCGAAATCGATGGCAATGCTCGTTTTGCTAGGCTTGCTTTCGCAAATCAGCGTTGCCCAAGATTATAAGTCCAAAACCGAGCTAAAACTTGGTGGTCCGACTGGGCGTATTCTTCTTGCTGATCTAAACGCGGATCGCCTTCCCGAAATTATCACAGCGTTACCCGAGCAGAATTCAATCGCAATTGCATTCAGTCCAGACCAGAAAGGCTACCGAAATACCAATATTTTCAGCTCAGGCCAAGGGACACCTACCGATTTGGTACTGACTGACTTTGACGCCGATGGTATTTTGGACCTGGCTGTGGCCAACCACGAAACCAACCATATTTCGATATTCATGGGCACAGGTTCCGGAAACTTTAAAGACGCTCAAATACTCATCACACCGAGCCAACCTCATGTCCATACGCTCGCAGCGGGTGATTTTGACGGTGACGGCAAAATTGATCTGGCTGTGGACAGTTGGCAAAACAACCAGATTCTTGTTTTCAGGGGTAAGGGAGACGGTTCGTTTAACGCTACCCCTCAGAAAATTACAGTAGCCCCGCAGCCGCGTATAAATATCACGGCTTACGATTTCAACGGAGATGGCCTTGCTGACATAGCGGCACCGGCAAACGCCAGCGGTAAAGTCTCGGTATTAATCAACAGTGGCGCTGCAGGCTATTTACTTTCGACGCCAACCGTTGCGCCCTCGCCATTTCATATAAGTGCCGGTGATATAAACGGCGACGGCAAAGCCGATCTAGCGATCACGCACCGGGCGGGCAATTACCGGAACCAGCAATATGACAAACTTACTATTCTTTACGGAGACGGCAGCGGAGGCTTTGCTGAAGCGCCCTTTTCTCCTATGGAAGTAAAGGGCAGCCCCACGCAAGCAGCCATCGGCCAAATCGGCTGCGGAAAGCACCAAAGCATCGCCGTTGTAAAACAAAGCAGCAATGAAATAGCCATAATTACGTTTACTGAGAACGGCCCACAGCAAAAATATATTAGCGACGGCGAAAGCCCGAGAGAACTAGCTATCGCTGATATGGACGGTAACGGCTGTGGCGATTTGGTGGTCTCTTGGTATGAAAACCAGAAGATTACTATCTATTATTATTGAGGGCCGGATACCGGACTGGCAGCTTAAGTAAAATGATGCCCGGGGCGGGAAATTTGCCCCGGCCATTATTGTCTTCTGCTCTGCTTTAGGCTTCCCTCGCCAAAGTTTGGTAGGTTTTCAGCAGCAGCAGCCTTTAAAAATGACACCAACATTCCTACTTAACAGGTGTGCCCCGGAATAATGGTAACGAGAAAACAATGACAAGCAACGAGACCAGCAGTAATCGAAGCCGGTTTTATGGCCAACTTGTTGGGTTTTTTTTAGGTCTTATTGTCGGCGAGTTATTTTTTGGTGAGCCGGGTTTAGGCTGGGTGACTGGGTTGGCTATTGGCAGTATTGTGGACACCAGTCGTTGGCCTCCTATTGCCTTGAAAGCCAAAAAATAAACACAGAAAATCCCGTCAGACGCTTACATCCAATCACCTGTCTTTGTCGATATACCGCCATCCCCGATGCGCGAGGAAAATTACAAATATACTGAAGGCTCCCACAGCTGCGATATTGATCAGCATAGTTTCCGCTGTACGAATACCAATGGCCGTTAAAGCAAGCTCACCGAAGTGAAAGCTAGGAAGCGCCAAGGCGATCGTCGCAAAAGCTTTGGGGAAGACGCTGATCGGCACCCAGAGGCCACCAAGCAATGACAGCGGAAAATAGATAAGCTGGGTGAGCGCCGCCGCAGACGATGCTGCCTTGGCCCGCAATCCTATCGCCAAGCCTAGGACCGCGAACGGTATTGTTGTGAACAGGTTAAGCCCGACCAGCGAAAGCCATGTAAACGCCGTCAACCGCACACCGCCGCCGTAGGCCGCGATGGCAAACAGCATCATCGTCACAATGAAGGTGAAAACCATCGCCATGAATAACTTGGCAATGAGTAGCGCCGAAAACGGCATCGGCGCGGCGCGTTTAATCTCAAGCCAGCCTCTGTCCCGCTCGTTGGCAATAGCAACACCAAAGGCAAAAAGGCTGGTGCCCATGGCCGCAAAAATCCCGTAAGTGGCAAGCATATAAGTGGCGCGATCTACGCCCGTGCCGCCAAGAACCACACCGAATATCGTATAAAATACAGTGGGGAATAGCATGGTTGGCAGGGCAAAGCCTGGTGTACGCCATGCTTTCAGCAGTTCCATTTTGCATTCGGCCCAAATGATGCGGCCAACGGGCGCGCGCCCGGCGATTTGGTTATATTGCATACTGGTGTCGCTCATGCTGCTTCTCCGATTTTCTTCGAACTTTTATGCTGCTGTGTGAGGCTAAGGAAGGCGGTTTCCAGCCCTGCCTTGCTAACACTCAAATCCACGACGCTGTGCCCTTGGGCAAATAACTGCCGAAGCGCGGCTTCTGCGTCACTGGTTACTAACTGGATGCGTTCGCCTACATGGATTATTTTCTCTGCGCCCGGCAACGCCATCAATACGCTGTCGGCGGCGTCAGTACGCATATCGATCAGTTTACCGCCAGACAGTGCCTTAATCTCAGCAGGCGTACCGTCAGCTACGATCCGCCCTCCTGCCAGCACAACGATGCGGTCCGCTAACGCATCAGCCTCTTCAAGATAATGCGTCGTTAGCACAACGCCCCGGCCTGCGCTGATAAGCGTGCGAATAACCTGCCAGAAAGCATGCCGCGCCTCGATATCAAGCCCGACCGTTGGCTCATCAAGAATAATGAACTCGCTATTACCACACAGCGCGAGCGCCAGTTGTGTACGACGTTTCTGGCCGCCTGAAAGCACGCCGTAACGCTTGTTCAATATATCTTCCAGCCCCATCATCTCCACGACGTCTGCGAACGGCATCGGCGCTGCGTAATAGGTTTGAAAAAGCCGAATGTGCTCTGCCACGGTTAACTGCTCTGGCAGCTCTGCGGACTGAAGCATCGCGCCAACCCGGCTGCGTGCAGCGGGGCTGCCTGCAATGTCGCCGCCAATGCGTACAGTGCCTCCCGTTGGCCTAACAAGGCCCAACGCCATCGATACTGAAGTGGTTTTACCCGCGCCGTTCTCGCCCAAAAGCGCCGTTAACGCCCCCGCAGAGAAGGATAGCTCAAGCGCATCAACGGCCAGCTTATCGCCGTAGCGCTTGCTGACGCCCCTATACTCAATAACATTACCTGTTTTCAGGGGGATATTTCCCGTGACGGCGTCTGCCAAATGCGACAAGTTTGGTACGTTTTCCACTATGTGATCCTTCCGAGCTGCGGGCTAACCCGTGCTCCATATTGCTGTCTATCTTTGTTTCGGTTCGACTTTCACACCAAAATTCAGGTCGTTTTAGTATGGTCTCGCCCAATGTCGCTGCGAAAGCCCCCGCCAGTGTGCTGCCACCCGCCTAAGCCGGGTGCGCCACCATCCTTTTTCGGGGCAGTGAAGCTTTCAATAGAATCACCCTAGCACAAACTACTTTGTATTACAAAGTTCTTTGTTAACATCTCCAACGAAAAAGGCTCCCTAATGCAGGAAGCCTTTAAAAACTTGAACGTACGCTAGATTAAAACGCGTTACTTAATCAGCGTCCGCCTCTTTTTTAGCCATTTTTAGGGTCAGGAAAATCATTAGCGCAACAAAAGCAGCGGGCAAAATAACCGTCACTACATCTGAAACTGCCTGCTGGCTCGAAAGCTTACCAGTTACCATTTCGGTAATATGTATAAGGCTGTGAAGGCCTAGAAACATCAGAGCTGACACAGCAAAAGGCACACGCCATTTAGCCACAAACGCCCCCATCAGCAGCGCCGCCCCGGCTGTAAGGTACGCCGCACCAACATCAGCCAAAAAATGAGAATTCAGCGGGCCCGTATGAGCGGTAAAATTATCATAGAAAAAATTCGTCAGAAAATACGCCATAATGCCTGTGGCGAAATGATAGCCACCCAGAATATAGAGTATCAGCGTTACTGTTTTAGATTTCACGATGTTGCTCCCCTTAGCAGTTTGCCCCCAAACCGGTCTTTTATCTGGTGGTGCGCGCTATGTGGCCAGCCCCACCTGAATGATGATGCGGTTCATAATAGCAACAACCACGCCAGCCCATAGGGCCTTGGCAATCATATAATCAAACGGCGAAATCTCCGTCAAGCCCACTACGCTGGCAAGCCCCAAAGTGATCGGCGCAATGGTAAGCACGGCAAATACCGCGAACAGCATTGCACTTAACCATACGGATTTAGGCATACGGCCCAAGACCCGGTGCAGGCGGCGCTCTGCATCCCAAGTGAAGGCCGCCATGGCCCCAGATTTCACACGCGCTTTTTGGATGGCCATCACAACAAGGCTCATAATGAAAAACAACAGAAACGCCGACACTATAATATCAATGCCAAACCCTTCTTCACCTCCAGCCAAAATCGTACCGCCGCCCCTTTTTGTGAACCAAACAATGGCTGCAGTAACAACAACATTAATCACGACATTTGCGATGGTTTCTTTGCGGATATAGCTGTTCAGTGTGTCTGTCATCGGTGTGCTCCCCAGCGGTTTTATATTTCCCCTTTGAATGAGCTAACGTGAACAGGTCGCTTTTCAAGGTCGCCGCCTACCGCGCAAAAGCGCAACAAAAGGCCCGCACCAATCGGTTGATGCGGACTTCGAACTTTATAGGCTAATGACTTAAGGGACGATTGCTACCAATCTACTTGCGCACGCAAGCCGAATGTATTCACTTTGTTTGCGCCGTCTGCGCCGTTTTCAATCACGGCAAAGGCCTCACTGATACGAGAGTATGAATAGTTGGCGCTGAACCGCGTATAGCGGTTTACCCACAGGCTTGCGCCTAATATGAACGTATCTTGCTCACCGCCAAATACGCCTTCGTCTGTCAGGTCAATCCTGTCAAACTTCGCAGCAACCTGGACGGCATTGGCGCTGTTCAGCTTGATCCGACCAAAAGTACCTTTCGCTGGACTGTAAGCACGCTTTTCGCCCGTGATGAAATAGCTAACCTCAATATATCCGCCTGAAAAGGTTGGGTCATTTTGGCCAACTGAAGGATTGCTTAAATCCGCTTTGGTAATAGCCCATTCAGCTTGGAAGGAAAGCGGTCCAAATATGGACGCAGCTTCCACACCGTAGAAGGTATCTTTGTCCGCGATAGTACCGGTATTGATAAATCGGTTCGCCAAGTGAGCATGCGGACGCTGACGGTACCGGATATCGCTCTGGTCGTCCCCCAAGTTACGGCTACGGAAAGACGCGCCGAAGTGCCATTGCGCGCTCCCAAATACGGGGCTATAGGTCGCGCGGGCAGCAAAAGTCAGCCCCTCATCTTCCGCGACCGTATCATTATCGCCCCTAAAAACACCGACGGTGACTGTATAGTTGTCGCCGCCAAGGGCAGCGCTGATACCAATTTGCCGTGCAAGCCCAAAGGCGTCGGTAAAAGAGGCGCGCTCCATAAAGGTCGTGTAACGCCCGCTTGTTTGTTCCTCGAGCGAGTTTGGCGTTTTAAACTGCCCAATGGTGATCTTCGCAGGACCTTGCCACTGCAGGTACGCGTCCGTTACCGCAACATCATTACCGGAAAAATCGGCTTCAAATTTATATTTAATATCGTTCCATGCCTTGCCTTCGATCCCTATTCGGGCGGCACGGAACTCGGTCGCTTTGATATTATCGTTATTATCGCTGTCATTGACGAAAGCCGTATCGACAATCACACGGCCCCTAAGGTTCATTTCAAAGTTACCGTCCGGGCTTGAGATACTTGGCGCTGGTTCCCATTTAACTTTTAAATCGCTAGAAGGCTTTGCTCGCCCGGTGGGCTTCGTTACCATCACAGGCGCCATCTGCTCTGCCCCAGCCCTTTCTGCCCCAGTCCTTTCTGCCGCAGCCTTTTCTATCGCTGCCTTTTCTATCGCTGCCTTTTTCTCACTCGCCGCGACCTTTTCCTGAAGAACGGTCAACTGCTTTTGCAGCTCTGCCATTTGCTTCTTCAAGTCACTCATGTCATCTGCCGCGACAGGCTGGGCCGCCAGCAATGTCGCGAGGGCAGTTGTCAAAAGTAAGCCGCGTTTAATCTGGTGCATTCTATGCTCCTAAAAAGGTCTATTCGCATGCGGTATCACCGCAATTTTAGTACCTGACCGGCGACCCTATTAAGTGCTTGGTGCCCACCGTTCATGCTGCGCAACTTACGGGATGAAGTCTTACAGCTCAATGCTGGAATTATGACGCGGCAGTGACACTTTCCCAGCAACCAGTTGCACAAAAGGCCACGATTGGAGATAAGAGCTGCATGACACACAAAAACACACACGAACCTATATTGGCACCGGCACCGTCCGCCCATAACTCGGTATCAATCGAAAACCTGCCGTTACCAGCACTGTTGGTTTCAAACGCGGGGCACGTTCTTGCGGCCAATAGAAGCGCCGCCGCTGTTTTCGGCGAAAGCCAGGCCGGCTGTCACGTGGCAACTGTGGTTAAAGACAAGAAATTCCTGAAACTAGTATCACACGCTACAGAAACCAACGCGACCGCACAGTGTGAGATCGTCACCAGTGGACACGCAAAACGGCGTTTTCAAGCCAGCATCAATCCGTTCCATGAAGAAAAACGGGATGGGCTTTTCATCGCCTTTTACGAAACGACGGCCGCTTACGAGGCTGAAAAAATGAGGTCATCCTTTGTCGCGGATGTCAGCCACGAACTGCGCTCCCCGTTGACAACGATGATTGCCACTATTGAAACACTGAAAGGCAGCGCAGGCAGCAAACCGGATGTACGAGCCCGCTTTGTGGAGCTACTTGCTTTGGAAACCAACCGGATGCACCGCATTGTGGACGATCTTCTCAGCCTATCAGCCACGGAGGCCAACGAGCATATTGCGCCCGAGGATACCGTTCAAATCGGCCCAATCGTTGCTAACATTGCCGAAGTATTAGCAATGAAGGCTGCAAGCAAAGACATGACCATTCAGTTGCAAATTCAGCCAGACATGCCCGACATTTTGGGCGATAGTGACGAGCTGTACCAAGCGCTTTATAACCTTGCGGATAATGCCATAAAATACGGGAGTTCAGGCTCCGACGTCATATTAACCGCTGCATTCGAAGATGGTTTTGTGCAATTTCAAACGCACAATTGGGGAAGTCCGATCAAGGAAAAACACCTACCTCGATTAACCGAGCGCTTTTACCGCGCTGATAAAAGCAGATCCCGAGATCTCGGCGGCACAGGCCTTGGCCTGGCAATTGTAAAACACATCGTCAACCGCCATTTGGGCTCGCTAGAAATCACCAGCAGCCAGGAAGAGGGCACGGTTTTCTCTCTAAAGTTTCCTCAAAGATAAATAGCTTTCCATCACTGATACAATGACTTAGAGACAATAGTACCAAAAAAATACTTTATTCAACAAAGTGTCACGCTACCATCCACAACTGTGATACAGTTCGAATTTGCGGGGCATAGGACTGAGATAGATTTTATAAACTAGCTGATAGTATAACGCGCCCCGCATTCAAACGGCTTGGGAGCCTATGACTGCAATATTGATAGAAAATCCCACTGATTCCGAGGTGAGCTGCCCTCGCTTATTGCGGTTCCTTGAGACTTGGCAATCTATCAAAGCTACCGAAGGCCTACCAAAGCGTCGACATTTCACTTTTCGACTGCTCAAAGACTATCTTCCCGATCTTGCAATAATGGATGTCAAAAACGAAACCGGGCGTTTTCTGGTTTCATTGGTAGGCACCCGCTATACCGAGATGGTCGGGCAGGAAATGACCGGCCTCCATATTGACGAAATGCAACACACCGAAGAAATGATGAAACGATGTCAAAGACTCGTCGAAACTGGCCTGCCTTATTTTGCCACAAGAAACCCATTAAACTGGGCTGGCAAGGACTACAAATCCTATAGCATCCTCGGCGTACCGCTGTACGGCGAGGATGAAACTGTTAGCAAAATTCTATTTTGTGTCTCCTTTGAGAGCATGCAGTACGCGGCGTCAGATTAGCTGTAGCCAACGAAAGCTAATTTGGATAGATGTCCGTAGAGATCAAACAAAATCGATAGACGAAATGGCCCGGAAATTTACCAAAAGCCCGAGCCCATAAGACATCTGTTGCACAGATTTATGAACTTTCCTGAATGTTTGTCATCTGTTGAAAGCGGCAGTGGCCTCCCTGCCCGCTGACCAATTGGAAGCGCGATGCAGACATGTGGCAAAAACGACAACGCCCTATTTAGCAGTCGATAATTCGCAGGAATGGATAGGCCGGGGCTATAAATATTATTCCACGGTTGCCCTGCCGCTTTGGGCGAAGCGGGCGATATCAATAAAATCTTCGTCTGCCTTTCCTTCCGTGATGAGTATAGCGACCACTGAGGGCACAGAATGCCAAACCAACCTTACTTGTCACAGCGCTGTCACATTTCTGTAAAGAAACAGCCTTGGACCCATTATAAAATGCCAGTTAATTGCTAAAACCCTACCAGAGGCAAGCAGCATCAGGCCGGGCAACATAAAATGATTGGCAAACAAGTGGCCTTTCATTTCAACCAGCTTTATATTCAGGGCATCCATGCCCACCATAACGGATAAATTTAATGGCTTTAGGTATACCCTATATTTTGATCGCTGAAGACGAACGCGGCCAAGCTGAGGTTCTGAAATATAACCTCGAGGAAGATGGTTTTCGTGTGGGTGTGGCTCCGGACGGAAGGCAGGCACTGGATATGATTGCCGAGGCCTTGCCCGATCTCCTAATCCTTGACTGGATGCTGCCTGAAATGTCGGGCATCAATATAATGAAAAACCTACGCGCGGGTACAGACACCAAACTATTACCCGTCATTATGCTAACTGCCCGCGGTGAAGAAGATGACAGGGTGCGCGGTTTTGAAGTCGGCGTAGACGACTATGTCGTAAAACCTTATCTACCGTCAGAATTGATCGCGCGTGTTCACGCTGTGCTGCGCCGCGCGCGGCCCGAGCTTGCCGAAGAAAAACTAGAATACGGCGGCATTATGCTGGACCTGACGCGAATGCGTGTTAGCCGAGATGGTGATGCAATTGAGCTGGCCTCCACTGAATTCCGCCTGCTACGTGCCCTTCTCAGTCGCCCTGGTCGTGTCTTCAGCCGCAACCGCTTGATTGACCTTGCATGGAGCACAACTACGTTCCTTGAGGACCGTACAGTCGATGTCGCGATCAAACGTTTGCGCCAAGCGTTAAACGAAGGCGGCAAAGCAGACATGATCCGCACCGTTCGCAGCGAAGGCTACTCAATCGAGTAACAGCGTCCTCTGGTCGCTTGTTTTCCGCTGTGTCATTCCCCTTCCTTGTCTTTTCGTCGTCCCCATACTAGCGTGACCGATGGGGAACAGGGGAACTAACATGAATTTACTAGCGACCATTGCCACGGGCTTTGTGGCCCTGAGCCATTTTGGCTTTATGGCGCTTGAGATGTTTTTCTGGAACCATCCAACTGGCCAGAAAATATTTAACATCACGCCAGAGTTCGCAGCCGCTTCCGAATCTCTCGCCGCAAACCAAGGGCTTTATAACGGTTTCCTTGCTGCGGGCCTGGTATGGGGCATGCTTAGCAAGAAGAGCGACGTGGTTAAGTTTTTCCTGATATGCGTTATCATTGCAGGGTTTTTTGGAGGCTTTACTGTAAGTTTAAGCATTATCAAAACCCAAGCACTGCCTGCCCTTATTGCCTTGGCGCTGGTTTTCTGGGCAAACCGTAAGGCACGCCCAACCCCATAATCGTAGCATAGGCTATTTTAACGCGGCGGCGCAAAACCTACACATACGCGGAAGATTGTTTGCGGGGTTTCTTAGCTGGCGATTTGGTGCTTCTCTTCCTCTTCGACATAGACGTTCACTGCCGCCTCAACTTGATCGCAAAGACCCGTAAACCGTGCTGCAAGTTCAGAGCCTTTGCTGAAGTCCTTGTCAGCTGCCAGAATTTCCAGTTCGCGCGCCAACTCCGCCAATAAGTGCGCGCCGATCTGGACGGCGCAGCCTTTAAAGGCATGCGCGTGCTCCAGCAGCGCATCAGCATCCTCTGCTTTAATCGCGGCAACCACCTGGACTTTGGTATCAGCGGAGAAACCGTTGTAGGTATTGAGGAGTACCGTAAAATCGTCCCCGGCCGTCACGCGCAGCGCATCAATTGCATCGGGATCCAACATCATTTCAGGCGCGTCAAGCGGGGAGGCGATCGTTATAAATGTATCCGGCAGCCATTCGGTCAGCGCATGTTCCAAATCGGTTATCAAAATCGGCTTCGACACATAGTCGTTCATCCCGGCCTCTAGGCATTTCTCTTTAAAACCGGTCATTGCGTTTGCTGTCAGCGCAACGATCGGCTGACCGCGAGAGTTGGTGCCAGCTTCCAGACCCCTGATTGCGTTGGTCGCCTCAAAGCCATCCATTTCCGGCATTTGGCAGTCCATAAAAATAAGGTCGTAACAATATTTACCAGCCATCTTGAGAGCTTCTAAACCGTTACCTGCAGGCGTAACAGTACAGCCAAGTTTCTCCAGCATATGGGTTGCCACCATCTGGTTTACGGCGTTGTCTTCAGCAAGCAATATTTGTGCGCCTCGAAACTGTTTGATTTCCTTCGTCTTTGATTGCCGCTCACTGATCGCATGCCGCGTTAACAGCGGAATAGACTTATTGGCAGCTTTTGCGCTAAAAATTGCGGCCATAACGGCCGTTATTTCGCCTGGGAAAATTGGTTTCGTCAAATAGGCAGAGACACCAAGGTCTTTCATTTGGGCCCCGTCCCCGGCCCTAGGCGCAGATGTCATGATAACCACAACAAGGTCTGCTATGGTTTCAGTTCTGCGAATTTCTGCAACCAGCATGTCGCCGCTCAGCTCTGGCATACATAGATCGGTCAATAGCATATCATAGGGCTTGCCTTCACTGGCCGCGAGGCGCGCCATATTCAGTGCTTGCAGCGGCGACTGGGTGTATGCCATTTGCATTTTGTGGCCGCGCAATTGCTCGCCTACGATCAAATGCGCAACTTCGCAGTCGTCTACCACCAGTATTTTCTTGTCGTGCAGCAGCGCCAAATCATATTTTTTCTGAGCGACAATAAGCTCCTCTGACCGGCCTAGCACCAGAGTATACCAAAAAGTCGAGCCTTCGCCGACAGCACTCTTTAACCCGACCTCACCGCCCATCTGCGTTACCAGTTTCTCTGTAATAGAGAGGCCAAGACCGGTACCTCCGTATTTCCGCGTGGTACTGGTATCAGCCTGATCAAAGGCTTTGAAGATCATCGCCTGTTTATCCTTAGGGATGCCAACACCCGTATCCTGGACCTCAAACAGCAACGCCCTCATATCGCCCGATCCACCTTCTTCAGATACGGTTAGCAACACGTACCCTTTATCAGTAAATTTTACTGCATTGCTGATCAGGTTTAGAAGTATCTGCCGCACACGCCCCGGGTCGCCAATAGTAAGATGGGTATTTGGCGCGCGAAAACGCAGGAGCAATTCGATATTTTTCTCAGCGCATTTCACGCTCATCAGCTCGGCAACATCTTCGATCAGATGCTGAAGGTTGAAAGGGATGGCCTCGAACTCAAGTTTGTCAGCCTCAATTTTTGACAGATCAAGAATATCATTCACCAGAGATAGCAGCGCGTGGGCCGATTTCATCGTCGTGTCTGCAAAGGTACGTTGTTTGCTGGAAAGCGCAGTGTCCAATAGTAAGCCAGTAGCGCCAATAATACCGTTCATCGGCGTTCTAATCTCATGGCTCATATTGGCAAGGAAATCGGATTTAGTGCGGCTTGACCGCTCTGCATCAGCTTTGGACGCCAACACCTTTTCTTCCCATAGCAGTCGCTCGTCCGCCATGTCATTGAACGCCGACATCAGCAGGCCAATTTCGTCCTTGCGGCCTAGATCCTCTATTCGGGCCCAGCGGTTCCCTGCCGCCATGCTTTCAACTGCCTTTTTGGTGGCAAGCAGTGGGTCGACTATAGTTCTTCCGATAGTCCAAGCGAGAAATAGCCCTAAAAGCAGCGACGCTGCAACAACGCCAATCAGAAACGAATATGCATTTGCCCTAGTTTCGTCGCGTCCCGCAATCTCAGCTGTGATCTGGCTCTCGAAGATGGCCTCTAAGGACCCAAGGTTACGTCGCATTTCATCGATATAAGTTTTACCTTTGGATTGCGCGATTTGAGCCGCAAGGTCCGTCATATTTGCAGCTGTGCCTATTTCTCTGCGCAGTAAAATCCGAGGTGTACTAACGCCTATCTGCCAGGCACGGATCGCCTGTTTTGCTTCCCTGAGAAGCGCTACCTGAGCCGGATTATCAGCAACATCCGCGGCAAGAACATCAATGGTCTCTCTAAACCGCATGATACCAGCGTTAAAGGGTTCTAAAAACGTTTCGTCGCCAGCAAGCAAATAACCCCGCATACCAGTTTCCATATCAATGGCACTATTGAGGACTGTGTTCGCAGCCACAATCACATCATAGGTATGGGAAACCCATTCTCGATCTTCTGCCATCGATGCTAGATTGAGAAGTACGGCGGCTTCTGCGCCCCTTGCATTATCCCTGTGGACTTCCATCAATTCAGTTTCGACTATCTTGAATTCCGTCAACTCCGCACGGAAAGCATCAAGCGCACTTTTGCCACCCTTTTGCTTCACGAAACTGGAAATTTCGTAAATTGACGCCAGTGACTGTCCACTGTTGGCACTGTTGGCCTCTCGGCGCAAGGTAAGCCCAGTTTGAACCGCCGTTGCATTCCAAGTATCTATGATCTGTTTTAGCCGACCCACGCGGCTTACTTGTGCAGAGTTATCCCGCACCTGCCGCTGCAGCGTTTTGATATTCTTATTGAAATTCGCTACACCCACTGTGTAAGGCTCCAGAAACTCGTCATCGCCGGTTAGCAAAAAACCACGCATGCCGGTTTCCATATCCACGGCGTTGGATAACAGTTCATCACTTGCTGCGAGCACTTCATGTGTATGGTTCACCCAGCCGAGCGTTTCCCAAACCGTGGCAACGTCCTGATCAACATTTTCTTTGGTCGCAATTAATCTCGTCCGCCTTGAATTTAGGAGCGTTTCCTCGCGGTCAATAAACCTCGCTATTTTCTGTCGAAAAATACCAAACAGAGTTTTGCCGTACCCCTCTTGCACTAGCTTTTCAATTTCGTTCATCGTTCGCGCACTGGCGATCGCTCGGCGAAGTTCGATGTTAGGAGCGGCGACTTCCTGCTGCCATTCCCGAAGCAATTCATTTAGCTTTTCGAGATGTACAAGCTGTTCGGGCAGATCAGCCGCAGCAATTTGCATTGCAAGCAAGGACGCCAGCGTTTCCTCTACCCCGCTGAGATAAGGCTCCAGGAAAGTTTCTTCACCAGCAAGAAGAAAACCGCGCATGCCAGTTTCCATATCCAACACCGATGTCTCAAGGTCCTTCAAACCTACCAGCTTGGTTTCAGCTTCCACCACTTTGTTATTAGCGGTTTTCACCGTTTCAAAGCTCTGGACTATGGAAATTCCAAGGCCAAGCGTGAGCAATATCGGCGCGAAGAAACCAACGTATACCTTCGTTTTGGTCGAAATATCCTGAAACATGCCTCTGCAAGCCTTCCAATACCCCCGACACCCGCGCGAACAATTACCGCGCATGACAAGGCTCATGAAAGCACGAGAGCGTTAAAATCACTTTAACAAGTCAAGGAGCAATCTGCAGAAGAACTAGGCTCACCATAGCTTAGCGCCACTATTTCACGTAGTTTTCGACAAGCTAGGCTAGAAGCTGACTTCAATGCCGAGGGTAACCCTGTCGCGGTCCCGGAACTGTCCGAAAAGCCCGTAGCTGCTACCGTAGAAAAAATCAGCACCTGCCTTCAGGCGCACGTTGCTGCTCCACTGGTAGGACATCGCTAACTGTAGCAAGCCATCATTGTCCGCGACACTTTGAATAACCAACGCTTCCGCCGAAAGCGTTTCATTCATGAAATTCCGGCGGATCAGAAACGTGAGGCTAGTATCCGTTTTCGCACGCACGATGCCGGGTTGAAAGTTCGAGATGCGGGATTGAAACACCTGGGCGCTCAAAAACCAATCGGTAAACCCCGAATAATCCAGACCTACCACATAGGAGAACTCGTTGGCGCGAACAACGCCGTCGGCGTCTGCCTGATCAGATGTTCGGAAAAACCGATTGGTCGAATAGCCAATTTCAGCACGCAAAGCGAAATCACCAAAAACAGTGGCCGCCGTGCCGCCAACAAGATGACTGCGCTCATAATTTTGCGTAATTGTAATACCAGCGTCTGAGACCGAACGCCGCACGACAGGCCTGTCGACGTAATGGTAAGCATAATTCAGCGACACATCCCAGCCGCCTAGAAAGGCTGATAATTTCACACCCACGTCAGAGTCTGTGAAGGCATTTGAAGGCTTATCAAGCGGCCTAAAATTAACTGGCACACCAATAGGCGCCTGCGGAACAACAAGCGGGGATGTAAAAGCAAAAGCAGCGCCTTGTTCTGGGATATCATCGTAGGTGGTATCGGGTATCCAGATCAGCTGCAGCAGTGCTTCACCGACTGGGATTTCAGCGTTGACGGCCCATAAGGCAATCCGGCTATCTTCGAACTCGGGCAGGATAAACTCCCTGAAGGACTGCGGGTTCAATATGTCGAGCACCTTAAGCCCGTCCGCCTGCCCCCATACGATCTGCTGCTTGCCAATACGCAGGAACGTATTACCAATATCTGTATCGATATAGGCTTCAAGGATTTCGGCCTCAAGATGGTCCCCCGCAAACACACGGCCACTAAATGCCGCTCGGTTGATACCTGGCGGCCGCCCGGGCTCCAGCCTGCCCTGGCTATCCCCGCGGATACGGCCAATCAGCGTAAAGCGGCTACTGGAGCCAAAATCAAAGCCGAGCTCTGGCTTGAAGATGAACTCGTTTTTCTGCAAGTCACCCTGCTTGAATCCCAGCGCCGTCTGCGTCTCCAATATAGCAGAAAGCTCAAGCGTATCTGAGGCCCTGGCGTGGGTAGGGATGGCAGCGCCCGCAACTAATGCAGACGCTGCCAAAGAGTACCAATAAAGCGATTTGGAAAGGGACAACATATCGGTACTCTTATCTACTGCGCTTCAAGCTGCGCTTTTCAAACACTTTGGCCTTCACCTCGGTCGCATAATCAACATTGCTGAAGATGAAATTGGTTTTATGCCCGGTTTTGTGATTTTCAACCCGGATGGAATGCGTGGTCCATATGCCGCCGATCTCGCGGATATCACTGTTCAGCACCGTTTTCAGGTGGTTGCCATTCGTATCCCACATCTCTGCCTTGCGGCTCATCATAATGCTGGGATCAATACGCCACAGCACACGGCTGTAGCCCAGTTCCTTGGCAATCTTCTCTGTTTTTGGCGTACCTTCGATCACCACTGTTTCAAACCCGTCAACGGTCTCATTGCCTATGGTTTTGAAAGTGTAATCTTCGGCTGCAACTTTACTTTCCTTTTTAATGTCCTCAAACGAAAGGTCCGTACCAAGGAAGTAATCACCGCGATCCGACGCTGAAATGCGCCGTATTTTCCGGAGAGCAGGCAGATAAAGCCACTGGTCATCATCCCGGTCGGCTTCTGGATAGTCATAGGTAAGAAACCCTGTACCCTTCACGCTGGATGGGCCCGTATAGTATAGCACAGTGCGCTTCTCGGCACCGAAATACCGGCGGTAGCCAATGGTATCCCGCTTGCGGATCTTGCCGCGCCTGTCGATCAATTCCATCTTCAGGTTACGCGTTGCCCATTCGCCGTCATCGCGTGCGTTAATGGCCGCGATGATCGCGTCTGCATCAGAAAGATCAGCCGCTTCCGCCGTATCCGCCAGAACAATCCATCCGGCAACTGCCATGGCTGCAACAGTGCCAACAGCCGCGCCCACGGGCTTACCAACGGGAGCGCCGTCCTCGTCAGCGAACAGAAATGCGGGCTTAAGAAGCTTACCAAGCGTGGGCAGGATCGTAAGGCCCGCAATGAAACTCGCCGTCACTGCAGTAACAACCAGCCCGCCAAAACGGATCAGTGGCGGAACTTCGCTGGTCATCAGTACGGCAAAGCCGAGGCCAAGGGCGGCGAAATTAAAGAATAGTGCCCTGCCCGTGGACGGAAACAGATCGACCATGCGCTCGTCGTAACTGCCGGTGCGGGTGGCAATAAGTTCCTTCATTCGGTCAAGCGTATGAATGGCGAAATCGATACCCAGCCCGATCGCGATCGCGGCAAACATACTGGTACCTACGCCGAGCCAAATGCCCGAGAAGCCCATCACCGCGTACACAAGTAGCAACGCCATCGCCACCGGAATAAGAGAAAATAACCCCGCTACAAAAGACCGGAATACAATGATTGCCGCAATGAACACGAACAGCAGGGAAAGCCCCAAGCTTTTGGTATGGTTGAGCGAGATGGTTTTAAGCCATTTGTGGTTCACTGCCACCCGGCCGGACAGGTTCGCAGTGATCTCGCCGGTGTTAAACTCCGTATCTACATAGGTTTGGATTTGCGGCATAATTTTCGTCAGCAGCACATAATCAGCTGTGGGCAAATTAAAACGTACATTGGCCAAGCGGTAATCATAATCGATCTCTTCTTCAAAATCGGTTGGGTCACCCGATACCGAATAGAGGAAGAACAGTTGCGCCACCAAGTCTGGGTCTTCAGGGATGGTGTAGAACTCGTCCCTATTCTCGTTCACCGCTTTATGCATCTGCTTGATGTAATCGACAACGGACGTGGAACCGTTAACCGCGGGGATAGCTTCTACGAACTTCTGCAATGCCTCAATACGCTTCAGGTGGCGCGGTTGATACAAGGCTTCAGCGTCCTTAGTTTCAATGGCAATATCAAGAAAGTAGGTGCCGTCCATGCGCTTGTTAATCGCGCCGTCAGCGATATAAAGCGGTTCGTCCGTTTGGAAGTTTTCAATCTGCTGTTCCTGAACAATCACCTTCGACGTACCGATGATGCCAACCGTTGCGACCATCAGCGAGAATGCAATTGTGAACTTTGGGCTAGCCATTGCCGCCTTGCCAATACGGGTCATTGCTCTGCCGTAGCGGTCATTGGTGTTTTTGCCAGTAAACAGCTTACTGGGCTTCAACTTAAACAGCGTTAAAGCAGCGGGTAAAATCGTCATCGAGTAAAACCAAGCGGCTGAAACACCGACAGCGGCGAACAAACCGAAATATTTCATCGGCGGCATTTCTGCGCCGAACCAAAGCCCCATGAAACCCGCGACAGTTGTCACACTGGTGAGTGTTACCGGCTTCCACATTTTCACCATGGTGCGCACGGCTATTTCCTGTTTGCCTGCATCTGGCATGCGTACGCGTTCTTCGTAGAACTGGCTTAAAATATGGATACTGTCCGCGACCGCGATACCAATAAGGATGGTAGCCAAGCCGTTGGTGATTACAAAGAATGAGACCCCAAACGCCGCCATAGACCCGAGCGCCGCCGCAACGGTGCCTATCACGATAAGGTTTGGCAGCAGCATGCCACCAAGGGTACGGAAGGCCACAAACAGCACCACAGTGATAATCAGCCCCGCAAGCGGGTTGAGCGTTTTGGCATCATTATCAATATAAGTTGCCAAATAGCCTGCAATGGCCCCAACGCCTGCCACATGAACTTCGTCGCCGTCAGCTTTGGGGGTGGCCGCAATTATATCCATGATCTCTTGGTAGGTGGCTTCAGACGTGCCCTGATCAATAAGCTCAACCACGATCAAAGTCGCTGTGCCGTCACGAGCAACTAGAGCCCCCTGATAAAGCGGGAAGTCTGCGATCGCTGCCTTGATGGCATCTGCGCGCGCCTGGGTATTCGGGTATGGATCATAAAACTCCGTAACCTCCATACCGTCATTAGTGCCTACAATGTTACTTTCCGTCGAAAGGCTGGTGACCTTATCTGGGTCAACATTGCCGAGCTTTGAGACAGCATCGGTCAGCACTTGCACCAAGTGCAGGCTGCCGGGGTTAAAGACGCCGGTCTTCCCGTCATTGATAACCGCAATAACAATCGGATCCTCTAGGCCAAAGGTCTCGCGCACCTGCTCGCGGTATATAAGCACCGGGTCATCATCTGCGATGAAAGCATCGGCGCTGGTATCCTTATGGAGTTGCGGCACAAACGAGCCGATTGCTGCGATTGAAAGCAGGCTGAGGATCAGCAGTGTCTTTGGCCAATTGGTGAGCGCGGTGAAAAAGGCTTCTGCTCTGGAGGATGGTTGTATCATTGGTTATCTCGCATATTTGAGTAAACGCTTATCCGTGTAGATACACATATAAGCGCAAAAAACAGCCTTAAGCCCTT
Source organism: Kordiimonadales bacterium (assembly GCA_002401685.1). GTDB lineage: Bacteria > Pseudomonadota > Alphaproteobacteria > Sphingomonadales > Kordiimonadaceae > Kordiimonas. The sequence goes on from NVTU01000001.1 coordinate 67,560, forward strand.
TGCATTTCAAGGGCTTTTATCGTGGCATCTTGCCTGTCAACTTGGTCGCGCAAACGGCGCACCTCCGCCGCCAATGCCAGCCTTCCGTCATGCTCAGAGACCGTATCAAGCGCCGTAGCCCAACGCGTCAGCCACGCCCAAAACTCACCAGCCATAGCGCTAGCAACCGGCTCTTTTTGGGTGGGTGTTCTTTCCGTATCTGTCATGATCAGTCTTTCTTTTTGTAGTGTATATACACATGCTATTTTGTAGCTTACGCAGACTGGACCTTTTCAGGCATCAGCGGCCTACAAATCTTTAAATTGGTCTATTGAGGACGAGATGTCAGACCAGGCTTGTGCCCCAATCTCAGATTTCAGGGTCGCCTGAACTCCCTGCCACAAGGGAATAGCGTCTTCAAGAACTGCAAGGCCTTGGTCTGTAATTTCTGCAGTCCGCGCTCGCCGAAACCCTTCTTCCGACAGCTTAATAAATCCCCTACGCTCCAGCGGCTGCAGGTTGCGCAGCAACGTTGTTCGTTCCAACCCCATTTTTTCCGCTAGCTCAGAAAGCGTCATGCCTTCCAGCAGCGTAATTACATTCAGCATAGAAAACTGCGTGCCCTTGATGCCCGCAGGCTTCAGGGCCTCATCATAGCGGCGGCTAAGTTTGCGCGTTGCCTCTCGCATTTTGTAGGCAACACACTGCCCGGCAACATCACGCCTAAGCGTTTCTATAACTGTTTTTCTGTTCATATATGTGTATATACACGTTCGCGACTCTTTTTTCAAGAGGTAGCCAGAAAAAACTGGAGCAATCGGCCGATGGAAAATGAATTAGCCTGCTCGCGCACAAAAAAAGGCGCCAGTCCTAAAACCAGCGCCCTTCAATTACACACGCCTCAAATGAGGCGCTATTTCCTTAGAAGCTAGTCCGCATCCAGTGCTTTGGCGATTTTCCCTGCCAAATTCTGGAAGTGAATGCCAGACATTGTCGACGCGTTTTTAGACCCTACGCGGCTAAGCTGCTTCTCCAGCGTTACCAGCGTGGAACGGCAAAGCGCGCGGTAATCATCGCTCACCTTGTCATCGCCGCTAGACGGCGCTTCAACACCTGCGATAAGCAGATTCACCATTGATGCCTGAAGCCGACGACGGAAAGCAGAAACATCAGGGTTACGCTTCCGTGCCTCTTCAAACACGGCCGACCTAACATCTGAGAATAGCTCAACTGGGCTGTAAGTCTCGATGCCACCAGCGCGGAATGTGACCATACGGTCAATGCGCCGTGCAGACAAAAGCTGGCCAAGTGGCCGCGTGCCAAAGCGCGTGACTGCATCCAGGTAGAAATCGTAGCCAACACGCTTCAGTACTTCTTTATTCTTCCAGAAAGCTGGAAGTTTAAAGGCATACTTTGCGATATAGGCAAACGCCTCTTTCTGCTTATCCATCGGGTAGGATGTGTAAACATCGGTGTCGGCATGGCCCTGAGCAAGCTCGTTGCGGTAAACCGCAGAACCAACATATTTGGTCACGTGGCCAAGCTCGCGGGCATACTGAGATGCAAGCGCGCCGTAGGCTACGCGTACTTCCGCGTATGTTTTTCCGTCTTCGTAGGAAGCAGCGTCGACGACATTTGCCATAATACGCTCAAGGTTTTTCATACCCAGCAGGCTGGCTTCCATTGCATCATCACCGATATCTTCGGTTTGAATGCGCGGATCATAAGCAAGACCAGCTGAGTAAGAATCCCAGCGCAACGCCTTGTTGGTTAGCTGGCGATCAGCAATTTTGTTAAGCAACGGCACTTCATCGTCAGCGGAAAGATCACCCGCGAACTCTTTATAACCCCATTCAACAGCGAAGTTATCATAAGGGCCGGTCACATAATCAATCGGCGATACACCGTCTTCTGGCTGCATCACATAATTGAAGCGCGCGTAATCCATAATGGAAGATGCAACACCGTTTTTGGCAACGAAGGCCGGGTCACGCAATTGCGCAACCGTATAAGCGTTTGAGCCAATGAAGTTATGGTGCAGGCCAATTGAGTGCCCTACTTCGTGTGCCACAACAAACCGTACCAAATCAGACATGACATCATCCGGCAGTGGTAGTGATTTAGCGCGTGGGTCGGTAGCGCCGGCTTGAGCGAAATACCATTCTTCCAAAAGCTTCAGCACATTATGGTACATGCGCACATCAGCTTCGATGATCTCACCCGTACGCGGATCGGCCACATGCGGGCCATTGGCGTTTGGAATGTTGGATGGTACCCAACGAATTACAGCGTAACGCGCATCTTCCGGGTCCCAGTCAGGATCTTCTTCAACTGTCGGTGCCATCTTGGCAACGATGCCATTTTTAAAACCAGCTTTTTCGAAAGCAGATTGCCAAAATTCAATACCTTCACGTACGGCTTCAATGTAGCGCGTTGGCGTACCACGATCGATATACCAGGTGATCGGCTTCTTCGGCTCGCTCATCGCGGCAGATGGGTCTTTCTTCTCAAGCCGCCAGCGTTTGATATAGCGCCGGGTATCTACTTTGTTTTTGTCACCGCTGAAATCAGCATAGCGGGCATCAAAGAAACCAACACGGTGGTTATAATGGCGCGGCTTCATTAGATCGTCCGGCAGAGCGAAAATAGAATGGCGGATTTCCGCCGTGATGTTCTCTGTTTTTTTGCCGTTCTTGCGTGTGAAGCGACCAAGCACGCGGGCTTCGACGTTGCGCTCAAAGGATTTAACATTTTTGATGATGGAAACTTTTGCGTCCATCTTATCGTCGCGCATACCCTCAAGGCCTTTGACCTTACCCATGAAAATGGAGGTAACCTCGATAACCGGTGTTTTATCTTCGCCGAAAGTAACAATTGGCAATTTCGCGAGGACAGCGTCCAGATCAGATGCGTCCACCACAAACGTCTCAGGCTCACCTGCTTTTGAGATCACTGAGTAATCGCGACCGCGCAGGATAATGTCATCATTGATGCGTTCAAAATATACATATTGGCGCGAGCTGTCGGCGCTGATCAGGCCTTTTTTGGTCTGGATACCAGCAACTTTTACCTGCCACACAAATTCGCGGCCAAGTTGGTCCGCAGGGATTTCGAAATAGGCTTTATTATCAACAAGGTGGGTCGTAAAGACACCGGTACGGGTGATCGCCTTTTCAGTGATTACGTCTTCGTACTTTTTAATCTTCGACTTTTTCTTTTTATCTTTTTTGTTGTCTTTATCGTCGCCGTTCTCTTCAGCGCCTTCTTTTTTCTCGTCGTCCTGCTTTTTAGGGGCCTTTTCATCCATAAAGGCGCGGCTTTCGCCGAAATCAGAAGCGGTTGCAGATACCGCAGATAGTGCCAGCAGACTAGTGACGCATGCCAGCTTAATGACGTTAACCATACTTTCCTCCCAAGACTTTGGTTTATTCAAGTTTAGCTTCTAATTTTAAAAGGACCCCTTGGAAAGAAGTTTCGGCCGAAACTAAACTTTTGGGATAGCCGTTCGCACCTAAAAATTAGATACTTAGCCAATACAGGAAGAAAGAGCATACGGTGAGGTTCAACTGTTGGGCTTTTCCATGTTTATGTCAGCCAAAGCCAAGCTTTCCACGGTAAGCTGCTCCCGACAAGAGGAACAAACCGCAATCGCCTGCAGCGCCTGCTTGCAGGGCTTATGCTCAAGCGTCAGTGACGGCGTGCGACCCCCACCAAAACATTCCTCACCCCATTGCAGTAGGAACAGAAGGATGGGGTACAAGTCTAGCCCTTTGCTGGTTAGCTTATAATCGAACCTCTCAGGATTTTGCTGATACGCTTTTTTTGTGAAAAGCTTCTTCTCAATCAGCCAATTGAGCCGAGTTGTTAGAATGTTTGTAGAGACACTGGTCTCCTTCAAAAATCCGTCATAGCGGCTGATGCCCATAAAGGCCGCCCGCAGCATCAAGGTCGACCAGCGGTCGCCAAATATCTCCGATATCTCATCAAACAGCATGGTCCCACCGGACCGCGACTTTGCCAGCCCCGCCTGCCTCCGCCGTTTCATATAGCCTGCAGCGCCTTGATTGGCATGCGCGGTCAGCGAACGGGTAACATCAATCGCCTGCACTTCTTCACTACAGTGTCCACACACACAGATCGGCGACATATTCTGACCACAGGACCGGTGGTGTAATTTTACTGAAATACGGTCCGGACCAGCGTTCCATGCCTGCTCCCAACGCAACATCATCAGCGCAACCGGGAACAAAGCCGCCCCCTTTTCATCAAGGATATACTCGTAGCGCTTAGGCTTTTCGTAATAGAGCCGTTTTTTCAATACACCTGCTGCCACAAGTTTTTTAAGGCGGGTACTGATCACGGCTTTCATCAAGCCCGTGATGCGCTGAAACGCATCAAATCGACGCGTTCCAAGCCATACGCTCTCCATCAACAGTAACGTTGGCGCATCACAAATGATGTCTACCGCTTTCCAAATTGCATCTGGCTGCGGTTTAGAATCTAGGGTCACGATCTCTGGCTCCGTGGCTTAGTTATGTTCTGTTGATAGAGGAAGGTACTGCCCTTGTCTATCAAGCCATGCGTTCACCTGCAGTTTACAAGAAGGCTTGACTGATCGGCCACTTAGATTAAGTATTGTTATGCAAGTCACTAGGCAATTGGATACAAAATGGACGCTTATATTTATGATGCGGTGCGAACCGCCAGAGGAGCAGCACACCCGCAAGGTGGCCTAGCTGGCGTAAAACCACACGCCCTACTCAAAACCACACTAACGGCACTAAAGGCGCGAAACGTAGATACTGCCGCGCCGTCCGAACTGATTATAGGCTGCGTGACACAAACAGGTGAGCAAGGCGGCCACATTGCCCGAACAGCAGCGATACTCGCAGACCTACCGACGAGCACGTCTGCTATGATGCTCAATAATTTTTGCTGTTCTGGCCTTGATGCATGCCAGATAGCAGGCCTTAAAACTGCCGCTACACACGAGCTTATTTACGCTGGCGGCGTGGAAAGCATGTCCCGCGTTGCCGCTTTTTCCGATAAAGGGCCTTATTATTCTGACCCGGAGACCATGCAAGCTGCCAGTTTTGCACCGTTATGGATCAGCGCCGACTTTGTTGCCACGTCGTACGATATCAGCCGGGTCGACGCCGATACTTACGCAGTGCAGTCCCAGCAGAAAGCGGCAATAGCGCAGGCTGAAAAACGCGCGAACGGTTCCATCATACCGGTAGAAACCCCGACAGGTATTTTTGAAGTAGATGAGACACCTCGCCCAAACACCACTCAGGAAAGGCTTGCTAAACTCGATACTCTTCATGAAAAGTTTGGCCCCCCGAGCATTGACGCGTCTTTCCTGAAAAAACATCCATCGCATGCGGTGGTTTCTCACATCCACCATGTGGGAAGTGCGCCGAGCCTGGCAGACGCCGCAGCCTTGGTCTTGATTGGCTCCGCAGAGGCAGGTCAAGCGAACCGCTTGAAGCCGCGCGCCAGAATACTTTCCGTCGCCAATGCAGCCGCAGACCCCTTGCTGTCCTTAACCGGCGGCATCGACGCCGCTAAAGTCGCACTGACCCGGGCAGGCCTGAAAGCTGGTGATATCGATCTCTACGAATTTAACGAAGCCTACGCCGCCGTCTGCCTGCTATTCCAAAAGGAGCTTGGCATCGACCCTGCCACAATGAATGTAAATGGCGGCGCTATTGCACTTGGCCACCCAATGGGTGCCACAGGGGCCATCTTAATCGGCACAATTTTAGATGAACTAGAACGCCGCGGCCAATCAACCGGCCTTATTTCACTGTCTGGCGCCGCAGGGCTTGGCAGCGCCATGATTATCGAACGGGTATAAAATGACTATTTCAATTTCCACATTATTTGCTACCAGCTTGGGTGTCTCAGCAGGAATTTTTCTTCTAGTTTGGGCCATCAGTGTTTTGAAAAAAGATGCCAGTATTGTTGATATCCTTTGGGGGCCTGCCTGTGCCGTCCCCGGCATCACAGCTTACTGGGTTGCAGGCACGGGCCACCCGCAGCAACTATTGCTCGTGACGCTTGTCAGCATTTGGGCCGTGCGTCTCTCGCTTTATTTGGCAAAACGCAATCTGCCACACGGTGAAGATTACCGCTATGTACGCATGCGCAAACGGTCCAAGAGCGATACAGCCTTCATTTTCAAAAGCCTGTGGTACGTGTTTGGCATGCAGCTTGTTATTTCATGGATTATTTCGCTGCCGGTTCAACTGGGTATAATCGGCTTGGAAGGCGACAGCATAAGCACCTTGGCGTATGTTGGCGCAGCGTTATGGTTGCTCGGCTTTGGCTTTGAAACGATCGGTGACCACCAGTTAACCCAGTTTAAAAAGAACCCTTCGAATATGGGTAAACTGATGACAACAGGCCTCTGGGCATGGACCCGCCACCCGAATTACTTTGGCGACAGCATGGTCTGGACGGGGCTTACTGTCATCGCGTTCGCAGCGCCTTACGGCATATACACTATCGTCAGCCCGCTACTGATGGCTCTGTTCCTTGTTAAAGTCAGCGGGAAAGCATTGACGGAACGCCACATGGTGGAGAAATACCCAGAGTATGAAGCTTATAAAGCCTCTACGAGCGGCTTTATCCCGATGCCGCCAAAATAAGGCGATACGGCTGAGGCATAAACAGAAAAGGCTCCCAAATAGGGAGCCTTTTTTCATAAGAGCAACCGCAGTTAGCTTGTCTGGCGGATTTCGTCCCCGTTCGCCCATGTGGCGTGCGTGCCGCTTGATATCCTGTGCGGCAACATAATCCGGCACACCGGCCCGTCTTCGAACTTTTTGGCATCAATCAATACGCACTCTGTCCGGTCGACTTTCATATCAGTGATAAAGCTCACCAAATAGCCGTCGTCTTCATCCACCGCTCCGATGCGGGGCACAAACGGCGCTTCACTGCCGTACCGGTCTTCACCAAACATCAATGTTTGTTTCCCGCCAGTTTCCATATCGTGCTTCACTAGGCCTTCAAAAAGGAACCACCCTTTTTTAGGCTTTGCACTGTAGATGTACCTGTTTTTGCGCCCGGCATATTTCTGATTAATCATGCCGAATTCCAGCACTTCATCATCCAAGTCTTCTTCAGTGGTTTCGCCGGTTTTCAAATTAAAGCGCCAGCGGTGCAGCCGCGTCTGCAAGCTGTTCAGATCAACAAGAGACATCAGCGTTGCATAGCGTTTGGGTTGATCTTTCAACGGTTCAGGCATCGGGTTCCCTTGAAAATAACCCTCTAGCACAAGCTCGTCGCCTTCTTCGTAAGCATTGAGCCAGTGCAGAACATACGTTGGTTTGGCTTCAAACCACTGGATATCTTCTGGGCCGCCCATACGCGGCACCACTGCAAAGCGGGAAGGCTTGCTATCGTCGTAACACGGCAGGTGAATGCCTTGCTCCATCATCTCTGGTATCCAGGCCATCGGCAGATCATTCAGGATCGCGTAGTTTTCCGAGAAGGCCATGTCATGCGGCAATCGCGGGCCCGGTAATTCTATGGGAATATAGTTCTTAAGCTTGTTATCGGCCCCCACCACACCGTAGTGCATATAAGGCGGATATTTTGAATAGTTGAAAAACAGCATCTCGCCGGTATTTACATCGACTTTTGGGTGCGCAGAAATGCCGTCAATCGGCGTCCAGCTTTCAATGCCAAGCTGCTCAAGTGTGTAAGGGTCGAGCCGGTAGCCTTCGCCGCACATAAAGAAAGTAGACAATACTTTACCGGCATGCACCACAACATCCGTTGAAGAGGCATCCTTCAAACCGTCCTGAACGCATTCGCCAGGCCGCTTTGATTTAACCGGGTAGGCTGTCCAACCGGCCCAAAGAGATTCACCAGCTTCTTGCTCGGCCTCAAAACCGCGTGTTCGGACATAACGATTACGGTATTCTGCTTTCCCGTCCTTAAACGACATCATATGCAGCATCCCGTCACCGTCAAACGGATGGTAGCGGCCATGGGGCTGGTGCAGCGGATTTTCAGTGTTACGCAAATATACACCGTCAATGTCCGTTGGAATGGTGCCGATCACCTCCATATCAGTCGCGTTAAATTCTTCGTGCGCGGGTGCCCAAGGACCGTTCATATAAGGATGGTCATTTTCCTTAATCGACGATTTAAATTCTTTAATCAGCGTGGCGGCCATGAGTGCTCCTGCTTTTCTATCTGTATTGTATCATTGACCTGATCATAGATAGTAAGTATTGTTATGCAAGTAACTATTTCAAGTGGGGACGCAAAACATGGCAACGGACATTTTTATACTTGGCGGTGAGCAGACGGATTTTGCCAGAAATTGGAGCCGCGAAGGCTTATCAATATTCGACATGCTGTCACACTCGGTCCTTGATGCCTTAGAAAAAACCAAGATTGATGCCGCGGATATCGATGTGGTTCATATTGGCAATTTCGTTGCTGAGCTGTTTGCGAACCAAGGGCTACTCGGTGGCTTTTTTGGCCATATTCACCCGGACTTTATCGGCACCCCGACAAGCCGTCATGAAGGTGCGTGTGCGTCTGGTTCCCTTGCCATTTTGGCCGCTATGGCTGATCTAAAAGCGGGTCATTATGATCTCGCCTGCGTTACCGGCGTTGAATATATGCGAAACGTGCCCGGCCAAACTGCCGCGGATTTCCTGGGAGCAGCGGCGTGGGCCAAGGTAGAGACAGACGAACGCCAATATGTCTGGCCGGCAATGTTCTCAGATCTCGCTGAGCAATATGACACGCGCTACGGGCTGGACCGTCGCCACCTTGCTGCAATTTCCCGGAAGAATTTTCAAAATGCCAAACGCAACCCCAATGCACAAAGCAGGAATTGGACATTCAGCAACGACAGTTTTGCCGCAAACGACGAAGAAAACCCAATTGTCGAAGGCTGGATGCGCCGCAGTGACTGCGGGCAAGTTACAGACGGTGCCGCGGTTATTTTTCTCGCAACAGAAAACCGTGCGCAAGCCTATGCAGATGCAAACGGTATTGCCCTTGATAGCCTGCCGCGCATCAAAGGCTGGGGCCACACCACTGCCCCGATGAAACTTGCCACCAAATTTGAGCTGGCGCCCAGCGACGACTATATCTTCCCCCAAGTACGCAAAGCCATTACTGACGCCTATAAGCGCGCCAGCTTATCAGGCCCGGATATGCTTGACGGTATCGAAACACATGATTGCTTTTCCATCACCGAATATATGGCCATTGAGCATTTCGGCATTACCGAACCCGGCAAAGCATGGCAAGCAATTGAGGAAGAGCGCCTGACGCCGGGCGGCAGCTTGCCAATGAACCCTTCTGGCGGCCTCATCGGACTTGGCCACCCTGTCGGCGCCACCGGCGTGCGTATGATGCTCGATGCAGCAAAACAAACAAGGGGTATGGCGGGCGACATGCAGGTAGAACACGCTCGCACTTTTGCCACCTACAATGTTGGGGGTTCTGGCACGGCAAATGTCTGTTTCATCGTCGGGAACTAGTTCAGAATGAGTATCTAAAGAGCTCTTGGTTCAGGCACCACCACCTAAAGCAGGCTTCCGCCTTACGTAGCACTAAAACCTGCACCAGCTCGGTCATGAGGCCCTATCTGCAACAGGCCCCTGATGCTCTGCGCGCCAGCTAGCTTAAGAATACTTCAAAATTTTGGGGCTTGCACAATGTAAGCATCGATAGTGTTCTCACCCACAGCTTTGCTGGCTTCAAGCCGGTGAATACCGGCAACGAGAACATACCGGCCCTTCCCTTCGCGGACTCTAATGGGCTTCTGCTCCTCCCCGTTGAGCATATCTTCAACGACACCGTCCAGCTTGCTTTGGTCCAGTTCCTTACGCCGCGCTGCTGGGATGTATATATCTTCTAGTTTCACTGCGACGGTCTTTAGCATTTATTATCCCTATCTGATTCCATCGTTTCCACTTGTCACACGTTATGGGTATGCATTTTTGGAAACCTAAATGACGTTAACGCGATCGGGGGGAAATACCACCGCTTTCCGCCTCTAAGTATTCATTTTAATCCCAACGTGCGCAAAATGGGCTTGTCTCAATAATGTCGCCACCGTCCCGGACCATAAACGACTATCGAGCCGCCGGTGAGCGAAAAGCTTTCAACTGCGCATCAACATATACGGTCATTGCTTGCAAAATCATCTCGTGCCATTTTTTGGTGTTGACGATGTTTGAGACAGCGTGGTGCTGTAAACTGATGAAGCCATGAATTAGAGCCCATATACCTAAGGCAAATCTTCGGCGTTCAGCCAAGTTAGCAACCTCCGGCATGGCTCTTGAGGAATGTTCTACGAGCAGATCAAAAGAATCTCGCCCGGCCTGCTTGGCGTCATCGGAGGGCAAATAGTTGCTGGCGCCCTCGCCGAAAATAAGTTTGTAATGTGCCCGGTGCTCTACGGCCATTTTGATATAGCGCCGGGTCGCCGCAATAATTTCTGCCTTAGGATCAGCCTCGACTTGCTCGGCTTTTACCGCCTTTGATACATAACCAAAGCCCTCTATATAAAGCGCATCCAGAATACCTTGCTTGCCGTTAAAGTGGCTGTATATACCAATTGTTGATAGCCCCGCGCGTTTTGCTATGGCCCTAACGCTGAGCGCCGACGCACCACCTTCGAGGAATAGCGCAGACGCCGCATCCAGTATTTTTATCTTTGTTTTGCTCACTTGCTCACCTGATGTATCGCTTTGCGGCACACCCTTCATTTTTGCTTCCCACTTGACAAGTTATAACACTGTTATATATAAAATAGCACAACATAACACTGTTATATTCATGAGGTGATGAAAAATGTCTACTGATCTTGAAACGGATTATCTAATTGTTGGAACCGGCGCGGTAGGCATGGCGTTTGCCGATACACTGCTGACGGAAACCGACGCAAATATCATTCTTGTCGACCAATATGCCAAACCGGGCGGGCACTGGAATGTCAGTTATCCCTTTGTCACCCTGCATCAGCCGTCCGCTTTCTACGGCGTAAGCTCGCGCGAACTTAGTAAAGGCCGCAAGGATCAAGTTGGTTTGAATAAGGGATTGGGTGATCTCGCCTCAGGCGCGGAGGTCAGTGCTTATTTCGATGATGTGATGCGGCACCAATTTTTACCGTCTGGTCGGGTCAAATATTTCCCCATGAGTGACTATAAAGGCGACGGCAGGTTTGTATCGATGCTGACGGGCGAAAGCCAAACGGTTAAATATAAGAAGATCGTGGACGCGACTTATCTGAAAACGTCAGTACCTTCCACGCATACACCCAATTTTACAGTAGCGCCTGAGGCTAGGTTTATACCGCTCAACGACCTTACGCGCGTCAAGGATGCGCCAGCTGGGTATAATGTCATAGGTGGCGGAAAAACCGGGATTGATGCTTGCCTGTGGCTGCTTGAAAACGGCGTAGACCCTGATAAAATCAGCTGGATTATGCCGCGCGATGCCTGGCTTCTAGACCGTAAAAACACCCAGCCAACAGTCGAGTTTTTTGATAGCGCCATGGGCGCACAGGCCGGGCAATTCGAGGCAATTGCGAATGCCAGTTCGGTGACCGACATGTTCGACCGCCTGGAAGCCAACGGCTATTTCCTGCGGCTCGACAAAAATGTGCGCCCATCGATGTTCCACGGCGCAACCGTCAGCAAGCTTGAACTTGCCGAATTGCAGCGGATCAAAAATGTCGTGCGTCTTGGGCGCGTACAATCGGTTGGTGCTAACGAAATTGTCTTAGACCACGGCACCGTCCCGACCAGCCCTGAGCATCTGCATATCGATTGCTCAGCAAGCGCCATTACCAATGTTGTGATGAAACCAATCTTCGACGGCAACCTAATCACACCGCAAACGGTGCGCTCCTATCAGCCGGTGTTCAGTGGCTCTTTTGTCGCTCATGTTGAAGCAACTTACGGCGACGAGGCCGAGAAAAACGGCCTGTGCACTGTGGTGCCGCTGCCCAATCACGATGCAGACTATCTGCGGCTAACCGCCGCCTTTATGACCAACCAATACATCTGGTCACAAGACGCCGACCTGAAAGCCTGGTTGTTGGAAAATCGCCTTGATGGCTTCAGCAAGTTGGTCGCCAGCATCGATCCGAACGATGCCGAGAAAATGGCAATAATGCAAAAGCTTGGGGCGAATGCTATGCCGGCAATGGGTAAATTACAGCAATTTATTGCTGCTTTGGATCAAGGATAAAATCATGAGCGAATTTCAAATCCGCAGAGATGACCTGACGCAAACGCGCATCGTTGCCGCAGGCAACACAGTGGAAGATTTCCAACTTGATTCTGGGGATATTCTTGTCAAAATTGATCGCTTTGCCTTCACTGCCAACAACATCACCTACGGCGCTGTTGGCGACCAAATAGGCTATTGGCAGTTTTTCCCACCTTCTTCAGGTGACAACGGTGAAGATACAGACGGCTGGGGAATTCTACCAGTCTGGGGTTTCGCTGATGTTGTTGTTTCAAATACAGAAGGCCTGCCTGTCGGGGAACGTTTATACGGATACTTCCCGCCTGCTGATTTCCTTAAAATGACCCCTAAAGGAATTGGTCCCTCGCGTTTTACTGACGCCGCCGAGCACCGCTCAGCCTTGCCGCCAGGGTATAATATGTATCGTCGTGTCACAGCAGAACCTGGTTATGACCCATCGATGGATAACGAACGCGCGCTGCTGTACCCGCTTCACATCACGTCCTTCTGTTTGTGGGATGCGCTTAAGGACAAAAACTGGCACGGCGCCGAGCAAATCCTTATCCTCAGCGCATCAAGTAAAACCAGCATTGGTTTGGCCTACGCCCTTGCGGATGACAAAGCTGCACCGCAAACAACAGCCGTCACATCGTCGCGTAATATCGGTCTCGTGAAACGGCTCGGGCTTTACGGTCACCAAGTCACCTATGACAACCTGACCGATATTGACGCAAATGTGCCTGCAGTGATTGTCGACATGTCAGGAAATCTCGGCCTACTGGCGAAATTGCATACGCACTTAGGCGGCAACATGAAGCACTGCATCAATGTCGGTATGACACACTGGGAAGAATTCCAAAGCAAAGAAGGTGCAGATGGGATCATCACAGAAAGAAGCGAGTTTTTCTTTGCACCGGGTCACATCCAAAAGCGCATGGCTGATTGGGGACCTGCCGAATTTAACGAGCGCACCGGGTCATTCATGCACGCGACAGCACTGCGCAGCCGGGATTGGCTGACGTGTACGCCGATTGATGGGCTGCAAGGCCTTGCTGATATTTTCGCGGATGTGTCCGGCGGCCGTATTGCCCCCGACCAAGGATTGATCATTTCTCTTTGACCTTCCTAACCATAGATCATTCGTCATTACGTGTGACTACTTCGGTCTTATTTCTATCGCCCAAGTAGTCACACTTGACAAAATGGATAAAGTTTGTAAATTCCGCCCATGATTCACGAAGACTTTTTCGCGAATGCCATGGGCGTGTTTATCCGTTACGGCTTTCGCAAGACATCAATGGACGACATCGCAACCGCTGTTGGGCTGTCCCGTCAGGCAATTTACAATCGCTTTGGCAACAAAGATGCGCTCTTCACTGCCGTAGTTGATGCTGCCGTTCAAAAATATTACCGCAACGCCAGCGTGGCTCTGAAAGACAATAGCCGCCCCCTAAGGCAGCGGTTGCTAGAAGCCAGCATGTGTTCGGCAGGCGAATATATTGAAGCGCTCAGGTCTTCGCCGCACAGCTATGAAGTGATCGCCCTCACAAACGCGGAGGCAGGAGAGCTTGCCGATACGCTGAGGGAAGAATTTAATCACTTCGCGGCCGAACTTTTATTGAACGAGAACGTCTTTATAGACACAGCTGCTGCCCGCGACGCTTTGTTCGTAATTGAAACTGCGTCAAATGGTCTTCTTCACAAAGCGAAGACCTTGCAGGAGTATCACGATGGAATGGAAACAGTCATTCGAACTGTCGTTCCGGGCACACCTAAAACACAATTGACAGAGTAACGAGGACGGCATGCGAAGCATCATGAAACTTGAAAAGAAAACCCTTCTGCCCCTAGTTGTGGGCGCCTCCGTGTTTACACTTGGCTTTTTTGCTATGTCCGCCGCAGGCGCAGGCACCAGCCCTACGGACGGCAGCGGGCAGCCCCGTGCAGCAGGCCCAATTGTTGAAACCGCCGCCGCAACACTGGCAGAGCGCAGCTACCAAATTGAAGCGCCCGGCCGCCTTCAAGCTTGGGAAGAGTTGACCCTCGTTGCTGAAGTATCCGGCAAAATCATTTATGTGAACCCAAAGTTTACACTTGGTGGACGACTGCAGAAAGGGGATGTTCTCTTTAGAATAAACCCTGCGGACTATGTGGCCGAGAGAAGCCGCGCAGAGGCCGCGGTTGAAAGCGCAGAAGCAACATTGGTTCAAGCGAAGCACGCCAACCGACGCCAACAGGATCTGGTCAAGCAAGGCGTTGTTTCAGAAGCGGCAAAGGATACCGCTATTGCCAATTTAGCGATCGCTGAAGCTGGCGTATCCCAGGCGAAATCTCAATTGCAGCGCGCCACAGAGAATTTCGCCCGCACAACCATTGTCGCCCCCTTTCCTACGCTTGTGGCGCAGGAAACCGCATCGGTTGATACATATGTAGCGCCGGGCCAGGCGCTTGCCACCCTCCTTGATACCCGCGCTGGGACCTTGGTTGCGGGCCTGTCTCCCGAAAAGGCCGCCGCCGTGTCTCGCATGCTCAAAGCAGGATCCGGCCGACTGAAGGCTGTCGCAAAAACCAATAGCGGCTCAGTGGGCTCAGGCGTGCTCACTGGATACATCGAGCGATTTGCACCTAAAGTTGACGAAGCATCGCGCTCAGCCCTTGTGGTCGCTGTTTTCCCTGACGCTTTTGATCCTGCCAACGATGGCCGTATCTTCGCGAATGATTTCATGACCCTAGAAATCACTGTGCAATCAACTGATACCGTTTGGCAGATACCATCAGGTACCGTGCGCAAGGGCCAGTTTATCTGGGTGGTGGATAACAACACCTTACAGCGCCGCGACGTGACTGTCGTAAGGAACCTGGGTGACACGGCACTTGTAACCTCCAGCATCCCGCTGGAAGGCGCGCAAATTCTGATGACACTGCTTTCTGAAGAAAGTGAGGGCCTCAAGGTGCGCACTCTTCCCTCTTCTATGCTCGCAGCACGGTAAGGGACCAGCATGAAACGTTTAATAGAGATCTGCCTCGAAAACAGAGTGGCAGCCAACTTATTCGCGGCCGTACTGATCATCGCCGGATTACTATCTGTGCAAACACTAAACATGCGCTTGTTCCCGGAGGTAATCCTAAACGCGATCTCAGTGACGGTCCCTTACCCTGGGGCAACACCTACCGAGGTGGAAACGTCGATCGTTAAACCGATCGAGGAACGTCTCGAGGGGGTCGACGGTGTTCGTAAAATCACTGCGCTCGCAGCTACCGGTGTAGCCAGTATAATTGTCGAGCTGGAAGACGGTGAAAGCATTCCTGAAATGCTTGATGACATCCAAACCGAGATCAACCGCATCACGGTATTTCCCCAGCGCGCCGAACGGCCACAGGTCACACACGCCGACTCGCAAGAGCTCGCCGCTCG
Source organism: Kordiimonadales bacterium (assembly GCA_002401685.1). Taxonomy (GTDB): domain Bacteria; phylum Pseudomonadota; class Alphaproteobacteria; order Sphingomonadales; family Kordiimonadaceae; genus Kordiimonas. The sequence goes on from NVTU01000001.1 coordinate 83,191, forward strand.
TATCATCTTGTACGGTGATCTGGACCAAAACATCCTAAAAAAATGGGCGGAACGGGTTAGGTCTGACCTGACCGACAAGCCGACAATTTCCCGCGCATCGATCAGCGGAGCCCCTGAGTATCTGATCGATATTTCCATATCAGAAGAAACTCAGCAATCTCTCGGCCTGTCATTGGTTGAAATCGCAGGCAAGGTCGCTGAGCAAAGTCTGGCCCTTTCTGGCGGCCAGATCGAAAATAATCGCCAAAAAATACTAGTTCGGTCCACAGGAGAACGCCGCACCGGAGAAGGTTTCAAAACCATCGTACTGGGTGCAGGCATAACCGGCACGCCAATCCTTTTGGGCGACATCGCGGACGTCAATGACGGGCTTGCAGAAACGCCTGTGCGCGCCACCTATAAAGGCAAGCCGGCTACGTTCATTTCGGTCTACCGCACCGGTGACGAAAAACTTTTGGACCTTGCGGCTGAAGTACGCAGTTATTTTCATAACGAAATTACTGGGGTTCTGCCAGCTGGCATCCAAGCCGAGTTTTGGCGCGATGAATCTACAATGCTCGAACAGCGTATAAGCCTATTGTCGAAAAACGCATTTATCGGTCTTTTATTAGTTTTCCTCCTACTGATGGCCTTCCTTGATATCCGCATTGCTGGATGGGTAGCCTTCGGTGTAACCGTAGCTTTCGTCGGTGCTTTCACCTTGATGGGCATGTTCGGCATCACCATCAATCAGCTGACCCTGTTCGGTTTCATTCTCGCGATCGGGATTGTGGTGGACGATGCCATCGTCGTGGGTGAGAACATCCACGGCACGTGGCGCAATCAAAAAGTCACGCCAAAGGTTGCTGCTCGCATCGGCGTGCTGCGTGTATCAACGCCAGTACTCTTTTCGGTCACAACCACGATCGTCGCCTTTGTGCCGCTTCTGTTTTTACCCGGTACGTTCGGGCAGTTCCTTGGGCCGATTGCGTCTGTTGTGATTATCGTTTTAGTCCTGTCTTTGTTTGACAGTTTTTTCATCCTGCCGCGCCATTTGGCGCATCTGCGCACCGAAGGCCCGCGCTGGTTTTCACCGCGTAGAATAGCTGACCCGTTCCGCAATTGGTTTGCCTCCCGCCTGCGCTGGTATACCGAAGGCCCTATGCGCAAAGCGATTACCTTCACTGCCAACAACCCTGTTGCCACGATATTGGTGGCGTTCGGCATTTTCCTAAGCTCGCTCTCGTTGATCACGGGCGGCTCTGTGAAATTCGTATTTTTCCCATCTGTTGAGGGAGATTATATCACTGTCGAGCTTGAGTTATCGGAAGCGACCTCTCAGGAACAAACTGTACGCTACGCCGAGCATATCGCAGACGCTGCTGCCGAAGCAGCCAAGCAATTCACGGGGACAGCGGAGCCACTGAAAGGCGTTTTCTGGACACTTGGGGTTAATCTGGCGCTCGACAATGCACGGGCAACCACCAGCGGCGGCGCAGCAGCTAACAAAGCTTTCGTTGTTGCCCGGTTGGAAGAGGCTTCTGTTCGCGGTTTTGCTGCAGGTGATTTTCAGAAAGCATGGCGCAAAGCCGTCGGGGAAATTCCTGGCGCGCAGAAGCTCACTTATACCTCAGATATCATCTCCCCGGGGGCACCTGTACAATTGGAAGTCAGCACCCGCATTCCGTCTGAAGCAAAAGCGGCTGTGGGCACAATCGTCGACGAGTTGAAAGCATTGCCCGGCGTTTATGACATCCGCGACGACCGCTTCCGTACCACGGACGAAGTTCGTATCACCTTGAAGCCTTTGGCCCGCTCTTATGGCCTCACGCAACAAGACCTTGCCCAGCAAATTCGGGCAGCATTCTTCGGGGCAGAAGCCGTTCGGGTCCAGCGTGACCGCGAGGAAATTCAAGTACGCGTACGGCTGCCGAAGGAGCAACGCTCCAGCTTGGACGCCATGCGTAACCTCCGCATCAAAGTGGCGGGCAGCTTTATTCCGATCAGCAGCCTTGCAGACATTTCGGTTGAACCTGCACCTGCAACCATTACCCGCATTGGGGGCCGCCGGATCTACAAGATATCGGCCTATGTTGATACCACCGTCATCACAGCAGGTGAAGCTACGGATTTTATCGTACAGGATATTGCAGCGCGCGAGGCCGACCGGTTTGACGGGCTGCACATAACGCTGTCCGGCAACCAAGAAGAGCAAGCGAAAACAGCGCCTGCTATTGCCCGTAACTTTATGCTGGCCATGATGGTGATCTACACACTTCTGTCGCTGAGCTTTAAATCTTATAGCCAGCCGATCATAGTGATGTTGGCAATACCCTTTGGCTTTATGGGCGCGCTGGCAGGCCATGCACTGATGGGTTTGAATATGACACTTCTGAGCATGTTCGGGGTGATTGGCTTATCTGGCGTGATCATCAATAACAGCCTGATGGTCATCACCTTTGTGAACGATAGGTTGGCCGAAGGCGAAGAGCCCGTGAAAGCTGTGATCGAAAGCACGTTGGAGCGATTTAGGGCCATCCTATTGACCACGCTGACCACATTCCTTGGCGTAACCCCAATCATTCTCGAGACCAGTGTACAGGCTCAGTTCCTGGTACCAACAGCTGTTTCGTTGGGTTTCGGGATTATCATTGGTACAGGCATACTGATTTTCACGCTGCCCGCGCTCGCGGTTCTTCACCTGCGCATTTTTGGACATCATGCAACAAAGCAAGAAGCACCCATCGCCGCAGAGTGACCAGAGAAAAAGAGTTCACAAACGCGGTAGTGGTTGGCGCGCCGCAGTGTTTGTGAACAGATAAAAAACGGCACTAATGCCGGCTTATAGGGGCTTTCACTACTGCTGGAGGTCGCAATTTCTCACGCAACTACAAAGGCTTTGGGGGTGAATTACTCTACAAGTAACTAAGCCACCAGTCTTTACGTCGAGTTTTGATGTTAGCTACCCATTTACATAGCGGGTAAAGCATCCCGATAACCAGTAACCAGACAAGATATACGCCTCCCAAGCCCAAGCCATAGCCCTGCGGATAAAAGAAGAAATCCTTGAAAAATTGACTGGCTTCATACCCCTGAGACATGCCCAGAAATATGCTAAGCACGTGGATAAGGTATAAATGTGCGACGTAAAAAGCAAAGGGGACGCGGCCAAACATTACAAGCATGTCTTTTAGCCATCCTGTCGCCCGGTCAGCGTAAGCACAAACTATGGCCATTGGACCAAGTGTTATCAGCAAAAACAAAAAGCTTGGTGGATATTTACTAACATTCATGAAATCAAAGAATGTCTCGGCCAGCCCTGATTTGTGGACTTCCCAAGGGTTCATATCCCCATATAAATGAGATGCTCGAATAAGGACGAAAGCAACGATCATCATTACTCCCGCCTTTAACAAAAAAGCATCCCGCGCTTGAGGTGGTTTCTGAAAAATAAAAGCTGTGCCAAAACCCAACAACATTACGCCAATCCAGGGCAAGAGCGGGTAAACGAATACTATCTGGAATGGTCCTTCGGTGAGCGATCCTTGTGTATGCAATCCAGTCCAGAAAGTCGCCGTACCACTAAACATATTATTTTCGGGGCCATAACCATCCAATAAATTGTGCCCCAAAAGGATTACAATGCCTAAAGACAAACAAATCTTTGGGCCCAGATATTGGCACCCAGCCAGCACAAGCATGCTCGCACCAATGGCCCATATAACCTGAAGAAAGACCGTTGTGTCACCGCCGGTTTCGACTGTGCCAAAAGGGGCAAATGTCCAAGCTGTTGAAATAATGAATACCTCTACAAGGATCAGCCACACACCGCGTTTGAAGAGAAATGCTCCGAGCTCATTCTTTGATTTCCGCTCTGCCATCAATCCTGCCGAAGTACCAGCTAGAAATACAAATACCGGAGCGCAAAAATGCGTTATCCAGCGTGTAAAGTAGAGCGCCGGATCAATATCAGCACCCGCCATTGGGTCCTGAAGACCACCCGTCATGAAAAAATCACGCACATGGTCAATCGCCATAATGATAATCACGAGACCGCGTAGCATATCTATATTTGTAAGCCGATATGACCGGGCGTCTCCCGCCACAGATGCATATGTCATATGTAATCCTCCCCACCCGAGAAGACTTTAGCTTATACAAATATTTCAGTTCGGTCTAGATAACGTGCCCTGCGCTCATTGAATGCCCGTTTTTGGCGGAAAACCGGCCAAACCAGATTTCAGGGCCAGCGGCTGCATATGACCCCAAGCCGACAAAGCGGCCCTCAGCCCGCTACAAACAAAGTTACCGCTGTATAGCGTCAGGATAAATTGGTTTATTCATACCGAAGCGCGTGAATTGGGGTTTTGCGGGCGACAACAAACGCGTTGCTGCCGACCGTGCCCCAAGCGATTGCGATCGAAATCACACCCGCTGCCAGACAAAGCGGCAGCAGTACCCACAATTCGATCCGCACGGGGAAACCGTTCAGCCAATCATTCATCAAATAGACCACCACAGGCCACGCGACCAAATTGGCCACAAGCACCGGCCGCGAAAACTGCCATATGAGCAGGCGGACGATGTCCCATACGCTGGCCCCCAAGACCTTCCGCAGACCGATTTCGCGAACCCTGCGCTCGGCCGAGAAAGAGGCTAGCCCGTACAACCCGAGGCAGGCGATAAGAATTGCCAGACCTGCATAAATGGCCAGCGTCAGATTAGTCTGTTTCTCGCCGTTAAACTCTGCGGCAAGCGCCTGCTCTACATAGGTGTATTTGAACGGGATGTTGGGGACCATGGTCGTCCACAGCCGCTCAATTTCAGAGATGAGTAGCGCAGCATCACCTGTATAGCGCAGTGTCAGTAGTGGCAGGGCACGATCCGCTTGAAAGAAAATACGCGGCTGCGCTTCTTTGCGCACACCTCTAAAATAGGCATTTCCAGCAACACCGACGACCCTAAGCGTAAGATCCGCCCCCACCAAGCGCGCAGTCAGCGTACTGCCAACAGCGTCCTCAGGGCTGCCGAGGCCAAGGCGTTTGGCGGCAAGTGCATTGATGACTACGTTTCGCGCCAGGCTACCGACCTGTCTCAGTTCACCGAACCCAGGCAAAAGGTCCTCTGAGAATTTCGGTGAAAAGTCGCGGCCCGCAAGAATCGGAACTTCAAAGAGGCTGAAATACTTATGATCATGAAAATTCATAAATAAAGTTAAGGCTTTATCTGGATCAACTGACGGCGCCTTAACGCTTGTGGCGCCAGTTCTATAAACGGTCGGTGCATTGGTCGTAAAAGTGCTCCCAGTGATCCTAGGCAGCTTTTCAACTTGTTGCTGAAAGGCTTTTTGTACCTCTGCTGCCCCAGAGCGGTTCATATTCTCAATGATCAGCAAATTAGTTTTGTTGAAACCCGGATCGAGATTGGCGGTATAGAGACGCTGAAGATAGACAACAAGTGCTGCCACAATCAGCGTTATCGAGATAGCGAATTGCAGGACAACCAGCAAACTACGCAGCCGGGATGAGCCGATTGTTTCAACTGAACGGTTTGCTTTTAACACCTGCCCTGGGCGGAACGATGATAGCACAAACGCTGGATACAGCCCGGCGAACAGGCCAACAAACAAGGTTGTGCCAATGAACAGCGCCACTAGAGGTGTATTTGAATAGTCGAGCTGAAGATCAAGCAACGCCACGTCATTATAGACCGGCAGAAAAATTTCAACGAGCATCAGTGAAATGGTCGCCGCAATAACGGCGGTGAAGAGTGATTCTGTGAGATATTGCTGGACAAGCGACCCACGGCTGGCGCCTAACACTTTGCGCAGGCCAACTTCTTTTGCCCGAATACCTGATTTTGCCGTTGAGAGATTAATAAAGTTTATGGCTGCGATCACGAGAATCAATATGGCGATTGCCGTAAAAATGGCGACATTTCCACCAGTACCACCCGTAGGACCCTTGAGCCGCATCGTTGACAGTGGCAGGACGGCAGGGTTTTGAATTTGAGACGGGGTAAGCGTCGTGCTGCCAAAGTGAAGGCGATTTGCCAAGCTATCAAGCATACCATTCAGCCGGCTGGTAACAGTGCCTACCGGCACCCCTTCTTTCAATTCGAAATAAACCCGGGCTGTCACATCGTCCCATCTATCAAGCCGACTGACCCTGCCAGAATTCGCCGGTGCAAAATCGGCTTCATCGATCAAAACAAACGCCGGAAAATTCAGAACCGACCTGTTTTCAAGATCACGGTAGACGGCCCCCACACGGTATTCCATATCGCGGCCACTCCTGGTGATCGTCATCACCTGGCCCATCGCTGTTGCCGAGCCAAAGAGCCGCTGCGCGACTGCTTCGGATAAGGCGATGCTGCGTTTGTCTGAAAGAACCTGTCGCACACTGCCAGCCACCACATCAAAATTAAACATGTCGGCGGTTTCTACATCGGTCCAAATCACTTGCTGTTCAGAAACCTGATCGCCAACTTTGATAAAGGGGCTTGCCTCAATAGTGCGGGTAGAGGCTGCAATCTCCTCTTTGAAATACTTATCCAGCGCGCCTTTCCACGGTGCAGGTGCTTCTTCAGATGTGCCCTCCCACCCACTTGGTAACTTCCAAACGGGGTGAACATTGTACAGGCGCTCCGACTTGGCCCAGTGCTGATCGAAGGAGAATTCAAATTGTACGAAGAGGGCAATCATCGTGCAGGCTGCCAGACCGATAGCCAACCCCATGATATTGATCATGCTGAAAAGCCTGTTCTTGAGTAATTGGCGCGTACTGAGTTCCAGATTCTTCATGAACATCGGGCTATTTTCCTGCTTAATAATTTATTTGGCTCTCCTAACAGCAATTGCCGTGCCACAAAAACTATCATTACTTTTCAGTTATTTACCTGAAATTCAAGTGCGCGCAGCCTCGCCGCACGTCCGGTTTTGAACAGATACTGTGCGAAACTGGACAGCGGATTTAAGGCGCCTAGGGAGCTTGCCGGGGTCACCTTCCCCGGAATTTATGCGGAAGACCATGAGATTGAAAAGGGAACGGCACGTCACTCTGGGCCCGGATTGTTCGGTCTTGGCGAGGAGCGGGAACCAACCCTAGTTGTCGGAATGTCTGTTAACTGCCGAATTGTAGACAGTCAAAAAGAGAGAGGTGTCTCTCTAATTGTGAGGTTCCACACTCCGTGCGTCACTATGTTGAAAATTGCGTCACTAGTAGTGAATGCCTAAAATAGGTGTGGGTTTTCAGGTTAAGTGATTCAAAATAGCGCTAAAACGGCACATTTTTCAAAGATAGTGATTCACTTGTTTAAAGTTAGTCATTTAAAATCGCCAAATTTCACAGTTGGTGAGAAATTCCCAGAAATTAGGTCCACGGCATAAACCCGCATGCGTACTTGACATGGGTCTTTGAAACTATCGCAGATCATCCGATCAATCGCATCGACGAACTGCTGCCATCGAACTTTAGAAAAGCCCTGCTCAAGGAACTACTTAAGGGCATTTGGACGGGAGCATACGTAAGTTATGCGTATTATTAAATTTGATCATGGTTTAAGTAACGAAATGAATATAGTTACAAAAGTTAGGGCTTGAGGAAAATGGAACGAAGTTTAGAGATTTTCAATCGGTTGGTCAGGGAGCTATTGGCCGATGAAGCTCAAAATCCGGTGGCGGAATATATACCTTCACGCCACTTATACCAGCGTCTTGATCTCAAGTTACAAAAAGATGGCATCAGTGCTTTAGAGCTTGAAAAATCTTTAAAAGACCTTGTTTTTACGACGCCTCGCACGGCAACCAATGCGTTTTTTAACCAGCTTTTTGGTGGTCGCCAAGACAAAGCAATTCTCGGAGATCTTTTATCGGTTGTGCTCAATAACAGCATGTACACCTACAAGGCTGCTGGACCGCAGATTGGCGTAGAGAAAGTCGTATTGCGGGAAGTGTGCGATATGATTGGCTGGGGCAAAAACTCAGACGGAACATTGGCGCCTGGTGGCTCTATGACAAATTTCATGGGGATGCTTATGGCGCGTGATGCCTATAATGAAAAAACAAAGCATGAGGGCGTTCAGCAAAAAATGACGGTCTATACATCTATAGAAGGTCATTATAGCACGTCAAAAAATGCCGCCTTTACAGGTATTGGAAGGGACCATGTAAGAAAAATTGCAACAGACGCTAAAGGACGTATGGATAATGCAGTTTTGCGTAAAACGATACAAGAAGACATTGCAAATGGCCTCCATCCTATTCTAATCAATTGTACTGCAGGGACAACTGTATTGGGTGCTTTTGATAATCTAATAGAAGCAAAAGAAATCGCGAAAGAATATAATATTTGGCTGCATGTTGACGGTGCCTATTGCGGGTCTGTTCTATTTAGTGCGAAGCACAAACACTTAATAGAAGGCGTTGAAAACGTAGATTCCTTTACGCTGAATGCACACAAGATGCTGGGTACACCACTTGGTTGTTCATTGATTGTCGTAAAAGACAAAACACATCTGCATAATTCTTTCTCTAACGATGCGTCGTATTTGTACCAAACCGATCACGATGAATTTAATCTTGGTAAAACATCGATTCAGTGCGGCCGCAGGAATGATGCGCTGAAGCTTTGGGTGCTTTGGAAAAGTGTCGGTACAAATGGTTTAGAAAATATCGTAGATAAGCAGTTTGAATTAGCTAACACTGCACGGAAGTATGTAAGAGGTAATTCTGATTATACAGATTACAGTATAGACGATGCAGTTTCTGTTTGTTTTAATTATAAAGGTATACCTGCCGAGGAAATTTGTACGTTACTCTACGAACATTCTCAGCTCTTGGTAGGTTATGGTTCGTTCAAAGAAGATACATTCATCCGTTTGGTCACTATCAATGCTACAAATGAAAATGAAGATATTCTAAAATTCTTCAAAACTATGGAAACATTTGTTGCAGAGCACGAAGCATTATTCACGTAAACGGATGAGGTCGACTTTAGGGAGGCCAATAATGCAATGGTACCGCTTAAGAAGAGTGTCCGCTTAGGGTCATATCCTGTCATTCCAACAGGAAATGAGTTAGGCCTGCTTTCCGAAGTGATAGCGGCCGTTTTTCGACAAGGACAATAGATGAAACATCAACGCCTTAGCTTGTTGGAAGCGCTTGAGTGAATGTGCAGGGAATTTCTCGCTAACTGTAAAGCTTGGTGACTTTAAATCACTATATGTGAAATTGTGAATCACTATATGTGAAAAGCATGGCTCTCCCTAAATCCTGAAAGACAAAATTCACTAACTGCGACATACGGATTCTGGCGCTAAGCTGCCACTAGGCACATTCTCGGAATTGATGGCTTGATGTAGGGGCTAAGGCTAACTCGCGCCAGTCTAAAAGACTGCCGTCTTGATGGAGTACGTCACTAATTAGGAAAATGCGTCACTAATAGTGAAAACTTACAAAAAAGGTGTAGGTTTTCAAGAGTATTGATCCAAATACTGCCAAAAACACCCCGTTTGATCAGCGTTATTGATTCAGAATTTCACAGTTAGTGATGCAAAATGTGGGATTTTCACATTTAGTGAAAAAATCTGAGCCATCAATGTCTGAAACTGACTCCGAGTATACGTACAGAGAGGGCTGCAATTGACCCATTGCAGTCGGTTAAGTTTACCCGCATTGCTTTGACTACCGGCCAGTAGTTGCCGTGATGGAAAGGCAATGCGCTCAAAAGGACCGGCCGAAAACGCGAATCAATTGTATGGACGAACTGCTACCCTAAATTTACCTTTCAGATTGAAACTGTGCAGCATAAATTACTATTTTTTGCTTGTGATACCGACTAAATGGTCCGTATACTACTGATAATGGAATTCCCGTCTGATAATGGAATTCCCGTCTGATAATGGAATTCCCGTCTGATAATGGAATTCCCGTCTGATAATGGAATTCCCGTCTGATAATGGAATTCCCGTCATTTATGTCTCAAATGCTTTACAGTAAGGCCTTGCAATTTTATCAAAGTAAGAACTTGGTGGCCGCGAAGAATAGCTGCTGGAAAATAAAAAGCGCATCGGATTGTTTTGGCAAGGCCGCTTTTCTGCTGGGCTGTATCGCGAAGGATGAAAAGCGCTGGGATCTCGCAGCAAGCCAATTCAAAAAGTCGCTATCCGTCAACCAAAGTGACTTCCTTAGCTATGTGAATTTGAGCGAAGTCCATCAAAACCAAAGCCAATTTGACCTGGCACTGGAAGCTTCAGAAACGTCCCTACCCCTTGCAGATGCCCCGGACGCCCACGCACATTGCCTGCGCCAATTGGCAAAAATTCAATTGGAGCTAGCACGGCATGAAGAAGCGCTGTGTACCTTAAAAAAGGCGATTGCCCTCAAACCCAATTCTGCTGCTTCCCATTATATTTTTGGTTATGTCCTGCTTCAAACGCATAAGGCCAGTGCCGCGATCACGTCACTTCGGAAAGCAATAGAGCTCGGACTGGCCTCGGGGACCGTTTTTCGGGATCTCGGACGCGCCTACATTCTGGAAAACATGCAAACAGAGGCCATTGCAGCGCTGGAAAAATCGATCGAATTGGACGGGCCCGATGACAGTGCCGTGCATATGATCAATGCGCTTCGCGGTCAACACACGGAAGTAGCACCTGACATCTATATCGAGAGGTTATTTGATGATCTCGCGGGCAATTTTGAAAAACAGCTGATCACTGATTTAGAATATGATATTCCGACCAAAATAGTGACGCTGCTTCAAGAGGAATCATACCTACAGGGCTCTAAGTCTCATATACTCGACCTTGGATGTGGTACCGGTTTAGTTGGCCAAGCCATGGCACCATACAGCGCAAGTATTGTTGGGGTCGATTTGTCTCAGAAAATGCTGAATATGGCGCGCGATAAAGGCACCTATTCCAAGTTATCCAAGAACAATATTCTCGATGAATTGTGTACAATTGATATGACAGCTTTTGATTACATCATTGCTGCAGACGTGCTCATCTATATGGGGGCTTTGGTGTCGTTGTTCGAAACCTTGAGCCAGACAAATCCGATCAAAAAAAGCTCAACCTTTATTTTCTCGGTGGAACTATCGAGCGCCAAAGAGTGCCAATTGCTTGCTTCAGGGCGATACGCCCACAGTGAACAATATATTGATAAGTTATGTGAAAAATATGGGTTCAGTATTGAAGTTCAAAACCACACAACAATAAGAACCGAGCGCGGCAAAGCCATTGACGGTGCTATTTATTTTATCCAACCGAAGCGGCCTTCTTAACCGGCGCCCCAATATAATAATGTCTGGTTTTGGCGAGAAGCGGAAGCCAACCGTAGTTGTCTGGATGTCCGGTCACAGGCAAAATGCAGACAGTCAAAAATAGAGAGGTATCTCGTTAATTATGAGATTCCACACTCTGCACGTCACTAATGCTCAATTTGCGTCACTAATAGTGAAAACCTACACCTGTCACTTTGGGGAGTGCGTCACTAATTAGAATTTTTCGTCACTAATAGTGAATTCCTACAAAAGGCGTGGTGGGCCCGGAGGGACTCGAACCCCCGGCCAGACCGTTATGAGCGGTCTGCTCTAACCAACTGAGCTACAGGCCCTTACCACGGGCGCTTACCTAGCAACTCTTCTGCTGCCTAGCAAAGCTTTTCTTCTAAATCTTATGGGATTTCTCAAAGGGCTCGTAAAAACTCAACCTTTGAGCCTAAAGCGCGTCGATCTCATCCTTGAGCCGCGCGCCTTTATCGGTGGCGATACGTTCCAACACTTGAATGCGCTCTTCCAGACCTGCTATTTTTTCTTTTGCTTCCTTGTCTAGGGAGTGTGTGTGTGTTGCAGCTTCTTTCTGCCGCGTTTTAAGCCACGATTTTATCAGCCCGGTGCCAAACACAATCGCCACGATCACAATTATCATTGTTGCAGTTGTAGAACCCATCTTATTTTCCTCGCAAAACGTTGGCCGTTAATATTATTATCACAACCGGTGAAGGCATGGGCTCTGCGGCCCTATTACCCTTAACCACTTGCGGGGAAAATCAGCGTCCCAGTGCCTGCGCACCGTCAGCATTTTACTGCCTCACACCAGATTTCACAGCGAACACAACACTTCCCCTACTAAAGTTCATATAAGTATCATCACCAAAATTTGCAATGCACGGCGTTTACAACTAGCTATGATAACAATCAGAAAATGTCTGTATATTTGAGGGGAGACACTATGCGCGTTCGTTTCTTAAGCGCTTCACTACTGGCTGTTGCTTTGGCTTTTCCGGCCCTATCCTATGATGACGATGATAAGCCTTGTGCGCAGGGTACCTGCAAAAGCAGTTGGAGCGGCACTGGTGCTGCCGAGCAAAAACCTGCGACCGATTTGGGCAAAGACTATAAAAGCTTCCTAAACGTAGCGCGGACAGAGCTGCTAACCGTGGCCTACGCCATCGAAGAAGCCAAGAAAAATGGCTTCAAGGAATGGAAAGCAGGCACCAAGATTAACCCGGGTGACCGCTACTATGATAACAACCGCGACCGCGCGCTTACCCTGATCATCGGCGGCCAGGACCCCGTGGCCAGTGGTGTTCGTTTTGTAGCCAGCCATATCGACAGCCCGCGGCTCGAGCTAAAAGGCCGCCCCAACTACGGCAAGGCAGGCTTTGGCTTGTTCCAAACCAATTACCACGGCGGCATCAAAACCTACCAGTGGACCAACCTGCCGCTTGCGCTTTTGGGCCGTGTTGACAAAAAAGACGGCACCACCGTTCAGATCAGCATTGGCCTGGACCCGTCCGACCCAATTTTCATGATCCCAGACCTATCCCCGCATGTTGATCGACCTCAGCGGAACCGCAAGGCCCGCGAAGTGATCGCGTTCGAAGAACTAGACCCAATCGTTGCTTCCGGCCCGCATGGCCCCGAGGGAAAAATTGACGCTAGCACTTGGGTTTTCCGCTACCTGAAGGCAAACTACGGCATTGAAGCTGCTGATCTGGTTTCAGCCGAACTTGCCCTTGTGCCTGCAACACCGCCGCGCGATATGGGTTTTGACCGCCGTCTAACGGCTGCTTACGGGCAGGACGATAGGCTTAGCGCTTTTGCCAGCATTCAGGCTGCAATGGCCCTGACAACCCCGCCAAAAACCACAATCATCCTTCTGGCTGACAATGAAGAAAGCGGCAACAATAACGTAACGGGCGCTAGTTCCACGTACCTAGTCGACCTAACGGGTGAGCTGCTATACGCAGAAGTCGGCGACGCATACCGCCAGCCACTATTAACCCGTGCCCTGCGCGCCTCCAAGGCGCTCTCGATTGATGTAAACCCGGGTATCAACCCGATGAACCCTGGGGTATGGGAAGGCGGCAACGCACCTAAGCTTGGCTACGGCATCAATATCAAGCTGTATGGTAAAGGCTTCAATGCCAACAGTGAGTTTATCGCCTGGACACGGGCTGCGCTCGACGATGCTGGTGTGCCGTGGCAAACAGCTACCTATAAAGTGGCACGCGGTGGCGGTGGTACATTGGGCGGTGAGCTTTCACACTATAACATCGACACGATCGATTTTGGTGTGCCGGTACTCTCAATTCACACACCCTACGCTGTGAGCGACAAAATGGATGTTCTGGCACTGAAGAACGGCATCAAAGCCTTTATTGAAAAGAAATAAGGCATAACCAACAAGACCAGCCTGCTTTCACTGCAAGGTAGGCTGGCACAGCACCGTAGGCTAGCACAGCACGCGAGGCTGGCATCACTTTTACAGCAATTGCCTGTTTCCACACAAAAATACTGCATCGGGGTAGACTGAAAGCAAGGTTTCGGCCACCATTGGCAAAACAACAGGGAAGCCACATGGTGCTAATATTAAAAATGATTTGCGTAGCAGCTAGTTTGCTGGCCTTCACTGCCCCCATCAAAGCCCTGTCTTCAAGCGCCCTTCAAGCCGAGCCTATCATCGAAGTTCCTGTCAAAGTTCTTCTGAAAAATTTCTATTATCTTGATCCCGCTAGCGGCATGATGGTGCGCGGCGACTTCATGCTGATTGAGAACGGGATTATTTCCTCGGTTAACCTTTCACAGGGCCTCTGCGCTGGCTGCACGATAATTGATCTTGAAGGCGGATACCTGATCCCTGGCCTAATGGATTTACATCAGCATTTAAATGTGGGCGGCTTTGCCAAAAAAAGCACCGAGCAACTGATTGGGCTGCTGCGCCGCAATTTCTATTGGGGGATTACCACTGTCTATAACCCCGGCATACAATTGCCGCTTCTGCGCGCAATACGAAAAGCCACAAGGCGGAATCCAGGCTGGTATCCTGAGGTTTATGCCGCAGGCCAAAGCATTGACACGCCAGGCGGTTGGAATGATCGCGGTGCCCCAAGCAAACCTGTGGGCGCGACAGCCAGTGACCTACAGGAATTTAAAACGGTTGCCACCCGGCAGCTGGCCGCCAGTGCCGATTTCATCAATGTTTCATCAGATGATATGAGCTGGCTGACCAGCACACCTATGGCTCAGTTTCCGCCTTTATTATTGCAGCAAGGTGTGGCTTTGATGCGCGCCAATAAACGCCGGTTGTTTGTGCATGTGGCCCAGAAAAATGATGTGCAAGCCGCTTTAGCTGCAGGCGTAGACGCCGTTATCAGCGGTACGATTGACGGCTTGATCGACGACCCGGCTATCCGCTTTTTCACAGCCAAACAAACAGGCTACATCTCGACGCTCGCGCTTTACGAAACGATTGCTAACCCGCAGAAATCTGTCGCAGCGCAAAAGTATTTTGATCCCGACTTCGTCAATAGCAGGCATATATACAGCAATATGGGGTCAGACTTCATGGCCCAAAACTGGCGGGACTGGTGGGACCGGGCGGAAATATTATCAAGTAAAATACCAACCCTGCGCGGCAATACACTTGCCCTCATTAAAGCAGGTGCGCTAGTCGGCATTGGCACCGATGCAGGCACACCCAGCGTAATTTTTGGCGCGTCGCTAGCCTACGAGATGCAATTACACGAACAGCTAGGCCTTGCCCCCCTCGCCATCATCCAGATGGCAAGCCTGAACAACGCAAAAATATTGAAAATCAGCCACCGTACAGGCTCAATCGCCCCAGGAAGAGAAGCCGATTTGGTTCTTCTTACCCAGAATCCGACCTCTGGCATAAAGGCTATCAACTCCCTTGTATGGACAATGCAAAACGGCGAAATCACCTACCGACGCGAATTGACGGCCCCCGGAAGCAGATAGCGCCCTATCTCGCCCTAGCGCGGCGAGGGTTAATTTACCTACAATTTTACGCAACCCTTCAATTACAGCCCTTTTCGTGGCATACTGCTGCAGCAATTATGTCTGGGCGAAGGGGTTCGCCCTATTTTTGAGTGGTGCTGATCAATGGTAAATTCAATCAATACAAATGCGGGCAGCTTGCTGGGTACTCGCAACTTGCAGGACGCAAACAAGTCTCTGGCTAATACACAGAACAGACTTAATACAGGACGCGATGTATCGAGCCCGCGTGACAATGCGGCTCTTCTTTCCATCGCCCAAGGCCTTATCGGTGATATTGGCGGCCTAAGTGTAGTTAAAAGCTCGCTCAACCGCGCCATTTCAAGCTCGGACGTCGCGCTTGCAGGTGGTGAGCAGGTTTCGGATCTGCTGCTCGATCTGAAAGAATTAGCCGTTCGGGCCGCAGACCCCGGGCTTGACGACGCCAGCCGGCAAATTCTCAATGAAGATTTCGCCGCGCAGAGGGACCAAATCAACAGCGTAGTTGAAAGTGCGGAGTTTGGCGGCACAAATGCCATTGCTTCGGGCGGCGACGATATCAGCGCCATTGTCAATAATGATGGCAGCGAAAGTATCGCCATACAAGCACAAGACCTGTCCTTAGGCGGTGCGAACGTAACCTTGGGCGCAAGTCAGGGCATTGGCACGCAAGCAGACGCAGCTGCTGCCGTTAGCGCGATTGAGCAATCCATTACCAATGTGTCCAGCTCGTTGGCACAAATTGGATCGGGCGCCAATCAGTTGGAGGCAACGCGCGAATTCACTGAGAAGCTGCAAGCCGTAACACAGGAAGGTGTCAGTAATCTGGTAGACGCAGACCTTGCCGAAGTTAGCGCTCAGTTGGCCGCAGACCAAGTACGCCAGGCGCTGAGCATTCAAACCTTAGCGATTTCCAACAGCCAGCCGTCGTCGGTTCTTAGCCTGTTTGGTGATAGCACTTAAGGCTCACCTACGGTCCTAATGGGTCAATCAAAACAAAATCGGGGTCGGCTGTTGCCGGCCCTTTTTTTTGAGGTCACTACAGAATACTCAGATGCGCTTCACGCATTTGGTTCTGGATCAGGCTTTCCCAGAAAGCAACCAAAGCAAGCTTTAATTTCAGCCACTTTTAATTTGGCGCTGCATAAACTGGAATGCAACAACGTGTTTTGCGCCTACTGCCCAAGACCTGCCAACTGCCCCTTGATATAGGCGAGCATGTCTGGCTGCTCTGCTTTCTTCGCCACCACTATCGCTTTCTGGTAGCTCGCCGCAGCGGCATCTTTATCGCCCATCCGCGACTGGGTATTACCAAGCACTGCAAGGGCCCGGGCCGAAGCTGGGAACAATTTCACACTCAACTCACGTACCATAAGCGACCGCGCAGGCATTTGGGCCCAGCCAATTTGATCGGCAAAGCTTTCAATTCGCCGCTCGTCGGCTGCAAAAGAACCTTTGGAGCCCCAGAAACCTTCAATGCCTTCCGCCAACTGTCCCTGACTTAAAGCTTTGGTGAGGTGGTAGCTTAGCGGCAGTTTTCTTTGTTCAAAACCGGCCAGAAATACGGCCGCCAAATCAAGTGTCAGTTGGCGTTTGGCCTGAAAATCGGTGCCGATGTTTCCGAGAAGCACCACGGTTAGATTGCTATCGGTAAAGTGCGTCAACATCGAACTGAAGCCGTCTATCTGGCCATCATAATTTGTAGTAGAAACCGCTTTGCCGTTTGGCAGCGTCAACGGCTGCACACGCCATCCGATGGGGCTGTCTGCGGCAAACATCAACGCCATGCTATCAGCCGAGAGTATCTTGCCCGCCATCAGGCCTTGCTGCCACTTCAGCAGATCTTCTGCCGTAGAATACAGTGCCGCGCCGCCCCCAAAGACGTCCATATTGCTCCAGCCCTGATTACGGTACCCACCGCCAGCTGCCCAGACATAGCCACTTGCCCGCTTTGCCAGCAGGGCATCTGCAGTATCAACCCCCGTATCTGTCATATTAAGCGGTGAAAAAATGCGGGATTTGAGCGCCTCGGCGTAAGTCTCGCCCGTCACCAATTCCGCCATTTTGCCAAGCAGGAAGTAATCGAGGTTTGAATAACCATATCGCTCACCCGGTTCACTCAACAGCGGAAGCTTTTCAATTTCTTTGATGAAATCAGTGTCGCTGATGTCACGGCGAAAATGGCCTGTAAACCAGCCCGGCAAGCCTGTTGTATGCTGCATGCCCGCCATATGTCGCAACATTAAATCGATCGTGATGATATCGGCCTGGTCGCCTTTATAGTCGGGGAAGTGATCGAGAATGGTATCCGTCAGCGATAACTTGCCCTCTTCGACGAGCTTCAATATCAGGGCCGCAGTAAATCCTTTGGTTAGCGACGCAATTTTGTATTTAACCGTTGGATCGTTTGGCGCACCCCACTCACGATTCGCGAGACCTGTGCCTGCCGCATAAAGGACCTCGCCGTCTTTCGCCACGAGAACTGCACCTTGGAAGACCTGATAGTCCCCGTAACGCCCGACAACTTGTGCGAATTTTTCGGCCAAGCCATCATCCTGCGCTGCTCCGGCGACTGAGCCCGCAATAACTAACGCTGCAGATACGACCATATTCTTGATTTTTTGTTTCACGACAAAGTCCCCGCTGTTTTCCAACTGGTCGCTACGTCGCCAGTTTTGACCCGGCACCTATGCGGCGGCGCCACTAGATTGTCAAGCGGCTGGGCCGTAACAGCGCCTATGCATTCCGTCGGGCACCCTGCGTGAATTCAATGCCAAATACACGCCTATACTCGTTTATTTTTTTGGAGAAAGCGTTTTATGCAGTCCCTTCTAACGCATGCGTTTCTGCGGATTGGCTTTCCTTGCGTTTAAAGCGCCAATATTGCGACAAAGCCATACCCTGAAAGATAAGGGCCATTATAATCCAAAGTCCATATTCTCCGGCAGACCAGAGTCCGCTTTCATTCAAGTCAATCGCTGCAACCTCAATTGAAGTCGAAGACCTACCAATAACGCCGTCTCCCCACAGCCGGTACAGGCCAACACCCCACCCTAAATAGAGCATTGCAACGGTTTGCTGGATTTGTACTTTTCTACTCCAGAAATTTCCCATTTCATCAAATTTGGGTAGCAAAGAAACCCAAAGCAAACCCATAGCTATAGCTACAATACTACCAAAGCCCACGGCCCGCTGGATCAACACTTCTTCCAGTACCGTCCCTTGCATCCATGCCCAAACATATACCGTCACGATTAACGCGCACCCACCAAACCCGAGGAGCAATGGCCATTTCGGCACATGATCCGTAATACGGCGGCTTACAAGCGATCCGGTTCTAATACGCGGCAAAGGGACATTCCGCCAAACCCAGAAGCCGTATAACGGCGCACAAATTGCGGCAACAACGAACCACCAGGCAAGCCCCGGCCCAAGCAACGCGATTAGCCGTATATTCAGTTCACTGTAGCCTAAGCCTGCAAGCCACGAGCTATCTGCAAAAAGCAGGAAGCTGCATAGGACAAAGGCTGCTACCGCGAACACGTAAGAGAAAACTGGCAGGGACTTCGCGGCAACCGAAGGGAATGTAACGTCTGGATGTGCCGCTAACCAATCCGGATTTTTAATTTCAATGACATGCTCGAGCGCAGCGCGGTTCACCTGGGCACCCATTAAGATAATCAAGGCTATTTGCGTATATGTCAGTAGGACCACCAAAAACTCGAGCATAATACCGCCTTCTATACCAAAAGTGTTTTTTTCAAATGCATGATTTGCGTTTCCAAAAGGGCGCGGATATCCGATGCGCTCATGCCTTTTTCCTCGAAAGAATTTAACAGTTCGTCCAGCTTATACCGGGCATCCTCCGTATTATTATGCAGGATGTTCATTCTAGCGCGGTCGTGAATGCGGGTACCGTTCCGGCCTGCAGACTGGGTAACGCGCTGTAATTCCAGCAACCTATAGGCCTTGGCAACGGTGTTGTGGTTAACCGCCAAATCACGGGCCAACTGGCGAATGACAGGCATTGAAGTTCCCACAGGAAGCGTGCCGTTTAAGACAGCAGCCTTCACCTGTTGTGCGATCTGCTCATAGACCGGCGTGATGCTTTCGGTGTCTATTTCAATTTCCATGCATCTTATATAATCCTCTTTGTACTACTTGACAATAGTACAAAGAGGTACGATATGGAAATACAGCACGATAGTTTAGAGAGTTACCAAGCGCGCGCCAAAGAACATGCTGCGGTGCGTTACGTGCTTTCAGGATCGGAATGAAAGGGACGGAGAATGGTTTTTAATATACTAGCAGGCGCGTTGCTTACAGTGACAGCGCACATGGCCGATGCGCCAACGCCCGTTGATACCAAGGCGATAACAGCGGCACTTGAAACACGGATAGAATACGGCAGCGGCGTTGGCTATTTTGTCGGCGTTATAAACGGCGACCAACAGCAAATACTGACAGCAGGACTAGCGCGCAAGACAGGCGGCCTGCCGCTTTCTGAAAACAGCCTTTTTGAGATAGGATCCATCACCAAAACATTCACCGGCATCTTGCTTGCCGACATGATTTTGAAAGGGGAGGTAACTTTAGACGACCCTGTGACCTCCCTGCTACCAGCCGGCACGGTCTTACCAATACGGAACGGCCAGAACATCACGCTTGGGCACCTGGTGACCCACAGCTCGGGCTTGCCCCGCTTACCGTCAAACCTCGTACCAGCAGACATTAGTAACCCTTATGTGGATTACAGCGTCGCCGACATGTATGAATTTCTGTCCGGCTACACGCTCCCACGTGACATTGGCGAAACTGTGGAATACTCCAACCTGGGTATGGGTCTGCTAGGCCACGTGTTGGCGCTGAAAACAGAGCAATCCTACGAGGAGCTTGTGACAGAACGTATCTTCAAGCCCCTTGGCATGTCCGACAGCAGTATCACAATTTCTGAAAAACAGCGCCCAAACTTCACAGATGGTCACGACGCTTCAGGCGATGCCACGAGCCACTGGGACTTACCGACATTGGCTGGTGCAGGTGCGATCCGGTCTAGCGGACGAGACATGATGAAATATCTCGCTGCTAACATGGGGCTAACGTCATCGGCCTTATCGCCTGCGATTGAGATGAGCCACAAGTTCCAGCGCGACTTTGGTCAAAACAATATGCATATTGGATTTGCCTGGATTACCGTGACCAATGATGCTGGTGACATGACCTGGCATAATGGCGGCACTGGCGGCTACCGCAGCTTTCTCGGCATGAACAAAACAACAAAAACCGGCGTCTTAGTGCTGGCCAATTCTAGCGACAATGCAGATGCAATCGCCCACGGTATCTTGAACGGCACCGTAACGTCATTAGTTGTGACTGAACAAAAAGAGATTGCGCTCTCGGCAGAGGTGCTTGCCAAATATATTGGCGAGTACCAATTGGCGCCAACCTTTTCGATCACGATCACATTCGAAGACGATATATTGTGGGGTCAGGCTACGGGACAAGACAGATTTCGGCTCTTCGCAAAGGGCAGTAACGAGTTCTTCCTTAAGGCAGTTGAGGCAAGTGTGACCTTTGTCGAAGGCGAAGCTGGCGATATTGTTTCGATGGTCTTCCACCAAGGTGGTGCCGATCTGCCGGGTCAAAAGCTCGAGCCTAAAAATCCTACTTAATTTACAAAACCCGACGACGTATCCGTTGATACTTCCGTGCAGTTTTATGCCTACGAAAATAGAAAACTCAGCTTCCTTGAGTTTTCTATTTTTTTGCCTCAGCCGTTATTGCAACAGGTAACTCATTCTTAGTGTTCAGATACAGTCGCCAGTTGGCAAAATCGATAGCAAACCCTTGCTCCCCGAGAACATCCATCCCCAGAATAATTGCTGGTACTCTTCGCGCACCGAGCAAGCTGAAAATTGGCAAATCAGATACGTATATAGCTTTGTCTTTGGTGACATAGGGGCCAAGCGCAAAAACGGGCAAGATCACTTGTTCGTTGGCGTGTATACCGCCAATTATCAACGGTGCTATTTTCCGGCGCGCAACACCCTGTGCAGACCGCATCAACGTATCGGCACCTGCCTTATTAATTATGGTATGCGAGGCACCAGTGTCGACAATAAGCGGGATAGAAACGCCGCCAACATCGATCTCAAGGGCTAACGAGCCGTACGCAACAGGCTTCCCTTGTATAAATTGCCAACCATCACCCCTAAGCGAAAGCGGACTTGCGTGCAATTTCGCTATATAATCGCGGTGGCGAATTTCAAGCGTCTTTCCGGCTAAAAGGTCTACCCCTAAAAGCCCCAGCGCTTCTGATCCCGTCACATCTGGCAACGCCACAGTGTCTTCTAACTTTAGCGAAGCGCCAAGCGCGTAAACGTCCTTAATGGGATAGACGAGCGCGCGCACATAGCCGCTCACCGTTATAATTCGGCGCGATTTATTCTCCACCGACTGCAAATGCATCCGCGACGTCAGTGACCGGTATATAATGCTACGGCTTGCGCCCGTATCCAGAATAAAAGGAAAAGGCCCCTGCCCGTTTACATGCACGCCCACCATCATTCGGCCGTACGTGTCCTTTTCAATAGGATAGCCACCCACCATATCGTAAATACGCGGCGACGCATATTGTGCTGCAGCGAATTGGGTGCCGCCGGCAAGTAAGCACAAACAAATAAGGAGCCGCCCAACGAGGCTGCTCCCTATCTGATATATTCTTGTTGTTTGCTTCATATAATATGCGGATACTTTATGTATCCAGGAAGCTCCGTAACTGACGAGACCGGCTTGGATGCTTCAGTTTCCGAAGTGCCTTGGCTTCAATCTGCCGGATCCGTTCCCGTGTAACTGAGAACTGCTGGCCAACTTCTTCAAGTGTGTGGTCTGTATTCATGCCGATACCAAAACGCATCCGCAACACGCGTTCTTCGCGCGGCGTCAATGATGCTAGCACCCGTGTTGTCGTTTCGCGCAGATTTGACTGAATAGCAGCGTCCACAGGAAGGATCGCGTTTTTATCCTCAATAAAATCACCAAGGTGGCTATCTTCCTCATCACCAATTGGCGTCTCAAGGCTGATAGGCTCTTTTGCGATCTTCATAACCTTACGCACTTTTTCAAGTGGCATAGAAAGGCGTTCCGCCAGTTCTTCAGGCGTCGCTTCGCGGCCAATTTCGTGCAGCATCTGGCGACCTGTCCGCACCAGCTTATTGATCGTTTCGATCATATGCACTGGAATACGGATGGTGCGTGCCTGATCGGCGATTGAGCGCGTGATAGCCTGCCTGATCCACCATGTAGCGTATGTGGAGAATTTGTAACCCCGGCGATATTCAAACTTATCAACCGCTTTCATCAGCCCGATATTACCCTCTTGGATAAGATCAAGGAACTGAAGGCCACGGTTGGTATATTTCTTAGCAATGGAAATCACGAGACGCAGGTTCGCTTCCACCATTTCTTTCTTAGCAATGCGGGCTTCTTTCTCACCCTTTTGCACTGTGCGTACAATGACGCGGAATTCAGAAGCGTGCAGGCCAGCGCGGTTAATAACTTCAGCAACCTGCTCGCGGATATTTCTAATAGCAACGGCTTCTACCAGTACAAATGCTGCCCAGCCTTTGCCCTTGAGCGCGCCAACGCGTTCCCGCCAACCGTTTTCAAGCTCATTACCCTGATATTCATCAAGGAAAGCAAGGCGGCTTACTTTATGAGATTCGGCAAGACGTAGCAAACGACCAGACAGCGTCATCAAACGCTTGTTCATGCCGTACAGTTCGTCAACCAGCTCTTCGATACGCAGGTTATTGAATTTAACCGAGCTCACCATTTCAACCAGTTCGCCGCCCAGCTTTTTAAAACGGCGTTCCTGTGCAGTGGTCAGTGCCTCATTATTTAGGGCAGCAGCCATGCGCTGGTCTTGAAGTTTGCAATATTTCTTATAAATACCGGCGATTTTCTTGAATTTCTCAACGGTCTCTGGCGTCAGATGTTCTTCCATTGCTGAAAGAGACATTGCCGCTTCTTCATCATCTTCTTCTTCTTCAGCACGGCGCGCAGCTTCGCCTTCGATGGCTTCACCAGTAGATTCCGTTGCTTCACCATCAGCATTTCCTGCCGAGCCTTCAGAACCCTCTGTAGCATCAGATCCTTCTGTGAATTCAGAACCTTCAGTGCCTTCAGCTACTTGCGAGCCTTCGACGCCTTCTGTGGTTTCCGACCCCGCTACCGTTTCAGTGTCGGCTACTGTTTCAGAACCCTCTGTGGTCTCCGAACCCTCTGTGGTCTCGGAACCCTCTGTGGTCTCAGAACCTGCCACGGCTTCAACGCCGTCCTCGGTTTGAACACCGCCAGCCTTCTTGGCAGCTTCAGCCATTACATCACCGGCATTATCACTAGTCAGTTCCGCAGTGGTTGGCTGCTTGCCAAGTGTCGCTTCGAGATCAATAATATCCCGCAGCAGCATTTCTTCGTTTTCTAACCGGTGCGCCCAATCAGTGATCGCGCGGAAGGTCAGTGGGCTCATGCAAAGGCCCTGGATCATTGTCGCCCGGCCAGCTTCGATCCGCTTGGCAATCGCAATTTCGCCTTCGCGGGACAGCAGCTCTACTGAACCCATCTCGCGCAGGTACATGCGCACTGGGTCATCGGTGCGGTCGCTGGCTTTTTCTTTCTCAGCGGTCTTGAATTCTTCTTTGTCTTTGCTCTTGTCCGCGGCCTTGTCTGTAGCTTCAGCTTCTTCCGGATCGTCACCGTCAATTACATTCACGCCCATTTCAGAGAGCATGGTCATAATGTCTTCGATTTTCTCAGATGACATTTCATCGGTAGGCAGCGCTGCGTTCAGCTCATCATACGAGATGTAGCCACGCTCCTTCGCCTTGGCGACCATCTTTTTAACGACAGCTTCCGCGTTGTTCATAAGCGGGCTAGAACCGCTTTCGTCACGGGTTTCCGTTTTATCATTTTTCTGAGTCGCAGTCGTCGCCATGTATTAATTCTCCAGATCCACGCCAATATTCGAGCGATTCGCAGTCTATAGCATATCAGTTAAAAGAAATCCGCCCTGATTCGAGCCTATATCCATCTTTATCYGCTTCCTTTTCCTCAAGGTCGCGGAAAGCCTGCTGTGCTGTCACAAATCGGCTATGACTTTCTTCTGTCATATCCTGTGCATATTCGTTTTCAGCCTGCTCGTACGCCATTTTTGCTGCCGTAATATGCTGGAATCGCGACACCAAATGTTCGAATCCAGTAAGAGCATCTGAAAGTGCGGCCTCGGGCCAGGCCCACCAGTCGTCTTTCAAWACTTTTTCACGTAGCARTTTAGTGACRGAATCGCGCAGGCCACTGGCTTCAAGATGGGTTGCCATTGCRTTTTGTTCAAGRTGTTCYTCAGAAGAAATAAGCTCAAGCATGCCGTCWCGAATTTCACTTAGCCCSGGTAGGGTRAACGGCATCTCGGCTAGCGTTTCTTCATGCTTCACCAAAATCTCAGGGTGGTGGAAAATGGCGATAACAATCAACTTCTCAATCTTGCTCAAAATCGGTCGCCGCATATTGCCTTGCGCAAACGCCGTGCGCCCGAGCCCTCCGGATTGCTGCCACGGTTGCGGCGCATTCGTTTTTGGTGCCCAACGCTTGCCCTGCCCCGCACCGCGCTGCTGATTATAAGTACCGCGCCGCTGCGTACCGCCAGATTGAGGTCCGCGAAACAGCTTAAAAATTCTATTCCTGAACTCAGACTGATAGAGCTTTTTGACATTCTCGTCGGCGATTTCCGCAAGCATGCCGAAAACCTTCTTCTCGAACCCTGCGCGGCGCTCAGGTGTGTCGTGTGCTGAGCCGGACGTTAAACTGTTCCACAACATACTAACCAGCGGCAATGCGCCGTCTATCAGTGCGTCAATCGCGCCTTTGCCTTCACGTTGCACCAAGGTATCCGGATCATCCCCGTCAGGCATACTGATAAACCGTAGAGATTTACCCGGCCGCAACATCGGCAGCGCGCGCTCGACAGCACGGAGCGACGCCCGCACACCGGCTTTATCACCGTCAAACGCCAGTACTGGCTCATCCGCCATTTGCCACAAATGGCCGATTTGCTCTTCAGTTAGCGCAGTGCCTAGCGGTGCAACAGCATAATCAATGCCGTACTGCGCAAGCGCAATCACATCCATATAGCCTTCCACGACCATAATCTGGCCGCCATCATACGAGGCCGCCCGGGCATTTGCCCAGTTATATAAGGTAGCGCCTTTATGAAATAAGGGGGTCTCAGGGCTGTTCAGATATTTCGCCTTAGCGTCTTTACTAAGCGCCCTGCCGCCAAAGGCAATAGTACGGCCCTGCCTGTCGGTTATCGGAAACATAAGCCTGTCGCGGAAACGGTCATAGCTTGCCCCGCCGCTTTCTGGCTTAATAAGCATACCAGTTTCAATAAGCTGATCTTCTTCGATATCGCGTGCCAGCATCGCCTCTTTAAGGGCGGTCCGCCGCGACGGCGCAAAACCAAGGCCAAATTTCTTGATTGTCTCGGCAGAAAGCCCGCGCCCTCTTATATAGTCGTGCGCGCTTTTGCCGACTTGCCCTAAAAGCTGCGCCTGGTACCAGCTGGATACAGCGTCCATCACTTCGCTCAGCGTGGCGCGGGTTTTGTCGCGTTCCATCTGTTCGCGGGACGGCTTCGGCACTTCCATGCCCACTTCACCAGCCAGCACTTCCACCGTTTCAGGAAAGCTCATGCCCTGCGTTTTCATGACGAAGTCAATGACCCCGCCGTGCTCGCCACACCCAAAACAGTGGTAGAAAGCTTTCTGATCGTTCACCGTAAAAGACGGAGACTTCTCACTGTGAAAAGGGCAAAGCCCCGTGCTTTCGCGTCCGCGCCGAACAAGCTTAACCGACCGCCCAACCACATCTGATAACGTGAAACGGTGTTTTAGCTCATCCAAAAATTGCGGGCTTAGGGCCATCAGGTACTACCAAAAAAAGGAAGGCCGCAGCTACTGCGCCCTTTGGTTAGATACTAAATAGGAAACAGCCCTTGGGCCACATATATTATTGAGTTTACGAACAAAAAATACGAAAAATGGCCAACAAACCCACACGAACTTGAACGTTATTGTTCATCTTGAGAAAGAATCAATGCCAACTCGGCTTCCATTTGCTTCATTTCTTCACGAATCCAGATGGAAAATAGCTTCACCTTTCTAGCCATCGGTTCTTGTGCTGCAAGAATATAATACTGATACTCTGTCAATATTGGCTTTCCCCCGACACATTTTAGGCGCCCTTTTTTGAGCGCCTCTGAGGCAATTGCAAGCGGCACCAGCGCGACTCCGCCGCCAGCGGCCGCAGCTTGCACTAAAAGACCGGAATGACTGTAGTCGCTACTAATATGAAGTTCCTCTGTGCTCACATGATTTTCTGATTGCCACCGTTGCCAGTAAGGCAGTTGCATGTATTTGTGGGCAAGCAACGGATACGCCGCCACATCGCTGCTCGCTATTGGCCCATCGGGCGCAATCATGTCTGAATAAACAGGTGCGCAAATCTGCTGATGCAAGGGCTCAACGCCCGGCGGAAGCGGTCCAACCCTTATTGCAAGATCGTGCCCTGAGGCTCTTAATTCAAAACGCTGGTCGTCGGCATTGATGCGCACATCAATTTCTGGGTGTTGCAGGCTGAAATTGGGCAATCGCGGGATAAGCCAGTGAATTGCAAAGGACTGATCCGTCGTCAGCCGCAGAACATTCGGCTCATCCTTTAGTGACAAATCATTCACTGTTTTCTCTATGGCCTCCAGCGATCCGCGAACCACCTCAGCAAGCGCTTTTCCTGCGGCCGTAAGTTCAATCTCGCGGGGACGCCGAACAAACAACTCAAGCTGCAACTGCTGTTCAAGCGCCTTTACTTGCTGACTAACTGCAGATTGCGTACGCCCCAATTCGTTAGCTGCTAAGGTCAAACTCCCACAACGTGCTGCGGCATCGAACGCCAGCAGCCCAGAAAGCGTACGCAGCTTGTACATTTTAGCCATTCCTTAATTTTTCTAAGCCTCAGGCTCAAGATTACGAATTTGTGAAAGCTCGGTAAAGCATCCATTTAATAGCTTATAGCAACATAAGGAAGTTAAAATGGAAAAGAAAAAGTTAGCCATACCACTAAAGAAAAGCTTTTGGGGGCAGATGAGAATAGCGCTGGCCCCAGCAGACGAGCTGATCCTTCATTCGGTTGGAACAAATTATTTGCACCCCGAAAAGGAACAGCAAAGCGCTACGAATCTAAGCAAGACAAACACAAAGCGGCATCCAGGCGCCGCTTAGCGAAAGGCGCCAATCAACCCATGGCAACATTGAGTAATTTAATGATCATCCGCCTTGTTCAGACAAAGAAACGCCGTTTCAGACAAAGAAAAAGGGGCCTAAGCCCCTTGTTCAAACCCAAAACTAGCAACGAAGGACCTAGCTCAGTAGACCTTTAATCGTCACGCTGGCTTTGGCGAAATCCATTTCGCCCGCATGTTTGCCTTTCAGCACACCCATGCAGCGGCCAATATCCTTGAGGCCAGTTGCGCCGAGCTCAGTCACTGCGGCTTTGCACGCTGCCGTGATCTCATCTTCGCTCATCTGCTTTGGCAAAAATTCTTGAATGATCACGATTTCCGCGCGCTCTTGCTCAGCCAGTTCGCAGCGGCCGCCTTCTTCATAGGCCTTGATGCTGTCATTGCGCTGCTTGACCATTTTGGACAAGATACCCAGCACCAGCGCATCATCGTCCACATCCGCGGTATCGGTGCCGCGCGCAGCAATGTCGCTTTCCTTGATGGCAGCAAGAACCAACCGAACAGTGGTAAGCTTCAGCTTCTCTTTGGCACGCATAGCGTCCTTCATGGATGCTGTGAGATCGTCTCTTAACATTTGGTACTACTCCGACCCGTTGATTCGGAAACCCCCATACTAGTATAGGGGACCTCCAGAGGCAATTAAGTTTTAGGCCTCTAAACCGTTGAAATTGTTATATTTTTTAATATTTTTAAATATTTTCTTTTGCTTGACCCAAGTCCGCGATTTGCCTATTGTCCCGTCACTTTGGCCGCTGCCTGCAATCCCTACCCGAGCCGGGGTTCTAGCGCCTAATCCCTTGTTGTGCAAGGATAGTGATGCACGCACAAAGTGACGCCCAGAGTGACGTACAGAATGAACGACTGCTTTGATGTGCTATGATAAGCATGATGCATAACCGGAATAGGAACGCCCGCCCATGACCGACGCCAAACTAATGCCGCAAACCGAGACACCGCTTTCGGTCCCGCCGGCTGATGATATTACTGCAGCGCTTGTGCTATCGGACGGCACTATATTTTGGGGATACGGCATCGGTGCAGAAGGCGACACCGTTGGCGAAGTTTGCTTCAATACCTCGATCACCGGGTACCAGGAAATCCTGACAGACCCATCTTACGCCGGGCAGATCATTACATTCACCTTCCCTCACATTGGCAACGTTGGCGCCAACGATGAAGATTTGGAGCGGAAATCCCCAGCTGCGCGCGGATTGATTATACGCGAGGCGATCACTGATCCTTCAAATTACCGGTCAGATAGCCATCTGAATACATGGGCGACAAAAGCAGGCCTTATTGGTATCTGCGGAATCGACACACGCAAGCTGACCCGCTACATCCGCGAAACCGGCGCGCCGAACGGCGTGATCGCCCACAGCGCTGCCGGTAAGTTTGATATTGCAGCGCTTACGGCCCAAGCCAAAGAATGGCCCGGCCTTGAAGGCATGGATCTAGCCAAGGCCGTTACCTGCGATGCCCCTAAAGAATGGGCTGGTGCGCGCTGGAGCATTGGTGAAGGATTCTCTAATATCGGCGAAGCCAAAGCCCATGTGGTCGCCGTTGATTACGGTGCCAAAGATAATATCCTCCGCTGCCTAACGGCAACCGGCGCCCGCGTAACGGTGGTGCCCGCCACAACAAGTTTTGATGAGATCATGGCTTACAAACCAGACGGCATTTTCCTATCGAACGGCCCCGGCGATCCGGCAGCCACAGGTGAATATGCCTTACCTGTGATCCACCAACTGATCGAAAGCGGCGTGCCTATTTTCGGCATTTGCCTCGGCCACCAACTGCTTGCCCTCGCATTTGGCGGCAAAACTTACAAGATGCATCAGGGCCACCGCGGTGCAAACCACCCAGTACAAGACCTGCGCACCATGAAGGTAGAGATTACCAGCATGAACCACGGCTTCAGTGTGGACGGGGACAGCCTACCGGACGATGTTGAGATCAGCCATATTTCGCTGTTCGATAAAACCGTGTGCGGCATCCAGCATAAAACCAAGCCTATATTCAGCGTGCAGCAGCACCCTGAGGCCTCACCTGGGCCGCAAGATAGTTTCTACTTGTTCGAGCAATTTATGGAAATGATGCTTCACCATAAAGTGACCAAATAAGCGCCGCCCTAATTGAAAAGGGCTGATATGCTTCCTTGGACTTGAATGGTGTAAAACCTTAATTCGAACACAAAAATGCTCAAAAAAGGGCATGTGTTAGGTGAAAAAATTAACGAGATCAGGGGAGATGACAGTGACAAAAGGCTTAAAGGCAATCTTAGGCGCTTCGGTAATTATAGCAGCCGCGGCTTTACCGGCTGCAGCACAGGCGGATGACCGCGACGGGCTATATCTATCTGCATTTACGGGGCTTTCCCTACAAAGCGACCAACAAAGCACATCCGCAGGCCAAACTCTGGACATTGCCCTTGATAATGGTTTCGTCATTGGCGGGGCCATTGGATATCAGCTCATAAGCACACCGCTCGGCGCAGTACGGCTTGAACTGGAAGCCTCTTACCGAGAAAATGATGTTCAGTCCGGAACGTTCAGTAGCGACCCATCCGCAGCCTTCTCAGGCGACAACTCCTCGCTCAGTGTCTTCATCAATGGGCTTTATGATTTTGATGTGCTGTCTGACAGCTTCATCCCTTATGTTGGTCTGGGCTTTGGTTTCGGCGGAGTAGAATCTGATACGATAATACAGTTAGCGGCAGAGCAAGTTGGCTTTGGCGGCGCAACACGCACTGAATTTCTGGTGCAAGCCATCGCTGGCGTAACAATCCCTATAAATGATACTTTTGATCTGTTTGTTGACGGGCGCTATTATATCGCACCGGGCGCCAATTTTGACCTTGTGGATACGCTAGGTAACGCAGCCAATAACTTTGACAGCTCGTATAAAACTATCCAGGTTCAAGCAGGGATACGTCTCCGCTTTTAAACCGCTTATCGTTTTTCAGTTGAGGCGGATCACGCGTATCTGCACCAACTGGGAAATAAACCCCCAGCGGCCTTAAACCCCAATCAAGCTTTGCTTGGTCAAATATCGCACGTCATTTTTCTACGAGACTCTCCATGCTCAAAAACATCCTGTTCATCTGCAGCCAGAACAAGCTTCGCAGCCCAACTGCTGAGGCTGTTTTCGCGGGCCACGAAGGTTGGGATGTGCGTTCCGCAGGCACAAATAATAATGCCGAAATTCCGCTTGGAGCGGATGACATCGAATGGGCGGATATTCTTATAGTGATGGAGCAGGCTCACAAGAAAAAAGTGAAGCAGCGATTTCAGCGCGTTCTCAAGGGTAAGCGGCTGATTTGCCTCGGTATTCCGGACAATTACACTTATATGGACGAAGAATTAATAAAAATACTAAGATTCAGAGTCCCCAAACTGATTGATTAAGGTATAAGACCTTTCAAGTGACGCCCGACATGACTTGCCCGACATGACTTGAAAGAAACCCCCGCATGCCCAAACGTACCGATATAAACAGCATCCTGATCATAGGTGCTGGACCTATTGTCATAGGCCAAGCCTGTGAATTTGACTATTCCGGAACGCAAGCCTGTAAGGCGCTAAGGGAAGAAGGCTATAGGGTTATTCTGGTTAATTCGAACCCCGCCAGCATCATGACGGACCCGGAACTAGCGGACGCTACCTATATTGAGCCGATCACCGAGAAAGTGGTTGAGAAAATCATTCTCAAGGAAAAGCCTGATGCGGTGCTGCCAACAATGGGCGGCCAAACCGGGCTAAATACGGCTCTCGCCTTAGCGCAGTCAGGCTTCCTGAAGAAGCACGGCGTACAACTGATCGGTGCCGACGCAGACGCCATTGATAAAGCCGAAAACCGTAGCCGCTTCAATGATGCTATGGCTAAAATCGGATTAGAGACCTGCCGCGGAAAAACAGCATCCACCGTTGCGGAGGCCTTGGCTGTTGTCGACGAGATCACCGGCTTGCCTGCAATCATTCGCCCCAGCTTTACGCTTGGCGGCACTGGTGGCGGCATCGCCTATAATAAAGAAGAATTCGTCGAGATTGTAACCAGAGGCCTCGACGCATCGCCAACGGACGAAGTGCTGGTTGAGGAAAGCATCCTCGGCTGGAAAGAGTATGAGATGGAAGTTGTGCGCGACCGCGCCGACAATTGCATCATCATCTGCTCGATCGAAAACGTTGACCCAATGGGCGTGCATACAGGCGACAGCATCACTGTTGCCCCTGCCCTAACGCTGACAGACAAAGAATACCAGATCATGCGGAACGCCTCGATCGCGGTACTGCGCGAGATTGGCGTGGAAACAGGCGGCTCGAACGTGCAGTTCGCCGTGAACCCCGAAACCGGGCGTTTAATTGTTATCGAAATGAACCCGCGTGTAAGCCGATCTTCAGCGTTGGCATCTAAGGCCACAGGCTTCCCGATTGCTAAAATCGCCGCCAAACTTGCTGTTGGTTACACCCTAGATGAGCTGCTGAACGATATCACCGGCGTAACGCCCGCATCGTTCGAGCCGACAATCGATTATGTTGTCACCAAAATACCGCGCTTCACGTTTGAGAAGTTCGCGGGCACTGAAGCACTGCTTTCCACATCGATGAAATCGGTTGGCGAAGTGATGGCCGTTGGCCGGAACTTTGCGGAAAGCCTGCAAAAAGCACTGCGGTCTATGGAAACGGGCCTAACGGGGCTCAACGAACTTAAGTTTGATGATTATGTGCCGGGATCAGGCGACATCTCGCCCATTCTGAATGACCTCAGCCACGCAAAACCAGACCGCCTGCTGCGCGTTGCCCAAGCCATCCGCGAAGGGCTGAGCTTTGAGGACATCAACAGAGTATCAAACTTTGACCCATGGTTCCTAGGCCAGTTCAAACAAATAATTGACGCAGAGGACCGGGTAAAAGAAAGCGGCCTGCCAAGCGATGCCCGTGATCTTCGAAAACTGAAAATGCTGGGTTTTTCCGACGCACGCCTTGCCGAACTAACGGGCAGCAAAGAAGCAACCGTCCGGCAGACACGGATCGACATGGATGTGACGCCCAGCTACAAACGCATCGATACGTGTGCAGCAGAGTTTGAAGCTAAAACACCTTATATGTATTCCACGTACGAGACCTTTGCCGCCGGTGAAGTGGCAGAGTGTGAGGCAGCACCCACTGACCGCGAAAAAGTTATCATCCTTGGCGGCGGCCCGAACCGTATTGGCCAGGGCATCGAGTTTGATTATTGCTGTTGTCACGCATGCTTTGCGCTTTCAGACGCAGGGTATGAGACGATCATGATCAACTGTAACCCTGAAACAGTTTCGACCGATTATGACACCAGTGACCGGCTGTATTTTGAGCCACTGACCGCAGAAAACGTGATCGACATTATCCGGCGCGAGCAGGACAACGGCACCGTAAAAGGTGTAATCGTCCAGTTTGGTGGCCAAACACCGTTGAAGCTCGCGCACGATCTGGAAGCCGCTGGCATTCCAATATTGGGCACCACACCAGATGCTATTGATTTGGCAGAAGACCGCGAACGGTTCCAGGAACTTGTAACAAAACTTGGCCTCAAGCAGCCAAACAATGGCCTCGCCCGCAGCCACGAAGAAGCTGTGGCCGTTGCCGACCGCATCGGGTACCCGGTGCTTATTCGCCCAAGTTATGTGCTGGGTGGCCGGGCAATGGAAATTGTGCACGACCGCGAAGGCCTCGACCGTTATATTGCCGAAGCTGTGCAAGTTTCTGGTGACAGCCCCGTTTTGATCGATAGCTTCCTGCAGGACGCCATCGAAGTGGACGTAGACGCGCTTAGAGACGGCGAGAACATCCATATCGCAGGCATCATGGAACACATTGAAGAAGCGGGCATCCATTCGGGTGACAGCGCCTGTTCCCTGCCGCCTTATAGCTTGCCAATCGGCATCATCAACGAGATCAAACGCCAAACCAAGGTCTTGGCTGACGCACTGAATATTGTTGGCTTGATGAACATTCAGTTTGCCGTGAAAGAAGACGAAGTTTACCTGATCGAAGTAAACCCACGCGCCAGCCGGACCATACCGTTTGTTGCCAAAGCTGTTGGGTCTCCGATTGCAGCAATCGCCGCACGCGCTATGGCAGGTGAAAAAATAACTGATTTCGAATTGAAAGATCCCTTCACAGAGCATGTCTCAGTGAAAGAAGTAGTCATCCCGTGGGCGCGCTTCCCCGGCGTTGATGTGCTGCTTGGTCCTGAAATGAAATCCACCGGTGAAGTGATGGGCATCGATAAGAATTTTGCCATGGCCTTCTATAAATCGCAGCTTGCCGCAGGCGTCGATTTGCCAATGGAAGGAAAGGTGTTTGTATCTGTGAAGGACGGCGACAAATACGCGCTGGTGCCTCTCGTACGCAACCTACTGAAAATGGGCTACAGCGTTATCGCAACAACCGGCACTGCGACGTACCTAAAACAGCAAAACCTGGATGTCCAAAGCGTTTACAAAGTACAAGAAGGTCAGCGACCGCATGTGCTTGATATCATGAAAAACGGTGATATCGATCTGATGTTCAATACAACAGAAGGTAAAAAAGCCATCCAGGATAGCTATGCCCTAAGAAATCTAGCCCTTACAATGAAGCTTCCGTATTTCACCACGCTTGCTGCATCAAAGGCCGCAGTACAGGCACTCAAAGCGCTGAAAGCTGGCGAATTGGAAGTGAAAAAACTACAAGCTTACAATTAATGCCCCTTAATACGGCTGGCCCTGCGAAGCAAAAAAATAGCAGCCATGCCTATTTTTATGGCTCACCCTTGATTTTTGGAGGCCCATTCGCTACATAGATAAAAGAGCGCGCCGGCCTTATGGGTCGGCGCTGCTGTTTTTAGTAGGCCTAGCCAATAACAAAAACAGCTTATTATAACGAATAAATGAGACTGGACGCATAATGGAAAAAGTGCCCATGCTGCTAGAGGGCTTTGATCGCCTTACAGCAGAACTAAAGCAATTAAAAACTGTAGACCGCTACGCTGTTGTTGCAGCGATTGAAGAGGCGCGTGCGCATGGTGATCTTTCCGAGAACGCTGAGTATCACGCTGCAAAGGATGAGCAGGGCCACATTGAAGCACGCATCAAAGTCCTTGAAGGGAAGTTGAGCCGCGCCGAAGTGATTGATCCAAAAACTATGAACGGTGAACGCATCGTGTTTGGAGCGACGGTAACGCTTATCGACGAAAATGACGAAGAGTTCAAATACCAGATCGTTGGCGAAGATGAAGGCGACGTAAAAATTGGACGGATTTCCTATAAATCTCCAATTTCCCGTGCTTTGATCGGAAAGCGAGTTGACGACGGTATTGAAGTGAAAGCGCCCGGTGGCGACCGCTATTATGATATTGAGAAAATAGAGTACATCTAACTTTCCACCGAATGAATAATAAAAAAGCCCGCTATCCTGCGGGCTTTTTTATTATCAATTTTCGGCGCCTCTTATAGCGCATCCGGTAGCGGAACCCCGGGGGTATGCTTGGAGGTGCGGATTGTAAGCGAGGTCTTCACACTTGCCACATTCGGGGCCGGCGTCAGCGAGCTTGTCAAAAACTGCTGAAAAGAAGCCAAGTCATGAGCCACAATCTTTAAAATAAAATCGATCTCGCCGTTCAGCATAAAGCATTCCCGCACCATCGGCCAGCCTTTGGCTTGCTCCTCAAAGGCCTGCAGATCATTTTCGGCCTGACTGTGTAGCCCAACCATGGCAAACACCGTCAATCCGTAACCAAGCGCTT
The DNA here is from genome assembly GCA_002401685.1 of Kordiimonadales bacterium. Taxonomy (GTDB): domain Bacteria; phylum Pseudomonadota; class Alphaproteobacteria; order Sphingomonadales; family Kordiimonadaceae; genus Kordiimonas. The sequence continues at coordinate 118,567 of NVTU01000001.1, forward strand.
CCTGGTTAAGGAACGCATGATATCCTTGAATGTAGCCTTCTTCCTCCAGCGCACGCACTCGCCGCAGACAGGGCGGCGCAGTAATGCCCACGCGCTCCGCCAATTCAACATTTGTAATGCGCCCTTCAGCCTGCAGTGATGCCAATATCTTACGATCTACTGCGTCTAATTTGACACGCCCCATAGGGAAACTCCTTAAAACCTCTTTGAACACTTTCTATAGTAATTGAGGTGCGTTGGGAAATAAAGTTTCAAATATGGATAATTTAATTTCTAATACCAATCATCACTAGCATCTCGAGTCGAATGCAGTAGTATAGCGGCGATGGGGTGATTCGAGAGCTGGAATCCTCATACCAAAAAAAAAATCGCTAGGGAACGGTCATACGTACCGCCGCCATTTTTGGCGCCGTAAAGTATACGAGTAATTGTTGTGAGCAATGCGTCTGCGTTTGATATGAGCGCGCTAGACAATAGAATAAAAGACCTGGTAGCCTACGCGCGTGAGCGTGACGGCGAAGACCGTACTGTCTTGTTTCGCAACCTTGTCGACCTTTTCCTAATAGGCAAAGCCCCTCAAGCAAACCCCACTCGCAGCCAGCTTCTCGATGTTATTGAGGCCCTTGTGCCGCATGTAGACACTGATAGCCGCCGCACGGCCGCTGACCTGATCGCCAACATGGCCACACCGCCTATGGATCTGGCCCTACGCCTATGTCGCGACAGAACTAGTATAGTCGTCAATTTATTGACCCATGTTGTCTTTGACGAAGACGACCTGATCGAATTGATAGAACAAACTGGACGTGAACATCACCAGGTTATCGCTAGCAGAGAAGACCTGTCGGCCAATATCTGGATCGCCTTAGCGCGCGCAGCACCAAGCGCACCACCATTTGATCACCAGTCGACACTCGCATTGTGGAGCGAGGACCTTGGCATTACCGGGACCACGCCGGCAAGCAAAGCGCCGGCAACCGAAAACCAACCACTGAAAAGTGCAACAGTGACGCCGATCCATAGCCCACAGCGGCCACCGAAAAAAAACATGAGCCCAAGCATCCGTATTTTGAGGACCGATAATGACCTTGTCGCCCGTCCGGATCAAAAGAAAAACACCGATGCGCCGGCTACTAAAAACGGGCCTACCAATACTCCGACAGGGACACCAGGCTCGCTAGAAACTGCCCAACAAATTCCAGGCCCTGCTAGCCCACAGGAACCGTCTGCCAGCATAACCGCCGAACCAAGTGCCAAAGCACGAGACCCGGGCCCTAGTGGCTGGGCGTGGGCAAGCGATAGAAATGGTATTATCCGCTCACTATCACCAAATGGTTCAGAATTATTGGCTTACAGCTTACCCGCTAGCAATGCCTCGGTTCTCGATCTGCTCAGCTTAAATAACAAGCTTGGGCACCCCGTCGCACGCGCCTTCCAGCGCCGCTCCGCCATCCATGATGCGCCTATTCTTTTACAGTACCTACAAGACGGCAAACAACATTGGACGCTGCAAGCCACCCCTATTTTCAGTGCCGGGGGCGGCATTTTTGAAGGGTATGAGGGTGCCCTAATGCCCGTAGTTACCGGTCAAAGTGATGTGGGTATTCTTCAATCCGAAGACGAAGCCTGCGCCCTGTTTCTAGACGAAGTCACCGTGGCTGCAGCGGGCGGCACAAGGAACGCGCCCCTTTCTTTTACCGAAGAAAGCGCCAACTTCCTACCGAACGAGCCTGCTGCCTTTATCAATTTACAATCCCAACCTAAACCGGGAGCCGTTGCTAAGGGGCGTACTGCTGAGGTTGAGCAGGCGACGAAAGACACTTTGGAGCATATTGCCGCGAACCTTAACACCCCGACAGTTAGCCATGCTAACTCAGCAACGCCTGCTGAGGAGGCCATGCCTCAAAGTATTATCTCAGACACTGCCTCAGACCTTATCAAGGATGCTCTGCAGGATATGTTTAAGTCAGAGGATAAGCCTGCTAAATCGCATAAGAAGACTGCGCCAAATGCAAGCAGTCCCGAGCCAGCCCCGTTGCCCGAAGGTATAAACAGCAATAGCAGTGCTCATATCCAGGCCACACTTGAATTACTCGGCGAAGCCCTCGCTCGGTTGACCGACCATAGTAAAACTCACAGTGAGCCCCAAGTTCGCCTTCAAGCCGAGATCGCAAGTGCTTGTCTGCGGTCACTAAAAGACCAGCTCGGTTAAACCAGAAGCCAGATCTTTTTAAAATTTCCTGTAAGCTTTTCATTTGCCCAATGACTTCTAGTAACTGAAAGCTTTGTTTCGATTGCCAAAAAATAGGCATCTTTCAGAGCGATAATATTTTAAGCCATTCAGGAACAAGTTTATGAATTTAACGCTTTCCGCAAAACGCGCGCTGGCAACCGCCCTCGCACCTTTGATTATTTTTGCAGCAGTTTTCTCGGTCTCGGCCAAAGCAGAAGACGCTCCGCAACCAGCCTTATGGAAGCTGACCGATCACGATAGTGAAGTATGGCTTTTTGGAACAGTCCACCTGCTGGACCCAAAACTAAAATGGCAAACAGCGAAAGTGACCAAGGCGTTCAATGCATCAAACACGGTTTATTTCGAGGCTGACACGGGGCCAGAAGCCACTGCAGGCATGCAAGCCTTAATCGGCAAGTTCGGGCTTAACCCACAAGGAACGGTCCTGAGTAGTCTTCTGTCAGAAAAAGGGAATACTGATTTAGCCGCGGCAATCGCGCAATTAGGCCTCCCCCAACAGGCAATCGCTAATTTCGAACCATTACGCCCTTGGTTTGCAAGCCTGAATTTGGCGATAGTCCAACTGCAAAAACAAGGTCTAAAACTGGAAGCTGGTGTCGAGAAAACGCTTGAAGGCCAGGCCAATGCTGCGGGTAAAAAGATCGCATATTTTGAAACCGCGGCAAGTCAAATCGAGGCTTTTGGAAGCCTTAGCGCTGAAGCTGAACTTACTTATCTAGAGAACGGCTTGGATAAGTTCTCTGAGGCGGACACCACATTGAACCAAATGGTGACGTTCTGGGTTACGGGGAATTCCAAAGCCCTAGGGGATTTAATGAATGAAGGATTTTCCCCTGATGAAGTGTATGAAGCGCTTCTAACTAAGCGTAATCGCAACTGGGCCGCTCAGATCAAAGAAATTATGGATGGGTCTGGAAAAGTGTTTATCGCGGTGGGCGCCGGACACTTGGCAGGCAAAAATTCCGTTCAAGATCTACTGGCCGAATATCAGCTGAAAGCAGTACGCCAATAGAAGGGTTTTACCCCATCGCGCCCGGCCTTAGTTCGAGGCTGGGCACCAGCGATGATACCGGCAACAACTGACAGACATACCAATCGTCTTTTATTTAGACCCCCACAGCTTTCCAACAGAATTTGCCCTTGCATTTCTCATTTAAATTGTAATAGCGTCTACTGGCGGTAGCGAAAATGTGAATTTAGTTTGCGACAGCGGCGAGCAGTTTTCCTTGGGGGTCATAGCTTTAGCGCCCTAGATCGCAAACAAAAGAAAAGGCGGCTCACCTCCGAGCCGCCTTTTCAGAACGAGGCTACCAAGTAGCCAATGTTCCTTATTCTGCACCGTCGTTTTTAGCAATCTGTGCAGTCATAGTTGCGCTTGGACGTGTCCATGTTTGGTTCTTACAACGTGTACCCTTACATACGCTCACACGGAGAGTGTCATCGCGGTACGTAAGCTTGCCTTTTTGAGCCTTTTTCTTGCCGTCGATGCTGATTTTGCCGAGACCCCAAAGATCACCAGCTTTGCTGCCTGCAAGGCGGAAGTTTCTAAGAACAGTTGCACCTTCGTCGCCGTCTTCGGCCCACACTACATTACCGCAAAGTTTCTTATGACTTGAACCACAAGGCGCAAGCTCAACGATGGACTTGCCGCCGTTTGTTAGCCAGTAGCCTTCTACTGGAAAAGCTTCTTGTGCAACAGTTGGGGCTGCAAGCATGGCTGCGCCCGTTGCTGCAAGAATGAAACGCACAGCGCGACGGCCCATAATAGGTGTCTTGCCAGAGATTGCCGTAGCCGGCGTGCTGTGCATGGGGATAGTTGAAACTGGGGATGTGAATACTGTAGTCATTTTCTTGCTCCTCGCATCAATACTGAGTATTGATATTTTAATTTCATAAACCGCAGGTTTGGTATCAGGCGTCGGTCCTGGGGGGCCGTTTATCACTGCAGCTTATCTAAGGACGCTTATGCCGGATTTTAAGACCGCAGGCTTACTGATTCCGAAAACGAGGAGCTTTTAGAGGAATCAGCCACTGTTTTTAACAATCAGCTAACGCTTTTTTGCGAAATTCTGTAGGGGTCATCCCAGCCCGTTCTTTAAACGCCCGATTGAATGGGCCAAGTGAGCCGTATCCAAGATCCATCGCCACCGTCAACACGGGAACATGGCGGTCATCAACTATTGCTAGGCGACTTTTGGCTTCTTGAATGCGGTGAAAGTTAAGGTAATCGGCAAAGTTCCTGAACCCTAAATGTTGATTTATCAACCGGCGCAGGCGGTGTTCGGGCATATGTGCGGTGCCAGCTAGGCAATTGATCGTCAAACCCGCTTCCAACAGCGTGCCCTTGCCTGCCAGCTTTTCAAGTGTAGACAAATCATGATGCTCAGCACTTAGCGGCCGATTAGTTTTACCGTATGTAACCTCCGTCGCAACTGGCAGTTTGCTATCGCCAAAAAGCCAATCCCCTTCAACGCCAGTAATATGCCAAATCATATAGAGCACAATACCAAGCACAGCCGCCATTTGCCCCATCTGCACAAAAGCAACCAGTTCGTCACTAAAACCGAGCAGCCAGTTTTCCGTGAAAAGCACCGCTACACTAACTAAGACCACTACAACGAGAAACGTATCTCTAAATTTGCGCCGCTTTTCAACAAGGTCATCATCTTTGGTTTGCCAAGCCGTCCAAAGCATATGGCCTACAAAGCCAAATTTTATCACCAAAAGCACTGAGCTAATCCCTAACGGGAAAACGCCCGTGTCTTTAAGGACGGCATGAATTTTCAGGGGAGAGATCAACGGAATGTGTGAAAATTCATAATAGTAGATCGTCGCCTGGGTAACACACAGCGTTACAAAGGCACCAACTACCGCAAAGTGACCCCAGCGAACTTTAAAATCATCTTCGAATGTGGAAAGGCAAAAGAGCCAAGCCGCGCCTGGGCTAAACATGCTGAGCACGAAGATTGGCACAGCCCAATATCCAAAAGCAGAACCAAGTTCAGGGTATGTCGCCAACATAAAGGCAGCTGCGGTGAAACAGCAAAAGGCTGAGAGCTTTGCGGGCAGCCGGTCACCTGCTTGACGCAAAACCAAAGCGCTCGCCAGCAGGCAGCTAATCACCCCGCCAAATCGGAAAAAACTATCAAATAAGCTCAGCAATTCCAACGGCAGGTTTCCTCTGGGCAACGCATGGCAGCGCCTAAAACTCTATCAAGTACTTCTTAAGACTTACGAACAGAGGATATAAGCGAGCAGGAACGACGTTACCAGCCTTTGCTATATTTTTTTTGCGGATTTTTTAAAGGGGCTCGTTGCTGCGGTGCAGACCAAAGGAGCCTAACCGACTGATACTAGCTATACCCAAGAGCCAGCGCGTCGCGTCGGAACTCGGTCGGCGTCTGGCCGGTACGCTCTTTGAAGGCTTTGTTAAAAGGACCTAGTGAGCCGTATCCCAAATCCATGGCCACCGTCAGCACGGGCACATGCCGGTCTTCAATAACCGCAAGCCGGGTTTTAGCCGCATCTACCCGGTGAAAATTGAGATAATCGGCAAAATTTCTGAACCCCAGATGTTGGTTCACAATCCGCCGCAGCCTGTGTTCAGGCATATGCGAAAATGTTGCAAGCCGCGTTACCGTTAGCCCGGTTTCCAACAGCTTGCCGCTTTTCACCAATCCGTTCAAATTTTCCAGGTCGTGCCGGTCTTCACCCTCGGCATAGGTGTTTTCTGTGACAACGGCTGTCTCAATATCACCAAACATCCATTTCATGTCCATGCTGGCAAAAGCCCATAGCATATAGATGTTCACGCCAAAAATAGCAGCGGACTGACTAATCAAAAGCACGCTACTACCGATCGTATCTCCAGATATCCACTGCGGAGACAAAACAAGCCACACAGAGATCAGAGCTACTGCAATTACAAAATCCTGGCGGAACACCCGGCGCTCAGAAACCAGATCATCATTCCGACCCTGCCACGCGGACCATAACATATGACCCGACATGCCCATTTTGAAGACAAGAGCGGCAAACCCTGTGCCGTATGTGGCGGCACCGACACCAAGCGCAGCTTCATGAACTTTCATCGGAGAAATATAAGGTACCTCACCCACGGTAGCGTAATAAATGAAATACTGCGCCAGTGTCAGAACGAAGAAGCCGCCCCCTACAACGAAATGGATACGCTTAAAGGTGAAATTATCATCAAACATGGATAACGAGAAAAGCCAAATCGCCGGCGGGCAGGCAAAACAAATAAGAAGAGCGGGGATCATCCAAACGCCGAGAATAGTGCCTACACCCGGCAGGGAAACCAAAAGATAGGCAGCCACTGAGAAACAGCCAAACGCGGCCAATCGGCCAATCGTGGTACAGCCGCCCTTCTGCAAGGCAAGAGCACCGGTGAACATGGCCGTTGTCATTCCACCGAAGCGAAAGAAATTATCTAATAGTTCAAGCATCAGACCTCTTCTCCTTGCACTGGTGTTACCGGCAACAAGCACCCCGTAGACCTACTATATCCACTTAGTCCTTATGTGGGGTCGGGTGCGACGCTCTGCCACCCCCAACTTATGTATAGCTGCCCCAACAGAAGTGAATAGATCGTCGGTATTTCAGCAGGGCTTACAACTATAGACGTTGGGCAGGACAAAAGGTTCGTTTGCGGTCAAAAGAAAGAGGCTTTTGCCAGCGGCTACTCTGCTGCAGTTTGTGCTTGCCTTCGAAATTCCGTTGGCGTTTGCCCTGTTCTGGCTTTGAACGCACGGTTAAACGGCCCTAGCGAGCCATAACCCAAATCCATCGCAATGACGAGCACCTGTGTATTATATTCCGCGACATCCGATAGTCGAACTTTCGCGGCATCAATTCGGTATTTATTGAGAAAATCGGCAAAATTACGAAAACCCAAATGCTGGTTGATCAAGCGGCGCAGCCTATGCTGCGGGATACAGGAAATCTCCGCAAGCCGCGTGATCGTTAAGTCCGGCTCCAAGAGTGTATCATCACCGGTGAAGCGATCAATTTTTGCAAGCTCTATAGTATTGTCGTTATCGTGAACGCGGTGCATTTGAGGGCCATCGTCTTTTTTCTCGACGCTTCCAAACAACCAATCTGCGCCGCCCACTGCCAAATGCCACATCAGGTAAGCCAACACAAAAAACAAAGCGGCAAATTCCAAAGTATCAAACATGCCTTTGGCCCCCGGGAACAAACGTTCAAGCACCTGCTCTGACACTACAATCAACACGAATAGAAAGGCTACGCCTGTCGAAAACACCACCCGAAGCCTGCGCCGTTTCTCGACCAGGTCCCCCAGCATGCCGGACCACGCCACAAAGAGCATGTGCACTGCCATACCAAGTTCGATCAACCAAATGCCTTTGCTCACAAATCGAGCGCTAGGGACTTCGGCTAGAAACACATGGAATTGACCCCGCGAACAAATGAGATCGAAGTTTCCGAAGTGAGAAAAATACATACCGTTTTGCAGCGTCCAAACGCCCATCAACGCCGCCCCCGTGGCCCAGTGGTAAGGTTTTAATTTAAAAGCATCATCGAAAAGCGAGAGGCAAAAAATCCAGCCCATCCACATCGCCAGTATTTTCAGAGTCAGCACAATCCCGTTTGCATAGCCGAGCGCTACGCCAAATTCAGGAAAAGACCCTAATAGAAAGGCCATTGAGCCCACCGAGGATGCCGCACCCAAATACATTGAGATGCGTCCCTTGGATTGCTGCAAAAGAAACATCAAACCAAAAAGGCACAGAGTAACC
>NVTU01000002.1 GCA_002401685.1 Kordiimonadales bacterium
GCGGTATCAGTTTGCGGCGTTGCCCTGGCCCCTCTTCTTCTTGCAATAGGCAATTCCGAAGATGCCTGCGAAGACCATGCAAAGGACCCCGACAACGATGTAGCAGATGGCAAGGAACACGTTCTTGCCTCCGAGCTCGTTGGTGGTGGAGATAACCCACGACTTCTTTCCGTCGAAATCGGCCACTGGGTAGTTGTTCACGACTGATACCTTGTACTCTCCCGCGGGCAGGTCTTGTTCAATGCGGCCCCAGAGCTTTCTGAAGTCGGGGAGGCCCGCTGTTCTCATCCAGACGATAAAGTGCTCATTCTCGTGGCTGATCCACTGTTTGGTTTTGAAATCGCCCTTGTCCTTGAACTTGTATTCACGGTCGCTCTCCCATGCAATTCCAGTCTCTAAGATCTCCCTAGGCTCTGTTTCGCCGACTTTGGTGATGGTGAAGGTGTCGTTGAAGAAGGACTTGGCCACTAAACCGCAAGGGTTAGCCTGCTCATCATCGTCCATTTTATCGCCATTGAGGTTGATGTTGAAACCAAGCTGCTTAACGTTTTCAATGGGGTCACAGTCTGCCAGGTCCTTGGGGAACTCTCCTCTCAGTTGGTCGAAAGACCTGCTCTTCACATAACGTCTATGGTTCTGGTAGAAGTTCTCAAGCTGGTAATAGAAATAGACAGGCGCCTTCATATCTTCTGTGATCAGCGTTTCATTATGCTCATCAACGGCAAAATCGACGCCGCCTTCTTTGAGGCCAAGCACCGTAAGGCCCGGCTTCCAAGTGCCTGCCTTAGCTTCGTCCATAGCTTTTCGAACCGCCAGATCAACACGCTTAAGCATGCTGGTCAGGACTGTACCAGGCGCAACATGGTTTTGGTTGCTATCTACGCCGATCGCAAATTTGTTCTTATCTTTAGCTGCCTGGATAACACCGAGCCCAGAAGGACCTGCGGCTGAGAAAATCACATCCACACCGCGCGCATACTGTGACTGCGCCATCTCGGATGCTTTAATTGGATCATTCCATGCAGAGGGCGTTGTGCCTACGTAATTTTCAACGAAACTAAGATCGTCCCGCACGAAAGTTGCCCCTTGGCGGAAGCCCCGTTCAAAACGGCGAATCAGTGGGATGTCCATTCCGCCAATAAAACCGATTTTTTTGGTTTCTGTCTTCATGGCAGCGATCATACCAACAAGAAATGATCCTTCATGTTCCTTGAACGTAATTGACTGTACATTCGGTAAATCTACAACAGCATCAATAACAGTAAACTTCACGTTTGGGTATTTTCTAGCGACGTTACGGACAGCTACAGAATAGCCAATACCAACAGCAACAATCAGGTCTGCTTTGCGGCGAGCAAAACGCTTGAGCGCTTGTTCATACTGGGTTTCACTGCTTGGCTCAAAGTCTCTATAGGGAATGCCATGCTCAGCTTTAAAGGCCTCAGCACCAACGCGCGCTGCCTCGTTAAAGCTTTTATCAAACTTGCCACCAATATCGTACAGAAGCACCGGCTTGAAATCTTGAGCAATCACTGATCCAGCAAGTAACACACCTACGGCCAAACCAGCACTTACACGCTTAAGCATTTTTTTCATGACTTTTCACTCCCCGATGACGCAAAATCAAACATATCCCATATGCGCTGATTTCACTTGTTGGTGCAAGGGAACCAGAGCGAAGACTATTGGTCAACCATTTTTGACACTTTAGTCAGGATTCGTTCGACAACATACTTATAAAGGCTTATTAGACTATAAAACAGGGTTCCATAGAAGGTAATATAATGACGGCATCTGTTACAGTTGTTGACCACCCGCTGGTCCAACATAAATTAACGCTGCTGCGACGCAAGGAAGCGAGCACGGCTGAGTTTAGAAAACTACTTCGCGAAATCGGTTTATTTCTGGGTTACGAAGCGCTGCGCGATTTGCCTCTTGGCAAAATCATGATTGATACGCCCGTTTGCCAGATGGAAGCACCTATTCTTGCGGGTAAAAAGCTAACCTTCATTTCAGTGCTTCGCGCTGGCGACGGTTTGCTTGGCCCAATGCTGGATCTGGTACCGTCTGCGCGTGTCGGCCAAATTGGCCTTGCGCGTAATGAAGAGACCCTCATGCCTGAGAAATATTTCTTCAAAGTACCGCGCGACACTGCGGCCCGCGTGAACGTGGTACTTGATCCTATGCTGGCGACAGGCCATTCGGCTGTGCGCGCAGTGCAGGAAATGAAAGATATCGGCGCGAAAGATATTCGTTTTGTTTGCCTCCTTGCTGCTCCTGAGGGTATTAAGACTTTCACGGAAGCGCATCCGGACGTGCCGCTCATTACCGCATCAATTGATGAGCGGCTTAATGAGAAGGCTTATATCGTTCCGGGCCTTGGGGATGCGGGTGATCGGCTGTTTGGTACCAAAGGGGTTTAGGACTCATGACTGTTGTTAAAAAATTCGTAACCGCGCAGGAATTACTCGACGATTCATTCGAGCTTGGGCTGAAAATTCTGAAAAGCGATTTCCGCCCAAAGTTTATCGTTGGCGTTTGGCGTGGCGGCACCCCTACAGGGATCGCCGTTCAGGAGATCTTAGATTATTACGGCGTTGATACCGACCATATTGCTATCCGCACGTCCAGCTACATTGGCATGCAGCAACAGAAAGAAGTAAAAGTTCACGGCTTCGAATATATCGTCAATAACATCAATGCTGACGACAGCCTTCTTATCGTTGATGATGTGTTTGACAGTGGCCGTTCTATCGCCGCGATTATCTCGCACCTTCGGGAAAAATGCCGCCGCAATACGCCGGAAACAATTAAGATTGCGACTGTGTTCTATAAGCCAACCCGCAACGTGACCGAGTATGAGCCTGATTTCTACTGTCACGAAACAGATGACTGGCTGGTTTTCCCGCACGAACTCTCGGACATGACAAAAGAAGAGATTAAAGAGCATAAGGGCCTGTCCCTGCCAGAGATCGACATTTAGTCACGCTCACTTGTTTTGCCACCGCGCCCTAGCGGTGGCATACCCCACTTCCGACGATGCCTCAAAGGATTTGCCATGACGTACGAAGCTGTTCAAGCCTGCGCTGCCCACATCAAAGAACAATACACAGGCCCAATGCCGAAAATGGCAATGATCCTTGGTAGTGGCCTTAACAGCCTAGCTGACAGCGTTGATGATGCGTCTGTATTCCCTTTCAATGAATTGCCGGGCTTCCCAACGCCAACGGTTTCAGGCCACGCCGGCCGTATGCTCATCGGCAAACTAGACGGTAAAGGTGTGATCTGCATGCAGGGCCGTGTGCACGCCTACGAAGGCCAACCTGAAGAGAAGCTCGCCTTTGCAACACGTGTACTTTGGGCGCTTGGTGTTGAGATACTTGTCCTTACCAACGCTGCAGGCAGCCTTGACGAAGAAGCTGCACCAGGGGCGCTGATGGCAATTACTGACCATATTAATTTCGCCGGTGTTAATCCGCTCGTTGGGGTGAATGATGAGCGTTTCGGCCCTCGTTTCACTGACGTAACAACAGCGTGGGACAAAGAACTGACCGACGAACTGCACGGCTGCGCAGACACTCTCGGCTTCAAACTTCACTCTGGTGTATACCTAATGGCCAAGGGCCCTAATTTCGAGACACCTGCTGAAATCCGCGCGTTCCGTATGTGGGGCGCAAATGCTGTGGGCATGTCGACAGTGCCTGAGCTCCTGGCGGCTCGGCACTTGGGTATGCGCGTTTGTGGAATCAGTTCCATCACCAACTATGCAGCAGGCATGACAGGCGACGAGCTGACACACAGCGAAACCATGGAATACGGTGCAATTGCAGCTGTAAACCTCGAGAAACTATTGCGCGCGTTTGCAGGGAAAGTTGCCTAAAGTTTTATTGCTGTTGGCTAAGGCTTAATCTCGATTAAACTACCAACGGGTTGATAAAACATACGCTTCAAGCAGGCTTCAAAAAACGGTATATTCACGTCTTCATTGATCTCGTCTGTGTGAACAAAATTGGGCGCGGCGTTAATTTCAATTAACTTCACCCCTTTGCCTTCCAGCATCAGCGCATCAATACCTAACATCAAAAATGTATCTTGATCGGTGGCAGCGCGGCTTTCTTCTAGAACAGGCAATAACTGGCGAATTGCCGCCGCAACCTCCCTTATTCGCTGATCCGCGTCCTCCCGCCAGGAAAGAGGGGCCATATCAATGGTGCTCGCTTCTTTTTCATACCCAGCGTGGTCGATCTGGATTTTAAAATCGCAGCTACCGGCTTCAAATGGCTTGCTGTGGATCACTACAAATGCCCGGTCAAAAAGAAAAACAGTCTGGTTCCAGATAAGCACATATATCCGTGTGGTGAATTTCCGGCCATCGAGCAGCGCAATATTATTCACACCGGCTTGGATAATCTCGTGTTTTTCAAGAGTTACCGCTTCCAATGCATCATCCGAAACCACGCGCATCCCCCGGCCACCAGTGCCATACCGGTTCTTGATAAACCAGTTTTGGTACCGACCTCGAGGGCACTCAAGGGCCGTTTCAATTTTCACGTAAGTCGGGGGGAAAAGGCCTCGCACACCGCTATCCCGCAACATATGAGCAAGAGTTGCCTTATTGGCTAATTTATTCCGTGTCCGTTTTTCAACAATTCGGATCAAACGGCCGTTTCTATAGTTATCGCTGGATTTTAGCTCGTCATCCCCGATTAAATAACTAAAGCAAGCTGGCTCTTGCTCAAGGGCAGGTTTTAGGGAAAGTCGCACGTTTTCAAGCGCAATTCTGAAAAGGCCACTGGCCCTGTTAGTGCGTTGTTCAACTTGCAGAGTTTTCGCCACCATACCCTATTTACTCGCATTAGTTTGCCGCTCATCGGCAACGGCAATGACATCCTATTCGTCCTAAGTAAAGGTCGCGGTTGGCTTTGACCAGCAAATGTATGCATAGTTTTTCAGGGAAATTAGATACCTCCGTCCCCCTTCCTTCGATCATATCTCGGTCCAACGAAAAATTTGCTCGCCTCACCGAATTTTTCACACATATCTGCAAGACTAGCCTTAAGCCTCTGATGCATGAATGGCCAAGGATCAACATTGAGTAAGCGTTAATCCCGGAAACAACTATAGAGGACAAGGATTTAGGTATGATTTCGCGCTTCGGACAGACGACTGATCGACTAGGAAAATCAGCGTTGATAACACTGTTTTTAATAGTAACTTTGGGGATTTCAAGCGTCGGGTCTCTGGCCAAAGTTGACGGCGAAACCGTGCTGCTGAAGCAGGCGGCAACAGGCCACCTTATCGTTGAAGCGTCAGTCAACGGAACATCCCACAAATTTATCGTGGATACGGGTGCAAGCCATACTGTTTTTGATAAAGCAGCGGCAATAGAGTTGAAGTTGTCAATCCAGCAGGACAATACCAATGAGGGTTTCGCGGCAGGCGGAACGATTACGAGCACCCTTGCTGAAGTTGAAACTCTCAAGATTGGCAACGCCTCCTTTTCAAATAGAAGTGTTTTTATTCAGGACCTTAGCGGAGTTGTCAGCCATTTTGACGGTGTCGTAGGCGTTATTGGGCAGGACATGCTGGTAGATTTAGACGCTGGGATTGACTTGGCTGAGAGCATATTACGGCTCGGCATAAGTGATTGGTTCAAGACGCACCAAGCCCACTACAAGACACTTTCCCTTACGAGCCTCCCTATCGGGTTTGTTACTGTTAGCGCCGAGCTATCAGGCAAACCTGTAACCCTTATCATTGATAGTGGTTCTGCGGATGTGATGCTGGACAAGGCAAAATTTGACACGCTTGATCTAGGCGCACTCAAAATTATGGAAGGTGCCCAAGCCTTTGGTGCGGATGGCAACCCACTCAATATTTACACCACGCCCCAACTTGAACTCACAGCCAATGGTATTCTACTTGGCAACCGTCCCTTTACCGTGATGGACCTAAGCCATGTAGTCACCGCGGTTGAGGCCGAGTCTGATGCAGAAATATACGGTGTTATCGGCAACAGCCCCTTACGAGCACTTGGGGGGATTATCCATATGAAAGCTAAGAAGCTTTATATAAAAGGCTAAAACAATTCCGAAACACGGCGTAAGGTCCCGCCGCGGGACCTTACGTAAAGGGGCCATGGCTCACAATACGAACAGACACATCAAGCGCATCAAATGCCATTTAATTTGATCACAACGCAGCAGACTGTGTGCCCGCTTCTAATGCGATACGGATCCCGCTATAGTTACGTATTCCTTTCGATCGCCGACAGGAACACTAATTAGGGAAGCAGCCATTGATCGCCACCAAACCTATAATAGGAATAGCCTTATTCCTTGCCGTCCTATTCACCTGCCCCGTTACAGCAGACATGCAATTGGTGCTGCTGGGCACCGGCACACCGAACCCTGTACCTGAGCGGGCGGGCGCGGCAACGGCGATTATTGTTGACGGCCAAGTCTGGATTATCGACGCAGGGCCTGGCGTGGTTCGGCGTATTTCTGCAGCCCATAGGAACGGTGTAAAAGCGCTGTCGCAGCCCAGCCTCTCGAAGCTGTTGATCACGCACCTACATTCGGATCACACCTTAGGGCTGCCGGATTTAATCTATGCTCCCTGGACATTGGAACGCACAGCACCGATCGAAATACGCGGCCCAAAAGGGACGGCGAACATGGTCAGCCATATCGAGCAGGCCTACGCAAAAGATGTCACCTTTCGAATAGAAGGCGCTGAACCCGCTAATACGACAGGCTGGAAAACAAAAGTAACGGAGATCAACGGCGGCGTAATTTACAAAAGTGACACGCTCACAATTGAAGCTATCCCTGTATGCCATGGCGGCTGGGACCATGCTTTCGGTTTCAAATTCACGCACAAAGGCAAGAGCATTGTTATTTCAGGCGACACCACCTATTGCCCTGCGCTCGAAGCGGCGGCTGCAAACGCGGATATTCTGGTACACGAAGTATATGACGCTGCAGCCTTGGCAAAACGCGACGCCAATTGGCAAGCATACCACCGCGCAGCTCATACCTCTGGGCCTGAGCTCGGCAAACTTGCGGCTAACGCAAAGCCCAAGCACCTAATTTTACACCACCAACTTGCATGGAGCGGTAGCAAGGAAGCCATTCTAGCCCAGATCGCTCAGTCCTTCTCCGGCAAAGTTACGTGGGGCGAAGACTTGATGGTTTTTAATGTTGGTGTAGGCGCCGATTAGGCAAAAAAAAGCCACAGCAAGGGTGCTGCGGCTTTTTCAATTTCTTTATCTAAAGGATTGTTTAGTAAGACTTACCGCCCTCGTTGGCATCGCCGTAAGGGACCCAGATGTTTTTAACTTCTGTACCGCGTTCCATCAGGCCTTTGGCATTCATATGCTCGCTACTGGTCCAGTCATACGCTTTACCGTAATTGAGCCATGTTCGTTTCATATTATCTGCAGCTAATGCCTCGATATTGGCGCAGCCATCGCGGCTACCAAAGTACCAAATGGCATCAACGCCGTAATGCTTGGCAAGTGGTGTCGCCATCTCGTCCCGGCCACCCGTGATGATATTCACAACGCCCGCAGGCACATCTGATGTGTCTAAAATCTGGTAGAAATCTGTTGCCAGCAGAGGATAGCGTTCCGACGGAATGATTACACTGCGGTTGCCCGTTGCCATCGCGAACGCCATTAGGGTTACAAATGCCAACAAAGGCGCTTCGTCCGGGCATACAATACCCAGTGTACCTATTGGCTCATTCATCGCCAGTGCAACACCGCGCATTGGCGGCTCATGCACGCGGCCTTCATGTTTGTCGGCGTATGCCGCAGCCGTAAACAGCCGCTGCACTGAAAGCTCAACCTCGTTCGCAGCTGCTTTTGCAGTTGCACCCGTTAGCGTGACCAAGCGGTCTTCAAACTCAGCAGCGCGCGTGCTCAAGTTTTCTGCAATATAATAAAGGATCTGCGCCTTAAGATGCGACGTAGTTCCGCCCCAGCCTGCCGCTTTAGTAGCAGCCTCAACTCCGTTACGGATATCTTTATAGTTGCCCGCACCGACCAGGCCCGCATAGTCGCCCTTCGATGTAGCAACCGCAACACTGTCACCGCCGTCAGGACGCGCCTGCTTGCCGCCAACATAGTTTTTCGCGGTTTGGTCAATGGACGGTAACCCACTGCCAGCTTTTGGTGGCTTAACGGTTTTGGCCTCAATCGGCGTCCACTCTTTCAAGTGCTTCTCATATTTTGGCTTCATGTAAGCAAGCATGCCTTCACGCCCGCCTTCGCGGCCAAAGCCACTTTCGCGGTAGCCGCCAAAACCAACAGCCGCATCGAACATATTGGTACCGTTGATCCAAACAACACCTGCTTTAAGCGCAGGCGCCACTTCAAGCGCACGAGAAATGCTTTCTGACCATACGGTGGCCGCAAGCCCGTAGCGTGTATTGTTGGCAAGGCCTATGGCTTCGCTTTGCGTACGGAACGTAATTGCCGTCAGCACCGGGCCGAAAATTTCTTCTTTGTAGAGAAGATTATCTGTACCGACACCTGTGATCAGGGTCGGTGGGTAAAACACACCGTTTTCAGGCATGTCACACGGCGCATGATAAACGGTCGCGCCTTCGGCTTCGCCCTGCTTCACCATGTCAGCAATGCGTTTCTTTTGCACGCCGTCAACAACAGCGCCCATATCAATGCATTTATCAAGGCAATCCCCAACGCGCAGCTTGCCCATACGGGCTTTCAGCTTTGTATAGAAGCGCTCAGAAATGCCTTCCTGCACCAAGAGGCGCGAACCAGCACAACATACTTCGCCCTGATTGAACCAGATGGCATCAACCAAGCCTTCAATGGCACCGTCGATGTCTGCATCTTCAAACACGATGAAAGGTGATTTGCCGCCAAGTTCAAGCGTAAGCTTCTTGCCGCTGCCTGCGACAGCGCGGCGAATGGTTTTGCCGACATCGGTTGAACCTGTGAAGGCAACCTTATCTACATCAGCTTCAACGACCATTGCACCGACATCGCCCTTACCGGTCACGATATTCACAACGCCTTTAGGTAGCCCGGCTTCTTCGCAAAGCTCCGCGAATTTAATCGCTGTTAGCGACGTGAAATCCGCAGGCTTCATAACAACGGTGTTGCCCGCAGCCAGTGCCGGCGCGATTTTCCATGCCAGCATCAGGAACGGGAAATTCCACGGAATAACCTGCCCAGCGACACCAACGGCCTCATACCCAGCAAATTCATCGTCCATCAACTGTGCCCAACCGGCATGGTGATAGAAATGGCGCGCTACGAGCGGAATATCGATATCGCGGCTTTCGCGGATCGGCTTACCGTTATCAAGACTTTCAAGCACGGAAATAACGCGAGAATGCTTTTGCACCAGACGAGCCAATGCGTAAAGGTAGCGTGCGCGGCCGTGGCCACCAAGAGCAGCCCACTTGCCTTGCGCAGTCCGCGCTGCAAACACAGCCGCATCAACATCTTCTTGGCGCGCAGATGTAATATCAGCCAAGCGCTCGCCAGTTGACGGTGCGTATGTTGGGATGCGTTCAGCGCCTTCAGGCTTCACCCATTCACCGTTAATATACATGCCAAACGACCCGCCGTGTTCGGCGATCCATTCGTCCGCTTTGGCGCGGCTTTCAGGTGCTGGGCTGTAATCCATTGTTTCAAACGTTTCTTTAAGGTTCATGATGTGCCCCTAGCCCATTGCGTGTCTGTAAGAAGCGGAATATCCGCCCGTGGCATGATACTCTAACTGGCGTTCAATATCACCGAGCAAACTCGACGCTCCGAAGCGGAACAGCTCAGGCTCCAGCCAATCGCGGCCAAGCTCTTCTTTAATCAGCGTCAGATACACCACGGCGTCTTTTGCAGTTTTAATGCCGCCCGCTGGTTTGTAGCCAATTTTAATACCGGTACGCTCGTAAAAATCACGGATCTGGCGGATCATCACCAGGGATACTGGCAGTGTCGCATTCACGCCTTCCATCCCGGTCGATGTTTTAATGAAATCTGCACCCGCCTGCATCGCCACCATTGAGGCTTTGCCTACCTGTGTCAGGTTGCCGTGCTCGCCAGTTGCCAAAATTGATTTCATCAGGGCTGGGCCACACGCCGCTTTGAAAGCTTTCACTTCTTCGTAAAGCGCTTCCCAGTTACCGGAAAGAACATGAGCACGGGTGATAACAATATCGATTTCCGCGGCCCCGGCCTCTACAGAGCGTTTAATCTCCTCAAGCCGGGTCTCCATCGGCGCAAGACCAGCAGGGAACCCGGTGGACACTGCAGCCACAGGAACACCTGATCCTTTAAGGGCAGCAACAGCCGTGGGCACCATTTCGTGGTACACACAGATGGCGCCGGTTGTCAGCGGCAAATCACCGATACCGAGCGCTTCTTTGATATCCTGGCTAACCGGGCTGCGTGCCTTCAGGCAAAGGCGCTTTACGCGGCCTTCAGTATCGTCACCTGCCAGCGTTGTCAGATCGATGCAGCTGATCGCCTTTAGCATAAAGGCAAGCTGCGAAACTTTTTTGACCGAACGGCGCGTACCCACGGTACTCGTCCTGCGTTCAACTGCGCTTTTGTTCACACGAATGCCGTCCAACCAATCGGGATGGAAGCTCGTGCCCTGATTAACCAAATGTTCCGATATCATATTGCTATCCAACAATTATGTGCAGAGACCTTGAGCGGTCTCCGCGTTATTTTATACTCGATTACTCTATAAAAAGCCAAATCTTGACCAAATGGTCAAGAACTGATTATTCAGTTTTTTGCTCTTTCATCAAGCTAAACGCCAAAAGCGCAACGCCCGCAAGGACATAGCCTACGGCAAGTCGGTGTGCGAGCACTTCAAAACCACCCACTTCCGGGATGGCCCACGGCAAATACATAGCACCAGAACCAAGAACTGAGTGGATGATTCCAAATTCCGTACAGATCGCCGCCACAAAAGCTGCCCCGGCAGCACGGATTAACCTGCGGTCAATAATCCATACCAGCATCACACCCCAGATAAGGCTCGTTAGAATATACCCCCGCGACATAACACCGAGCAAGGCATAGCTCGCTAACCAGTCGGCACCCAGCGCTGCTTGCGCCGTCTCGCCGATACGGTTGAAAATGTCCGACACTTTCACAAACGTATAATTCATCACGGCTGGTGCAATTGCGAACAACAATACCGGTGCATGCCGCACACTACCACCTGAGAAGGCAAGGCGCATGATATCACTAGCAACCACAACCAGGATTGGCTTAATGATAGCCGCAGGAATAAGAGCCGCAGCCAGTGCGATCACACCGAAGAGACCACCAATAGTCATCACGCCAGCAGCGCCCAGTGCATAATTCGTGCGTGCGCCCATACGCTTGTAAGTCGCATGCCCGAAATACGGTGTGGTTTGCACCACGCCGCCAAAAAGTGCGCCAATCGCTGTTGAGGCGGCATCAAGCCTTACAACAACACCAGGGTTATACTCGTCTCCAACAACCTTGGCACCAGCGACCACATTGACGGCGCTGGCCGCAATCAACAGTGCGAAAGGAATAATGATACCAATATAATTAGAAACAGGGCCAAACATCGCCATCAGGCCTTCAAGGGTCGGCGTTGGTATTGCTGGCGTAAGGGCCGGAATTTCTTTCAGCGTATAGCCGTCACCGACACCCATAAGCGCAAGCAAATAATAAATCACGGTACCCGCAACGATTGCGAGCACAGCACCCGGAATATTAAAGGGTAGTTTGTGGCCAGCGATAAGCGCAAAAGCCATCACCACCAGCGCAAGGAAACCAACTTCCGGCAACTCGAAAATGCCGAATATGGCTTCCGCGCCAAGCCACACTGTTGCAATCGCTGCCATCACGCCAATGAGCGCAACCTGTGGCAGTTCGTGCTGCATCGCACGACCAAAGAAAGACAAAAAGAATTTCACCACGGCCATCCACAAGGTAGCGGCCATGCCAATAATCCACGCCTGATTAGCCGCGTCTGCGCTGTTCACTGTCTCTAAGCCAACCACGTACGCGGGGCCGACAACAAAGAAAGCCATACCGAAGGTAGTTGGCAGGTCGAGGCCGAGCGGAATGCTGGTTAGGCTCTTATTCCCTGTTGCAGCAATGGTTTTTCGCGACAACCAGTTGAATGCGAGGTTACCGACCATGATGCCAACAACAGCGCCCGGTATAATTTTGCCGAAGACCACTTCCGCAGGGAAGGCAAACACGCCCATCAACACCCCGGCGAGCACGAACATATTGACGATAACGTCTAGAAAAAACGCTACGCCTGCGTTCACGTCAGAGGCTAACTGCGTTGAACCCGCGGCACTAGCCCCCAGTACTCCTGTATCTTCTGCCATTTTACTTCCCCGATTTTACTTTTTTAAACTGTTAATGAACGACAAATTACCGGCACCCTCGCGAGGGGAAGGTGCCAGTAGCTTTCTTAGTAGTCGTAGAATCTTAATTTGGCCCCGGGTGCTCTGAGCTCCCGTTCAAAAGTCTGCAATCTTTGCTCAAGTTCCCACTGAAGCTGTGCTTTCTCGCTAGCAGCCACAAAGGATTGGCAACTACCAGCAAGTATACCGCCTGAAGCGATCAAATCCCGGCAAGAGGCGTCTTCCCAAATACTTGTACCCGGAAGAAAACTGTACGTCAGTGAATTCCGCGACGCATAGCGAAGCTCCGAATAAGTAATATCATAGTCCCGGAAATAGCGCATATATTCATGTGTGAGATCAGACCGCGACACCCCTTCATCGTCGGTACCAATCGCGTACGGCACGTTCAGTTCGCGGTAAAAGTTGATGGGATGATCACGCCCGGATACTCCGAGAATGGTATCGTTGCTGGTGAGGCTAATCTCAACCATGATGCCTTCGTCCGCCATGCGCTTTGCAAGCGCGGCGCTATCGTCTTCAAACGTGATATCAATACCGTGGCCAATGCGTTTGGCGTGGCCAAGCTCAATCGCTTCGCGGATATGAAAGCGCAGCTGCCGCGGCCGCACAAGGCCCAGCGTTAGTTCGCCCGCATGCAATGTTACATTTTGCTCACCGTGGTTGCGATAAAGGTGATCAATCATTTTCATGTGGTAGGTATAATCACGCAGCGCAATAAAGCCGTCCTCCGGCGCTACCAGATTGATACCCACTACTTCTGGCACTTGGTCCATCACGGCCCAGCCGAGAATGATCTGTGCATACACCATTTGAGGCGGGAACTCGCGGATCACCTGGTGAAGGAAACGAATTTTCACATCACAGCCAACAGCGCTGGCGTCCACGTCGCAGCCAAGCAAGTGGCTTTTCTTAGCCTGTGCATCTGCAATACGTTGGCGCACAGTCGCAACCAGCGTAGGGATTTGCGCTCCAAAAGGGCTCGCCATCAGAGCCGCATAATCTGCTTCCACATCACCGATTAACGTCACGCCTGCGGTGGAGCCAAACAGCTCACCCAGAACGATGGTTTCCAATAGTTCCAGGTACAGCGTATTCTGATGTCCGGCCCGCTCAGCGACTTCCGCGAGCTGATCACCGAACCGGTGCGGCGCAGACGCCATGCGGAAAAAAGTGACAAAGAAATCATCGTGGCCAGACCAATCCAGTGTTGGCACATAGCTGCGGTTGCTGAGGCTATCGATCACGCGCTGGCGAATGCCGGCATCCGCACGTGCGGCTTCTGCGGTAATTAAACCCGCATCAACACAGCTCTTGCCGTCCGGTTTTTGGCGGAGGGCAGGAATAGACGTTTCAACGCAGAGCCCATCTTCCGCTGCCCAGTCAAGCCAGCTTTCAGCATATATTGCACCTGTGAGATGGTTGTGCAAATCACCCCCTTTGGGGAATCTCTGCATCAATTCGCGCATGCGGCCGCTACGCTCATATTGCTCTAAAGCGACTGCCACTTTGCCGACATTTACGCGCTTGTCCTGCGCAAAAGCGCTCCCAGCAAAGCCCGCCAAAAAAGTTGTCGCCGCTACCAGAATAGCAAACCGCATAAATTCCTCCCCTATAGGCCTAATGGCCTTGCCCATTTTGCCGAACCTGCTTAGGCTCCCTATCCAAAGCCGTATCGGCACAGGACAATAACAGCTATTTCACAAGCTGAAAGACATTAGGGCCCCAGTATGGCAAAATTGTACTTCTATTACTCCGCAATGAACGCGGGTAAAAGCACGACCCTTCTTCAATCCAACTTCAATTACCGCGAACGCGGCATGAATACGATGATATTCACGGCGGCTTTGGATGACCGGTACGGTAAAGCTGTTATATCCTCCCGCATCGGGCTAAACGCTGACGCACATCTATTTGACGAGAATCTTGACCTATTTGTCAAGATTTCTTCTGTGCTGAAAACGACACCCCTCCACTGTATCCTTGTGGACGAGGCACAGTTCTTGTCGCACGAGCAAGTAAACCAGCTGGGTGCAGTCGCAGATTCTCTGGGTATCCCGGTGCTATGTTACGGCCTGCGGACAGATTTTCAGGCGAACTTGTTTACAGGCAGCAAATGGCTTTTGGCCCTTGCAGACGAACTGGAAGAACTGAAAACTATTTGCACCTGCGGGCGCAAAGCCACCATGAACCTGCGCATCGACGAAACAGGGATGGCAGTGAATGAAGGGGCATCGATTGAGATCGGCGGTGAGGACCGCTACATCGCCCTCTGCCGCAAGCATTTTAATGAAAAAGTAGCCGCCAGCCAAAACGCATAACTCACACGGAGTTATGCTCAGGCGGTTGGTAGCGCTCCTTTAGGCTGCGCGTTTCGCCTCAGCAACCCAAGCGGCTTGTCTCATCTGGTAACTGGCCGTTCACCATTGCGTGCGAGGATCATTGAGCCCTGTACAATCGGCTCCCTATACCCAAAATACATTTCAACAGGTAACTTTTCGTCCACACCATACGCTCTCGGCAGAAAGACGTTGATAGAACATGCAAAAATCCAGCGTTTTAGCGGTGGCCATAGCCATTTTTTCTGCCGCATTATTCACACCGCAGCTACCAGTATCTGCCAAAGACGACAAACCACCTTTCAGAGAATATCTGAACAAGCGCACATCACCGGCCGAAAATTTCTTCAAGTATGCAACGGGTAATTGGCCAGTAAAGGTTGGAAGACACCCTTCCTTTGAAGGCGCCGACAGCCTGACCCAACTGGGTGTTCTAAACGCTCAAAAGCTGGATAAAACGCTTACGCACATTCGGAATAATGGCACAGATCCGACCAGCCAGCTTATCCAAACTTTCATGCAAAGTGTTGAAAACACGGAGGCCCTTAAAGCCGCAGGGCTTACGCCCCTCAAAAATAAGCTGGCCGAAATTGATGGTGCTGAAAACTTTACCGCCCTTATGATTGCCTCGGCTGACCCTGCGTTCGGCTTATACGGCCCCCTCGTCCACGCAGTACAGCCCAGCAGAACAGACCCCAACAAACATTCTGTTTATATTGCGACATACGGCTTTTCCTTACCGCAACAAGTGTTTTTCTCAAACTCCGGTCAGGCGAAGTCCATCAGGATCGCTCATGAGGCCCTACTGGCTTTTCTACTGGAGCAAACGGGTGAGCCACAGGCCAGAGCGCTCGCGCGGCATGTGATGACACTGGAGGAAAACCTCGCCCATTTGCTTGCCACTGATACTGAAGGCAGTGGCCGCAGCCTTGTCTTCACAACGGTAGAAGCACTCGCAGCCGAAAATCCGGCCTTGCCGTGGACTGAGTTTTTCAAGGCCGCCCGCCTGCCTATCGCGGGGCCTATCACCGTAGTGGGGCAAAAGCGGCTTGTTGGCCTGAGTCAATTGGCCGAAGACACGGCGCTGCTAGTTTGGAAAGCCTACTATAAAACCCAGCTATTGATCGCAAACAAAGCGTATCTACCGCCTCGCATTGAACAAGCTGCAATAGTGGCCGCCAAGACTTACGAGGGGGGAGGTACCTTTCAACCTACGCCCGCGCAAAAAACCAAAATTGAGGCCAACCAGTGGTTCAGTGAGTATATCGGGCACCGTTTCGCCGCCGACCATGTTTCAGCAACAACACGCACCAAAATCACTGAGATGACAACCGCCATCAAAGCTGCGTTCAAAGAACGCATTCAATCCTCAAGTGTTTTCACTGCTGAGACCCGTGCGTTTGCCCTAAAGAAGCTGGACGCCATGCGCGCGGAGATCGCCGAGCCCTCCTGGCCACTGGATTATAGCGGGCTGGCGTTTGAACCTACCGACCTGTTCGGGAACATAATGAAGCTACGCCTGAGAGACAGAGCGCTGGATGCAGAGACCCTAAAGAACGGCGCGGGCGGTTATGTGCGCTGGAATTCGCCGGCCTACACCACCAATGCGCTTTATAGCCCCAACCAAAACGCCATCCTATTGCCTGCGGGTTTCATGCAAACACCGCTGTATTACCCGGGCGCAGACGACGCCTATAATTACGGCAGCTTTGGCACCATCATTGGGCACGAGATAGCGCATGCGTTTGATAACCGGGGCCGTCAGTTCGGGGCGGACGGCGCGCAGGTAAACTGGTGGCAACCAGAAGATATCAAGAAGTTCAACACCCTTTCAGAGATTCTGGTGAACCAGTATGAGGCTTACGCGCGGCGCACAGGAACCACCACCAATGCCAGGCGCACATTGGGCGAAAATATCGCGGATATCATAGGCATTCAAATCGCCTACGACGCCTATATGGCCAACCGCACTGACGGTGCTGAGGTACTGGTGAACGGCTTCACCGAACAACAGCGCTTCTACTTGGGGCTAGCCCAAAAGCGCCGCGCCCGCACCAGAAGCGAAGACGAAAACGCAATACTCGCGCTTGATACCCACAGCCACGGCGCCATCCGTTTGAACGGCGCGCTTAGGAACATAGACAGCTGGTTCGAAGCCTTCAAAGTAGGCAAAGACGATTTCCTTTACCTAACCCCAGAAAAACGCGTTAGTTTCTGGTAAGGATGAAATTTAGTTTTTGGTGACGATGAAATAGAGAGAAACAAATCTGATATCTCAGAAACTAACTTAGTTGATCAGAGTTGGAGCTAAAACCCTATCATTCATATTCG
The DNA here is from genome assembly GCA_002401685.1 of Kordiimonadales bacterium. GTDB lineage: Bacteria > Pseudomonadota > Alphaproteobacteria > Sphingomonadales > Kordiimonadaceae > Kordiimonas. Next base: position 17,076 of record NVTU01000002.1, read on the forward strand.
CCCTCTTACCAATCTTACGGCAACATTTACCGTCATGTATCATCACGTTCAGGCAACAAAAAATCCCTGGCTCAATTGAGCCAGGGATTTTAAAGTTCGTATGCAGAACGGTCTAGCCTAAGCGTTGAAGCCCATCACGGATTTTATCTCCAGGAAGTCAGCAAAGGCGTGATCGCCCCACTCACGGCCATTACCGGATTGCTTGTAACCACCGAACGGTGCTGATAAATCGCCTGCGGCGCCGTTGATGGTAACCATGCCAGTACGAAGTTTGGCGGCAACCTTCTGTGCGCGCTCAACACTAGCGGACTGCACTGCGCCCGACAGGCCGTATTCGCTATCGTTGGCGATGCGGATGGCTTCGGCTTCATCTTTGTAGCCGATGATGGACAGCACAGGGCCAAACACTTCTTCACGCGCAAGGGTCATATCAGGTGTCACGTTAGCGAACACTGTCGGCTTCACGAAATAGCCATTTGGGTCAACGCCGTCCGGGCGACCTACACCGCCAGCCATAAGGCGTGCGCCTTCGTCGATGCCTTTTTGAACCAGCATACCAACTTTTTCAAACTGGGCACCGTGGGCGATTGGGCCCATATAGGTGTCTTCACTGGTTGGGTCACCGGTTACAACGGTTTTGGCAGCACGGCCTGCAATTTCAGCGGCTTCATCCATACGGTCATGCGGCACCAGCATACGGCTAAGCAGCGTACAAGTTTGCCCGGTGTTGCGCATTGCGTTCAGTGTTTCGCGTGTTACCACAGTTTCGAAATCAGCATCATCAAGCAGGATATTGGCTGACTTTCCGCCTAACTCCTGCGCCACGCGCTTGATGGTTTTGGCGGCATTCGCCTGCACAGCAGCGCCCATACGGGTCGATCCTGTTACAGACATCATATCCACGCCTTCATGGCCAGAAAGCGCTTCGCCGACTGTCATGCCTTCACCGTAAACAACGTTATAAACACCGGCGGGCACGCCAGCCGCATGCACCATTTCAGTGAACAACTGGCAACTATACGGTGCCACTTCGCTTGGCTTCAGGATCATTGTACAGCCCGTTGCAATTGCAGGGGCTACTTTGCAGGCGATCTGGTTGATCGGCCAATTCCACGGCGTGATCATGCCGACAACACCGATAGGCTCTTTCATAATCCGGGTTGGACCGCGGTCCTCATGGAAGCTGTAATTCTCAAGCACTTTAAGCGCCGTCATCAAATGACCAATGCCTGAAGGCGCGTGCGCACCGTTCGCAAGCTTGGTCGGTGCACCCATTTCCTCGGTGATAATCGCGGCCATTTCAGGCATCCGCTTTTGGTATTCAGCGATCAGGTTCTGCAGGATTTCAATCCGGTCCTCGCGACTAACAAAAGCGAATGTTTCAAATGCGCCTTGTGCTGCGGCCACGGCCTTATCCACATCGGCTTCTGTGCCGAGGATCATCTGCCCTGATACTTTTGCTGTTGCGGGGTTAATAACATCAAGCCTGTTATTTGCGGATGACGCGACCCATTCGCCGCCAATATAATGTTTATCAAGCTGTCGCATGTTGCTCTCCCAAAGGATATATTCTGTGTACGGTACGCGCCCCGCAGCGCAGTGGCACTATTAATATGGTAGCGAAAAACCCAAGTCTTCGTGTTCGGAAGCAGTTTACTAGGTAAGCGCGCTGCCGTCTTCCAATCTTTTAGCAAACTTTACCAGCCACCGGTTTGGCATCCAGCGGGAAAGCCGGTCAATCCACACGGCATCTTTGCCGACTAAAATGCGGTATTTGCCTTTATCAACGCCCGCGAGAATGATCTCAGCCGCGCGCTCGGGTGTTGTGATGGCGCTTTTCTTGAAACTCGCCTGCATTTCTTCAAGGTCGTTTGAGCCTGACATGGTGTTGATATGCTTACCGTTGGTGACAATGCCTGTATCAACGCCGCCAGGATGCACGCTGTGCACGCTAACGCCCGTGTCCTTCAACTCGTAATGTAGGCTTTCATTAAAGCCTTTCACCGCGTGTTTTGCGGCACAATACGCAGCTTGCGTCGGTACACCGATATGGCCAAAGATACTGGATACATTAACGATATAGCCATTGCCGCGTTTCAGCATGGCCGGCAAGAAGGCTTTGGTGCCGTGTACCACGCCCCAGAAGTCAACATCCATCACGCGTTCAAAGTCGGAGTACTCCATCTTTTCAACGGTGTCGGAGAGCGAAATGCCTGCATTATTGAAAACGATATCAATACCACCAAGCGCCTTATCAGCCTCATTAGCGGCGCTGAAAACATCGTCTTTATCAGACACATCAGTTTTGCGCGCATGCACGTTCACTTGCTTTTTCTTTAGCTCGGCCTCAACCGTTTTAAGATTTTCTTCGTTGATGTCGGTGATAAAAACCGCCACGCCCAAATCTGCTAACCGGTGTGCCAACGCCCGGCCAATGCCAGATCCCGCGCCAGTGATGAAAGCCGTTTTATACGTCATACTCTTGAAACTTCCTGATTGTTGCCCGCAGTGGTTACTTGTTACCTTGTTATGCAGCCCAAAGGGGCTCGCAGAAATCTCTGATATCTGTCATGGCTTTACGCGCTTCTGGCACGATGGCGGCCGACCGGTGCCAAACATGATATACCTTCGGCCATACATCAAGTTTCACGGTACCGCCTGCCGCTTTGATTTTAGCCGCAAGCCGCACACTATCATCCCGCAGTATTTCATCCTGTCCAACCTGCAGCAGCGTTGGTGGTAAATCATTCTGTTCCGCAAACAGCGCAGAACATATGGGATCATCAGCGGCTAACTCACCGCGGAAACCGTCCGCAGCCATTAGCAAACTACGTGCATCCAGCAGGCTCTCTTTCCACAGGTTATCTTTCACACTGTCGCCAGACCCGGTAATATCAACCCAAGGCGCAATCAAAGCAGATCCTGCCAAGGCTTTGCGCCCGGTATCACGAATGGCAATGGTGGTTGAATGGGCCAAGCCGCCGCCTGCACTGTCGCCGCCAATAACGATGCTCGCGTCCGGATACTTGGCGATAACATGGTCGTAACCGGCCAGGCTTTCGTTCAACTGTGTTGGTGCCTGCACCTCTGGCGCCAATCCGTAATCAAGCAGGAACACGCGTGCCTTACAAAGCTTTGACAGCCGGTATCCCATGTCGTGGTACGCCTTTGGGCTTCCCCACACATAGCCGCCACCGTGGAGATAATAGAAAACACGGTCGTCCCGAGCGCCCGGCGCGCTGATCCAATCCCCACGAACTGCACCTTCTGATACAGGGGTGATCACGGCATCTTTCGGCGCGCCCGGCATTTTGCCTTCAAGGCCCGTCAGGGTTTTAGCGAAGTGTTCACCGATCACTTCCACAGACGCATCCCGGTGCGCCTTTGGGCGAAACATTTTTCTGACTTGGCGCTTAACCAACCATAACCGTAACGTCATCTCACCACCACTTCCTTGTAAAGTTCTTGTGCATTGATATTTACATGGGCCTAATACTAATGTGATTCATTACACAGTCAATTTTTCCACACCTAAAACGCGCGTGGGCATTTTTTGGAGTTTCTAATGTCGGTCAATACTAGTGCAGGTAATGGTTACATAATGTACGGCAGTCCTGTTTCCTTATTTACAGGAAAACTGCGCAGCTATATGCGCAAAAAAGGCATCCCTTACCGCGAACGCCTAACAAGCCATCCGGATTTCGCAGCAAAGATATTTCCTGTCGTTGGCCGCATGGTCATTCCTGTTATTGAGACTCCAAACGGTGATATTTTGCAGGACACCTGCGAAATTATGGATACGCTTGAACTCCGCCATGAAGGTGCTTCGATATACCCAACCACGCCGCGGCAACGTCTGGTCTCGCACATCATAGAGCTGTTCGGCACTGAAGGCCTGATTAAGCCTGCCATGCATTACCGCTGGAATTTTGACGCAGAGAACGACCATTTCATCTCGCTTGAGTTCGGGCGTTTTATGAACCCACAAGCGGAGGACGCTGAGGCAAAAGATCTGGCGAAATTGCCCAAGTCAATGATGAGCGGGCTTGTTAAAGTGCTCGGCGTGACAGAAGAAACCATCCCGACCGTAGAGGCTGGATACGAAGCTTTGCTCGCCGCCCTTGATGCCCACTTCCTCAAGTACCCCTATTTATTTGGCGGGCGGCCTACAGTTGCTGATTTCAGCTTATATGCCCCCCTTTATGCGCATTTGGCGCGTGATCCAGCCCCTGCAATGCTGATGAAGCAAAAGGCTAACAGGGTTTGGCGGTGGGTAGAACGCATGACAGTCGCTGACTGTGACATGCCGGAATTTCCAGATATGGCGGAAGAACTTCTTGCTGATGACGAGATCCCGGAAACCCTTATTAAGGTCTTAAAAGTTATCGCCGAGGATTACTTGCCGGAGTACGAAGGCTTGGTGGGTTTCATGAACGGCTATTTAGCGGAAAATTCAGTAGAAGAAGGCGCATCGCTGCTGCCTGATCCAAGCAAACGGTCGCTTGGATTCTTCAATTGCACGCTCCGGGGGCAGGAATTTAGCCTTGTTGCGCGAAATTATTCGCTCTGGTTGGCGCAACGGATTCACGCGGCATACGATAACTTATCAGGCGTTGATAAAAACGCAGCAAACGAGCTACTCGCAGAAACTGGCCTTGCTGCACTTTGCAACAAACGCTGTAACCAATTGATTTCAAGGAAACAATTCAAAGAAGTTTGGGATACGGCGCGCCCTTAATAGAATTTCAATTACGGGGCGAAATACAGCGCTGTACCCTTCGTTTTTTCGCCCCAAAGCTATCTGCCGACTTGCGTGACACCAATTTTGGACTGAAACCTTTTATTCTGCACTTGCACTATTCATCGAAGTCATTAAAAATTTCTCCACGTTCAGAGTAAAGCGAGGGGCAAAACATGGCAGCAGACAGTACTGACGGCAAAACAAAACGCGCAGACGCCACCCGGGCAGCCCTTATGGCAGCGGCGGAAAGGTTGATTGCACAAAAGGGCATTGCCGAGGTTTCGACCCGAGACATCCTTAAAGAGGCGGGGCAAAAAAACCAATCTGCATTGCAGTATCATTTCGGCTCACGCGGGGCGCTTATCAACTCCGCTATCAATGCTCGTACGCATCAGCTGGATGCCTACAGAGAAGCCCTTATGGATGCTTTAAGCGACAAGCCATCCTTGTATGACGTGCTTGTTACGATCGTCCGCCCCCTTTGCAATTTGGTGGAAGATGACGAGGCCGGTAAGAATTATATTATTTTCCTATCGCAAGCCATCACTCAGCCCGACTGGGACCTCCGGCAAGCGATTATCGACTATAAAATCGTCATCCTTGAACGCACGTACCAAGTGTATGACGCCCTATTAAGCCATTTACCAGACCAAGAGCGCCTGCTACGCCAAGACTTAGGATTCGACCTGATGATCCTAACGCTCAAGCGCTGGTGCGTTGCGAAAACGCCGCCAGACCGGTCCCTGCATGAGCTTGAAGACTTCATCATCAACGCAATTATTTCAGTAATTGAGGCTGATTATAAACTGCCAGAATCTACCTAAGCCGGCATGCATAAAACTGATTAATTGCAGCCTGGTCAGACAGGGTGGCATCCCTGCGATCAGGGTTTAGGCAGCGTCATTGATTTTTCAAAAACCGCGCTAGTTTAGAGTGCGAGGGCCACCCCAGAACTTGCCGCAGGTCATAACTGCGCCAAGCTTGTTCGGTCGACATATATATTAGAGCAATAACAGCGAGGAATACCCAATGACACTAACCGTTTGTGGTCTTATAGGCTCACCTTTTGTGCGTAAAGTATGCACTCAGCTCAATGAAAAAGGCGTCGAGTATACCTTTGAAAACCTAAGCCCTTTTCAGGCAGACGAAGACTTCACTACGCTAAACCCTTTACGGCGCATTCCGATCCTAAAGGATAGCGACAACGGAGATGACTTTATACTGCCGGATTCTACAGCGATTTGCCACTATATCGAACGCAAATTCCCGGCCTCACCGATGATGCCGTCCGATCATGCTGAATATGGCCGTGCCCTTTGGATCGAAGAATATGCGGACACCGAAATGGCGACCAAGTTTGGTCTTGGCGTATTTCGGTCCATCATCTTCCCGCAAATGGCAGGCAAAAAACCAGATACCGAGACCGCGCTTAAATGCATCCGTGAGCAATTGCCGACAATCCATGACTATCTGGAAGGCCAGTTGGAAGGAAAAGATTGGTTCGCAGGCAACGCTTTTAGCCTCGCTGACATTTCCGTTGCGGTACAGTACGGTAATTTGGCTTTCGCTGGTTACTCACCTTCAGCAGAGCGTTGGCCAAACCTGGCAGCCTTTATGAAGCGCGTCGGCGAAAAGGAAAGTTTTACAAGCCTGCACTTGAAAACCGCGCTGGTATTTGCGCAAATGCAGAAGATGGAAGTTGATCCTTCGGAGGGCCTATAATGATTGAGCTTTACACATCATCGACACCAAACGGGTGGAAAGCCTCGGTCACGCTGGAAGAGCTTGGCCTTGACTATACAGTGAATGCGATCAGCCTGATGGAAGGTGAGCAGAAGAAGCCAGAGTTTCTAGCCCTTAATCCTAACGGCCGCATCCCTGCAATAGTTGATACTGACGCCGATAACCTTGCGGTTTTTGAGAGCGGTGCGATCATGATTTACCTGGCTGAAAAAACAGGAAAACTACTGCCAACCAGCGGTGTTCGCCGCAGTGAAGTGATGCAGTGGTTGATGTTTCAGATGGGCGGCGTTGGCCCGATGATGGGACAAGCCAATGTATTTTTCCGCTATATGGAAGAAAAAATTCCAACAGCGATTGAGCGTTACCAAAACGAAACAAAACGGCTATTTGGGGTATTGGACGGCCATCTGGCAGACAATGAATATCTGGCTGGAGAGTATTCCATTGCAGATATAGCCAACTGGTGCTGGGTGCGTACCCACAAATGGTCCGGTGTGGAAATTGATGAGTTTGAAAACCTGCAGCGCTGGGTAAACGCGATTTACGAACGGCCAGCAGCGGCAAAAGGAATTACTGTTCCTGAGGATATGTCCAAGATTTTGCAGGAAGCCGACGATGCTGATAGCTTTATCAAAGGCGCGCGAAACATTGTAACAAAATAACTAGAATACGGGTGGGGAGCTAAGAGCATGGCAAAAGCTGCGACAAACGACTGGATTATATACGGCGCAACCGGATATACGGGGCGTCTCATCACTGAAATGGCGGTCTCTCGGGGCTTAAAGCCCACGCTGGCAGGCCGCAACGCTGATAAAGTAAAAGCCATTGCGGCAGAGTTTGACCTGCCGTGGACAGCTTTTTCCGTAGATGACCCCGACGCTGCTGCTGTGGCTCTGGAGGGAAAGAAGCTGCTTCTATCGGTGGCAGGGCCATTTTCGGCAACAGCCGATCAAATGATGAATGCCTGCATTAAAGCTGGCGCCCATTATCTGGACGTAACTGGTGAGATCGACGTTTTCGAGTTAGCCGCAAGCAAAAGTAAAGCTGCTAAAAAAGCTGGTGTTACCCTGCTACCCGGTGTTGGCTTTGATGTCGTGCCAAGCGATTGTCTGGCAGCCCATACGGCCGCCAGATCAAAGAACCCTGTTTCGTTGAAGTTGATTATCAACGGCCTTGGCAACGCATCGCGCGGCACCGCCAAAACTGGTGTTGAAAGCCTTGGCATGGGCACGGCGGTTCGGCGCGGTGGTAAAATCACCAGTATCAAAGCTGGAAGCAATATTCAGTCATTCGATTTTGGCAACGGTGCTGAAGAATTTATTGGTGTCTCGTGGGGCGATGTATCCACGGCGTACCACAGCACCAGCATTGCAGATATCGATGTCTTTTTCCCGAATGCTGGGCCCATTAAAACTATGATCAAAATGTCGCGGTATTTGGGCCCGTTGATGAGCATGGGTTTCGTGAAAAACTTCCTCAAAAAACAGATCGACAAAATGCCGCCTGGACCAACTGAGGCGGAGCGCGGGAAAGCTGGCGCGGTTATACGTGCAGAAGTGACAGACGAAAGCGGTGCAATTTTCATTACGCACTTAGAAACACCAAACGGCTATAGCCTCACCGCAGACTCGGCTGTGTCCTGTGCTGAGAAGCTTCTCGCCGGCGGCATTGAACACGGCTTCAAAACCCCGTCCCTAGCCTTTGGTCCCTCTTTCATCAATGAAGTGGCGGGCTGCAAGCTGACAGATCATTAGCCTTAAATTGAACAAGCAGGTGGAGAAGTACCCATCTGCTTGTTGGGTCAATTTCTAGAAGTTAACTCGTGGGACGATTAAACCGGCGCTCGGTTTTCCGAAGTAATAGCCCTGCCCGTAGTCAACGCCCATGTCCCTCAATAGAACAGCATGTTCTTTGGTCTCAATCCATTCGCCAACTGTGACAATGCCTAAGTCTTGGCAGAGTGTTACCATTGACCGCAAATATGCTCGGTCCTCTTTGTTGGTAATAGCATCGCGAATATAATCGCCGTCAATTTTAAGGGCATCTACCTTCAGTTTTTTGAGATACTGAAACCCAGCAGCTCCTGCGCCGAAATCGTCCAGATAAACCTTAAACCCTACTGCCCGGATTTCCTTAAGGGCATCCCCTAGCGTATCCAGATCATGAATTTGAGCAGACTCGGTAATCTCGATCGCAAGATGCGCCTTCAAATCCTTATTGCCCTTTAGAACACTCACTAGATCCAGCAAAAACTCAGCGTCCGACAGGGACCGTCCGGATACATTCACGGCAATGCCCGGCGCTGCGCCTGCGCGCTGTAACTCCCGCAATTTCTGGATCGTGCGGTTCATAACAGCGGTATCAAACTCTGGGATCAACCCAACGTCTTCGGCAAAGCGGATCATTTCCCACTGCGAATTTATCATGGACGGCAGATCGAAACGCGTTAGGGCTTCAAAGTGGTGCGTCGTGCCCTTTTTCAAATGCACAATTGGCTGATACACCAACGTGAAGGAGCCATTTTCCAGCACATCTCTAAACGCCGCCACGCGCTCGGTGTTTTCACCAATTAGCGTCGCGCATTTATCTTCAATCTCAGAGGCATTATACCCTTCGCTTTTCCGCGCAAACTGCTGCAAGCTAAACACCATAGCGCGCATACTATCCTGATCACTCAGTTTGGCTTCGGCAGCATCAACCGTTGCTGCATCAATTTGTATTCCTGTCGCCTTTTTAATTTCGGTTGCGAAATCAACTTTTTTCGCGCCGTCGGCATCCTTCTCATGAACAAAGGCAAACCTGTCATCGCCTAACATTGCAGCGTGGTTGCCGCCCAGTGAAAAACTATTAAGATAATCTTCAATCTCTTGCTGTTGCCTGCCGTCCAGAACTTCACCCTCAGCCGCACCTACAAATGTCACTTGCATATTTTCTTCAGCTTCAGCGTTACCTTCAAAAAGGCCTTCTAATCTGCTGAAAAACTCAGTCTTATTCTCTTCAATACGTACGGGCCCAGTTGTCGGTTCACTTTTTGCCGAGTTCGTCCCTAAGCGGTATGGTTTGGAAAGCACAAAGTAATATCGGTTTGGCGCATGAGGAAGTTTGGCCATAAACACAACATACTGTTCTTTGGCGCTGCCGTTCTCGCCTACATGAATATTGAATGGCCCCAATCGATTTGCGCCAGTTAAGGTTTTTGCAGAAGCTTGGATAATGCCTCGGCCGCGTTCGGTCAGTAGACTCAGAAAATCACAAGGGTCATCATCAGCCCCTACCTGAATGCCAAGCGTACTGCGCACTGCACCGTCCGCATTCATGATACCAAAGTCGAGGTCCAGCTCAAGCAGCAGGTCTCCCACGCAAAAAGCGTATCCTAAAAACCTCCCAGGCACCTTATTCATACAAATCCAACTTTAGATAGAAAAGCCACGTCATTGTTCTACGACGACTCAAAACTAAGTGTCCATTTTTTTTTACCTTACCTATTTTCGCATACCGCTGGTTATTAAAAGGTAAATTATAAAGCACACATACTCCATAAATATAAAAATCATGAATCCGTAACGTAAAATCGAGCTCAATTCGAAGTAACAATTTGAAGCCTGAAATAGTTTTCTAGTTTTTATTTGGAATCATCCAAAAACCCTAAGCTGAGCTTGCTATTCCCCAACCGCCCAGTAAATTCATACCTGCTGGTTAACGATCATAAAAAAGGGAAACAGGGCAATGTCGGACAATTCGAGGACTATTCTTTCACGCCGCGCAGTAATTGGCGCACTTGGCATTGGAACTGGATTAGCCGTTATAGGTAGCCCAACAAGCGCCGCAGACACCGGCATTCAATTCACCCACGGTGTCGCTAGCGGGGATCCACAAGCGACAAAAGTTATTTTATGGACCCGTGCGCTCGATTTGTCTGATCAGGCAAAAAATATCTTGGGAAAATGGGAAATATCCGCTACCGAAGATTTCCGTGCCCTCGCAGGTACCGGCACTTTTAAAACCGGCCCCAAGCGCGACCATACAGTTAAAATTGATGCGTCCGGCCTTGAAGCCGGAACCAAATATTTTTACCGCTTTTTAGTGGGCGATGTAACCAGCCTGGTTGGCCACACAAAGACACTGCCAATAGATGATACCAACATCGATTTGGCCATCGTATCTTGCTCCAACTACGGGCAAGGCTTCTTTCATGTTTACGGTGAAGTCGCCAAGCGTGATTATCAGGCAGTTGTGCACCTAGGCGACTATATCTACGAATATGCCGAAGGCGGATACGACAACCCTGAAGTATTAGCCCAAGGCCGGAAAGCCGAACCAAAAACCGAAATTCTGTCGCTCGAAGATTACCGCAAACGTTACGCTCTGTACCGCACGGACCCCGATTTATTGGCAGCCCACGCGGCGCACCCATTCATTTGTGTTTGGGATGACCACGAAGTGGCCAATGACACATGGAAAGACGGCGCGCAAAATCACAGCGATGACGAAGGTGATTTCAAAAAACGCCAGTCTGCAGCGTTCAGAGCCTATATGGAATGGCTGCCAATCCGCGAAAGCGATGATACCAGCGCCGGCAAGATTTATCGCACTTTTGAGATGGGCACAAATGCCAGTTTGATTATGCTCGACACTCGTCATATCGGCAGGGATCGTGGGCTTACCTACGGTGAAGACCTACCGATGCGGACCACAGCTTTCCATTTTGCTGAAGACAAAACACCGGTGGCGGTTCTCGACCCTGCGGAAGTTGCCAAACTGCCCGCCGCAAGCATCAAACATATTACTGTGCCGTTCCTTATCAGCAAAGACGGTGCAAAACCGATGACAGACTGGGAACAAGTGAAGGTGCTGGACCCAGCTGCCCTTCCTGCAGGCTATAGTTTCATCCCCGATGCGCCGAAGTTTGCAAAGGACGTGCTCGGCAATGCTGAACGCAGCATGCTCGGCACGGAGCAAGAAGGTTGGTTCTCAGGAGAGCTTGCCAAGTCAAAAGCAAAAGACACGCCGTGGCAGATCATTGGGCAGCAGCTTCTTATCGGTAAGGTCGGCATTCCGCAGTTGCAAGACAACGAGATCGACTTTACCAAAAGTAAGTTTATCAACGCCAAGCTTATGGGCTTCTTCCGCATGCTCGGCCAGATGGGCCTGCCGATGAACCTTGATGCGTGGGACGGCTACCCAGCCGCCCGCGACCGCGTCCTTGCAGATATAAAAGCGAACGCCAATAACGCGGTGTTCCTTGCAGGTGACACCCACAACGCATGGGCCTTCGATGTAGCGGATGCGACTGGCGACAAGGTGGCCGTTGAGATGGCAACGCCGGGAATTAGCTCACCAGGTTTTGAAAGCTTCCTGCCCGCCGATACCAAGCGCACAGAGGAAGCGCTGCTAAAAGTCAGCCCTGAAATGAAATATGTGAATGCTAATGATCGCGGCTGGATGGACCTAACCATCACATCAGACAAGGTTTCAGCACAGTGGTACTTCGTATCCACCGTTACCAAGCCTGAGTATGAAGTGAGTAAGGGTCCTATGAAGCACACCCTGAAGGGCACACACACTTTAGCCTAACCAGTAAAGCATCACCCAAAAAAGGCTGCGCATTCCTTAGGGACCACGCAGCCTTTTTTATTGGTACGAAGCAATGGTTATCTTTTGACAGCTCACGCCGCCCTTTGGCCATGCTCATTTTGGTGAAATCTGAGTATTCTTTTTTAGTGGGCTTACCGGCTGGCTTTCGTGAGCGTGTAAATACTGTGGGGCACGGATGACCAGATAAATACACCCCTGCCCGAACCCTTTTCGAAATAGTGCCGTCAATAAATATATGACTGAAACACTCCTGACATTTTGTGACGCAGGGCTGAGTAAAAATAAATTATAAAAATATACTTTGTAATTCAAAGTTCTTTGCATATATGTAAGAGGAATGAGCCGATGAAGGTGTTTTTTTCATCCAGTACAAACAGTAGTAATTACTGCTATAGATACAATATAGATTAGTATACGTGCCCACGAACCACCCAATCAATGGTGTGGTTCCCGGCGGGGAGAGTGATATGGCAGAAAAAAGCGACCTATTAAACCAGTTGAAAATTGACCGAACGGCAGAGCCGGAGAAAAAGGGCATCTCATGGATCGCGCTTACCGCGGTCGCTGCAGTTTCTATCGCGCTCGGAGGCTTCGGAGCGCGGGAGTTTCTTGCTCCCGTCGCAGTAGAAGCTGCTACAGGCGCAGTGAAAACAGCTAAAAGGGCTGCGACAAAACCAGTAGCAGGCAGCGAGCAAACGTCAGATACTGCAACAGTTGCAGCGGTTCGCGAGATCGCACCAGACAACAAAATATTGAATGCATCCGGGTATATAACTGCCCGCCGTATCGCCACTGTTTCAGCCCAGCTAACCGGCCTTATCACTGAAGTGAATGTCGAAGAAGGCATGACGGTAACAAAAGGCCAAATACTGGCTAAACTCGACGACGCTGTGGCCTCTGTAAACCTCCGGTTCGCTGAAGCTCAAATCACAGCCAACGAAGCTCGTCTAGGGCGTATCCATGCCAGCCTTGCAGAGGCAAAACGTGTGCTCGTCCGTGTTTCAAAACTAAGCGACGCCGACTTCTCAAGCAAAGCCTCCCTCACCCGCGCGCAGGCAGATGTTGAAGGACTGTCAGCCGACCTCGTCAGCGCGAAAGCAGATATCGCCGTTTCAAAAGTGGAAGCACAACGGCAACGGGAACGGTTGGACGACCATACAATTCGCGCCCCATTCGACGGTATCGTTACAGTTAAAAACGCGCAGCCAGGCGAGATTATTTCACCAGGTTCAGCCGGCGGTGGTTTCACGAGAACTGGCATATGCACCATAGTTGACATGGCGTCGCTTGAGATTGAAGTCGACGTACCAGAGGCTTTCATTGGCCGCGTGTTTGCCGACCAGAAAGTGGAAGCGAACCTGGATGCCTACCCGGACTGGGATATCAAGGCGTCGGTGATCGCAATTATCCCGACTGCGGACCGTGCGAAAGCAACTGTACGCGTCCGCATTAGAATTGAAGAGAGCGACAACCGGATACTGCCTGATATGGGCGTAAAAGTGGCGTTCTTTAAAGCCTGAACAACAGATAATAACCCGAGAAACGACCGAGGAAAAAACCATGAATGACGAAATTCTCTATGACCTGAAAAGCATTTCCAAAAGCTTCGTAAAAGGCAAAGAACAAGTTACGGTTTTTGACGGACTAAATATGTCAATCAAACAAGGCGACTTTCTTGCCATTATGGGCCCGTCGGGCTCAGGGAAAACCACACTTCTAAACATGCTTGGCGGCGTAGACCAACCAACCGGGGGCGAAGTATGGTTTGATGGCAACCGAGTTGATACACTCAGCGAAAACGGCCTCGCCCAGTGGCGCGCCAACAATATCGGCTTCATCTTTCAGTTCTACAACCTGATGCCTATGTTGAATGCGGCGCGCAACATTGAACTGCCGTTGCTGCTTACCAACCTTAGCAAAGCACAGCGCAAGAAGAGCGTTGCAACAGCGCTTGAACTTGTTGAGCTATCTGACCGCGCTAAGCACATGCCAAATGAATTATCCGGAGGCCAGCAGCAACGCGTTGCGATTGCTCGGGCAATCATCTCTGATCCCAAACTACTTTTGTGTGATGAGCCAACGGGTGATCTGGACAGGCATACAGCAGATGAGATCCTGCAAATGCTGCAGCTTCTCAATGAGAAATTCGGCAAAACCATCGTTATGGTAACCCATGACCCAAGGGCTGCTGAATTTGCAAAACGTACGCTTCATCTCGACAAGGGAGAGTTCGTAGAGAAGGATCTAGCAGCATGAGCGACCTATACCTTATCTTCAAAAACCTAACACGAAAGAAGCTGCGTCTATTTTTGACCATGTTCGCAACTTTTATCGCGTTTCTTATTTACGGTACGATCACATCGTTTCAAGCAGCGCTTGACGCAGGTGTAGAGTTATCCGCAGATGACCGCTTGGTATCCGTAAATAAAATCAACTTTACCCAGCCCCTGCCTATTTCCTATGTAAATAAAGTACGGGGTGTAGCAGGCGTCGAAGAAGTGGTTCATATGAACTGGTTCGGCGGCTATTATCAGGACCCGCGCAATCAGGTTCAGACGTTTGCAGTGGATAAAGATACGCTTCTGGGTGTTTATACTGAAATCATTCTCACTGACGAAGAAGAAGCAAACTGGCTACAGAACCGCCAAGCCATTCTTGTCGGGGAATCGATTGCCCGTACTAACGGCTGGAAAGTTGGTGACCGCCTGCCGTTAAACTCCAATATATTCTCACAAGCAGACGGTAAAACTGTGTGGCAGTTCGATATTGTCGGTGTGTACACCGGCGCAGATGCGCAGACCGATACCAACAGCGTTTACATTCACTATAAGTATTTCAATGAAACACAGTCCTTTGGCGGTAATTACATTGGTTGGATGGGCGTTAAAACAGCCAGCCCCGACCTGAATGAACAGGTTATCAAGAGCATCGATGACTTGTTCGTCAACTCGCCGTTCGAAACTGAGACAGTACCGGAGAAAGCGTTTCAAAAAGCCTTTATCGAACAAATTGGTAATATCGGTTTGATCCTCACGTCCGTTATTGGTGCAGCCTTTTTCATTATTCTTGTGATTGTTGGCAATTCCATGGTGTTGGCGGTTCGGGAACGCACAGCTGAAATCGGTGTTATGAAAACACTGGGCTTCAAATCAGTGCGCATTTTCCGAATGGTTTTAGGAGAGTCGATGTTGCTCGCCCTTATGGGTGGCGGCCTAGGCTTGCTAGCTTCGCTCGGCATGATTGGTCTTATGAATTCCGTACCTGCTCCACTTCCGACACTTATCATGGACGCTGATGTGGTCCTGAAGGCCGTTGGAGTGATGCTTGCCTTAGGGCTCATCACAGGGATCATCCCTGCAGTCAGTGCGCTGCGTCTCAATATTATAACCGCCCTCAGTCGCGGCTAACGGAGAAACATTATGACAAGTATATTCTCCCAAATTTGGGCCGTTGTAGCGATGAACATCCGCAGCTTGCCTCGGCGCTTGTGGATGTCCCTAGCTGCAGTATTTGCAGTAACCGTTGTGGTGGCAGTGTTACTTTCATTCCTATCAATGGCGCGCGGCTTTTCGCAAACCCTTGAGGGCGCGGGATCAGAAAGCACTGCGATAATTACACGCAGCGGATCACGGTCTGAGCTGAACAGTTCCATGAGCAATGAAACCGTTAAGATCCTTTCTACTGCCCCAGGCATTGCAAGGGATGCCAATGACAATCCGATCTATTCTGCCGAACTTTATGTCATTGTCGACGGTATTAAACGCACAAGTAAAACCGAAGCCAACATCCCAATGAGGGGTATTAGCCCAGTTGGATTTGACCTGCGCGAAAATGTTGAGATCATTGAAGGCAGGCTGTTCACAACTGGCCGGAACGAGATTATTGTCGGCGCTGGGGTATTGCGCGAATTCGAAGGGTTCGAAATTGGCAAAGAGCTCAGATTTGGCAACACCGAGTGGACCGTGGTTGGTGTATTCTCAACGGGCGGCTCCGCCTTTGAGAGCGAGCTATGGACTGACGCGCGGACTGTGCAAACACAGTTCAGGCGCGGCTCAAGTTACCAAACCATGCGCGTGTTACTCGAAACTCCTGGCGACGTTTCAGGCATGGTTGAATTGGTTGAAAATGACCCACGACTAAACCTGGATGTAGAAACTGAAGCGGCCTTTTTTGCAGAGCAAGGTGAAGCCCTGTCCTATATCGTCATTGTCGGCTGGGTCATCAGCTTTCTGATGGCGCTAGGAGCTTTGGCCGGCGCACTGAATACAATGTATACATCGGTATCATCCCGAGCAGCTGAAATAGCCACGCTGCGAGCCCTAGGCTTTAGCAACACGTCGGCCTTTGTCGGCACACTCGTAGAATCGGTGCTGCTTTCCCTGATCGGCGGCGCAATTGGTGCTTTCTTGTCCTACATCTTTATGGACGGCATCAGCACCTCAACACTTGGTGCCAGCTTCACGCAAGTAGTGTTCACCTTTAGCCTCACCTCCGACCTATTTATCAATGGTGTATGGCTCGCACTAATCATTGGTGTTGTCGGTGGCTTCTTCCCAGCATGGCAAGCCGCTCGCCTGCCGGTAATGGTGGCTTTCCGCCAAGGAAACTAACAAATATTCGCTCGGCCTAAACCCTAGGCCGGGCGATTGCATTTCGTCCATTCCGTCTGGCATCCCATATACACACCGACTATCCTGACAAAGTGGCTATCTCTTCGCGGTTAATTCTGCCTTCGCGCGCGCTTATTCCTGCAAAATGACCGATTTAAAAACGACCCTACATACGAGCCCAAACTGGTCCAAATAACACGGGCTTGGCACACTCCTTCAATACCCTAATGGTGCCTATTCATGCTTACGGCCTCGCGAAGCTAACCCCTTGCAATCCGAAAATGTCTTTTGTAACCTCCAGTGGGGGTGCGAAGGTTTCGAGGGAACAGCACAATGATCCTGTCTCATGATCATCAATTTATTTTTGTAAAAACCGAAAAAACCGCCGGTACAAGCGTCGAAATGGCCCTTACAAGTCATTGCGGGCCGCTCGATATTGTCACGCCCATCGCGCCTGAAGACGAACGCAAGCGCGCCGCCTTAGGGTTGGCACCAAAAAATCGCATCATTACGGGCCCCTATAAGGCCGGCTCGGAAATTCCAGATGGCGTCGACTTCGCAAAACACATCAACAGAAACCAGGTTTTGTTTCGCTTCAAAAATCATAGCGGTGCGCGTCAGATCAAGGAACAGATCGGCGACAAATTATGGGACCGGTATTTCAAATTCACGATCGAACGAAACCCGTGGGACAGCCAGGTTTCTCTCTATTTTTATTGGAAAAGTGTAAATCCAAAATTCACTATGAACTTTGGCACCTTTCTTCAAAGAGCCAACGAGCCTCTCAACTGGGAAAGGTATACCATTGACGACAAGATCGTCGTTGATGAAGTGATCCAGTATGAGAAGCTCACAGAAGGTCTGGCCGCAATTAAAGACAAAATCGGTATCGACATTTCTCAATCATTACCGCGGGCAAAATCCAATACAGGCCGAAACAAACGCGATTACCGCGAGCTCTATAATGCAGAGCTAAGACAACGGGTAGCCAAGGGATATGAAAAAGTCATCGATACATTTGGGTATACTTTTTAGCCATCCCCCCTGAACACACCAGCTCAGGAACACTGGATATAAATCGGCCTACTTGCTGAAAAATAGCGTAATTCCCAACAAAACACCCAACTCTTTACTGGCGGACCTGCCTTTGCACGAGCTTATTCGTAAAAATGGCCCATTGAAGAAACGCCCATACACACGCACTGAAAAAGGTCCAAACGCCACGGGTTTGGGTTACATCTTTGGAAGGGCCTTCGCCGCACCGTTGCGCTCTCATCAGGTTTCAGACTGCAACACTGTGCCCTTGCAATGCCAAAACGTCTTTTGTACCCTCCCAGAGGGGGCGCGAAGGTTTCGAGGGAAAAACACAATGATCCTGTCTCATGATCATCAATTTATTTTCATAAAAACAAGGAAGACTGCAGGCACAAGTGTCGAAATGGCGCTTACAGGTCACTGTGGTCCGCTCGATATTGTCACGCCGATCGCTCCTGAAGATGAACGCAACCGCGCCGCCCTAGGTTTAGCCCCCAAAAACCGCATCATCACCGGCCCCTATAAAGCCGGCTCGGAAATCCCAGAAGGCGTCGACTTCGGGAAATACAGCAACAGCAGCAAGGCTCTATCCCAATTCCAAAATCACAGCCCTGCCCCTGAGATCAAGAAACAGATCGGCGACTTATTATGGGATCGGTATTTTAAATTTACAATCGAACGAAACCCGTGGGACAGCCAAGTCTCTCGCTATTTTTATCAGAAACATATGAACCCAAATTTCACAATGGACTTCGGCACCTTTCTTCAAAGAAACCATGTGTCCCTCAACTGGGGAACATATACCATTAACGACAAAGTCGTCGTTGATGAAGTGATCCTGTATGAGAAGCTCACAGAAGGCCTAGCCGCAATTAAAGACAAAATCGGCATCGACATTTCCCAATCACTGCCGCGGGCGAAATCCAATACAGGCCGAAAAAAACGCGATTACCGCGAGCTCTATAATGCAGAGCAAAGACAACTGGTAGCCAAAGGGTTTGATAAAGTCATCGATACGTTTGGCTATACGTTTTAGCCACTGCCGGTGAACACTGCAGCTCAGGAACCAGGGCATAAGCCAGCGTAACTGGCTGAAAATACAGCGTAATTCCTGACCAAACAGTCAACTCTTTACAGTTGACTCTGGCTTCCCGCACTCTTATTCGTAAAAAATGGCCGGCTAAGAAGCCGACCAAGTTTGAAGGGAGTGTCGAGAGGGCGCTAGCCCCCTCGACGAACCGGCACAGGTTTTGAAGCCTGCGCCTTCTTTTCGAGTGCATGGAAGATAGGTTGGAAGGCGGGTCGTTTAACATAGCTCCCCGTTCCGCGCTCAGCGCGTAATTCTCCATCCGCATACAAGAGGCGCCCACCACTTATAGTATGCGAAGGTAGACCCTTCACTTCCATGCCCTCGAAAATATTGAAATCAATGTTCTGGTGATGTGTCTTCTTTGAGATCACCTTTGTCGCCTCAGGATCCCACACCACAATATCCGCATCAGACCCCACCTGAATGGTGCCCTTGCGCGGATAGATATTGAAAATCTTAGCCGAATTCGCTGATGTAACAGCCACAAATTCTTCCGGCGTTAGTTTGCCTGTATTCACACCGTGCGTCCACAGCGCAGCCAAGCGGTCTTCAATGCCTGCTGTCCCGTTTGGTATCAGGGTAAAGTCATCCTTGCCTGCGGCTTTTTGCTCCGCACAGAAACAACAGTGATCAGTTGCTGTGGTTTGCAGGTTGCCGGACTGTAGGCCCTTCCACAAAGCAGCCTGATGTTCTTTCGAACGAAACGGCGGCGACATAACGTGCGCGGCTGCGGCTTCGAAATCAGGGTTACGGTAAACACTGTCATCAATCAGCAAATGCCCTGCCAGCGCTTCGCCGTAGACACGTTGCCCGTTGTTGCGTGCCCGAGTAATTTCGTCGAGCGCATCTTTTGTAGATACATGCACCAGATACAGCGGAATACCGATAACCTCAGCCAAGCGGATAGCGCGGTTAGCGGCTTCGCCCTCAGCAGCAGGAGGCCGCGACAGCGGATGCGCTTCCGGGCCAGTCATGCCCATCTCAAGCAGCTTCTTCTGAAGCTGGAATACCATTTCGCCGTTTTCAGCGTGTGCCGTTACAATTGCCCCAAGCTCAAGCGAGCGGGTGAAGCTATTATACATGATCTCATCATCAGCCATGATCGCATTCTTGTACGCCATGAAATGCTTAAAGCTGTTGATGCCCTCGTCGCGCACCAAGGTGCCCATGTCCTCATGCACCGTCTCGTCCCACCAGGTAACGGCCACATGAAAGCTGTAATCAGCGCAGGATTTTTCAGACCATTCGCGCCATTGGCGGTATGCATCCATCAAGCGCTGCTGCGGATCTGGGATTACAAAGTCAATGATCATGGTCGTGCCGCCAGCAAGGCCCGCGGCAGTACCTGAGTAAAAGTCCTCAGTCGCAACGGTGCCCATAAACGGCAACTGCATATGGGTGTGTGGGTCGATACCGCCTGGCATTACATATTGCCCAGTGGCGTTGATCACTTCAGCGTCCGACGGTACTTCCAGGTTTAGGCCAATGGCTTTAACCACGCCGTCTTCGCAGTAAACATCTGCCAGCACGCTTTGCTCCGCCGTAACAACGGTTCCGCCTCTAATGACAATTGACATGACCTATTCTCCTATCACCGTTTTCGCAGCAGCATGTAAACGCCAGCTGCGATAAACAGACCTACAAACCAAGCATACGCATAGATACTATCAAAAATCACAGGTACGCTTTCAACAACACCCGCCGCGTGCAAGAAGCCCGGCACGTTCGGTAATATACCCAGCGTAAGCGCGATCAAGCTCGCAGCATTCCATGTACCGTATTCAC
Organism: Kordiimonadales bacterium; assembly: GCA_002401685.1. Classification (GTDB taxonomy): domain Bacteria; phylum Pseudomonadota; class Alphaproteobacteria; order Sphingomonadales; family Kordiimonadaceae; genus Kordiimonas. The sequence continues at coordinate 37,675 of NVTU01000002.1, forward strand.
CGCGGTGATCAAATAAGGCCTCAGCCTTAAGCTCTCGTTTCCGCAGGAAGAAATAATCCGCTATCAATATGCCAGCAATAGGGCCGAGCAAGGCTGAATAACCAACCAGCCATACAAAAATATAACCCTGCGACGTTTCAATCAGTTTCCAAGGGAAAATCGCAATGCCGATACCCGCGGTAATATAGCCGCCCATTTTGAAGCTGATCTTCTTCGGGCTTAAGTTCGAAAACCCGTAAGCAGGGGCCACCACGTTAGCGGCCAAATTAGTTGTCAGCGTCGCCACCACAAGCGCTGCCAGCGCCACGACAACACCGAGGCCGCCCATACGGCCAGCAAGCTGCACGGGGTCCCATATCGCTTCGCCGAAAATAGTCACTGTCGCAGACGTAACCGCAACACTGATAAAAGCGAACAACGCCATCGGTAACGGCAGGCCTACAGCTTGGCCAATTATCTGGTCACGCTGGGATTTCGCAAAGCGGGTGAAATCCGGAATATTAAGCGCCATTGTCGCCCAAAAGCCCACCATGCCGGTTAAGCTAACCGCGAACACAGACCAAAACTGGCCCTCTTTTGCCCCGCCCTCAATGAACTGTGACGGCGCAGATAACATCGCACCGAAGCCACCAGCGGCGAAATAGGCCCAGCCAAGCAGCACAAGCCCCATCAAAATAAGAAACGGCGCTGCGTATGTCTCCAAGGACCGAATGCTCTCCGTACCGTTTTTAATGAAATACAAATGCATGGCCCAGAAAGCGATGAAGCAGGCGAACTGCCCAAGATCTATACCCAGAACCGCTATATCAGCGCCGACGATCGCGTCACCAGTAAGCGCATTGACGATTACATAAATCGCCGAGCCGCCAACCCAGGTATTGATACCAAACCAACCGCAGGCTACCAACCCGCGGGCAAGCGCCGGAATACGGGCACCTTTGGTACCAAAAGAGGATCGTAATAAAACAGGGAACGGAATACCGTGTTTGGCACCAGCGTGGCCAATAAGCATCATAGGGAACAGCACAATCAGGTTACCGAGCAGCACAGTGAGCACGGCTTGCCACCAGGACATGCCCGATGCGATCAAGCCGCCGGCCAACATATAGGTCGGTACGCAGACAACCATCGCAACCCAAAGCGCGCTGTAGGCTTTCCAGTCCCAGGTACGCATTTCTGGCCTTGTGGGTGCTAAATCGCGGTTCCACAAATCATCGGCGATAACCACGCCTTTTTCTGACTGTTGAATGGTATTACTCCCTTTTCCGTCCTGCTAATCAAGCCGAGCCCGTTTTTCACAAGGCTCAGCCTGACAATTTAGCCGCCCCCGCAGCCAAATTTTCTTCCAACAGTGGGGCGAGAATTACTCGCCGTCTGTTAGCCTTGCATAGGTACTAGGCCGACGGTCACGGAAGAATTGCCATCCGTTCCGTACTTCCTGTACCAAGCTCATATCCATATCATGGATGATAAGCTCATCCTTGTCACGGCTGGCTTCTTTTTCGATCTGACCGCGTGGGTTGACGAAATAGCTCTGGCCGTAAAACTCACCAATATTCCACGGAGCTTCGGTACCAACCCGGTTGATGGCGCCAATGTAACACCCGTTTGCAGCAGCAGATGCAGGCTGTTCCAGCTTCCACAAATACTCAGACAAGCCAGCTACAGTGGCAGACGGATTAACGATGTATTCCGCGCCGTTCAGGGCCAGCGCACGCCAGCCTTCAGGGAAGTGACGGTCATAACAAATATAAACGCCGAGCTTGCAGTACTGGGTCTGGAACACTGGCCAGTTTGAGTTGCCCGGCTTGAAGAAGAATTTCTCCCAAAAGCCCTTAACCTGCGGGATGTGCGTTTTGCGGTATTTACCAAGGTAGCTACCGTCTGCGTCTATCACTGCAGCAGTATTATAATAAATGCCGGTTACATCATCTTTCTCGTAGATCGGAACAACGATAACCATTTTGTATTTTTTGGCATATTCCTGCATCAAAACAGTGGTGGGGCCGCTTGGGATACTTTCAGCGCTGGCGTACCATTTCTCGTCCTGGCTTGGGCAAAAATAAGGCTGCGTGAATACTTCCTGGAAGCAAAGCACCTGCACACCTTTTTCGCCGGCTTCTTCGATCAGCGGAATATGTGCTTCGATCATTGCCTGGCGAATGGTCTCTGGATCATTATCCGTTGATGACTTTAGCGCCATCTGGATCAAACCGCCGCGCAGCGTTGCATTTGTATTTATAGCCATTATGTCTCCCCTTTTCCCTATGTGCCCAGCTTAACCGAGGCTTGGGAACGTAAATTCAGCTCCTTCGCGGATACCCGTAGGCCAACGCGAGGTTACTGTTTTAAGTTTCGTATAAAAATTAACTGCTTCAGGCCCGTAAATGCCGTGCGCCCCAAAGATTGAGCGCTTCCAGCCGCCAAAGCTGTGATAAGCCACTGGCACAGGAATTGGCACATTGATGCCAACCATGCCGACTTGCACTTTGGCTGCAAATTCGCGCGCAGCGTCGCCGTCCCGCGTGAAGATCGCCGTGCCGTTGCCGTACTGATGCGAATTGATCAGATCAAGCGCTTCATCATAGCTTTTCGCCCGCAGGACAGAAAGCACAGGACCAAATATTTCTTCTTTATAAACAGTCATTTCAGGCGTTACATGATCAAGCAGTGTGCCGCCAACCCAGAAACCTCCCTCATAACCCTGCAGCTTGTGTCCGCGACCATCTACAATCACTTTAGCGCCCTCTTTCTCACCTTGTGAGATCAGGCCTTCGATCCGCGCTTTCGCTTCGGCTGTAATAACCGGGCCCATTACGGCGTCCGGGTCGTCATGTGGCCCAATGGCCATCGCTTGCACCTGGGGGGCAAGTTTTTCAATTAGTTTATTAGCAGTTTCTTCGCCAATAGGTACCGCCACGCTGATAGCCATGCAGCGTTCGCCAGCAGACCCGAAGCCCGCGCCCATCAGGGCATCAGCGGCTTGGTCAATATCAGCATCAGGCATAATGATCATATGGTTCTTGGCACCGCCCAGGGCTTGCACGCGCTTACCAGCTGCACAGCCGCGGTTATAAACATATTCCGCAATCGGTGTTGAGCCAACGAAACTGATCGCTTGCACGTCTTTATGATCCAGCAGCGCATCAACAGCATCTTTGCCGCCATGCACAACATTAAGAACACCAGCAGGCAAGCCAGCTTCCTTGAACAGTTCGTGCACCAGATTGGCGCTCGACGGGTCCCGCTCAGAGGGCTTCAAGATGAACGTATTACCAGTGGCGATCGCCATTGGGATCATCCACAACGGCACCATGGCGGGGAAGTTGAACGGCGTAATGCCTGCCACAACGCCCAGCGCCTGACGCTCAGAACAGGTATCAATACCCGGTCCGACATCGCGGCTGAACTCGCCCTTCAGTTTCTCAGGGATACCGCAGGCATATTCCACGACTTCGAGAGCGCGGGTGACTTCACCGAGTGCATCATCGTGGGTTTTGCCGTGCTCTAAGCTGATCGCCCGCGCCACATCATCAGCGCGGCGCTCAAGAATATCGCGCAGCCGGAACATAACCCGCGCCCGCTTTGCAGGCGGCGTTGCAGACCATGTCACGAACGCTTTCTTAGCGGAGGCAACGGCCATATCAATTTCTGAGGCACCGCCCAGCAGGACCTCGCCCGATTGCTCACCCGTTGCCGGGTTAAATATAGGCGCGCGGTTGCCGGATGTTCCAGCGGTCAGCTCATTGTCGATGATATGTTTTACAAGTGTCATAGTTAATCCAGTGCCTTAATAACTTTTGCGAGCGTGTCGAACGCAAAATCAATATCGGATTTTTCAATAATTAGCGGCGGCGACAGTGCGATGGTATCGCCCGTCGTGCGAATAAGCAGGCCCGCTTCGTAAGCCTCAAGGAAAGCATCAAAGGCCCGTGCGCCAACCTTGCCTTCCCGTGACCGCAGTTCAATCCCTGCAATCAAGCCCATGTTCCGAACATCGATCACATGCGGCAGGTCCGCCAAAGAATGCGCTGCGTCCTGCCAATAATCGGAAAGCTCTGCACCGCGGGTCAGCAAGCCCTCTTCCTCATGGGTATCGAGGGTCGCAAGCGCCGCAGCACACGCCATCGGGTTACCGGAGAAAGTATAGCCGTGGAAAAACTCCACCATATTCTCAGGGCCCGTCATAAAGGCATCGTAAATTTTGTCTTGCACGAACACGGCACCCATCGGGATAACACCGTTCGCTAGGGCTTTGGCCGTGGTGATGATGTCAGCTTCAATATCGAACTGGTTGCTGGCAAACGGTGTACCGAGCCTACCGAACCCAGTGATCACTTCGTCTAGGATCAAAAGGATGCCGTTATCAGTACAAATCTTGCGCAGGCGCTCAAGGTATCCCTTTGGCGGCAGAATGACGCCCGCGGACGCTGCCAGTGGCTCCACGATCACCGCAGCGATTGTAGAGGCATCATGCAGCTCGATCATGCGGATCAAATCATCCGCATATTCCGCACCGTTTTCAGGCTGGCCTTTTGAGAAGCGGTTGCCTTCAATGCCGTGCGTGTGGCGCAGGTGATCAACACCCGCGACCAAATTGCCAAACATCTTACGGTTCGCAGGCATACCGCCCACGGCCATGCCGCCGAAGTTCACACCGTGGTAGCCTTTTTCGCGGCCAATCAACCGTGTGCGGTGGCCTTCGCCCCGGACACGGTGATAGGCAATTGCCATTTTCAGCGCCGTTTCAACGGATTCAGACCCACTGTTGGTGAAGAATATTTTATTCAGATCGCCCGGCATCATGCGCGCTAGGCGGCTCGCTAGCTCGAACTGCTTCGAGTGGCCCATCTGAAACGCTGGCGCGTAATCTAATTCAGCAGCCTGCTTCTGGATTGCTTCTACAATACGCGGGCGGTTATGGCCTGCGTTGCAGCACCACAAACCAGCGATGCCGTCCAACAGTTTCCTGCCGTCCGACAAGGTGAAGTGCATCCGGTCGGCGCCGACCACCATACGGGGGTTGGCCTTGAAATGCCGGTTCGCCGTGAAAGGCATCCAGTAGGCGTCAAGGTCGTTGGCTTTCATGCCTGCTTCTAGATTAGTCATCAGTTCCCCTTTCGGCCTTATTCGGCAGCTTTCATTGGGTTAAGCGGATGCTCTGGCCATGTCATGGCTGGTTTACCGTTATCAACGGGCCGCATTTCAATACATTCAGGTACCGGGCAGATCATGGCACACAGGTTACATCCAACGCATTCTTCGTCCACTACGGTGAAGGTGCGCTTGCCGTCCTCGGCCACTGAAAATTCAATGGCTTGGTGCGCGGTATCTTCACAGGCAATGTGACAGCGCCCGCATTCGATGCAGCTGTCAGGGTCAATATAGGCCTTGGTATCAAAGTTCATATCAAGCGCGTTCCAGTCGACGGTGTTTGGCACTGCCATCCCGCGGAAATCGCTGATTGTTTTATAGCCTTTTTCGTCCATCCAACCTGACAGACCCGCGATCATATCATCAACAATCCGAAAGCCGTAGAGCATCGCAGCCGTACAGACCTGCAGGCCTTCAGCGCCGAGCGCAATAAACTCAGCAGCGTCGCGCCATGTCTCGATGCCGCCAATGGCTGACATTGCAAGGTCACTTGTTTCCGGGTTACGGGCAATTTCCGCAACCATATGCAAGGCGATAGGCTTCACCGCAGAACCGCAATAGCCGCCGTGTGTGCCTTTGCCGTTCACAACCGGCGTCGGCGCCATTGCGTCCAGATCAACAGACACAACGGAGTTCACCGTATTGATCAAAGACACCGCATCCGCGCCGCCCTTTTGCGCGGCTTCTGCGGACCACAGGATATTGGTGATGTTCGGCGTAAGCTTGGTGAAGACAGGAATATCAACAACATCCCGCACCCAGCGCGTTACTTTTTCCACCATCTCCGGTACTTGGCCAATGGCAGAGCCCATGCCGCGCTCACACATACCGTGCGGGCAACCAAGATTAAGCTCGATGCCCTGAACGCCAGAGTCTGCAATGCGGACAGCCAGCTCTTTCCAGATATCTTCTTCAATCTCAGCCATCATCGAGCCAATGATCACCCGGTCCGGCCATTCTTTGCGAAGGCGTCGGATTTCTTCCAGGTTGGTCTCAAGCGGCCGGTCAGAGATCAGCTCGATATTATTAATACCGAGAATCGCCTGGTTACCGTTTTTGTGGACGCCGTAGCGGCTCGACACATTGATAACCGGCGGATCGATGCCGAGTGTTTTCCAAACCACACCGCCCCAGCCTGCTTCAAAGGCACGGACCACGTTGATGTATTTATCTGTAGGCGGCGCTGAGGCCAGCCAGAAAGGATTGATGCTCTCGACACCCGCTATATTACAGCTTAAGTCTGCCACATCCGCCTCCTAATTCGCAGCAAGATACGCATCGATGGCGTATGCTGCTTGTTTACCGTCTTCAACCGCCTGAACGGTTAAATCTTCACCTGATTTGACGCAGTCGCCGCCMGCAAAAACACCCKCKAGKGCSGTGCTGTATTTWTCGTCRACTGCAATTTTGCCRCCGCTGACCTTAAGYSCGTCGATRCCRGAKGTRTCSAGTTTCTGGCCAATRGCYTTCAACACCATRTCAGCYTGCACKGTTGAYGACTTGCCGGTTTTGCCRAGCTTGCCRTCTTCCARCTGCGTGCCTTCAAAYTCCATAGCSTCGACACTGCCGTTGCCTTTAACACCGSWMGGSGARGACCATAATTTGACATTCACACCGTTGGTGCGCGCAAGGTTCACTTCCCAGTCSGTYGCGCTCATGTTTTCTTCACCGCGSCKGTAKACCAGTGTAACATTTTCAGCGCCGAGGCGCTTGCTTTGCACGGCCGCATCAATCGCYGTATTACCRGCRCCRATCACGAYWACATCGTCGCCCACAGGCAGGGCTGATAAATCACCGGCCTGGCGCACGTCCTCGATAAAGTCAATTGCGTCGGCTATGCCGTCCTTGCTTTCGCCGTCGAGCCCAAGGGCATTAGCGCTACCAAGGCCGATACCGATATAAACCGCATCATAATCGCGCTGCAATTCAGCAAGAGTTATATCTTGGCCAAGGCGCTGATCGTGCTTCACTTCAATCCCGCCAATGCCCAGCAGGAAATCAACTTCGCGCTGAGCGAAATCATCAACCATTTTGTAGGCTGCTAAGCCGTATTCATTCAGCCCGCCAGATTTCGGCTTGGCTTCAAAAACTGTAACGGTGTGGCCAAGCATCGCAGCCCGGTGCGCGCACGACAGGCCAGCAGGCCCCGCGCCAACAACGGCAATGCGCTTGCCAGTATCAGCGGCACGCGTAAACGGATGCTCGCCGCCAGCGTCCATCAGATGGTCCACGGCGTGGCGCTGCAACAGGCCAATTTCTACAGGTTGCTCGTTCGATACGTTCAGCACGCAAGCTTGCTCGCATAGCACTTCTGTAGGACATGCACGCGCACAGGTGCCGCCCATGATATTTTCTGAGAGGATAGTTTTAGCGGATCCGTCTACATTCCCAGTGCGGATCTGGTGAATGAACGTTGGAATATCGATAGACGTAGGACATGCCTGAATGCACGGCGCGTCATAGCAATACAGGCAGCGGTCTGCCTCTGCTTTAGCCTGCAATAAACTCAGCGGATCATGTAGATCATCAAAGTTCGCATCAATTGCTTCCTTCGATAATGGCCCACCACCCGTTGGACACATTGGCCTTAACGACATACCCATTCCTCCAATTACGCTTCCTTAACAACACTAGGTATTCTTGACCTTTTGGTCAAGAATTAGTTTTTGGCAGAAACCGTACGGGAATGCAATAAACAGAGGCCTATCAAGTAAGCTAGAACGTGCGCAATAAAAAAGGGCCAACCAAATTGGCCGGCCCTAATCTAAATTTTAGTCTCTAAGCTAGCTTAGAATTCGTAGCTCATCCGTGCGTACCAAAGGCCACCGTTGAAGCCAAATGGTGCTGAACGACGGTTAAACTGGAAGACACCAATACTGTCAACAACGCCCGGGATTGTACCAGCGCGTGACTGACCAATAAGGTTCAGGTCAGGCGTTACGTCAAACAGGTTATTCACACCAACGGCAAGCGCGAGGCCGCTGTCTTCGAACGTATATTTAACCTGAAGGTCGGTAAGCCACTTGGCGCCAAAGTCCTGAACATTTGACGTGCTGTCACATGAACCTTCACACACAGTGTAAGAACCAAACTGGCTCAAACGAGCAATGATATTCCAGTTACCAGTCGTATAGTTACTAGAGAAATTGATGCGTGACTTAGGCTGGAACGATTCAACGATCGCGATATCCTGCGGTGTGAAAAGTGGGCCAACGTCAACGCCGCCAATAGCACTAACGATGCTATCACGGTCAATGTCCGTATCGGTGAAGTTAGCAGCTGCTGACAGTCTCCATGACTGATCGCCGCCAAGATCCACATCGTAAGTAGCTACAAAATCAACACCGTTTGTGGTCGTGTCAGCAGCGTTCAAGAAGAACTGAGCAGACGTAGCTGGACCTGTATTCTCAAACAGATCAAGTGGAATACCGGCAGAAATTGCGATCCGGTCTTCAATTTCAATACGGTAGAAATCCACAGTAAGGGTCAACGCATCAAGAGTTGCCACAAAACCAGCACTGAAACTAAGGGATGTTTCTTCTTTCAGCTCAGGTACACCAACGGCTTGAGCAAGCGCACTATCGTTAGAGAACGTACCACGTTCCTGCTGAACAGTTTCGCCGTTCACTTCTACAAACTGCGTTGAAACACTGTTGAAGTTAGCCTGCTGAAGGGACGGCGCACGGAAGCCCGTCGCAATCGAACCACGGAAGGCGAAATCATCAGTAATTTCAAAACGCGTAGAGAACTTACCAGTTAACGTGCTACCGAAATCACTATAATCTTCGTAGCGAGCGGCGGCTGCAACCAACCAGCGGTCATTAACCTGGCTTTCAACGTCTACATAAAATGATACGTTGTTACGATCAGCATCACGTTCGTTGTTGCCGTCAAACCCACGGAATACCGAGATACCAGTTCCTGCGAAAGAAAGCGGCTCACCGGCTTCAATTGTGTAGTTTTCTGCGCGGTACTCAGCACCAAAGGCAAACGTTGTCTCTGCGTCGCCAAGGTCGAAGGTTTTAACCATGTCACTGTTGAAAGTGGTTTGGCTGTAACCAAGCGTACCAGCATCAGCTGATGTTGCGCTGAGAGCACCGAACAAAGGGTTAAATGAATTCGAAATGTTGAACGCAAAAGAGTTGCTACCGTGGTTGATACTAAGGTCCAGATCCCAACCACTATCAAAAGCCCATTCGATACCACCTGTTAGGGAGACATCTTCGATGGACGTGTTGATCAAAGGCAGGAAGCCGTCTGGATACAATTCTGGGACTGCCGGGCCACGACGTACTGAACGGAAGAAACCAGCTGACTGGTTCTGACGATCAGAATAGGTACCAAAGAAGTAGAAATTGGCATTATCGTTGATTGGCAGCTCAGCGTTTACAACAAAAGCATATTGCTCGTTGTCAGCATCACCAATGCGAAAGTTTTGACGCTCTGCGTCTACTTCGCGCGGGTCAATTGATCCATCTTCCAGGTCTGCAAAAATACGCTCGCCGAAAAGGCCGGCACGGTTTGTATTGCCGCGATCACGGTACTCAGCTGTGAAGTTGATGAAACCACCGTCACCAAGTTCGAAGCCCATATTGCCGTTTGCAACGAATACGCCGCCGTCACCTTCGTATGTCTGACCGTAGTAAACGCTGGCGGCTCCGCCTTCGCTGCTTTGGTTGAGAACGAGGTTAATCACGCCAGCGATCGCATCAGAACCATACTGGGCAGCCGCGCCGTCACGCAGAACTTCGATACGGCTGAAAGCAGCGCCTGGAATGGCGTTCAAATCGGTACCAACGGAACCACGACCAACAGACGTATTTACGTTCACAAGGGCGCTTGAATGGCGACGTTTGCCGTTTACAAGAACAAGTGTTTGGTCAGGGCCAAGGCCGCGAAGGGTCGCAGGGCGCAGGGCATCAGTACCGTCAGATACAGATGAGCTTGAAAAATTGAAAGATGGCGCAAGTGTTTGCAGCGCGCGACCAACTTCAGTGTGGCCAGTGCCTGTGATAGCGCGGTTACTTACCACGTCAACAGGTACAGGGGTTGCGATAGCAGTACGGCCTTTAGAGCGCGTACCTACGGATACGATTTCTTCAATCGGGCCATGGTCTGTAGCGTCGTCTTGGGCGATAGCACCGTTACCAATTGTGGCAACAATTCCGGCGATGCCTCCCAGCAGGGCCGCTCTTCGTTGGGTCTTATTCACATCTTCCTCCATTAGATCTATTTTTTTTGACGGAAGAACGGTGATTGTTAAAACACCGTTTTCCGTAAGACCACCGGAGAATTTGGTACCGCGAAGCAGTGCTTGGTAAGCTTCACGCACGGTATGTCGCCCAATTACGGGGTTCATACCGGTGGTGCCTGCCAATTCATAAGGGTAAAGCACAAGGACTTTGGTTTTACGGGCAAAGGCATCTAGTGCCGCCCCCAATGTATTTTCCCTGATACGAAAAAAATATCGTTTATCAGAGCCCTGTACTTCTGCCGTCAGCGCGAAAATCATCAGAGCCACCAAAAAGTAGCCAAGCGCGCTTGAACGCCTGAAAATGCGTATTCCCTCATTCATTGACGCGACGCACCTACCACAAAGCACCTAAACCACTGCACCCTGTCCGTCGGTCTTGTATTGTAGGATACCGACATGATTAAAACCCACAGGGTGATTTTTCTATTTTTTCTGAGATCATTTCTACAGGCGCTTTTTGCGGCTGTAAACTCCTATGAAGATTGTGAAATCCGCACATGATCAGGAGTTATAAACTCGACCTTTAGATTAAAGGTTTGCTCAAGCGCATCCAGGAGCCCGTTTATCTCGCCGACCCGGAAGTACCCACCGATTGGCATGTCAGCGACCGCAGCATCAGCGATCTCAATCTTGATATCTGTGTAGCGGCTAATATCAGCGACAACATCTGAAAGCGGATCACCTGCGAAAACCAGCAAACCCTCACGCCACGCTAGTTTGCGGCGCAATTCAACGGTTGGCATCTGCTCAATTTCTTCGACTTCTTCGTTGAATACAGCGCTTTGACCCGCGGTTAATTCAGCGATAACGGAAGGTGCTTTAATAGTTTCTTCAGCAACTGTTTTAGCAGCAGCTTCGGTTCGCATCACACTCTTCTGAAGCGCTACGCGGCCTTCCTCAACCGTAACTTCGATACTTTTATTGGCCCGTAAACGAACCGTAAAAGCGGTTCCAACGGCCCGAACCGCTCCGCTGGCCGCATTCACAATAAATGGCCGCTGTGTGTTTTTTGTCACAACGAAATGCGCCTCACCCTGCGCCAGCCGAAGCGTGCGTTCGCCCGGTGTAAAGTCGACCTCTACAACACTATCCGTATTAATGTGCATTACAGAACCGTCAGACAATGTCACGGTACGTTGCTCGCCTACTGCCGTTGCAAAGGATGCATGTTGATAGAGCTGGTCGTCCTGATTTGAAACATAAGCTGTTGTACCGACAACCACCAAAGCAAACGTCGCCGCGATGGCGCCAAAGAATGCGCGCCGGCCCCAAACAGGTTTGCCGGCGCGTGTTGGCACCTCAGGCATCGCCTCCGCGATATCGGATAATTCTGTCAACACTTCCATGTCGCCCCATAAGGCAGACAGGTTTTCAAAAACAACACTATGCTTCGAACTGCGCCGCAGCCATTCCTCAAACTCCGCCCGTTCATCATCAGTGACATGTTCACGGCCGAACACGGAAAGCCAAGCAGCAGCTTCGGCCTCTATGTCCTCCATTGTCGGGAGGAGAAAAATATTAAAATCACTTTTTCTCATCAAGTTTCACTGCTTTAAGCCCAGCGCTTTGAAGCGCAGGCTGCTGGTTCCTATTCACAGGTGCGCCGCCAAACTCAGCAGCGTCATACCCGTGTTCGCGCAAGTAAGAATTACATTTCAGCAACCCAACCATCACATGCTTCTCCACAGCGCTAACGCTGATGTTCATGCGGTTGGCTATTTGCTTATATTGCAAACCTTCAACGCGGCGCATCAAAAAGGCTTTCCTGCACTTCGGCGGTAGGCTCGCAGCTGCTTTTGAAAGCAGCACAAGTTTTCTTCTTCCGTCCAGCCATGCATCAGCCGTTAGTTGTTCCTCATCTACTAAGAGTTCGGAACCTCCAGAATCCTCAATAAAATCTGTCGGGCCGCGCTTCTTTTTTCTAATATCAAGGAGCGCAATGTTCTTTGCGATCTTAAACAAGAAGGCTTTGGGCTCGCGGATATCGCCTTTTGTCTCTGCGGCAAAACCGCGCAAAAACGTTTCCTGAGTGAAATCTTCAACATCCTGCACGTCAGACCGGTACCGCGCAATATAGCGCCGTATCGCCTGTTCGTTCCGCATGAATGCCTTCAAGATTTCAGACACTGAAAACACAACTCCCGATATATTTTTAAAGCCCCGATTGCAAGTAATGCGAGTAATGCATTACTGCTTACATTCCAATAGTTTAGTGCCCTATACCCTATAGCTACGCAAAAACCAAACAAAAGAGCCTAATTATTACAACCTTACCTACCTTACAAGCCAATCAGACCAAAACAACCTCTAAAAATAGACCAAAAACCTAAATAAGCTGCCTTTGTTAGAAATAACGAGTTAGGCGGATTATAATATGGCTATCTTTTGAGAAACCAGCGATCAAATTTTGCTGATCAACAGACAGAAAAAAGCGCCCTTCAAGCTCAGTTGTCCAGTTATCGCCAATACGGCGGGAGGCCTCAACGAAGCCCGAAAGTGAGCCGTCATCCAGATCAGTGGTAATGCCTGCTAGCACCGCCGTGTCTTCCACATCATTCAGGCTATAACGAAAACCCGTTACCAGGTCATTATCTGCTGGGCTAAGCGGGCCAAGTAGCGGATCATTGCTGCGATTATCATACTGAATTTCAAGAATGATACCCAGATCAGCTCCCGCTTCAGTGACGCCGTAGAAGCTATATTCAAGTCCGCCGACTCCTGCCACAAATGTTTCAAAAGGCGTGTCGCGCACAATGCCCTCAAACTTCCACAGCCATGCCTCGTTGGTATATTGCAGATCCACACCCACCTGTGTGATGTCATCGTAAAAAGGCGCGAACACACCGAGCGACGGGTCTATCACAAAGCGGGGATCGCGGCTGGCACCACTGAAGAATGAAAGCCCCACGTCCCAATCACCAAAATAATGGCTGTACCGCAGAGCGAAATCTATATCACCGCCCTCGTCCTGGCCCTGATCAAAGCGGGTTAGGCTATCGTCCACAGGAAACGGCAACCGCAATCTGCCATCAACACCTGCAAACGTACGCTTACGGAACGACGGCAGCACATAGCCAGTGATCTGCCCCCAATCCTGCTGTACAGAAACCTCAAGCATTAGCTGCCCAAGCTTATCTTCGTTATCAATATCTTCGATGCCGTCTGACTGGTTGATAATATCAACCAGATGCAGGCTTTCCGCCACACCCCAGAACACTTTAGCGTAGCCCGTACGCACGCTTACCGTATCACCGTTCCAGCGCACATACGCTTCGCGCGCGTCAAAGTGGGTACGTTCGCCGTCGCGGCCATCAAGCCTGCCGAAGGGTACAAAAACGAAATCCCAGCGTCTATCAGGACTGGTCCAGCGCACGTCTAGTTCAAACTCAAGAGAACCCTGGTAGGTTTGCAATTGCCCCGGCAGATTACCGCGTTCAAAAAATACGCGGTTTTCTGCGGCAATAGAGCCGGAAATATCAATACCGTCCGCGAAGGCTGCCTGAGATAAACTCACAGCAGCCAACGCACTTGCTAAAAGCATTTTCATACTATTGCTCAAAACTCGCTTTAGATTTTACCGAATACGCTTCAGGATGCCTTTGACAAAATCTTTGTCAGCAAGGCCTGTTTTGAACTTATAGTCACTGTAGGCAAGCGTTGTCGATTTGCCTGTGATGTGGTTGACCATAGTAAGCATATGAGCCCGCCATACACCGCCCTCATACTCGCGTTGATCAGAAAGCGTCAATGTTTTAAGAAGCGAATTTTTGCGGTCATAGAAATCGATCTTCCGCACCTGAAACACATCCTGGTCGATATAGGAAATCTGGCGCGTATAGCCTGAATTTTTATAAAGTGGGAAGCGTTCAATAATATCAACCTTCATACCGTCCAGCGTGTCTTCGCCCTTATAGTCATAGCTATATTTGTTCAGCTCGGTTGAGGTGAAATCTTCAAACGCAAACTCTGAACCCACAAATGGCCCAGATTTATTGGCTGAGGAAATCCGCTTCACCCGCTTAAGGGCTGGCAGGTAAAGCCACTGGTCGTCAGGTGCCAGTATTTTGGCGTGCGACAGTAAAGCCGTGCCCTTCACATCGCGCGGGGTGGCAAAAATAGTCAGGCCTTTATCGCCAACATCTTCGCTTTCGCGCTCAAGCGTTTTGAAGGAAAGCTCCCGCGTACTTTTGCGGCCCCTTTTATTGATAAGCGTCATCACTGCTTCTACTTCGGAGCTGACAAAGCCAGTGTCTGACCGATCAGACCGCGCAGCGATCTCGTGGCCCTTAGTCTTTGATACGTCGTCCGCGAAGGCGGCGCCGGAAAGGCCAGCCCCGATCGCAATAGATGCACCCAACAATAGGCCCAGGGCCCGGTTACTCAGCTGCTTGTTGATTAACATCACTTGATCCTTCGTTAGTATTATGTGTACCCGCAATCATGCCCGTGCCAACGCGCATAAGAAGGGCCGGTAAGAAAAAGAAATCGAACAATAGAGCAAGGCTGATAGCAAGAGCAGTCAACAAGCCCATGTCGGCATTAATTTTAAAGTGTGAGGTCGCAAGGTATGAGAAACCGATCACCAGTACCACTGTGTTTACCACAAGCGCACGGCCAACTTGTTGGAAAGCATACTTAATTGCCTGCGCGGCGTCGTAGCCCTTCTCGCGGATACCCCTTACATACTTAGCAAGGAAATGCACCGTGTCGTCGACCACAATACCGAGCGATACACTCGCCACAGCGGCCACTGAGAAGCCAACCGTCCCAACAAGCAGCGCCCACGCACCGAAAGCAGCCACAATAGGCAAGCCGTTCGGGATGATAGAAAGCGCACCAAGCCGCATCGATTTCAGCGCAAACATCATGATGATACCGATCGCAATCACCGCAATGAAGTTACCTGTGATCATACTGTCTACATTGCGTTCAGCAACATAGGTGAACATTACCTGCGCGCTTGTTGGCACTGTGCCTTGCATGTAATCAGGCGCGTTTGCCGCAATCCATGCACGTGAGGCTTCAAGGAATTCGCGGGTTTGGGTGGTGGTCACGTTGCCCAGCGTTACAGTTATGCGGGATGCTGATTTGTCGTTGTTGATACGGTCCGTCAGATCCAAACCATATGGTAGGGAAATTTCGTACAGCAGCAGATACTGTGCAGAAAGATCGCGTTCTTCCGGCAGGCGATACGCATCTTCAGCATCGGCGTGCAGGTTCTTGTTCAACCGCTTCATAATGTCAGAGACTGAATAAACATGCTTCACATTGTCCTGCTGCCGCAACCACACTGTGAATTCGTCAAGTTTCGCCAAGTATGCAGGCTCGTTCACGCCGCCTTCGCCGTCCGCAAGAACGGAAAACTCAACAGGGTAGAAGCCAAAATGCTGCGTCGAATAATCCACATCACGGCGGAACTCGATGCTTTCATCGAAATATTCTGCCCATTGGTCATTAAACTCAAGCATCGGCACAGCCGCTACAAGCGCAACTGCTGCAGCACCCATACCAATAAGTAGCTTCTTATTGTGCTTCACAACAAAATCAGCCAGCGCACCAAAGAATTTGGCGTCCGCATCTTCCGTTACTTTTGCCGGCACTTTCACAGGCAAAATACTAAGCATCGCCGGCAGGAACGTCACAGACATCAACCATGCAGCTACAATACCAATGGCAGAGATGTTGCCCAAGTGCCAGAACGGCGGCGCGTCTGAGAAATTTAGCGCAAGGAAACCAATCGCTGTTGTCAACGATGTGATCATCAGCGCAAGGAAGTTAACACGCATACTTTCAATCAAAGCATCACGCTTCGACATGCCCGTTTTCATGCTGTTGCGCATGGTGATAAGCACATGCACCGCGTCCGCGATGGCCAGCGTGAGAATAATGGTAAGCGCAGAAAGTGCGATCGGCGTTAGCCCAATGCCCGCATAACCCGCGGCGCCCATACCAATCATCGATGCAAAGGCAATAAGCAGCGCCGTTGTAAGTGTTCCAACGATCGACCGTACAGCAACCGCCATCAGCACAAGCAGCATCAGATACATAATCGGGGTCAGCTTGGTAACATCAGCAAGACCCGCTTCCTGAAACGCTACATTCAGCATGGCAACACCGATAAGGCGGATCTCATGCTTCGGGTATTTGGCTATCATCTCGTCACGGAGATTACGCACAAATGCCACAGTATTAGGGACTTCCATTGGGTCAAGTTGCGGTAATTGTATCACAACATTTACGCCAATAGCGCGCCCGTCCGCAGTTACCAATTGGTCCCGAAGCAGGGGTTCTGCCAGGGCAATGGCGCGGCGATCAGCAATTTGGTCCACTGAAAGATTAGCCGCATCTTCAAACAGCGGCGCCACGATCAGATCATCTTCAAAGGCCCGCGTATGCTGGAAATTGGTCGGCGAATCTACGCGCGAATTGAAGGGAATTTGCCACGCAGCCAGCGTTAGCTCTTCAACCAGCGCAAGCGTTGTATTATTAAACACATCGCCGCTAGCTGGAACGATCGCGAAAAAGAAATTATCGTTCTTGGAATAGGTATCTTGAAACTCTTCAAATGCCTGTAGTTCCGGGTTACTCTCCGAGAAAAAGTCCCGGTAATTGTTCGAGAATGTTAGATACTGCGCCCCGTTGGCCATAAGTACCGTCACCATAATGGTTCCCAGTATCACCAGCCAACGCCACCGAATAACCCCTTGGGCCATCCGGACGGCAAATGTATCCATCCCTGTCATTGTCTTTGGCATCTATTAAGCTCCTCAGCTGCCCCGCATACGCGTCTCGGCATCACACCCCTTATCAAAAAATGATTAAAAAGTGTCCCTGCCTTTAAAACGGTGATCCGGCTAATAAGGTTCGCAGCCTTAGCATTTTACCTGGGGGGTTTAATTCAAGTGCGACAATACCTACCTGCAAAAACACCGGACCTACCCATATTCTCGTCTTTGCTTGCTCACATATGGGGTCGCGTGTATATTATTGAAATTGATAGTTCTAATTTTGGAAATTCATCTCATGAATATCGCTGGCATAGACCTTAACCTGCTTCATGTTTTTGACGCCGTAATGAGCGAAAGAAATGCAACACGGGCTGGCGCCAAAATTGGTATGTCCCAACCGGCGGTCTCAAATGCGTTAAATCGGCTGCGGCATGTGTTGAAAGATGATCTATTCGTCCGCGGGCATGACGGCATGCGGCCAACGGCACGGGCACTGGAACTGGCTGGCCCGATCCGCAATGCGTTGATCGAAATTGAGAAGGCTTTGAACCCTGTTGCGTTCGATCCGTCGACGGCAGAGCGCACCTTCACCATCGCCACAGCAGACTATGCAGGCATGACGCTGATGCCCTATATCGCCCAGTATTTGTCTGAAGAAGCACCGGGTGTGAATGTGCTGAATTTTCCGATTGAGGGGCGCTTGTACGAAAAACTCGATAATCAGGAAGTTGAATACGGCCTGTTCGCTGGCTTCTCAGTGCCAGACAGATTTAAATCTGTAAGCTTAGCGACCGAAAAATTCGTGTGCCTGATGCGGCCCGATAACCCGCTCGCCAAACACAGGATACTGCCGGTAGAAGAGTATGCCGCCGCCCGCCACCTGCTGGTGAGCCCGCGCGGGGACGCGCACGGTTTTGTCGATGACGAGCTAGCAACGCTTGGCTTGAAACGCCGAGTGGTGATGACAATGACCCACTTCGCGCCCGCATCGATGGTAGTGCTGGCAAGCGATCTCATCGTCACAGTGCCGAGCCGTTTCGCGGCAAAATGCGCCCAGCTTTTTGACCTGCATATTGTCGACAGCCCGGTCGGCCCGCCGCAAGGCGCGTCGCCCTTGATGCTGGCGTGGCACAAAAGGCTAAACGAACATCCGGCGCACACATGGTTCCAAAACCAATTAGTCCGCGCCGCCGCCGACATGGAAACCCACGGCGTAGGCCCAGAGTTCGGCCCGCACCCAAGAAGGAAGAATGCGGCCGAGTGACCTGGGTTAGTTGACGGTCACTGCTTTGCTGGTGCCACCAGCATTTTAATCTCACGCAAAAGCTTCCACGCTTTAACTAGCACATTATGGCCGCTTCCGATCACTCATCGCCAATTGCACTTCGTTAAGAACAGCAGCTTCTAATCTAAAAAAACAAATTCAATCAATTCTGCCTCTTACTACCAAGGCAAGAACTTATATTCACTTCGGCAGACTTCAGTCGCTTGATCAGCCTTAGCAAACCCCCACCCAAAAACGGCTAACGAAAAAATATTTTGACCACTCAAAATGTCCACATCTTGTACATCACCTTCAAAAGAAATGCGTATTCCCGTGGTAATGTTCCGATCTTCATAGTCCAAAATAAATCGTTGAAATCCTTTCATCAGCACAGCTTTTATCTCGATAGCTTGCTCGTCCTCAAAGCGGCTGTCCGTCCAGCGAAAAGTTAATACTCCGACATCTAGATCGTCATCAAAGTCGACTGGCCTAATTTGGAGCCATAGCCTTTTGGGAAGCCCAAAGTCGAGCATAAGACATGTCAGACCTCCATGCATGAGCCTAGCAATACTTAATCCAACCAATTTATTTGATAGAATTGAAGGGATGTCCAATTCGTCTTCGCCGATAGCCTTAATCAGCTGCATAGCTGTTCTCCCCCAAACTAATTATTCACAGCACCACAAGGCCGTCTTTGGACCAATTGCATAAGGTTAGGTTTGCGGCTTTGGCTGTTCTTATGGCGAAGGCTGTTGGGGCGGAAAGGGCGATGAGGGCTGGCATTTTGGCGCGCACGGCTTTGGAGACCATCTCGTAGGAGGCGCGGCTTGATACTAAACAGGAACCGCCATCAGGGTCAAAGCCGTGCTGCACTAGCGCGCCGATCAACTTATCAAGCGCGTTATGGCGGCCTACGTCCTCGCGCACCATGTACACATCGCCGCCCGCGCTTAGCCACGCGGCACCGTGTACGGATTTATTGAGCTTTTTTAGCGGCTGTTGCTGCTGGAAGGAGGCCACTGCCGCAATAACATCCCGGTATATCAACTCAGCAGGCTTTTCAGATACCGGTGCCGGGTCTTGAAACAGACTTTCCATCGAGGAAATCCCGCAAAGCCCGCAGCTGCTGTTGCCCACCAGCGTACGGCGCGCGGCTTTCACCTGAAACCGCTCAAGCTTTGCCTCGGTTAGCGTGATCAACAGGTCAATGCCCTGCTGTTTTTCGCGTATTTCGATGGCTTTTATATCTTTGGCACAGTCAATGATGCCTTCGCTGAAGGAAAAACCGTAGGCGAAATCCGTGAGGTCCTGCGGGCTGGCCAGCATAACCGCGTGGTTATGGCCGTTATACACCAGCGCCACCGGGGCCTCTTCCGCCACATCCCACTGGATCGCCTCAGAACCGTCCCTGCCCTGCAGTTTCGCCGAAACCGAATGGCTCGGCTGCCAATGCTTTAGGGTATCACTCATGCTTATTCCGCCGATTCCACTTGCCGGGTTTCTATGATGCTTTCCGCATAGCCCTTCTGCCATTCAGATTTATGGTTCGCGGGCGTCACCTGCACTGCCGTTACTTTATACTCCGGGCAATCCGTTGCCCAGTCAGACAGCTCAGTGGTGATTACATTCGCGCCGGTTTCAGGGTGGTGAAACGTCGTATAAACAACGCCCGGCATCATGCGTTCGGAAATTTCTACAGAGAGGCAGGTTTCGCCCTTGCGGGAGCGAACAGAAACCCAGTCCCCCGCGCGAATGCCACGCATTTCGGCGTCCGACGGATGGATTTCCAGCACGTCTTTTTCCATCCACAGGTTATTATCCGTACGCCGTGTTTGCGCGCCGACATTATATTGGCTGAGAATACGGCCCGTGGTTAATATAAGCGGGAATTTGCGGTTGGTTTTCTCTTCGGTCGGCACATATTCCGTGACCACGAACAGCCCCTTGCCGCGCACAAAACCGTCCACATGCATAATCGGCGTGCCGTCTGGCGTATCCTCTGTGCACGGCCACTGCACGCTGCCGCCACTATCAAGCTTATCGTACGACACCCCTGCGAAAGTAGGTGTTAGCGACGCAATCTCGTCCATAATATCTGAGGCACTATCATACGCCATATCGTAGCCCATGGCAGTTGAAAGCGCCGCCGTTATCGCCCACTCGTCCATGCCGTTCTTTGGTTTCATCACCTGCCGAACGCGGCCCAGCCTGCGCTCTGCATTGATGAAAATACCGTCTTTCTCCAAAAACGACGTACCGGGCAGGAAAACATGGGCGAAGCGCGCGGTTTCGTTCAGGAACAGGTCCTGCACAATCACGCACTCCATCGCGGAAAACGCTGCTTCCACATGCTTGGTATTGGGGTCGCTCTGCGCCAGATCCTCGCCCTGAATATACATGGCTTTGTAGGTGCCCGCACAGGCTTCATCGAACATATTGGGGATACGCAGCCCAGGTTCAGCGTCAAGTTTGACACCCCACGCCGCCTCGAACGTGCCGCGTGCAACATCATCTGTCACCGAGCGGTAGCCCGGCAGTTCGTGCGGGAACGAACCCATATCGCAGGAGCCCTGCACATTATTTTGCCCGCGCAGCGGGTTAAGTCCCACACCTCGGCGGCCAATGTTGCCCGTGGCCATCACCAGATTGGCCATGCCCATCACCATGGTAGATCCCTGGCTGTGTTCAGTAACACCGAGCCCGTAATAGATCGCGCCGTTGCGAGCGCCTGCAAACAGCCGAGCCGCCGCGCGAATATCATCAGCGGATACGCCAGCGATTGCTGCCACTTTCTCAGGGGCATTCACCGGATCAAGCACAAAGGCTTTCCAGTCGGCAAAGGCCTTCGTATCGCAGCGCTCCGCCACAAAGGCGTCGTCCACCAGTCCTTCAGAAACAATCACATGCGCCAGCGCGTTGATCAGCGCCACATTGGTGCCAGGCTGCAGCGGCAGATGGTAAGCTGCTTCAATATGCGGGCTGCGCACGAGGTCAATCTTGCGCGGATCGATCACGATCAGCTCAGCGCCTTCGCGGAGGCGTTTTTTCATTTGCGAGGCAAACACCGGGTGCGCGTCCGTGGGGTTCGCGCCGATCACGATAATGACGTCTGCGTCTTCAACGGAATCGAAATCCTGCGTGCCTGCGGACGTACCAAAGGTTTGGCTCAAGCCGTAACCGGTAGGCGAATGACAAACCCGCGCGCAGGTATCCACATTATTATTCTGGAAAGCAGCGCGAATCAGCTTCTGAACCACCCACACTTCTTCAATCGTGCAGCGCGATGATGTTATGCCGCCGATGGATTTACGGCCATATTTCTTTTGCACGGCTTTCAGGCGGTCTGCAGCGAAGCCAATGGCCTCGTCCCAGCTCACTTCGCGCCAGGGATCGGTCACCGCGTCACGGATCATCGGTTTGGTGATGCGCTCTTTATGCGTGGCATAGCCCCACGCGAAACGGCCTTTCACACAGCTGTGGCCGTGGTTGGCCTTGCCGCTTTTGGTGGGCGTCATGCGCACGACGGTATCGCCCTTCATCTCCGCATTAAACGTACAGCCAACACCGCAGTAGGCGCAGGTTGTCTCTACAACTCGGTCAGGTATGCCGTGGTCAATGATGCTGGTTTCTGTCAGCGTGGCGGTTGGGCATGCTTGCACGCAGGCCCCACAAGACACACATTCGCTGGAGAAGAAATCTTCTGTCCCAACAGCGACACGCGAGCCAAAGCCGCGCCCTTCAATCGTTAGCGCGAGCGTGCCCTGCACCTCGTCGCACGCCCGCACGCAGCGCGAACACACAATGCATTTGGATGCGTCATAGGTGAAGTAAGGCGTGCTTTCGTCTTTCTTCAGATCAAGATGGCTTTCGCCTTCATACCCGTAGCGCACATCGCGCAAGCCCACAGCACCGGCCATATCCTGCAGTTCGCAATCGCCGTTCGCAGGGCAGGTCAAACAGTCAAGCGGATGGTCTGAAATATACAGCTCCATTACACCGCGCCGCAGTTTCGCCAACCGGGGGTTTTCTGTTGTCACCTGCATGCCGTCTTCCACAGGCGTTGTGCAGCTCGACGGTGTGCCGCGCTTGCCGTCAATTTCCACAAGGCACAGCCTGCACGACCCAAACGCGTCGAGGCTATCGGTTGAACATAGCTTGGGAATGCTGATCCCGGCTTCCTTCGCCGCGCGCATGACTGAAGTGCCTGCGGGTACTTCAACGGCAATGCCGTCTACTTCCAGCGAGACAGTTTCGTCGGATTTCACCGACGGCGTACCGAAATCTGCTTCTCTTATAAAGGACATTATTTTCCCTCTTTCACTGCTCGGAAGTCTTCAGGAAAATACTTCAGTGCACTTAGCACTGGCACAGGGGTCATCCCGCCCATTGCGCACAGCGAGCCATCTTCCATCACTTCGCAAAGGTCGGTGAGCAGTTCAATGTTTTCAGTTACATCAGAACCGCTGATGATTTTCGCCATCACTTCACTGCCTCGCACCGAGCCAATGCGGCACGGCGTGCATTTGCCGCAACTTTCTTCTGCGCAAAAATCAAAGGCATATTTCGCCTGCTGCGCCAAATCTGCATCTTCGTCAAACACCACAATGCCGCCGTGACCAACGCCTGCGCCAATTTTCCCGAAGGTTTCATAGTCCATCATCATATCAAATTTACTGGGCGGAATATAGGCACCGAGCGGCCCACCAACCTGAACAGCCTTCACCGGTTTGCCGCTGCGTGTCCCGCCACCAAACTTGTAAATTAGATCGTGCAAACTCAGGCCAAACGCCACTTCAACCAGCCCGCCGCATTTAACATTGCCTGCCAGCTGGAACGGCATCGTGCCAGTTGATCTGCCAACACCAAAATCGTGGTACCAGGAACCGCCGTTCGCCAGCACCGACGGCACAGCGCACAGGGAAATTACATTATGAACAAGGGTGGGTTTTCCGTGCAGCCCTTCGAGCGCCGGTAGCGGCGGCTTTGCCCGCACCTGCCCGCGCTTGCCTTCAAGGCTTTCCAACAGCGACGTTTCCTCACCGCAAATATAAGCGCCAGCTCCCATGAAGAGTTCGATATCAAACGCACAGCCCGAGCCGCCTGCGTCCGCCCCAAGCAGGCCTTCGCGCTGCGCAATCTCAAGGGCCTGTCCAAGCACTCGCTGCGCGACAGGATATTCTGATCGCAGGTAAATAAAGCCTTTTGTCGCACCAACGGCAAGGCCCGCGATAACCATGCCTTCAATCAACAGGAATGGGTCGCCTTCCAAGATCATCCGGTCCGAGAACGTGCCACTATCACCCTCGTCCGCATTGCATACAATGTATTTCTGTTCCGCCTCTGCACCAGCAACAGTTCTCCACTTGATGCCAGATGGGAAAGCCGCGCCGCCTCGGCCC
Organism: Kordiimonadales bacterium; assembly: GCA_002401685.1. GTDB lineage: Bacteria > Pseudomonadota > Alphaproteobacteria > Sphingomonadales > Kordiimonadaceae > Kordiimonas. Next base: position 61,474 of record NVTU01000002.1, read on the forward strand.
CTAAGGCCAGACGTCATTACTTCATCAATGGTTTCCACCGCGCCGATGGAGGCCGCCCGCTTCAATCCTGCCAGCCCCCCGCTTTTGCAGTAGGCGCCAAAAGACAGCGGATCAATGATCCCGCAGCGCGCAAACGTCTGCCGGTCTTGCCCTTTCAGATAAGGTATTTCTGCAGGGTCGCCGTGAGCAAGCGCATGGTCGGACGCAAAATCGGCTTCGAACAAAGCTTTTACGTCACCAACACTCACAGGCCCAAAAGCAACCCGCGCGCCGCCCACTCGTTCAATTTCCACCAAAGGCTCAAGCCAGTGCATGCCTCGGCTACCGGTACGAACAATCTCTACAGCAACTTTGCGGGCTTCTGCTTCTGCAACGATTGCCTCGACTACTTCGTCAGCACCTACAGCCACAGCAGCAGTATCGAGCGGTACATAAACTTTCATTTTGCACCGTCTTTCTGAAGCTGGACAAGCTCATCCGCGAACAAATTCGGGTCCAGCCTTCCGCGTAATTTTCCGTCCACCATTGCTGCAGGCCCCGAGGCACAGAGGCCGAGGCAGTACACAGGCTCAATCGTTACCGCGCCCGCACTGTCTGTTTCGCCAAAACTTAGATCCAGAGCACGCAAGGCTTTATCTGTAAGGCTTCGGCCACCAACGGCTTGGCAGGCTTCTGCCTGGCATATTTTAATGGAATGTTTGCCGGCGGGCGCTCGGCGGAAATCACTGTAAAAACTAACCACGCCCTTCACCTCAGCCTTGGTGAGGTTGAACACATCAGCAATCACCGGGATCGCTGAAGCGTCTATATAGCCAACACCAGCCTGCAGCGCATGAAGCGCGCGCAGCAAACCGCCGGTCTGACCAACAAAGGGGGTAATAAGCGCTTCTGTTGCGCTGGACATGCCTGACATTCCAATCACTGATCTATAGGGCCTTGGCCCCTCCCCCAGGCGCCTTTTGGGTAACTTGCCCGCGCGATCTGACAAGATCAATCGCTTTCTACAGATCTTTTCGCACATAAAGAAGCAGACGCGTCAGGACGCCAGCTCCTCTGCGGCCTCTGGCGCATCCTCAACGGAAACACTAATGCCGAGTTCCTGCGCAATGGTTTTCATCTCATAGTCCAGTAAATCCACCGACAAAACCACTACGCCCAGCGCGCGCCAGGTTTTGATCAACTTGCCCATAAGCTCCTTACCGTCGAAATGAGCAGCCAGTGTTTTCATCAATTTCCGCGGGATTTCCACATAACCGTTTTTCAGGCAGCCCATATCTTCTGGTGCCAAAACGGCGTCGCCAAACCGGTCAATCCAAATGGGATGGCCTTTCGCAGCCAAGTCATTCAGCGCTTCCCAGTGCAGCCCGCCACGTTTGACAGGCGGCATACCCATCACCCGAAAACCAACCAATTCAGGCGGCTCACCGTACTGCCGTAACATTGCTTCTAACTTCTTTGCAAATGCTTCCTGAATGAGGGTAGATCGGCACAACTCGTAAAAATCCGGCTTGGCCCGCTCGTCAGGTTGGCGCTTGCCCCTCAGGCGTATCAAGTCGTCCAACTGCGCAACATCGTGCTGCAACGCTAGGTCAGGATGGTCGGCCATAACAAGAATTTCATTGGGCAACCGGATTTTACCCTCAAGGTTTACCTTACCCTGCTGCAGCTGCGATACGGAAATTGAGGCAACATTATCAGACACCAGCCTCGCACTGGTACGGTACTGATATTTCTTCAATGCGCGTTCGATCAGGCCCCGGTTATGAGCGATACCGTCAATTACCCCAGTCAGGCTATTCAGTCCGTGCTCATCTTCAATTTCACCGAGGAATACACCGCGGGAATGGCTTAGCGCCTGCTTTAACTGTTCTGGCGGCAGATCGGTATCGTCAATCTCTACATTCACCGAGCGAACGGAAAGAACCGACGGATCAAGGTTCAGCTTTTCTGCTACCAACTGGATTTCGCGCTCAAAGGCTTTTTCGTCGAAGTCGCCTTTGGTGATCAAGCCGTAACTGGCGTCATCAAGTTTGCCTACCTTGCCGCCAACAGCCTTAGCCTCCAGGCCCTTTTCAATCTCGGCGCGCGCGCTTTCCTTTTCATCGTCTGAGAGCGTACTGACATCGCGCAGAGCTCCAACATCGACCATCGTTAGCGCCATATCACCGTCATAGGGCGAACTTAGAAGCTCCTCCACGAAGTTAAAAAAGCTATACATATCAGTGGTTTCTGTTGCCACTACGTTGTCATTTGCACCCGGCAGGTAAAAATCTAGCCGACGCACGCCATCGTCTAACTCCAACATTTTCATGTCAAAATTGACATAGCCGCCTGTCTTCACACGAATTGGCACGCGCGGGAAAGTAACCTCTGCAAGCAGCTTGCTTTTGCTTTTAAGCAGTTTCTCAACGCGGCCATGCGCGTCAGCCGGAAACAGAAAGCTCAAAGGCTGGCGAAAAAGATCAACATCCTTCCACCGCATAATTGCCTTAAAACGGTCATCCGCTCTATCAATCAAACTATCTTTAACCAGATACAGGCTAAATTCTACAGATCCCACTACTGCCTCTTATACTCATCAACACCCTTCACTAGCTCTATCATGCAGGCGCTTAAAGCTTGGTAAACTGATAGTTAAATTTTACCCTAATTTTGCATCATTTTCACCAAAGCGCGCCGGAACCGGGCGTTCCCTTGACACACACTCTTTATTACTTAATATGTCACTATATAGTGACATATTATACAAACATACAAGACCACGTCTGGAAAGCCCTGTCGGACGCCAAACGGCGGGCAATTTTGGATAGCCTTATTAAAGGCCCACGATCAACCGGGGACATTGTTTCTCTGTTCCCTACCATTGGCCGCACCGGCGTTTTGAAGCATCTGGATGTACTTAAGAATTCTGAGCTTATCACCATCAAGCGCGAAGGCCGCACACGGTGGAACTATATCAACCCTGCCCCAATTGCGGCAGTTTGTGGCCCCTGGGTTACCCGCCATATACACGGCATCACGCAGTCTGCCGCAGACCTGAAGGCACTGGCAGAAAATTCCCCCTCCGAAGAAAAGCAGGACCCATCATGACTGATATCGACTGTACTGACGCCAAGATTTTCACCTATAGCTTTGATGTCGCAATTGACAGGCCTGCCGCGGATGTATGGCCACTGCTGAGCCAGAAAATCGATGTATGGTGGATGAAAGACTACCGCGCACTTGGCGGAAATTCGGTGATGTCGCTTGATCCGTCAGTAGGCGGCAGTTTGCTCGAAACCGGCGAGAACGGCGATGCGCTGGAATGGTACCGGGTGCAAATGTGCGTACCCGGCCAAAGCCTGTATCTTGTTGGGTATATCGCACCTGATTGGGGCGGACCAACAACATCAATGTTAAAACTCGCGCTCAAAGAAGACGGCGACAGCTGCGTACTAACGGTGTCGGATGCACTCACCGGCAATGTGACCGAAAGCAAAGCTAAGGGCGCAAAAAGTGGTTGGGAACAGCTATTTGGTGAAGGGCTAAAGGCCTTGGCAGAAAGTTCATAAGCCAAGGCCTTTTCTATTAGTCTAGACCCACTTATTAGTCAGGGGCCACTTATTAGTTGGGGGCCAATCCTACTCTTGCTGCAAATCCGCTCGGATTTTAACAGCTATTTTCTCAACAGCGGCCATGACTTTCGCTTTATCAAGGCTGAGAACTTGGCGGTCTTTCATCAGCACTTTACCGTCCACAATTGTCGTCACGACATCGCTGGCGTTTGCGGTGTAGACGATATGCGAAATGATATTATAGAGCGGCGTCAGGCGTGGTTCTGCCAAATCAATCTGGATGAAGTCGGCTTTCATACCAACCGCGAGAACGCCAACATCTGCAGGAAACCCGGCTGCCTCGGCACCGCCCCGCGTCGCCATATTTAGCGCTACTGTTGCAGGAACAACAGTAGGGTCCCGGCCAACGCCTTTGTGAATTAAGGCGGCGAGCCGCATTTCTTCCCACATATCCAAATCATTATTGGACGCTGCGCCGTCGGTCCCCAAGCCAACCTTAACACCTGCGTCAAGCATTGCAGGAATGGGCGCAACACCTGCGCCGGTTTTCATGTTTGATGTGGGGTTATGAATTACGCCGACCTTAGAAGAGGCCAGTTTTTCAATATCACTTTCTGTTGGCCAAACCATGTGAGCGGCTATGGTCGTATGCTCCAACATGCCTACCTTGGCCAGATGCTCTACAGGAGTAACGCCGAAACGCTCCGCAATTGTTTCAATCTCTGACTGGTCTTCAGACACGTGAATGGAAATCGGCACGTCCAGTTCTTTCGCTGCAGCAAATGCCTCAGCCAGATGCTCTGGTGAAACTGTATAAGGGGCGTGCGGAGCCAGGGCTGGCGTAATGCGCGGGTGCTTGCCTTTCCAGCGGCGCACGAAATCAACGCCAGACGCAAAACTATCCTCCCACCCTTTAAAGCCGGGGCTTGGGAAATCTATCATCGGTGTGCTGATGGTTGCGCGGAGGCCGCATTTCTCTACAACGCCGGCGATCACATCAGGGTAAAAATACATATCGACGAAACTGGTCGTTCCGCCGAGGATCATCTCGTAACACGCCAGCGCGGTGCCAGCTTCAATCAGGGCTTCATCAACATACTTGCCTTCCATCGGGAAGATATAATCCTGCAGCCATGTCATCAGCGCCAGATCGTCCGCCATGCCGCGAAACATAACCATTGCCGCGTGGGTGTGGCCATTCACCAGCCCGGGCATAATGGCGCGGTTTTCACCGTCAATTACTTCGTTTGCGCTGTAAGCGGCTGTCATTTCGTCCTGCGGGCCGAGCGCTATAATCACGCCGTCCTTCACCACAATCGCCGCATTTTCCAGAATAGTGCCGCTGTCATCCATTGTTACAATGTGCTTTGCCGCTACAATCAGATCTGCTTCTTGTTTCTCCATATGATTTTTCTCTTTCGCTATACTTGTTGGCGCGCCCGCAAATGCTAGCGCCGCAGCTGCTACTACCGCCACTGCTGCCCGTGTCATAAATTTCATGATGCATCGCCCCTACGCGGATGTGCGTCTTTGGGCCATAAAGTATGGCACCAGATCATCCTGTGTTTTTAAATCGCTTCTAACCGACTTTCACACAGCAGGCGCTGGGATGTCGAATAAAAATGCGGTGCAGCATAAAAACAAACCTGCCGCTGGCGGTGTTCGCATCACGAAAGCCCTAATGGCTTTTCCGGAACAGTTTCAGTGTAGGCTATATATGTAAACAAATGCGTTATTCTTTGAAAACTCTGCGTTGTCAGCCGCCTTACAAAAATCGACGGGATCCCTGAAAGCATGGAATCCTTGCGTTTCGGGAAAGGGCTGGCAGCGATTACAGCTGTTCTGCTCGTAGTGTCGCCGTCCCTATAGGTGCCGCGGCCATTATTTTTCGACATAAGGCTGATCCCGCTTCACGTACCCGAGCATATTCTTTTCTGCAATGACACCGACGCGCGCCGAATCAAGGCTACCCGGATGACCCAGCACCAAATAACCCTCTAGCGGCTTGCCCTCCAAACGCTTCATCCGTTTTTTGGCAAAACCAAGCAGCACATATCTTTTCTTAAGGGGGGTCAACGCTAGAACGCCGTTGATAAACAGTCTGTTCTTTTTCAACACCTCAACAGTGTCGCCCGGCATCCCCCAGATTTGCTTCACGACAGCACTGCCAGTTTCTTCATTGGTAAACAAAAGATGATCATAGCGCGCAGGCTTGCCGCATGCGGGCAAATATACTGTAATTTTCTGGCCATTATTCAGGGTGCCCTGCATAGAATCGCCCTTAATTGACGTATCAATTGTGGAGCATTTCTCCTGCACAGCCGTTTGTTGGGAACCATCTGCCACAGGAAGAAAGGCAACAGCAGCAAAGACCGCAGCAAATACTTTCATTGGATAAAACCCTATCTCTAAAACCGCGCTGAACAAGGAGCCATATAAGCCCATATATTCCGTCATGTAAAAGCCGAAAGCTCAATCATGCTTTACTTTTTGATGGGGATGCCCGCAAATGCACTCCCGAAAGGCGCGGCATTTGACGGGCCCCACAGAGAATTAGATAAACAGCAGGCAACGACACTATGAAACAGGTAATCTTGGCGGCTTTTTTGTTAATTGCAGTCGCAGCCGCGGGCGCTACAGCACAGAATAGAACGGGCAAAGCCAACCCACTTGATGGCAGGGGCGGACTACCGATCCCGCAGAATCTGCAGGATATGAAAAACCTATCACTCTCTCTCTGGATCAAGTTCAGGGCCACCAATCAGCGGTATTACCGGTTTGTGAATGAAGCAGCCGAATTTCACGCCTATTCTGATTTGTGCAAGCGGCATGACCTTAATATTTCCATGGATAAAATCACGACTGTGGCTCACCGGTTCATAGAAGCTACAATACCGGCTCATTATGATGATGCTGAGTTTGTTATTCTTGATTCCCTGTCGAAAGATGAATTACGGGCTTTCACCTCTGATATGTCGAGCGACGTTTATGCTTTTGAATATGGCTACAGGTTGGCGACACTGACGCAAACGATCAAAAAAAGCAGGAAATCCAAAAAGGAGTTCTGCAAAGTAAACGCTGACCGGTACAAAGGAAGCTATTTTGGGCTTTTTGCCTCTGCGCGCCGAGCCTTAGATGAGGACTAAAGAGCCTGTTTCAGATCCCTTCCGAATGCCCGCTTAAACTAACAAACCAAAGAGGCCAAGGGCCTATCTGCGTGCGTAGAGACAGTGTGTGTCTGTATCAATTCAACGTGCGTTCCTTTAACGGTATAAAAAGGCTACTACTCAAGAAGCTTGATTTGCTTGGAGTTTTTTTAAACTTTCCTCGTTAAGGTCACTCGCTCGCCAAATATTATAGGATTGCCCGCATCATGTTCAGACTATTCCGCCACCTCCCGATTGTGATTTTAACTGCCACACTTGCAGCTACTGCGACCGAGGCCTCGCGGGATTTTCCGACCAAATGGGCACACGAAAAGAGCGACCTGAAGGTTGATGACCGCATTCGCTACGGCACCCTTAAAAACGGCATGCGCTACGCCGTGATGCCTAACGCTACGCCGGAAAACCAAGCGTATATCCGTTTTAGCTTCGATGTAGGATCTGCGTTGGAACGCCCGAACGAGCAAGGCATGGCGCATTTTCTAGAACATATGGCCTTCAATGGTTCCAAGAATGTTCCCGAAGGCGAGATGGTGAAAATTCTAGAACGCCGTGGGCTCGCGTTCGGCGCCGACACCAACGCGTCCACCAGCTATAGCCAAACGATTTACCAACTGGACCTGCCCAATCTTGATACGGAAACCATCGACGCTTCTTTTTTTCTGATGCGCGAAACGGCCAGCAATTTGACAATTGACGCAGATGCGCTTGACCGCGAACGCGGCGTCATCCTTGCCGAAAAACGTAATAGAAATGCTGAGGCTTACCGGAATTATCAAGAACAGACATCTTTTCTGTACCCAGGCACCCGGGTGCTTGAGCGCTCCCCTATCGGCACAGACAAAACCCTTAAGACCATGAGCGCCGAAGAAATGCGCCAATTCTACAATGATTTCTACCGGCCAGACCGGGCAATATTCATCATAGTTGGCGACGTAGACGCAGATGAGACCATTGCAAAAATAGAGCAGGTTTTTGGGGATTGGCAGGCAGCGGGGATGCCCCGCGACACGTCTTATGCAGACGACAAGTCTGACTATGCGACAACTGCACCGCAGGCAAAACATTGGAGCAGCGAGAACAGTACAGCCACTCTAAATATCAGCCTGCTAACGCCCTATACCGAGCAAAAAGATAGCCTTGAGACTAGAAAAGGCCAGTATTTAACAGCCGTAACCAATACGATCTTCAATCGCCGCCTTCAGGATCTTCAGCAAGAAGGCAAAGCTGCATTCCTAAACGGTGGCTTGGGAAATAGTTCTTTTAACGAATTGGCCGATCTAGCGCAGTTCGGCTTGATCGTTGAAGAAGGCAAATGGGAAGATGGTTTACGCGACGGCATGACCGAACTTAAGCGCGCTATTTCTTACGGCTTCACTCAGGCAGAACTGGACGAAACGCTTACCAATTTTCGTGCAGGTGCTGAAAATGCCGTTAAGTCTGCTGCCAAACGTAGAAGTGCCGGGCTTGCTGGACTTATCCTCAGCCGTTTCCTTGGGGAAAATGTGGTCACCACAGCGGAAACAAACCTTGAGATTTTCAATGCCGTCGCCGAGACAATAACCACCGAAGCCCTGCACGCCGAATTCCGGGAAACCTGGACAGCAGCTGCACCAAAAATGTTTTTCCTCACGAAGGGCGACATTGAAAACGCTGAGGAAAGGCTGCTTACAGCCTACAGTGACAACCTGCGCATTGCAGTAGCTGCGCCGAAGGAAAAAGTAACAGCCTCCTTCGCCTATACTGATTTTGGCACACCGGGCAAAGTTGTTAGCCGCACAGATATTGAAGATACTCAGTCCCTTGCCGTTCGCTTTGAAAATAACGTGATGCTCAACATCAAGAAAACCAAATGGCAGGATAATATTGCCCTGATGCAGCTAAGGTTCGGCGGCGGTCTGGCCTCAATCCCGAAGAGCAACCCTGGGCTCAGAACACTCTTGGGAACTGCCTTCAGCGGCGGCGGCATCGAAGCGCATACGGTGGTGGAGCTACAACGTATTTTAGCGGGCAAAACAGTATCGGCGAACTTGGGGTCCAGCAACGGATCGTTCCAGTTCACCGCTGGCGGCACGCCAGAGGATCAGCTTTTACAGCTCCAGCTATGGGCGGCTTATATGACAGCGCCAGCCTACAGGGATGAGCCAGTGCAACAGTTCAGACGGCAAGTAGAAGCCGTTTACGCCAATCTGGAAGCAACAGCAGGGCAAGTCGCGCGCACCAAGGTGCCAAACTTGCTTCACGGCGGAGACCCTCGTTTTGGCTTGCCAGCCAAAGATGCCATTCAAAGCGTCGGCGCAGAGGATGTTAAGAACTTCCTCGCTGACCAGTTGGCCAAAGCCGCTATCGAAATTTCTGTTGTGGGTGACATTGATGTGGAAGCCACAATCGCAGCTGTCGCGCAAACCTTTGGCGCACTGCCTACCCGCCAAACCGCGCCGCTTCCCTACGAAGAAGGCCGTATCGTATCATTCCCTTCAGCAGGTGTCACAACGCTCCACCACAAAGGAAGCGTTGATCAGGCTATTCTCCAGATGTATTGGCCAACGGTTGATTATTCAGACGTGGAGCGGAGCGCTAGGTTAGACGTTCTAACGGCGCTCTTTACTGATCGGTTGCGTGAAGCCATTCGCGAGAAACTCGGCGCGTCCTATTCGCCTGCAGTGTTTAATACCGAAGATAGCACCTTCCCTCTGTTTGGCTTTATCGGCGTAACACTGGACGCCAAACCAAGTGATCTCGACACGCTCTCTACCGCAATTCAAATCGAGATCGACAAAATTGTCGCAGACGGCTTTACAGAAGACGAATTGGAACGAGGCAGGCGCCCGATGATCGAAGGCATGGAAAATGCGAAAAAAACCAATGGCCATTGGTTAGGCCGGATCAACCGCACCCAAACCAAACCAGCGTCTCTGACCGAATATTTTGAGATTTACGACACTTACACCACTGTCACGACGGCGGAACTGCAAGCCCTTGCGAAACTGTATCTTAAACCCGAAACGGCTTTCAAAGTTCAGATCGTTCCCCGTGTTGCGGCGGCCGCGGCTACGGCAAGCGAATAGCCTTCTCTGTTGAGGCGCGCTTTTCTGAAAGGGTGGCTCTTGGCCGCCCTTCTTTGCTCTTGGCCTGTGCTTTTGGCCTGTACTCTTGGTCTGTACTCTTGGAGGGCGACCCTGCAGCCTAACTCTGCCAGGGCCTGAGTTTTTCAGCCAAAGCCCTAGCCCGACGCCGCACCGCCAGCCCTGCCCTAATTCCGTCGCGTTTTTGCAATAATAAAAGCGGCTGATTAACAGTGGCATTTTGCGGACAGCACCGGGCACGGCGGTGTTCAGCCTGCGCACTATTGACGCACCGGCAGCTACAAAGCGTGCTTTCTGGCGGAAACTATGGTATCAGGCAGCCAAAGTTCGACTTGTTTCTAGTGATAGCGCCCTCACATAGCGCGTGTTTGTACGGAGAAAAATATGGCTTCACCAGCAAAATCAGAGCAATTTCCCCTGCGGGAAGCACGCAAAATAGTGAAAGACCTTCAGGCACCAAAGCCTTATATCTACTGGGTCGATTTCCTGTTTGTGAATACTCTGGGCTGGGCTGCCATTGCCGTAGCAACACTCGCTGACACTTTCTCTGCCTTGCAAATTGCAGCAGTTGTGGTTGCATCTGTTGCCATGTACCGCGCTGTTATTTTCATTCACGAATTGTCGCACCTCAAGCGTGGCACCTTCAAGCTGTTCAGGCTTGTTTGGAACGTAACGTGCGGCATGCCAATGATGGTTCCGTCCTTTACCTATGCTGGCGTTCATATTGATCACCACAAGCCGCAGGTATACGGCACCAAAGAAGACGGCGAATATTTGCCAATTGGTATCGAAAGCCCGTGGAAGCTTATTCTTTATATCGTGGCATCCGCCGTGGTGCCTTTTGTTGTTGCGCTGCGCTTCACCGTTCTTACGCCGATATCGTACCTGCACCCCAAACTACGTGGTTTGGTGATGAAGCATGTGTCCTCCCTTGTGGTGGACCTAACCTTTGTCCGCGAAGCAAGCGCCAACCAAAACGACCGCACGTGGCGCTGGCAGGAATTTGGCGCGATGATCTTCGGCATGAGCGCCGCCGCAGCCGCTTATTTCGGCTTCCTACCGCTTACTTTCTTTGTGGTTTGGTACGCAGTAGTGACGCTGCTATTGACCTTGAACACCGTCCGCACGCTTGTTGCGCACGCGTATAAAAGCCCTGGTGACGAGCGCATGTCCCGCACTGACGAATTTGCAGATTCGATTGATATTCCCGGCAACAATTTCATCAGCCCTTTATGGGCTCCAGTTGGGTTACGGTTCCACGCGACGCATCACCTTTTTCCGGCCATGCCGTATCATAATTTAGGCGAGGCACGCAGACGCTTGATCGCAGAGCTACCTGATAACAGCATGTATCTGCGCTCAACCCGCGATGGCTTGTTTCACGCCCTTGGTTGCCTGATCCGCGACGCGAAAGCCGCCCAGAAGGAAGCAGCCTTGCCGAAGCCTGCGCAGCCAAAAGAACAGCCGCAGCAGCCAAGAGAAGCCGCTTAAGCCGCCTTATCTAAAGCAGCCGCACCTGCGGGTTTTCACTATCAGGATTTCAAAGTACCGCCAACGCAGATATTCACTGCCTGGAAACTGAGTGCTCCAACCTCCCGGCGCAAGAGCAGGGGCCGAAGAATGTATCCATCGTTCCAATTTTTACTCTGGGTTTTGCGCCATAGTTGTGCGCTGATTAAATTTGCTGCCGCCGCAGGCCTGCGATACACTGCGCAAAGTGCGAAGGCTATTCGGCAGTAAATGGCGAGTGGTGCCAGCCATTTTTTTTGCGGGGTATTGGGGTGGGTAACTGATAAATGAAGCAAACTCGGGAAGCTCATATTGTATTGAAAGTTTGTATTTTCCTCACCGCTGCCTTCCTGTTTTCCCAAGTTGCAGCTGCGGAAAAAGAACCCGCCCAAGCACAACCCCAAACCCGCACACATCTGCGTGCAGCCATATTTACGACAGCACCATGGGGAATGCTTGCTAACGGCAGTGAAATCGGGACAACGGCTGTTGCACATGAGGCCGAGTTGGATGGAATAATGCCGTCAATGGTCCGGGCAGTTTCCGAAACAATAGGCGAACCAATCGAGCTCGTTCCAGTTTCATACGCAAGAATGTTCTCGCTTCTGAAAACTGGGGAGGTCGACTTTGCGTTTTTCTTTCGGTCCGAAGCCAGCGAAAAAGTTGCCATTCCGCTGGTAGAAACGCTGGTGATGAAAACAGTTCTGGTCGCTAGGCCGGAAACGGTGTCCCGCCTCAACGGCCAACTAACGGGCCTGGTAATCGCTTCACCCATATCCATTCGCTATAGCATGGCTTTCGATTCCAGGCCTGATATCCAAAAGGTTTACGTCAATGATTTCACCCAGGCTGTGCGGCTACTGGTAAGGGGCCGGGTCGGCGCGGTCGCGGGTCCTGTCGCAAGTCTTGTTTACAGTTTCCGAAAGGAAGATCTGAACCCTGAGAACTTTGCTATACTCTACGAAATAAATACCAATAGAACCTACCTGCAATATTCGAAGAACTCGCCGCTTCCCCAGAAAATGGATGCCATCGTTGCGGCAGCACAGAAGCACACGAAAAGCGGGCTATTTCAATCCTTCATGGATCATTTCGTCGGGGAACAGCAAGCCTCCTTTAAACCCCTAACGGCATCCAAGTGAATAGGTTCTATTCTTAAAAGCAATGCCGAAAAGCCGCCCTAAACCTGCCTTGTCTAAATCAGCGGTGCCTCGGGTTTTCACTATTAGGGTTTCAAAATACCCCAAAGCAGTGTATTTTCTCACCGAAAACGGCTCATGCGTTCAAAGATAGTGGGGCAAAATCACCAAATCCCACAATTAGCGAGAAATTCGCGATAAGGGGTCGCACCAGCACCCACAAACGGCCGTTTTACCTGGAAAACGAATAATACTTCTTTCACACATAGAGGGCTGCAATTGACCCAAGGCGACCCTTCAGTAAGCCAGCTAAATCTCGATTTATGGTCGAGAGTGTGTGGTCCGTACTCTCGATTGCATGATTGATGGTAGCCCGCGTTCTTTAATCAAAATCAGCTCATACCACCTTAGAAGATTGAAATTTATGGACGCGCCCCCTTTAGTGCCGAACTAAGGTCCAACTCATTATGAAATTGCATCTCATGGCGCCCTCATCGGCTGTGTTAAATGCGATTTTTTAATAGTGTCACACGGCTTAATAACCGCAAAGTTACTCAAAAAACTATCCCTCCATGCTAAAGGAGAAAAAGGCAATCTTGCGTATATGTTTGTCGCGTTAAATAATAGGTTGAAGTTAAATGAAAAGTATAGTTCTAGCCTTATTAATATCAATTGGAACACCAATATATTTGGCCGCGCATGCACAAGATAATGATCTGCAATCTGTCACAGAGTTAGCAATGCAGGGCGACGCAGGCGCCCAGTTTAATCTCGGCAGCATATACTATAATGGCCGAGGCGTGACGCAAGATATTAAGACAGCGATAAAGTGGATAAAGTCGGCTGCTGATCAAGGCCATGCAAGGGCACAGTTTGCCCTAGGTACCATTTGCGCCATCGGTCAAGGTGTGCCGCAGGACTATAAGGCAACGGTGAAATGGTATCGTTTGTCTGCTAAGCAAGGTCATGCAGGTGCGCAGATTAACCTCGGAAGCATGTATAATAATGGGCGAGGCGTGCCGCAGGACTATAAGGCGGCGGTGAAGTGGTACGAAATGGCGGCTAAGCAAGGCTTTGCAGTCGGGCAGTTTAGCCTCGGCGGTATGTACAGCAGTGGCCGAGGCGTGCCGCAGGACCATAAGGCGGCGGTAAAATGGTTCCGGTTGGCCGCTGAGCAAGGTCATGCAGGTGCACAAACTAACCTTGGTGCCAGGTACGGCAGTGGCCAAGGCGCGCCACAGGATTATAAGGCGGCGGTAAAATGGTACCGAATGGCGGCTGAGCAAGGCAATGCACGCTCGCAGTTTAACCTCGGGACCATGTACGACAGTGGCCGAGGCGTACCGCAGGACCATAAGGCGGCTGTGCAATGGTACCGGTTGGCCGCTGAGCAAGGCCTTGTTGAAGCACAATATAACCTCGGCGGCATATACAGCAGTGGCCGAGGCGTGCCGCAGAACTATAAGGCGGCGGTGAAATGGCTCCGATTAGCTGCTGAGCAAGGCCATGCGGGCGGGCAGTTTGGCCTCGGTTTTAGGTACAGTAGTGGCCTAGGCGTGTCGCTGGACCATAAAGCGGCGGTAGAATGGTACCGGTTGGCCGCTGAACAAGGCCATGCACGCGCGCAATCTAGTCTGGGTATTGGGTACGGCAATGGCCTAGGCGTGTTTCAGGACTCTAAGACGGCGGTGAAATGGCACAAAATGGCGGCTGAGCAAGGCTTTGCACAAGCGCAGTTTAATCTCGGCACCATGTATAAATTCGGCGAAGGTGTGCCGCAGAATTATAAAGCCGCACACATGTGGATTAGCCTAGCTGATTATAATGGCTATCTAGTTGCATCAGGATCCCTTGGTGTATTGAGCAAAAAAATGACCCCAACCCAAATTGCAGAAGCCCAAGAGATGGCGGCGGAATGGTTGAGAAACTTTGAGCTGAGATAAGTAGATAGGGTGGTGGTTCAAAGTGCAGAAGGTATTATCCAAATTCGGAGGTGAACATATGAAGTATTGCTAGCCATCTTTTTCCTTCGGCTCTTACCCCGAACAATGGACGCTTTTGGCGAAAAACGGGACCCAATTCTAGTTGTCGCAATGTCTGGTTACGGCGGAAACTTAGATAGTCAAAAATAGAGTAGTGCGTCTCCAATTGTGGGTTTCACACTCTGGTCTTCACCAATAATAAAGACCTACACACACTTCATTACCCACCCAAAAAGGCCCGCAAACCCCTACGCCGCTGTCGAGGCTTCTTCGTCCCGCGCTTCCAGTTCAACCAGCTTGGCTTTGGCTTCGGTTGCTTCCTGCTGGCGCAACCACATGGCTGCGTACATGCCTTCTTTTGCAAGCAGGGCCGTATGCGTACCGCGTTCGACAATTTCGCCCGCGTCCATCACCAGAATTTCGTCTGCATCAATGATGGTCGAAAGCCGGTGCGCGATCACAATCGTCGTGCGGTTCTCAGATACTTTCTCAAGTGCGGCCTGAATGCCTTGCTCGGTATGGCTATCAAGTGCTGATGTTGCTTCGTCCAGTAGCAGTATCGCAGGGTTCTTCAAAATGGTGCGCGCAATGGCAACACGTTGCTTCTCACCGCCCGAAAGCTTAAGCCCGCGCTCACCCACGTCTGTATCAAATCCTTTGGGCAGGTCTTTTATAAAGCCCGTAATTTGTGCGAGGTCAGCGGCTTGTTCGATCTCTGCATCGTCCGCAGCCGGGCGGCCATAACCGATGTTATAGCGAATGGTGTCATTGAACAGAACCGTATCCTGCGGTACGACGCCAATCTGCTCACGCAGACTGCGCTGCGTAATATCGCGCACATCCTGCCCGTCGATCAGAACACTACCGCCGGTGATATCGTAGAAGCGGAACAGTATGCGAGATATGGTTGATTTACCGGCACCACTAGCGCCCACGATCGCGGTTTTCGTACCGCCAGGCACCACAAAACTGATCCCCTTCAGGATTTTCCTGTCAGGGTTATAGTGGAAATGCACGTCCTTAAATTCAACACTGCCTGTCGCTACCTTAAGGGCCTCAGCATCCGGCTTGTCGTCCACCTCAGAGTCTGTGGCGATAACGTCAAACATCTTCTCCATATCGGTGAGCGACTGCTTGATCTCGCGGTAGACAAAACCGAGGAAGTTCAGCGGCATATAAATCTGAATGAGAAGCGCGTTCACCAGAACAAACTCGCCGATGGTGAAAGTGCCGTTCACAACGCCCACCGCTGCCATATAAAGTACAGCGATAAGTCCCAATGAAATAATCACCGCTTGGCCGATATTAAGCAGCGTCAAAGAAAGTTGGCTGCGCACGGCCGCACTTTCGTAGCTGGCCAGCGCTTCGTCATAGCGGCGGCTTTCGTGCCGCTCATTGGTGAAATATTTGACCGTCTCGAAATTCAGCAGGCTATCGATGGCTTTGGTATTAGCGCGGGTATCCTGCTCGTTCATCTCGCGCCGGAATTTCAGCCGCCAATCGGTAACCGCAATGGTGAAATAGATATAGCTGACGAGGCAGCCAAAGGTGATGGCCGCGTACCAGAAACCAAACTTCACCCAGAAGATACTGGAAATCATTACGATCTCAAGCAGTGTCGGTAGAATATTAAACAGCATAAAGCGCAGCAGAAAATCGATCCCGCGGGTACCGCGCTCGATGATCCGGCTCAGCCCGCCGGTTTTGCGGTCCAGATGAAATTTAAGCGAAAGGTTATGCAGGTGGCGGAAGGTATTCAGCGCCACACTGCGCAGCGCGTGCTGGCCAACTTTTACGAACACAGCATCCCTAAGTTCACCAAAAATCAAACTAAGAATACGCGCAGTTCCGTAGCCAATGATCAATCCGACAGGCACCGCTGCCGCAATCGTAAGTGTATTGAGCTCACCGCCGCCCGTAATCGCATCAACCGCGTCCTTAAAGAGGAAAGGCACATACACACCGATGGTTTTAGCCAGAACCAAGAAACTGATCGCCAAAATCACCCTGATGCGCAGGTCCCACCGGCCTACTGCCCACAGATACGGCAACAAGGTTTTTACCGTTGCGTTATGATTCGACTTTTTATTCGGATCAGGTTTTTCTGCGTGGGTGCTTGGCCTCATGAACGGACGTCCTTAACAAGATGTGGAGATGACAGACTGCCGAGTACCATGCGCAGTGTACAGCCCACAACTGTTAAAAATGAATATAGGGTGGTTCAGAAACGAATTGGCTTACGCCAAAAGCATTATTCCGCACAAGGCAAAGACAGCAAGCAGAACGGTTTGCGCTACAAGTGCCAGAAGCGGGGCGGAGCCAACGGCAAACACTTCTCTGAGATTGGTTTTAACACCGAGCGCCGCGACAGCCGTGATAAGACACCAGCGGGACATGTCAGAAAGGCCCGTGCTGATTGCTTCAGGGATAATGCCCGTGCTGTTCACCAGCACCAAGATTACAAAGCCCACGAGGAAGAGCGGCAGCAGCGGCGTTTTCACGTCAGATCCTGACTTGCTACGTTCGGATTTGAAGAACAACCCTATCATCACAACCACGGGCACCAAGCAGGCCACACGGATCAGCTTTACAATAACAGCGGTTTCGCCGGCTACATCAGAAACTGCGTACCCCGCGCCGATAACCTGCGCAATATCGTGGATCGTTGCGCCGAAGAATACGCCAGCCCATGCTCCGTCAAGGCCGAGGAAATGCGCGAGCGGCGGATAGAATATCATGGCGATCGTGCTAAGCGCCGTCACCGACGCTACGACCAAAATCAGGTTGCCGTCCCGGCTTTCACAGCGCGGCAACACAGCAGCAATAGCAAGCGCAGCAGACGCACCGCAAATCGCCACAGCGCCAGCCGACAATATTGATAATGCAGGGGATAAGCCAAGCAACCGCCCGATCGCCCAGCCGCCAAGGATCGTAATAGCAACGCCTGAGACCACCAGCAGGCCAGTTGCCCAACCAACCGCTGCAAGATCACCAAGTGTGAGCTGCAAGCCAAGTAATGCCACGCCCACACGCAATACAGATTTGGACGCAAGCTGTAGCCCCGGCGCACAGCGTGTATCTTTAGCAAGAAAATTGAAAGCCATACCAAACAGCAGCGCGAACAACATGGTCGGGCCACCGTAGCTCATCGCAACAAAGCTCGCCGCCATCGCCAGAACCAATGCCAACATAAAGCCCGGCACAGCAAGGCGTGCGGTCTCTGTTAGGGACACAAAGTATGTGACAGGTGTAATTGGTTGATCTAGCTTCATGGTAGGAAATATACTTCTAAACAGTCAACAGTACAGGTTAGCAACAAAGAACGTTCGGATCGTGCTGGCGCGAAAAACTGCGGCCGGAAACCAATAGTATCTGTTGGATAAATGGGTCGACCTGACGGTCTAGTCAACCACTTGTGTCTCGTGATCTATAATTCTACTGTCGCGGTGGGTCACCATGCGGTGGTGCAGGCGGGTAATCACCTTGCTGCCAGTTTTCTCAAACAAGAACGGGAAAAAACCGTGCAGCAGACAGGCAATACTTGCAACCAGCATTTCAAACCCGAAGGAGAAGGCGTGCGCCATGTGCGAAAAATAGCCTTCACCGACTGTTTCCGGGTGATGTGTGAATAAATTCTTGAACAAGGCCAATAACTCCGTGTAATCTTTTAAGCGACAGCAGGGCCCTTCACGCGCCTCATTTCGCCTGATTTTCTACGTATCAGTATATCCTTCTTAGCGTGAAAAATATTCACTTATTTTTCACGTAATCGTCCAATATTAGTATTACTGTCCTACATATACAGGGTAAATTAGTATTTATTTTCTTTTACGTTGTTTGATGCCTTCCCCTTGGCTCCCGGCATCGCCACAGGCCAGGCATTGAAACAGGCGACTGAGCCCTAAGAATTAACCCTTCAGCACAATTTGGTTGCCCCCTCCCCCCCATTGCGGCGTACAGTCGGTGCATAAATTATGTAAAAACAGCGCAGCTCTGTAGCCCCTATGAATTTTCCGCCTCGTAAAACCATTATCCAACATCTGATTGCCGTTGCCATAATATGGGCGGTTTACACCTTGATATTCGCCACCGCAGGCTATCTGCAGGCTATTCGCGTCGAGCGCGAGGCCGCATTTCTATCTATGGCTTTGTCAAACTTCGTTTTTGTCGGGTCCTCAGCCCTGATCGGCCCTATCGTTTTCACCATAGGGCGTAGGAACGCCAGCCTTAAGGATCAACGCGTCAAGCAAATTCGCATAATTGCAATAGTATTTTTCGCGGTGATGCTGACCAGTCTCCTCTACGCTTATGTGGCGATTAAACCCTACCGCGACTGGACGATGGAGCAACTGATTGCCCGCATCACATTGGGCGGCATGCTGTGGGATACTATTCTGCAAGCCGCCTTTATGACCTCTGGATATGCTTATGGGTTCGCTGAAAAAACCAGAAAGGCGCGCCTGGAGGCCGCTGAACTGACCGGCAGAATTGCTATCATCGAGGCCGAGCTTTCAAACGAACAAACCAAACACCTGCGTCAGCGGTTGGGTTCGCATTTTGTGTTGAACGCGCTCAGCAACATCATCGCGCTTATCCGGCGCGAGCGCACCAAGGAAGCGGTGGACGGTCTTTTCATCCTTAGCGACATCCTGCGCGCGATCGCACACGACAAAGAGGACACGCTGTGTTCGCTGAATGATGAGCTGATATTTCTTGAGAAATACCTGAAGTTTCAAGCCATCCGCTACCCTGCGCTTGATGTAGCCTGGAAAATCGATAATGACACCCGCAGCACCATGCTGCCCTGCCATATCCTGCAACCCGTTGTCGAAAACGCCTTCAAGCACGGCATGACAAGCGCCGGCAACCTTGGCTTAACCGTCTCCGCCTTCACTAAAGGGGATGAGACAGTGATCTCGGTTTGCAACACGGTACGGCCCGGCACCGCGCGCGGCGACGCAGGCGAAGGCCAGCGCCTGACAGACCTCCGGCTGCAGAAATTCTACGGTGACAAAGCATCGTTCCGGTGGCGCATTGAAGAGGACCGCTATATTGCGGACATTGTTCTTCCTGCCCCCGCGCAGAGAAGCCCCACTGCAAGTGGCAGCATACCCGGTGAGAGCTTACCCGGCGGAAATATAGACAGCGAAGACATAGATAATAATTCCCTAAAAGAGGAAACCCCATGACAGTGCGCGCGCTTATAGTCGACGACGAAACCATGATCGCAGAAGACATGGCCCTGCAGCTTGCTGCCCGGCCTGGTTGGGAAGCACGGTTCTGCTGCGACCCATCCCTGGTGCTGGATCTGATCACCCGTCACAACATCAATGTATGTTTCCTTGATATTGAAATGCCGGGGCAAAGCGGCATTGCGCTTTCGCAGCAGCTGCGTTCAGATTTCCCGTCGGTTATTATAATTTTTGCCACGGCTTTTGCCGAGCACGCCGCCACCGCGTACCGCCTTCCGGCAACGGATTATCTGGTAAAACCCATCAGCGATACCGTGCTCGACGAAGCCTGCGTGCGCGTTGAGCAGCAATTGAAGGCCGCGGGCAGCAAAGCGATTGACCCGACAGCAGGCATGATCGCGGTTAAATCCATGGGCCGTACTGACTATATCAAAACATCTGAGATTGTGATGGGCCAAGCCGCTGGCAATTACGTGTGCCTGCACAGCAAAAACAAAGAGTATCTGCACCGCGCGTCCTTTGGCGAGCTATCTGACCAATTGGCCCCGCACGGCTTCCTGAAATGCCACCGGTCCTACTTCGTTAATGCCAGCAAAGTGGTTTCCTTTGTGCGCAACATCAAAGACGGTGACGAACTGGTGCTGGAAGGCGGTTACCGTGCGCCGGTTAGCCAAGCACACCGGAAATCGGTGAATATGATCTTATCAAGTTCGGAAATGCAGGGCTAAACCAGCAGCACCGCCCTGCCGCAAATCTTTGCCAAGCGGGGTTCAAAGGCCGCTTCGTCCCGCTCGGCAGGCCATTCATCCATTCTAGCAATCATCTGCCAGACAGTTCCGCTAACTTAAGCGAGGGTGACGCTGTGCTGTGGTACCCACCTTACAGCACATTCGTCTCCCGGAGGCGCTTTAACCGGCGCTTTTGGTCGAGAGGTTGATAGCTGCGGACTAGGCCCCAATATTTGCTGTCAGCCTCTCACTTTCCGGGGCCTCTTCCTTTTGGGGCAACTGCGGGGGATCCGGACACCGCCGAGTGCGGGCGCTGCCGACCGGGCAAACCGAAGGGCCAGCCCAACAGCCTTGACCCAAAACTGGTACCCAAAGAAGACAGCCTCAAGCTGCCCTCAAAATATTTTCGAAGCATCGTTGGCAACATCGTTTATTTAGATCTTAAGGGTGGTCCCCTGTGGAGTGTTTTCCGCCGTTCTTGGCGTGCGTCACTTTCCACAAAACGCCAGCCGTTAGGGCCAGCGCGGCCACAAAGATAAGTATATATATCGGTCCCATGGTTTCACCTCACTCTTTCGAAACACCGCTTATTCTAGCACAGAATGGCGGTTTTTCAGAGCGTTTCCGGCTTCATAAGGGGTGGAAACCGATGGGAACAACGACAGCAGGCAGGCTATCTTTCTTCTTCGCGTCGCCGCGCGGCCAAGGCCCAAATCACAAGGCCAACAACTAGAACGGTGGCAACCGGTCTAAGGATGGCAAAAAAGCCCTCTGTCACCTCGGCCCCAAACCAATTCAAAAAACTGAAACCAACCACACCGCCGCCAACGGCAAAAAGCAGGCCAATAATAAGAAGATTTTTCTTGGTCATTGTGTGGACCTTTCTGCCGCCGTTTGTTTTCCGCCGCGCAAATGAATGTAGAGCCCGCACCCTATCAACATCAACCAAAAAAAAAGCGCATGAACGGGAGCACCCGTTTTAAAATAGAGGATGGTCGTATGCGCCGAGTTAAGAACACCGGCCAGCATACAAATCACGCTAACGGTACCAAGATGGCTGGCCACCCACTTTTCAATGCTATTGTACAAATTCAGCCCCGCGTTTCGTCCTCAGTTGTCAGTCTTGTTTTTCAAGAAATTTGCATAAAGCTGAAATATTGTAAGCAGGGGCATCGCAAATACAAATACCAATATCCATTCGTTATAGACGCCATTCCTTATGTCCCAGAATGCCAAAACACACACGGGCAATGCTATGACAAAAAAAACTATCGGTATGTTGTAGACCTGCTCAATAATCCACTTATTGCTACGCTCAGGGACGAGCTTCTCCACGCGTTCACCTACCAGTTTTTCTAGTCGCTCGAACATTTTTACTCTCCCAATTCGTCCTCAGTTGTCACGACACCCTGCTACTCACGGTCTTCTGAAGATTTTCTTGCTTGGCTTGCCTTGCTGATTACCACAACAACGAGCACGCCCGATAAAACCCCAAGAAACCAGATGTTTCCTTCGAACCAACTTGCCCAAGGCCCCACGTTCGCTAAGACCGCAATCAGCGCCCCCATGATTGCGGACCCCCAATAGGGGTGCGCCTTAAAAAGGCTCAACATATTTTTCCCTCCCTATCACTATTCATCATGCTCAGTCGTTAATCAGAAAAAGAAGTACCAAGCCAACCACGCTAGGCAAAGGATTGCTGCGATATTGGTCGGTGCGCGTTCCTTATTACTTTTTTCGCTCATTAAAACTCGCCCTCAGGTGTCAGTTTCACTTCTTCGCCGCTTAAGGCTTGCCCGTATTAGTTTCAGGCAATTCTTGATATTTTTCTAATATTTTTTGAAGTGGTTTCACACCCAACGATAAGCGCTCGGAATCTTCAGTACGGCGATCTATGTATGGTAAAACAAACTTCCCGGTGGCAGCATCTCTAATAACAAATGTGCCGTATTTTTGATGCCCTTTAGTATAATATAAATACCGATCCATAGACCTTGGAATAAGAGGAAGTGCGGCTTCATATCCTAGGTTATATGCAGACCGAGCTAAATTATGTGCCAACAGATAGTTCTCTGGGCTTTTGCTACATTTACCCCTCGTTTTTCCAAAAGATTTAGGCCATCCGCAATTTACAATATCCGTATGATGTAGAATACGCGCAGCAAAAAACTTGTCTTCAGGTGTCCTAACTTTATCAAATGCCAGAAGCTCCAACACCAGATGGCGCCCCTCTTCCTCTGTTCTAACGTCGGCATTAAGTCGTCGTTTGCCTGATCTGGCGGATTGGTCATCGCGATAGATTTCAGCAAGCAACTGGTTTGACATCAGTTGCTTATGAGGCTCAGCTATCTCAACTGAAGCCTGTACTTCAGCCAATTCGGTTTGGGTGCCTAGGTTAGTGCCAGTCCATTTCAAGGCTAACGGATTGGCATAAGCGTGCGCGGTTAACGACAGTGCCAAAGTTAAGGTGACAAAATTTGGAAAGATGTTTTTCATGGTTAAACTACCTACGAGACCGAAACCAAAAATGCAATTTCGTTCATTCTTCTACCTTCTTCTCCATTTCACAGAAATCCCCCAGCCCTCAGTCGTTAGGCTTTTGAGTTGGCCTGTTTTCGTTCCACGCGTCCATTTCCTTTTTGAGCTGAGCGAAAGATTGGTCGGTATCATATGGTACAAACAACCCCTCATCCAGACAGTCAGTTACCCAATTACGAATAGTATTTCTGGCAGTGTGGTAAACGCTGACAAAGCGAGCGTATTCGTCTTTTTTGAGCCATTGTTCAGCCCGAGAAAGCTCGTGAATATCATCATAGCATCGGCGAGGAATAAGCGCTTTGAACGTTGGATTGACGAGTGTTTCTCGCGCACATCGGCGGGTGAGCGTATCTGCAAGGTCCTGCATGGGTTCTCGCTTGGGGTCAAATCGCTGCATTGCCGCCACTTTTTCTGCGCGGTGTTGGCCTTCACGCATTGTCCAAATGCTAGCACTTGCTGCTGTAAGAGCAATCATCGACGCCCAAAAGGTCTGCCATTTTTCAAGATAATCACTAAGATCATGGTGGAACCAACTACTAAAAGTTCCAACAGCAATTCCAAAAGTGAAACAGACGATATAAACGGACCAGTCCTGCCAAGTTCTCCGCATAAATGCCTCAAACATCTTTTACCCACCAATCCGTTTTCTAGCCTTGGCCTGCGCGTCACTGCGCGAGCCAAACAATCTGTAAAGCGCCTGTTCGGTCACACCGAAGTCAGCCGCAACATCGGTATTAGTACCGGTTTCATTACCTGATGCAAGTTTGGATTGTTTTTTACGTTTCGCCAAATACCTCGCAGGCGGGCCGCCATGGCTGCGGCTAAAGTTGGTAAATCATGCGGTTGATGGGGGGTGTGCTGCTGGGCGCAACAGGCGGCACGCAAAAGCCCTCGGCATTGCTGTCGAGGGCCCTAGCGAAGGAAGGATTTCTGCGATATCACCTCAGGCCATCCTTCGGGAATCGGGCATATGTACCAGTAACGTAATCCTGGGGCAGACCCGACTTCTACCACTCCGACCACACTGCGCCCGGGTGATCGTGTCCGTGCACCAGGCGGTGGAAGCTACGGCATTCTTATACCAAAAAATAGCGCAAAAAGCAAGTGTTTCCGGGCTATTTTATGGGCGAAAGCACGCTTTTAGCGGCCGTTGCCTGATTGGAGGCTGAGACCACATGCTTGCGTTCCTCAGGTAAGATCAGGGCCAGAATCAGTCAGAGGCTCCGCTTGGTGATAAGCGAACCCTCCAACGCAGTTACACAATGCAAGCGCTGCAAGAGCGTATGCGCCGCGTAACCTTTGTTTTATAGCAAAATTACGCGGTTTTTGCAATATATTGTCTTCTAGAAACCCCGAAACCAGAGCAGGAAACCAGAGCCGCAAATCAAGGCGCCGCCGGCGTAAACTTGTTCTCGTCAATCTGGACGATCCGGCGCAGGTGGCGGGCCAGTTGTGGGCTTAATGCCGTTTCTATGCGGCCCCCCAAATGGTCTGCCAGTGCTTTTTCGTACATATAGAAATATGCCTCTTTTGCAAGGTCGCCCCGTGGGCTGTGGCCCGAGCGCGGTTGTTCCATAAACATCAAGGGCTTGCCGCCATCCTGCAGCCGCAGGGCATAATCCCGCACGTTGAGAACCGATACTTTCGGGTCCCGCGTGCCGGCCCAAATATAGAGCGGCTTCGTAATTTCCTGCCAGTGCGCATTTGGCGATTGGCTGGATAGGCGTTTCACGTCCTCTGGGTCGTTCAGGTCCACCGCCAGGTCAAAAAAGGCGGCTTGGCGCAGCAGGCCATCGGCGTTGGTGGCGTCAGGTTTAAAGTTTCTGATCGCCATCACCAGATCAACCGGCGGCGCACCTGCGACACCCACTTTGAACAGATCAGGCGTGAAGGCCAGCGCCCCCAAAACCGAGAAACCGCCAAACGAATGGCCAACCACCGCCATATTATTGCCGTCACCGATGCCGCGTGACAAAATATAGTTCAAGCCGTCGATGATATCCTGCTGCACAATGCCGTCGCCAAAATCCTTGTTAGCTGACATCGTATAGTTTCTGCCGTAGCCGATGGACGAGCGGAAGTTGGGTTTAAAAACGATATAGCCACGGTTTGCCATAAACGCGACCCTGCTGCTGTAGGTGCCGGTATCGCGGCCCCACGGCCCGCCGTGCGGATAGACAAGGATCGGCGCTTTTGCCAGATCAACGCCAGACGGCAAGGTGACATAGCCGTGCTGCAGCATGCCGTCACTTACTTTGTAATGTACCGGCACAAGGCTGGCGATATGGTTGCTGGCAACAAGGGGGCGCGCCGCACGAAACTTGGCAGAAATCTCTTTAAGGGGCTGGGTAAAAGTGCCTGTCTCTGCATCATATAGGTAATACATATCGTAGGCGCGGGACGGGTCTGAGCCGATCATCAGCCAGCGCTTCAAGGCGGCATCTGGCCGGAACGCAATATTGCGGTCACTGATCGCTGCATACGCAGCTTTCAAGACATCAGCCCCCACATCGCCAATTGCGACCGTTTCCAGAAAATCACCAACATAGTTGGCGCCGAGCGGCACGCCGGTTTTGGCGTCATACTGCACACGGGCAACATCAACTTGGCCGTTCGGGTCACTGTGAACGCGCGTTTTCTCGCCCGTTGCAGCATCAACACGGTAAATGCCGCTTAAGTCATGCCCGAAGCGCGCACGCATGTGCAGCACGCCTGTGGCGGCGTTATAAGTATCCAACCGGCAAGGATCATCGGCCTTACAGGTTAACAGCTGCTTGGGTGTCTCGCCCCGGTAGTCAATCACTTCAAAGCCGTAGCCTTTCACGCGGCGTATAAACGCAACGTTGCCGTCGGCATCAAGTACGAAACTGCGGTTGCGCACGGGGCTCCGGTACAGCAACTGCTGGGTGCCGTCGGGCAATACACGGTACAGCCCGTGATCGCCGTTATTCTTATCCTTCAGGGATACATAGATCGCGTGCGGATGCTGATCGCCCAGGCCCGCGAAATACTGCTCATCCTTTTCTGACAGATTGATCACAAAGCTTGGGGCAGAGGCATCGCTGATCGGCACCACGCTTATGCCTTTGTCTGTATCCAGAAAAAGATACCGGCTGTCCGCAGACCAATAAACCGTATCCATCGATTTGGTGGAGAACAGCAGCCGGTGCTGCTCGGTAACCGTATCCATCATCCAAAGCTGGCGGATGCGTCGGTTTTCGGTCACATAAGCCAGCATCTGGCCGTTAGGCGAAAGTTTAACGATGCGTATTTGCTGCCTGCGCAACAAAACCGACCGTGAGATGAGCGGTGCTTCGGCGCGGGCCTGGCTGGCGATAATGGCATCATCCAGCGCGTCGGCTTGTGCGTTTTCGCTGAAAGCGGTGCTGGCGCCTAGGCAAATAGCCGCTATGCGCAGCCCAACAGGAGCAAAACGTTTCATGTTAGTATCCTTTTGTCGTATTTCAGGCGGCCCTTTTGCGGGCTCTATCTGGATCGGTGTGGTCGGATTTGTCTAGTGGGTTGCGCGGCCCGCACATTGCAGGCCGCACTGTATTCGCTGGCATGGGGCTTTAGCTGTCAGCCTTCTCAACCCGCCAAGGGTTCATCAGGAAGAAAGCGACCAGCGCTGGCAAACTAAGGGCTGCCGTAAGCACCAGCCACGTGGCGGTTTGCGCTTTATTCAGGCTATGACGTCGTGCCATCAAGAAAGCTGCGATAACGCTGAAAATCTGGAACATAATCATCAACACGTAGATATACGGCTCAAACTCACGGGCACGCAGCTCAGTGAATGTAAAATTCCCTGTTTCAGCTGGTTCAATCCAACGTAGAACCGGTGCGCTCAAGTACGTAGCAGCAGGCGATACGATATCATTGAAATTATTCACCCATGATGGCAGCTTTCTTACCGTGTATTCACGCCGTGCAATCATTTCCATTGTACCGCCGAGCTTGGCGTGGATCAGTTCCGTACCGCCGCGTCCGAAGCCGAAGTAATCGCGGCCGTGACACAGGAATAGATATCCATCCACCAATTGGAATGTCCAACAATAAGTGATGTTTGCAGGATCGACCGGGTGAGGCAGTGAGTACTCAGGCACAACCAAAATATTTTCGTCAAAGAACTCAGCCTTATCAAATATCAGCGTTCTTTTGTTGGTCGCTACTGAGGCATAATCCGGCTTGGTATTAGGCTGAGGGCGGCTGATAAAATATTCGCCTGCTTCAGGCTTAAATTTAACCGTCAAAACCCTGTCTGCAAAATTCACCGAGTAGATAACTTTAGTCGTCGCCAGAAGCTTGTCACCAACCATGAAAGGGACTTCGTCAAAGCGGTCGGCAGACGTAGCCAAATCGGCGCTGTCAAGGAAACCGTTCATCCCGACCACACCCACGCGTTGGCGGGTGGTAA
Organism: Kordiimonadales bacterium; assembly: GCA_002401685.1. Classification (GTDB taxonomy): domain Bacteria; phylum Pseudomonadota; class Alphaproteobacteria; order Sphingomonadales; family Kordiimonadaceae; genus Kordiimonas. The sequence continues at coordinate 88,780 of NVTU01000002.1, forward strand.
CATTGCGGCCCTCAAGCAGCATGCTGTCGTGTGAGAATTGCCAGCTGGTGTTGCTTGTGCTGTCACGCAGCGCAAACTGACGGTCTTTATTATACATCTGGCCGCGGCGCGGGAATGTCCAGTGATCCGGGCTTATGTAGCCTTCGTCAGCAAGCTCAACCTGCTTAATGAAATAGGCCGCTTTTGGATGATCGCTGCCTTCAAGGGCATAGGCCAACCGCTTAGCTGGTGTAACTTCAGCCCATAGGTACGAGTAAGAACCCTTCACCGGGTGATTATCCGGGTGCTTATCCAAGATAAATAGCGGAATATGGTAAAATACCGCTGTAGAAAGCATGAGCAAGAACGCCAGCCCAAGCGACATCGGCACGGCCATAAGAATAATCGCCAGCGGCTTCTTTGTGTGGGTTGAAAGATCGGGTTTAAAGCTCATGAAATTGAGGTAAAGAAACACACCCACGAACGCTAGTGAAGGCAGAAACTGTGTCAGCGTGCTGTCTGGAGCTGGGGCAAGCACCGCATAGAGCATAATCAGTAAGGCGATCACGCCTTTATTAGGGTTCAGAATAACCAAGCTACCAATAAGATACGTTATATACGACGTAAGCAGCAGAAACAGCGGATACACATAGTGCCGGTTATCAACCACATTATTGGTAAATAGATCGAGACTGGTTGTCATAATCCACCACGGCAGCGCCACAGCAATGAACACCACTGTAAATCCTGCGCCTGCAATGGCGGCGTATATTTTATGGGCCGAAAGCGGGCGGTGGACCAAATAGGTCCAGTTGTTGGTGCGCTTATGCAGCAACATTTGTACCACACCGAAGATCAGGCCGCCCATGACAGCAAAAGCCGTGAAGGCAAAGTTCTGGAGCGCATCGCCTTCGAGGATTGGCTTGAGTTTTGAGACAAGTAAAAACACACCCAGCAGCGCGCCGAGCAGTATCAGTGACCATTTTCTGTAACGCGAAAACTCGCTTTTATATAATTCAAACATGACTAATCCTACCCTTGGCTGCCGGCATTGATGCTGCCGGGCGTATTATGATTTTTGGTTAGGAAAGCGTTGACGGCTCTCTCAAGATTTACTGTATTTGGGGTAACGGCTGTAGCACCAAGCTGCGTGAGCACAGACCCAAAACTTTTGTCCTGGTCTGCCACCATCACATGGTGGATGCCGTCAATATCCCGCGCAGACAAGAAGCCCGGAATTTTCTCTCTAGCTGGCATCTTGCCGCCGAAGTCCGCGATCCAGTATGAAATACGGCTTACAAAGGCATCGGGGCTGCTGTTGTTCTGCAGCACGCCCTTTTCCATGATGATCAGCTTATCGGCAACACGTTCGATCTCTTCCATCTGGTGAGAACAGTAAATGATGGTGGTATTGCCTTCGGTTTCCGTGAACATTACTGCTTCCAGGAACGATTGGCGCGCGACCACATCAAGGCCAAGCGTTGGCTCGTCCAAAATCAACAGATTTGGGGACTGCGCCAGCGCCATCGCCAAATTGAGGCCCGCACGTTCCCCTCGGGAAAGGCCTGAAACCTTCTGCTTAGGGTCAACATCAAAATAACCCACAACAGATTTGTAAATATTCTCGTTCCACTGCGGATAAAAGCTTTGCTGGAACTTCTTCACAGACCCTGCTGTCATCCAAGCTGGCAGCGTGTGCTCTTCGTTCACATAACCAACCCTGCCGCGCACGTCTGGCGTCAGGCTTTGACAATCATTGCCCAACAGCATCGCACTGCCGCTCGTCGGTGTTGTAACGCCTAGCAGCAAACGGAACAGGGTGGATTTCCCTGCGCCGTTACTGCCGACGATTGCGTGAATGCCGCCTAACTCTACGGTCAGGTCAAAATCCTTTAGCGCTGTCTTCTTGCCGAACTTTTTGGTTAGTCCGTTTGTTTCAATGCAGTTTTGCATCATCTTACTATCCTCAACTATCTTGTTTAGGCGTGTTCTTGAGCCGCCCTATTTTTGTCAGTGCCTCCGAGAGCCGCGCTTTGATGTCCTCTTCCGGGATCTGCAAATACACAACGTCGTTCACAAAAGTTTCTATGGCAGTGTTCAGGCGTTTATTTTTCTCTTCCTCGCTCAGAAGCTGTCGTGGCTCGGCCACAAATAAACCCAAACCCTGCCGGGCCTCTGCCAAGCCCTGCGCGGTTAGTTCCGCGTAGGCCTTAGCCACAGTGTTGGCGTTGATTGTGAGCTGCATTGCCAAGCCCCGTACGCTTGGAAGTTTGTCGCCTGTCTGCAAGTCCCCGTGGGCAATTTGCATGCGTATCCCGTCGACAATCTGTTTGAAGATTGGCCGTGCGTCGCCGGTGACGATTTGAATATTTACGGTGCCTGTTTTGCTCATCTTTATCTAACCAACTGTACTGCGTGTACTAGTACAGTTGCGTGATCTATGAACTTTAGTCAAGGATGAAAATTTCAGCCGGGGATAAGAAAGAGGCTTAGCATGCCTCATTTTACGCCATAACTAGTTGTTTTTACTATATATAAATTATGTACAAATAATCATCGCACCAAAACAAGAACTGCACGGCGCAGTGTATTAACTGTACTAGTACACCTTCGAAAATGCGAAACCTCAGCCCAAAGCCGACTCGATTACGCCGCGCAGTGCAGGCACTACATCTGCCTCAAACCACTGGTTTTTCTTAAGCCAAATATTGTTTCTGGGGCTTGGGTGCGGCAATGGCAGCAAGCCCCTATCCATATAGGCCCGCCAGTTACGAACGGTTTCCGTCAGGTTACGCTCCTCAGCATCAGGCATATGCCATTTCAACGCATACTGGCCGATTACCAACGTTAATTTCAAATTTGGGAGTTGCGCTAAAAGCTGCTCTCGCCACGCGGGCGCGCACTCGGCCCTTGGCGGAAGATCGCCTGATTTACCTTTGCCGGGATAACAAAACCCCATCGGCAATATGGCTATTTTTTCGGGATCATAAAATTCACTTTTGCCGATGCCCATCCAGTCCCGCAGGCGGTTGCCGCTAGGGTCATCAAACGGAATACCCGTTGCGTGAACTTTGCTGCCGGGGGCCTGGCCCGCGATCAATATCTGCGCCTGCTCGCTAACTTGTACCACAGGCCGAACACCGTGGCTGAGCGCACTGTCGCAAAGCGTGCAAGCCCGAACATCCTTTAACAACTTTTCTAGTGTCTGCATCATAAGCCCCCAAACGCTTCTTCGTTACCTACCTGTTTTCTGATCAAAGCCCACAGGCTCAGTCGCGCGCCCGCCCTCAGGCCTATCCTCAGACCTCGTCTTCACGCCTCGTCTTCAGGCTCAGTCGTACTTTCGCCTTTTGGGCACGGAACAGGGGACATCATCGTAGACAACACGATAAGCGGGTTATCCTGCCCTGCAGATTCCCACATCAAAGCGGCTATGCTTTCAATATGGCTGTTAATCTTGGCTAGCGCCTCCTGATCAGGGGCCCCCACAAGCCGAAAGATCAGAAGGTTTTTATCTGGGCCGTCAATAACAACGTTATCGCTTTGTACGCCGCGCGCAAAATCGCGATCTGTCTGACGGCACTGGGCCGACCCAAGGCGTTTGAAAATATTGCGAGCTTCCGGCTTTTCAATTGGCAAGTCGTATTTCAGCTTGGTGCCAAGTGTTTTATAAAGCTGCTCTTGTCGCCGGTTCACAACCCGCGTCCCGGCCTCCTCAATCAAGCCAACCTTTTGCAGCAATTCCATATGATGATACAAAGCGGAAGGTTTAGCACCCACCAGCTTGGCAAGTTCTCTGATGGATTTTGCGCCAACATTGGCTAACTGATCCACAATGTCCATGCGGCGGGCAGACATGAGGCAATCGAATTGTTCTTTGTTACTGATCAAGAACATTTCATCGTCCGTACTCTTTGCCATCGAATTCCCCTGCTGATTTCTCGGCTTATTTGGTCCGGCCAACCAAAAGGTAATGGTTTTACTACAATCGTCAGACAAAAAAGGAGCCAGCAACCCAGCTCCTTTCCGTCATTTTATCACAAGACTGGTTAATTCTTAACCGGCCCCTGCCCCTGATACCAGAGTTTTGGCAAAGTTTTCTGGCGTGGCCAAAGTTCCTCAAGCGTATCGTCATCATACAAGCGGCCATTCATCATCACCCGGTGAATGTCAGCTGTATTTTTGATGTCGATCCGAGGATCGGCATTCAGGATAACCAAATCAGCAAACTTACCGGGCTCAATCGAACCGATCTCGTCGCCGTGGCCAATGATATGCGCGCCGTCGATCGTTGCCGCCTTTAGCACTTCCATCGGCGTTGCGTTGCCAGACCCGAGCGCCCACATTTCCCAGTGGTAGCCAAGCCCCTGGAACTGGCCGTGACTACCAACGCCAACCTTGCCGCCTGCGCGCTGGATCTTGATCGCACTGTCCGCCACCCGCGTGAAAGCATACTCTTCAGGGCTAAACCAAGGCCTACGTTTGGTTGACTGATCAAGGATACTGTGCGGCATAAAGCGGTTCATCTTAACATCGTCATGCGGCTTGGTTGTGGTATAGAAGAAGTTCTCACCCCACGGGCCACCGTAAGTAACCAGCAAGGTCGGCGTGTAGCCGATGCCGGTTTGCGCTGCCAGTTGGACTGTATCTTTATACAGTGGAATAATCGGCAGGTTATGCTCGTTACCAGCAAAACCGTCAATCATATGCGTTAAGTCTAACTTAGCATCCAAACCGCCTTCGGTTGTTGGCATAATGCCCACTTCCTTCGCCGCTTGAATGATATACTGCCGTCTTTTCCTGTTACCAGTAATATAGGCCTTAATGTTTTTGGTGCGGTAATGCTCTTTATAGCGCGTCAGCACCTTCACTGCGGTTTCTTTGGAATCGATTGCGGTATCTGAGAAGACGCCTGGGCCCGTAGACCAAGCCCGCAGGCCGATCATCCGCCCCGCCTCGACCATATCCTGATACACAAAGATATCAGTTGTGCTGGTTTGCACATCAAGGCCGCTGGTTACCCCGAACGCAACGTTGGCGAGGAAGGGCCAGAAATGCTCTTCAATCACCTCACTGCGGCTCCAGTTACGCCAGTGGCCGTGGGTATCAACAAAACCAGGCGTGATAAACTTGCCAGACATATCGCGTTTTTCAGCACCGCGCGGCACATCAAGGCTGCCTTTCTTGCCAACAGCAACAAACTTGCCGTCTTTTACCAGCAGGTCAGCATTCTCAATAGTGCCTTGCGCACCCATCGTGATCACTGTTGCACCTTGCAGCAGGATTACACCTTCCGGGTTATCCCGCGGAACGATCACATCTGCCTTGAAGCTTTTATAGGCCTTAGGTTCTTCTTTTTTCTCTTCCTCAGCTTTTTCAGCATCATCATCTTTGGCATCGGCGTCTTTGGCTTCATCGTCCTCAGCCATTTCGTCTTCAGCAGACGCGTCACCTTCAGCATTCATCGCGTCTTTGTCGTCACCGTCTTCGCCTTCTTTTTCCTCGTCTTCGTCCTTTTCCGGCTTCACCCATTCCACATCAGCAAGATTCTGTGTGAAAACAGTGCTGCCAACAGACCAAATGACGCTTTTGCCGTCTTTCGACCAGTCGAAATAATCAACCCCGTAGTCTGACAGTGTGTTCAGCGGCACAGCAGGCCCAGATACATTCACCGTTGTTGCTGTGCGCCCCGTAGTAGGCACAGCAATCACGTGTAGCTGTTCTTGCGAACGGGCAAGTGCATATTTGCCGTTAGGGCTAAGCCTAACATCCCGCGCCGGCACAGGTTTAGTTGCTGAATAAAATCCAGCACCTGTTACTTTAAGGTGCTCGCGTCTGTCGGTTCCGTCGAGCCGCACAGAGATAACACCGCCCGCGCCCGCATACAGATAAACCCTGTCATCCGCATCACCGAAGTGAATGGAGCCGAAATTACTGCCCGGCAAGATCACTCGCGGTGCGCCTGATTTTATATTGAGCGCAACAAGGTCGCTTTGCGCGCCTGCATTGCCTTCGTTGAACTGGTAATTTGATGCGCGAATAGCAACGATCTCGTCGCCCTTCGGGGTGAAAGTTGGTTCGCTGTAATATCCAGAAACTTTACTGATCTGGACAGGCTTTGATCTGCCGTCTGACCGCATGCGCCAAACGTGACCGCCTTCAGATGTCCAGCTTACAAATGTTAGGTAACGCCCATCGTTTGACCAGTTTGGCTGAAACACATTCGTGCCCGCCCGCTCAATTTTCGTAGGCTTGGCGCCTTCTGTCAAATTCATCGAATACAACTCACCCAGCGACGAGAACACCACTGAGTTACCGCTAGGCGACAACACAGGCTTTTGGATCATCCGCGCAACGACCGGGCCTTCCGGGTCTTTGATCTGGTTGATCAGGTTTGGCCCTACTTCCATCTTCACTTTCGCCGTGAAGGGAATTGCGGTACGTGCGCCGTCGGCCAGCGCAATGCGCTCAATCTTGCCACCACTTGTTGTGATGATGGCACTGCCGTCTGGCGTGAAGCTGTAAGCGGGCAGCAGATCTCGCGTGGCCCGCGATTCCTGATCATCCCGTGTGATCGGGTAAGCAAGCCAGCGGTCCTCGCCTGTTTCCAGGTTCCGCACCCGGAAGCCCGTATCGGTCTCAAACCGCGTTCCGTACACCAGCGATTTTCCGTCTGGTGAAACCTGCGGTCGCACTGCGCCGCCGTATGCGGTTACAATGGTATCGGTGGTGCCTTCTTGCATATCCCTGCGGACAACACGCCACGGGAAGCTCGTCATATTATAACCAAAGCCGCCCTGCCGTGTGGCGTAATAAAGGTAGCGACCATCAGCCGATACCGAAACGCCTTGCGCGTTTGGCTGTTGCCTCCGCGGTGTAGCCGCCCCGTTAGGTTTAGAGTTAGTAATCCGCACGCCCTTGCCGCCAAGCTTGTGGTACATCCAGATCTCATTCGCGCCGATACCGTTAGTGAGCTGCGAAATAAACACATAGTCACCGTCCGCAGACCAGGCTGGGCTCATGCCCTCGCCCTTGCTCATGCCTGATAATTTCTTCGGCTTGCTGCCGTCCGCATTTGCGATATACAGGTTTTCCGAACCGTCTTTATCTGACAGGTACGCGATCTGCGATCCGTCCGGCGAATAAGCTGGCTGGCTTTGGAACGCCATGCCGCTGATCAGCACTTTTGCTTCGCCGCCCTCTACAGGCATTGTGTAGATATCGCCCAGCAGTTCAAAAATAATGGTGCTACCGTCTGGCGAGATATCAAGCGACATCCATGTCACTTCATCTGTCTCAAACTCGACAGTGCGCTCACCCTTTAGCGGTAGGCCCTTTTTCTTGTCCTTTTTCTTATCAGCCTTTTCACTTTTTTTGTCATCCGCCCATGTGGAAACAGGCGGCTCTACCCATTTTTCAAAGGTATTAGCCCCATCCGGCCCTTTGTTCGGCGCATAATCCTGTGCGGCCAGTGCTGGCGCAATCAGTAAGCTGCTGGCGAATAAGCCCGCTAAAATGTGTTTCCGTGAAGTATTTGTTGGCACTTGCATTCCCTCCCAAGGTTTCTTTTTGCTTTAGCCCAAAGCGTAAAAAACCCTAGCGGCAGCTGCGAGTGTATTCAAATATATAATGGTTGCTGAACAGGTTTTTAAACCAAAGATGTAAGTGAGCACTGCAAAAAGCCGCGCGATCAACGACTAATCATACTGAAAGGACGTGTTTTCGTACATGGCCAAGCTATGCTCATCGCCCTTGTGCTGGGAAATACCCACCCTTGTACATGGCCCTACCTGAATGCCGGAGAGCTGAAGGAATGCGAAGAGATTTCTTCGTCAGGGACTACAGGATTTTGGATAGTTTGGATAATCGGGCGCAGCTGAGCTTGCCGCTTTACAGACCGCGAGTGGCACTGCTTCATATTCGCTTGCCGGTAGCGTCGCCGACAGCAACGAACGGCTGGATCAAGTTGTCCCGATCAGCATACAGATTGACCGCTCGGCAAGCCCGGGATCCGTCCAAACCCAACCACATATAAAAAGAGCAAGTACTGCACACCGCAGCACTTGCTCTTTTGTTATTTAAGGTCGCTGAGGACACTCCTACAATGCCCAGCAATTAGGCTGCAAAAGCAGCCTGTGCGGCAGCTACTGCTGCCTTGCCGTCGGCCTTATATTGGTTCCGGTTAAAGGCATCTGCCAGCGCAGTCAGACACAGCTCAACATTTGCCATCTTGGCACTTGAACCCATCAAGCCAATGCGCCAAACCTTACCGGCGAGAGGGCCAAGGCCCGCGCCAATCTCAAGATCATACGCTGACAGCAAATGGCTGCGGATCGACGCTTCGTCCACACCTTCAGGTACCACTACTGTGTTTAACTGCGGCAAGCGCACATCGGCATCAACCAAGAAACTAAGCCCCATGGACTGAAGGCCAGCCGCCAACGCCGTATGGGTTTTCGCGTGGCGTTCAAGCGAGGCATCAAGCCCTTCTTCGAAAATCATAACCAGCGCTTCATGGAAACCGTATAGTGCGTTCACAGGCGCAGTGTGGTGATAACTTCGGCCGCCTTCGCCGTCCCAATAATTCATCACCAAGGTGAGATCAAGGAACCAACTGCGCACCGGTGTTTTCCGTGCACGAACACGGTCGAGCGCCTTTTCAGAGAAAGAAACGGGCGACAGACCGGGCGTACAGGACAGGCATTTTTGTGAGCCGGAATAAACAGCGTCCACAGCCCATTCGTCCACAAGTACAGGCACACCGCCGAGGCTGGTAACAGCATCCATTATTGTCAGGCAATCATGCTTCTGCGCCAGCGCACATATGCCAGCCGCGTCCGCCAGCACACCTGTTGATGTTTCAGCGTGTACAAAGGCAACGATGCTGATTTCAGCGTTTGCCTTGAGCGCGGCTTCAATCAAAGCAAGATCCGGCGCAGTGCCCCATTCAGCATCAACAAGAACCGCAGTCCCGCCTGCGCGCACAACATTTTCGCGCATACGATCACCGAACACGCCGTTCCGTACAACAAGGACAGTATCACCCTCTTCCACCAGATTATGGAAACATGTTTCCATACCTGCAGAACCCGGCGCCGATACAGGGAAGGTCAGCCGGTTTTCAGTTTGAAACAGCGCTTTCAGGCCTGTTTTAATTTCTTCCATCATCCGTTGGAATTCAGGGTCCAAGTGGCCAATTGTTGGCCGCGCCATTGCCTGCAATATGCGGTCGGAAACGTCAGACGGGCCCGGGCCCATAAGGGTGCGGTGCGGCGGAAGGAAAGACTGCATAGAAAGCTCCGATAGTTGGAAAAGGGCGGCAAGAAGGCTGTTCAAGCCAATAGCTAGATCATCTGTCCCGCTTTTAAAGCCTATCAGGCGCGGAAAATGAACCAAAAAATTCTTGCCCGTGCCGAAGGTGATCTAAGGTTTGCGTAAGGAAACCATGCGGCGGCGTGCCACCCCGGCACCAAAAAGGGCCGCAAAAGCAGCCCCATTTCAATCATATATCCCAGTTCCTATTGCTATCCCAGGCGTTACCGCCAAAACTCCACAAAGAACTGGGCTTCTGCATTCAGTGCCACATTATGAAGGACCGTCGGTTCAATTACCGCTGTATCACCTTCCGCAAGCGTTAGCTTAGTGCCGGCACCTGGCACGGTATAAACCAACTCACCTGCTATTACATTGATCATCCCCCATACGCCTTCTTTGGTGGCGTGATCCTTGGTCAAACCGTTTGGCACTGTCATTTTGCTAAAGGTTTGCGTCCGCTTGTAAGGCGCAATTCCTTCTGGCATCTGGGCTTTGTGGGTCTCGGTCATGTTGTTTCCTCCGTACGCGTTAGTCATATCGTCCCTAGCATTTGTGTCTTAATTATTCCTGGTGCACCGCACCTACTGGGCGCTCACCACGAGTTAGGGTATCTGCGAAATAATGGTTTCTGTCCCGGTGGCCTACTTCGTCTGCCCGCACCACAACAATCACATCCCGCAAGGTAGCGTCTGCCGCAAGGTTCCAATAATCTATTGCGATCTGCGGCGCTGCAACGTTTTCATGCCGTCCGGCGTCAATTTCAGCCAGATAGTGCGTATAGCTGATGACGGCCTCTTCCTCAAAGTAACCAACAACCCGGTGCGCTGTTTTGGTGGCAAACAGATAGAGGAAGAAATAGAAATTATAGAAAACCATTTGCGTGCCCATCACCACCACGCGTTCAAAAAACGTTGGGTTGGCAACTTGGATAAACGTCATCAAATGCATGCGCTCATTTTCCGCTTCATCCAGCATCTCTTTGATCCAGCCTTGATCATCCCTGATTTGGCGCAGGCATTTTAGGTGCTGCAACAAGCCACCTACCATACCCGGCACTGCGGCAACTGTTTCCAGCACAATCGCCCGGTGACCGTAACGCTTGGCAAAAAACGTATCGGCTAAGAAACGCAGTAATTTAACAAAGGCGAGGGCCACATGGTCACCGAAGCCGTCGGGCTTATGGTGCAAGTCCAAATTTAGGTCGTCTGCCAAAGTGTTGTCATTTGTCGGGGTGGTCATATCTGGCTCCTCGCATCACTGCGGCTTATTCCTAACAATAGCCGCTTCCTACATTATACAACAAAGATGGATATTAAATGCAGATTTAAAAGCGTGTCGTTTCGCCGCAGCCCTGCTTGGCGGCAGCGGTGGCTTTCAGCAACTCCAGCATACTACAGCTCGCCAGATATCTGATATGCAAAGGTTGAAACAGTGCGCTATAGCGTAGAGGCTGGCCCAATCCTTATAAGAATGCTACATAGCGCCCAAATTGAAGGCGCATTTTGCCTGATGCCTATATTATTTGAGAGATTTATAATGAATAGCCCGTTTAAAGCCTGCGCGCTGGCTGCAGCAATCGCTTTCACTTCAGCGCCCTTAGTAGCTGACGATGCCGCCGACACAGACGCCAAAAGCCCGTGGTCAGGCACTACTGACATCAACGCGCTGATCACCTCAGGCAACAGCAGCCAGACCTCCTTCGGGATTGGCGGCAAACTGATCTACGCTGAAGGCCCGGTGAAACACACGGTCACAGGTTTTGCTGATTTTAACAGAAGCAATGGCCTTTCTGACCGCGAACGCTACGGCGCGGCTTATAACTTGGCTTACAGCTTATCAGAGCGCACCTTCTTCTCAGGCGATGCATCGTACGAGAGCAACAAGTTCGGTGCCTTTCGCGAGCGTATCGCTGTGGCAGCTGGTATTGGTTACCATATTTTCGATGACGAAAAATTAAAGCTTACCGTAGAGGCAGCGCCCAGCGTAATTTTCTCCAAGAACTTCGAAGGTGCTGATTACGAAAGTGATTTCTCCGCCTTTGTCCGTACCACGACTGAGTTTCAAATTTCGGAAACAACAAAGTTCTCTAACGTCGCCAGCGCTTATTTTGGCGGCAGAACAATTTTCGAAAACAAGGCCGCCCTGCAGTTTAAAATCATCAAATCACTTTCCAGCAAAATATCCTTCGATGTGCTTTACGACCAAGACGCCCCCGCCGGTCGCGCCGCCACCGACACCATCGCCCGGGTCGGCGTAAGCTACGGCTTTTAAAAGCCATAAACACGCACCGCTGGACGGGAACCAACATAGCGGCTAGGAATACTTTCAAGTAATGTAGATGCCTCAGCGCGAATAAATCGGGAGCCTTCAGTGGAAATTGCCAGATCACGGCCAGTAAGAATTGCCTTCGTCATATCGCTGATATTGGCGTTGCTTTCGATTACCACTGCACTGCTGATTAAAAATGGTATTTTAGGCGGCGAGCGGCCAACACCCTTCCAACCTACGGCGAATGTAATGGCGGATGTGGACGCAACGCTGCTGCGGGCTTCGGAGAGCGGCAAGCTCGGCCTTATCATCATGGGCGCAAATTGGTGCCATGACAGCCAGTCACTGGTTGCGCGCTTGGATGACGATGCGCTGAAGCCATTACTGGATGAAAAATACGTGACCCTGCTGGTTGATGTGGGCGGGCTTGAGCATGTATCAGCCGTGATCCAACGGTTCGGAGAACAGGTTATTTACGGCACACCGACAGTGCTTATCGTCGACCCAAAGACAGAAACCCTGATCAATAAATCAAAACTATACCAGTGGCGCGATGCCTACAGCATTAGCGTGGAAGAAACGGTGAATTATTTCGCTGAGATGGCCGCACGCGGCGACACGCCAGCACCCGAACCTGAAAACGAAGCTGTACTAGCACTGTTGGCGCAAGTCGACGCGTTCGAAGAAGAACAGTCTAAGCGCATATACACAGCCTTCGCCCTGATCGGCCCCATGGTGGAAATGCCGCGCAGTGACCGACCTGATAACTTCAACGCGCTGTGGAAAGAGCTGAGCCGCTTCCGCTACCAGATCACCCGAGACCTAACGGCCTTGCGCGCTGAAGCAAAGACCGCGGATGCCAGCAGCGAGCTTACCTTCCCAACCTACAAGCCCTTTAGCTGGGAATAAGTGTGGTGCTCATTGGGAAAACTGTCAAAAAATTTGGCTTAATTACAGGATTGATCCTTGGCGGAATACTTCCAGATGAAGGCAGCCCACTTTTAACTCTCGGTGGTGAAGACCCTCAAAATTATCGCCCAGACGTAGAGGAAGTCTTGCAAGGTTTGCAGGAGAGAGAACTCAATGACCTAGAGGTCGACGCCCAAGTTTATAGGCTCACGGTTCTTCCGTCTTTTGAATATGCTCATGTTTTTAGGTTAACCGTTTCACCTTCAGGAACAGCAAGCCTACGCTTTGCTGAAACAGACTGTTGTTTACGCAGTGAGACAGGGAAATTGATCCGACAATCCATAATTAATCTAGATAGGTTAGCCACAGAGAAACTAATTAACCTCGTTGATCAATCTAATTTTTGGACATTAAACCAAACCGACCTACCCTTCCATCGAGAATATGAAGATGCGAAATCTGACGAAATCATCGAGGAAATATGTATGGATGGCTCGCTCTTATGGTTGGAGGGCATTAAAGGCAATAGGTCCAAACGATTGTATCATGGATGCCTCAACTCAAACTTTGATCAACTACAGAACGCGCTCACTGCCATAGTTGATCCACTCGCAAGCCAATAATTGATTAAAAACCAAGACGCACTTACCACAGGTTAATTGACCCACACAGCTCGATTGTATTGCTCTCCATATTTACTTTGTAGAGCCAACCCAGAAAGAAGACACCCATGAGCGATAATGACCTTGACGATCTTCTTAAACTGAACCGGTCCTGGGCCAAGTCTATGGTCGACGCCGACGAGCAGTTTTTCACTGATTTGTGTGACCAGCAACAACCAAAATACCTGTGGATCGGCTGTTCCGACAGCCGCGTGCCTGCCGCCGAAATTGTTGGCCTGAAGCCCGGTGAGATGTTCGTTCACCGCAACATCGCCAATGTGGTGCCGCACAGCGACCTAAACTGTCTCGCGGTTATTCAGTATGCGGTTGAAGTGCTGGACGTTGAGCATATCATTGTCACCGGCCACTATGGCTGCGGCGGCATCAATGCTGCGATGGAGAAAAAAGACCACGGGCAGATCGACAATTGGCTGGCCCACATCAAAGACATTTACCGCCTAAACTACGACAGGATCACGGCCCTGCCAGATCCAGAAGACCGTGCCAATTTGCTGTGCGAACTGAATGTAAGTGCGCAAGTGCGGAATGTTGCCAAAACATCCATTGTGCAAAACGCGTGGCGGGAAGGTAAAAGCTTGAAAGTGCACGGCTGGGTTTACAGCCTCAAGGACGGCATTTTGCAGGACCTGAAAGTGGGCATCGGCAGCGCCGGGCAGCTCCATGACGCGTACCGCATCACCGCCGAACTGGAATAACGGGCGAGCCGAAACAAGACCCAATCGTAAACTATTCTGGCTCGCTGAAATCCACTATTAGCAGCTCTACTGAACCTTCGAAAGTCGCGGTTTTTACGCCGCCTTTGCCTTCAACATTTACGGTGTTGGTTTGGCTGGGCCACAGCTCGCGCAAGGCGCCGTGCTTGATGATTAGGCCGGTCAATTTAGGCGGTGTTTCGGTTTCCTGGTAAACCCAGAAAAAACGGCCCTCTAGCTCAAAGCCAACAAGGCCCAGTACAATCGGCGTACCGTCGGGATGCGCGATTTTAAAACGGTCGGTCACATAGGTGGCAAACGTTAGCTGGGTTTCATCCTTGGCAAGGATATCAGCGTCTGTACCAAAAATCATGCGTACGGCGTGTTCAGCATCATGCACTAGAAAACGGTGCGCTACTTCAAGGTTGCCAGTACGCGGGTTGAACAGGATTTTGGTAATCGCTGTTTTCTGCTCGTGAGCAAAGGTGGGTGCAGAAGCGGGCGCCAAAATGGCACCCGCTATTAGCATTGCTATAAGAAATGTAAGAAAACGTGGCATTAGCTATCGTCGCCGTCTTTCTTGTCTTTCTTCTCATCATCTTTGTCTGACTTCAGCTTGGTTGTGCTGTCGTGCATAATATCACGGCGTACATAACCATTACCGCCACCAGCGCGCTTGAAGGCTTCAACACGGCTAGCCACAATACGGCGTGGGTAAGCGTTGTTATCAACGTTCACGTCAGCTGTTTCCAGATCAGGGTCAACCACCACGCTTGTAAGCTCTTTATCAAGGACAAGAAGTTTACGAACAGCATTTGGTGTTCTGCGCCAGATCTCAGCAGGCAGATACATTTTCTCTGTGCTGCCGTCAGCATATGTAAGGCCAAGGATAATCGGCATTACAAGGCCACCTTTGTTAGAGAACTCAAGAACATAATAGTTCTTGCCGTCACTAACCGCGCGCTCGAATACACGTTTTTCCCAAGGCTTGAGGCCTTTGAGGAAGCCGTTGTATTTGTTGCGCTCTTTATTGGTAACCGTAAAGCGGTCATTGGTGTCGTAGAAATCAGATACGTCTTTGTTGCGGTCTATCCACAGAGTGCCAATTTCAGCATTGCGGAGAACGGTAAGCGACTGAGCTTTGCCGTTTTCAGCATCGCGCGCGGCACTGTAATCGATATCCGGGTTGCCGGTTTTCATTTCAAGCTTTGAAATACGGTCGAGGGATACATCAACATGGTCTGTTGAATAGAACCAACCACGCCAGAACCAATCAAGGTCAACGCCTGATGCTTCTTCCATAGTGCGGAAGAAATCACTTGGTGTTGGACGTTTGAACATCCAGCGCTGTGCATACTCGCGGAAAGCAAAATCAAACAGCTCACGGCCAAGAATGGTTTCGCGCAGGATATTAAGCGCAGCAGCAGGCTTGGTATAAGCGTTCGGGCCAAAGCGACGAATGCTTTCAGAGTTGGTCATGATAGGAACCTGGAACTGGCTTTTCATGTAACCCGTTACGTCGCGTGGCTCAACGCCCCAAGGAATGGTTGGATCCCATTCGCGGCCAGCAACGCCGTCAAGGAAACTATTCAGGCCTTCATCCATCCATGTCCACTGACGCTCGTCAGAGTTCACGATCATTGGGAAGTATGTATGGCCAACTTCGTGGATCACAACACCGATAAGGAAACGCTTGGTTGCCTGTGTGTAAGTCTGCGTGCCATCATCATGGATGGTTTCGCGTGGGCCGTTGAAAGTGATCATCGGATATTCCATGCCGCCCACAGGGCCGTTCACAGAAATCGCAACTTCATAAGGGTAATCAAACGAGAAGCGGCTATAAACCTCCATCGTATGGATCACGCTTTCAGTAGAATATTTGCGCCACAGCTCGCCGCCTTCTTTCGGGAAGAAAGACATCGCCATAACCAGCGGCCGAACTTTACCGCCCTGATTGTAACCTTTGGCGTCCCACGCAAATTTGCGCGATGTAGCCCAGGCGAAATCACGGACGTTAGCCGCAGTGAAGTGCCATGTTTTGGTTTCGTCTGTGCCTTCTTTTTCGTTCTCTAGCGCTTCAGCCAGTGACACAATGAACACAGGACGTTTGGCAGTTTCAGCTTCTTTAAGACGCTTGCGCTGCTCAGATGTTAGAACCTTCTTGGCATTCTTTAGCGTACCTGTTGAGGATACGATATGGTCTGCAGGAACCGTCATCTTCACATCATAGTCGCCGAATTCTAGCGTGAACTCACCACCACCCATGAACTCTTTGTTGGTCCATGCTTCGTAATCTGTATAAGCGTGCAAGCGTGGGAACCACTGAGCCAGCAAGAAAATATCATTGCCGCCTTCACGTGCATCCTTCGGGAAATGCTCGTAACCAGAGCGCCCGCCTACAGCATTTGATTCAAGGATATTGTATGCGTAGTCGATCGAAAATTCTGTGCTTGCGCCAGGCTTAAGTGGCTTAGCCAGATCGATCCGCATATTGGTGCCAACGATTGTGGCTTTCAGATCAGCGCCGCCTTTGGCTTTCACTGATTTAATATCATAGCCCAACGGCACATCTTGCATAGCCTGCAAGCGGCGCAATTGGCCTAGGCTCATGCGCATTGGTGCGCCGCCGTCACCCGTTGCAACACCAGGGTTACCGTTTGGCGTACCGCGGAACGTTGTTGTCAATTCCGCCATGCTATCGGTGCGGAAACGGTTTTGGTCAAGCTGCAACCAAAGGAACTTCAGCGTGTCAGGCGAATTATTGGTGTAGGTAATGGTTTCAGAACCAGAGATGCGGCGATTAGCCTCATCCAAGGTAACGTTGATTTTATAATCAACTTTTTGCTGCCAGTAAGCATGCCCCGGTTCGCCGCCCGCTGTGCGGTAGCTGTTTGGTGTTGGCAGTGCCTCATCCAGTTGACGAAACTTATCATCAAATGGCTGTTTGGTTTGTTGAATTGTCTGCGCAAAGACTGCGGTGCCAGCAAGTGTGGCAATAGCAGCTACAGCGACGATAGTACGACGAAACATCCCGTATTCTCCCTGATACTGAACCGGTAAAAGCCTAACGTATGCAGCCTTCACCCCCTAGTTGGCCATGACCATAGGCATTCTCAGGAAAACGACAAGTATCATCTGCAACTGTTTGCCATTCTTTCACTAAAGTTTACGGGAACGGGTTTTTGCGCCTCAAACAGCTTAATTATACTGTGTCGGGAGCGTATATTTACTTACGTCCTGTTCAAATACGCCGCACGGTTCGAATCGCCAACCTTATCTAACGATTCGATAGAGACGGCGTTTCGCCCTCAATCGTGGCGCAAGGACGTGACCGGAGTTCGCCGTGCAACCCGCACCGCGTGGCCCATCACCGTAACCCACGACAGCATCAACACCGCGCTGCCCGCGGCTGCAAAAATCCACAGGCTCAAATCGATGCGCTCAGCAAAGCCCTTCAGCCACTGATCCATGAAGTAATAAACCAGCGGCCATGCAATGAGGTTGGCCAGCAGCACAGGTTTTGAGAATTGCCAGATCATCAACCGCACAATGCCAAATACATTTGCGCCCAAGACCTTCCGTAGGCCAATTTCTTTGGTACGCCGTTCCGCGTTGAATGCCGCCAATCCGAACAACCCCAGCGCAGAGACAAAAAGGGCGAGACCGGAGAAAGTACTCAGCATTTCCTGCGTCAGCTTATCTCGCCGGTACAAGCCCGAAAGTGCTTCGTCGACGTAGGTTATGGTCATGGTGCGGTCGGGGTAGAATTCCTGCCACAGTGCGCCCAAATCACGGGTGAAGGTGGAAGCTGACACAGTGTTGACACGCGCCGTTAAGGCAAAGGAAAACTCCAGATCTACGTAATAAGCCATCGGCGGCGTGACGTCTTTTGACGATACCAAACGCAAGTCACCAACAACGCCGACAATCGTATAAGTATCGCCGCGCAGTTTAAGCGCCTGCCCTATTGCTGCGTCAGCATTTGCATACCCGAACGCCTTCACGGCGGATTGGCTGATCACCAGCGTGTTTTCCTCAGCACCGTAGGCCTCGCCGTGCTCCCGCCCTGCTATAATCGGCACACCGAGTACAGAGAAATAGTCATAGCCCGCGCCCATGATGCCCACTTCAACCGGGCCAGTTGCTTCAAAAGCCGTGGGGATCATTTCCACTTTCTGCAAACGGCTCTGCACTGGCAAGCCGCGCGCACGGGACACCATCTGCACATCAGGCAGGTTATCCAACCGCTGCTGGAACACTTCAGAATTAGGGAACATACCTTCGCCGGTACCTATAACGATGCTTACTAAGCCGTCCCGCTCGAAGCCTGTATCAAGGCTTTCCGAGTAGCTGATTTGCCGGTTGATCACGAGTGTTGCGATGATCAGCGCGATCGAAACCGTGAACTGGAAGATGACCAGCACCTGATTAAGCTTGCCGCCCGCGCCGATACTGCCGCGCCCGCCGCCAAGAATACTGCTTGGCCGGCTTGAGGACAGAACCACGGCAGGGTAAAGCCCCGCGACAAGACCGAGGCCAACCGCGAGCCCCGTAAAGGCAAGGATTGACGACGGCGCGTAAATATCAACGGATATTTCATGCACCACCAAGGTCTCAAACCAAGGCATGGCAAAATCAACCATTACAAGGGCTGCAAGCAGCGCCAGCAGGGACAAAGCCACCGCCTCACCAAGATACTGCGTGATCAGCTGGTGACGTGCGCCGCCCAGCACTTTGCGAAGCGCAACTTCGCGCTGGCGTTTCAATGCCTGCGCCAAAGAAAGATTTACAAAATTGACGCAAGCAACGCCTACAATCACCACCGCAAGCGCTCCAATGGCCCAGAGTAGTGCTGGACTAACGGCATTCGACTGAAAGCCTGAGAACTGCGAAAGATGCACATCGCGGATATTACCAAGCGTATAGGTAAAGACCTCGCTGGCTTTCATGTCAGGGAACCGAGGCAGCTCTGTTGCAACGCGATCAAGAAATGCAGGGAACCGGGCTTCGAGCGCCCGAGGGTCCACGCCCGGCGCCAACCGCAGGTTCACTTCACCCAGCAGATAATTCCAATTTCCTGTCATGCCTGCCTGCATGCCTTCGGTCCAGTCCTCAAGCTGAAATTCAGTGATGACCTCAAGCACATGGCCGCTGTTGGTGGGCACATCCTTGAATACGGCGGTGACAACGAAGTCCCTGCCCAGGCTCGCCGCCCTGAATGTCTTGCCTAGATACGGGCCTTCGCCGAAATACGTGTAGGCGGATGTCTCGCTAAGCGCGGCACTATTCGGGCCTGTAACGGCAGTTTCCTGGCTGCCTTCCACGTAATCCAGTTGGTAAATTTTTGTGAAGTCCTGCTCTACAAAACTCAGCCGTGCGGTGAATAATTTATCGTCCACAGTGATCGGCCTGCCGAGCCCTTCAAAGGTGTAAGAGGCGGCTATAATTTCATCGGGAAAATTCGCAAGCAAGGCTTCTTTGGCAAGCATCGCGCCTTGCCCCGTGCGCCGCACTGTACCGTCTGCCTGCGTTACCGTGGTGTTCAGCCGGTAAATATCCTCTACACCGGGCCAAAAGGTATCGTACGAGGTTTCGTCGTTGATAAGGAGGGAGATCAACATCGCACCCGCCAGGCCCAGCGACAAGCCGCCCAAATTTACAATTGAGTAGAGCCGGTTCTTTATGATCACGCGAAAGGCGGTGGTAATATAATGCTTAAACATGCCGGTTTCCTCAACGCTGTGTCGGCCAAGACCATTTTTAGGGACTGATGCCGTTTATTGGTTTTACGAGAAGGCACCCTTCAACAACAGTCAGAGCAAGTGAACCTCCCGAAGCCTGAAGAGGCCAACGCGCAAGGTGAACGGACTAAAGAAGGGGATGGCAGTCCGCGCCACTATGAACAAAAAAGTCAGTAGCTGGCCTTTTGAGGCAACAAAGCTATAGTCATTTCTAATCAGACACGCCTTGGCCTGATCAGAAATGCCCAGACCTGATCAGACACACTTTGGGCGCATCAACTCTAGAAGCCAGTTCAAACACCTAGCTTAGCGAAAGCAAATGACCATGAAATGCCTGCAATTCGCCTCCGTAATACTCCTCTTCTTCGTTAACGCAGCCGTGCGGGCAGATGTTTCCGCACAGCAGATGACGCCACAAAATATTGAAGAGCTTCAGCAAAGCGGGCCGGATGCTATTGGTGGCTTGGGCGATTGGCATATATCCAACGGTACTATTTGTGCGACCTTTTCTGACCTTGATCATGAAAGTGACCTTTCCACCAAAGGCGGCGTGTTAATCGATCTAGGCTTTTGCGGTCGCGCCGATGATCAGTTTGTATCCACACAGGATTTACTCGGCGGCGATCGCAGGGCAACGCTGGATGTCTATAAAGTCGACGTTAGTGTTGAAGACGATGTAGCCGTTTTCACTGCCTATGCGCGCCGCGGCACGCTTGAGCTTGTCACCCGGTATAGTCTTTCTGCCGATAACCCAACACGACTGATGGTTGACAAAACGCTGCGCCGAACGGCAGAGGGCGACCACACAGCAGGCATATATGTGTCCTTCCTCTTCAATTACAAATCAATGGAAACATTCCTATTCTCCAGCGAACAGACTGACTGGTCGAACGGTTTTCAGCAGGAAGAGTTTTCCGTGCGCGGCACCAGCGCGATGGACGTTGCCTCGCGGAATGCGGATACCATAATCTATGTCGGTGTGCGCGACGCGGTCACACCTATTGCCTACGGCTGGCGGATGGTTTCTTCAGAACTCCACGAAGATGACGGCGATATCACAAAGCTACCGCAGTTTGCACTTGCAGACTATTACGGCACTGGGTTCATCACATTTGCCGATGACTTTACGTTTGTCAGCGACACGGCAATAGGCTGGGCACAACTGATCCAGGTACCGTTTATGGATCTTGACGTCGGGGACACGTGGCGCATTCAGGAAGAAATACTGGTAGGCGCGAACAATGATGTCGCCGCGATAACCGACCAGTTTTTCAGTGACCAGCCAGTGCTGTCTGGTCGTGTAACCAACGCTCAGGCCGTGTTGCATCTGGAAACATTAGACGGCACGCCAGTAAGCCACATTCATCCAGATCCCGAGGGGCAGTTTTCAGTGCATGCACCGGCTGGCCGCTATAAATTGCGCACGCTCGCGCCAGCGCTAGCCCCTACAGAGCAGATCGTTGAACTAGCAGCCGGCGGCACCGTCCTACCGGTGATCACCCTAGCCGAGCCAGCGCGCATCATCTTGCCGCGCGGGGAAGCAATGCGGCTCGTATTCAAGGGCATTGAGGGCACTGTTGATCCCAACTTTGAAAACACACTCACGGGCTATTCGGTGGCGGACGACGAAACCGTGCATACCCGTGAACAGGTTCCCTCCGTTTTTCTTGCCGGTGTTGAAAGTGACCCCGAGGCGGTTGCCATCAAGCCGGGTCGCTACCGCGTTTATGCAACGCGCGGGATCGAATATAATATAAGCAAAACCGACATTACCGTTACCAAAGGCGAGCAATTCAGCCTCCAGATCACCGCGCCGCAGCGGGCGATCACGTCGCCTGGCTATATTGCAGCTGACCTGCATGTGCATTCGGGGCCAAGCTTCGACAACAGCTTTCCAACCAGAAAGCGGCTTCGCACTTTTGTGGCCGAGCACGGGGAAGTGATGGTTGCTGCCGAGCATGAAACCATGTTCGATTTTGCGCCGTTAATTGCCGAGATGGGACTGGCTGAGAAAATGGTCTCGGTGATTGGTACTGAATCTACAGGGGAAGTTACCAGCAAAGCCGTTCCAAATACCATCGGGCACATTAATTTTTTCCCGCTAAAAATACAGCCCCATGAGTTTAAGAAGGGCGCACCGCTCAATGAGGGTCGGCGTATCAGAGAGATTATTGCGGATGTACGCTCCCGCGATCCCGAAGCCATTGGTCAGCTGAACCATGCGCGCCACAGCACCGAACTAACAGGCCATCACAGCGGCGACGTAAGCGACAAAATACAGAACGCCAGCTACCTTGATCATATGGGCGTCGCGGGCCATCCTTACGATCACACACATGCAATCACCACCTTTCCCAATAACGTGCTTATCGAAGCCGACCCAGTAACCGGGATACGCGATATCGATCTGGACGCAATGGAGATCATGAACGGCAAACAGTCCTATGCCCCTACGCGCGTGCAAGCATTGCGGACCGATTGGCTTTCTTTCCTTCAGCAAGGCATCCGCATCGTCGGCACGGCCAACAGTGATAGCCACACCAAAACCGAACAGGTAGCACTGCCGCGCAATATGATTGCGCTCGAAGATGATACCGTGACTGGCTTTTCAGAAAAAGCCTTTACCGCGGCGATCAAAGCAGGCGACCTTTACGGCACCACAGGCCCCCTGATGGAAATCACGCTCGGCGGCGCTGGGCTGGGCGAAACCCACCAGGGCACCTCAGCAGTTCTGCGCGGCCAGATCAAAACGGCACCGTGGATCGACGCAAAAACCTTGCGCGTACTGGTGAACGGCGTGTCTGTGTCCGAGCATGACATTTCGCAAGACGCTCACTTTGCTATTAACCTATCTTTCAGTGCCGACGCCTTTGTCATTATCGAAGTGCTCGGCGACGCAGGTGAGGATTACAAGGCCATTTACCCCGGCTTTACACCCTATGCTTTCAGTAACCCTATTTATGTGGACGCCAATAAAGACGGCAACTGGACACCGCCGGGCCTGCAAATTCAAAAATAGCGGCCTCCCGGGAGCAAAGAAAAAGGTGAATTGCCCCAAGGCGGGGTCACCGCAACTGGGTGGCCACACACACGGTAAATTTAGGTGATTGGAAACTGGCGTCGTTCGGCCTAGTGTCATTTCCGAGTAAGGGAGAAACTGAATGACAACCAGCGCGTTAAGCTATGTTTGCGGCACATCGGATACGCCGCTTCTGTTTAAAACCATCGGACAGATGTTCGATGAAACCGCTAGCCTGCACGGCGCGCGCGAAGCCGTTGTTGTTTGCCACCAAAATATTCGCTGGACCTACGCAGAGCTGAAAGAACGGGTAGACGCTTACGCGGCTGGCTTCCTTGCGCTCGGGCTCAATCCCGGTGACCGCATCGGCATTTGGTCTCCCAATAATATCGAATGGGTTATCACCCAGTTCGCCTCCGCCAAAGCCGGGTTGGTGCTGGTTAACATCAACCCGGCGTACCGCAGTTATGAGCTTGAGCATGCGCTTAAAGTTTCTGGATGCAGCGCGCTTGTGCTCGCCAGCAAATTCAAAACCAGTGACTATGTTGCGACCCTGCTGGAGCTGGAGCCGGCGATCAGCGTGACAGAACCTGGTAAGCTGCAAAGCAGCAAGTTCCCAGGCCTTCATACACTGGCGGTTATCGGCGGGGACGCAGACGGCTTCTATAAATTTGAGGATATTGCCGGTTTCGGGACCAAAGAAACGCGCGCGCGGGTGGCTGATCTAAGCAGCACGCTTCAGCCAGATGACCCGATCAATATTCAGTTCACGTCCGGCACCACGGGCGCACCAAAGGGGGCCACGCTCACCCACCATAACATCCTCAATAACGGCTATTTCGTTACCAAGCGCCAGAATTTTACAGAGCAAGACAAGCTGTGCGTTCCGGTGCCGCTGTACCATTGTTTCGGCATGGTTATGGCCGTTCTCGGCAGCGTTTCTCACGGGGCTTGCATGGTTTTTCCGTCCGAGGCATTCGAACCCGCGGCCACGCTGCGGGCCGTCGCGGAAGAAAACTGCACCGCGCTTTACGGCGTGCCAACAATGTTCATCGCTATGCTTGATGACCCGTCTTTCGCCGATCACGACTTTAAAAGCCTACGGACTGGCGCAATGGGCGGATCACCCTGCCCCGTAGAAGTGATGAAACGCGTGATCAGCGACATGCATATGAGCGAAGTTACCATCGCCTACGGCATGACAGAGACCAGCCCTGCAAGCTTTCAGTGCTCTCCTGACGATCCGCTCGACAAGCGGGTTAGCACAGTCGGTACGGTGCTACCGT
The DNA here is from genome assembly GCA_002401685.1 of Kordiimonadales bacterium. Classification (GTDB taxonomy): domain Bacteria; phylum Pseudomonadota; class Alphaproteobacteria; order Sphingomonadales; family Kordiimonadaceae; genus Kordiimonas. Next base: position 112,672 of record NVTU01000002.1, read on the forward strand.
TTGTTGAAGTGAAATTAATTGATACAGAAGGCAAAACTGTGCCGCGCGGGACACAAGGCGAGCTGCTGACCCGCGGATATAGTGTGATGCAGGGGTACTGGAACGATCCCGAGCGCACCGCAGATGCCATTGATAAAGCCGGCTGGATGCACACTGGCGACTTGGCGGTGATGGACCCAGAAGACTATGTATCGATCACGGGGCGCTTGAAGGACATGATTATCCGAGGCGGCGAAAATATATACCCGCGCGAGATTGAAGAATTTCTATATCGGCACCCTGCCGTTATCGACGCGCAGGTTTTTGGTATCCCGGACGAAAAATACGGCGAAGCAGTAGCCGTTTGGCTGAAGGTTAAACCCGGCAGCGAAAACGGCACAAACGTAACCGAAGACGATATCCGAAGTTTCTGCAAGGGCCAGATTGCACATTTTAAAGTCCCGGCCCACATTCGATTTGTTGATGAGTTCCCGATGACAATCACTGGCAAAATCCAGAAATTTGTCATGCGCGACCAAATGATTGAAGATGCCTAAATATTAGTACGTCCGCATAAAAAAACAGAGCAAAACATACTCAAAGAGGAATGGTTTATTATGACTTTCAATTGGAAACAGCTGGCCCTACCAGCGCTTTTGCTCTTTGCGGTACTTCTCAATAAAGGCTTCAACCAGCCACCAACGGCCCTGCCAGCAAGCAGCGACCCAACGGTATTCTCTTCAGAACGAGCGATGGACCATGTGCGCGCCATTGCCGTTGCACCGCACCCCGTGGGTACACCCGAGAATGCGGTCGTGCGTGCCTATCTGGTTGATCATCTTAAAAATGCGGGCCTCGAGGTCGAGACCCAGCATACGCAGGTTATTGACACCTACCGTACCAAAGGCGTGCGCCACTACGGCGGAATATCGTCTCAAGCCATTCAGGCAGCCACGGTAACCAATGTGATGGGCCATTTGAAAGGCACCGGGCAATCAGGCAAGGCCCTTTTGCTGATGAGCCATTATGATAGCGTTTATTACGGCCCCGGCGCGGGCGATGATGCCTCCGGCACCGCAGCGTTACTGGAAACTCTGCGCGCGCTGCAAGCCGGCCCACCGCTTCAAAACGATGTGATCTTTCTGCTGACGGACGCAGAAGAAGTTGGCCTCTACGGCGCACAGGCTTTCTTCGGTAAGCACCCGTGGGCGGACGATGTTGGGCTTGTTGTGAACTTTGAGGCACGCGGCAGCAAAGGAACAGCGAACATGTTCCAAACCAGCCAGCTCAATAATATCCTGATCGAAAAGTTTGCTAGCGCTGCGCAAAACCCAATTGCTAACTCGCTCACTGTTACCATTTACCGCAATATGCCTAATGATACCGACCTGTCGATCTCGCTTAAGGCTGGCATTCCCGGCATCAATTTCGCCTTCATTGACGGCTTCTATGATTACCATACCGAAGGCGACAATGCCGAAAACCTAGATCCCGACACATTGCAGCATCTCGGTGCGCAAGCGCTGGCCATGGCACAGGTTTTTGGTAACGAGACACTGCCGCTAGGTGATACCAGCGAGCTGGTATTCTTCGATTTCCTGATGATGTTCCTAATTTCGTACCCTTTATGGCTTTCGTGGGCCGTAGCCGCGCTCGCTGCCGGGCTTTTCGCGCTTTACGCCAGAAACCAGATCAGTTCTGGCGAGGCGACACTTGGCGGCATTGTGCGCAGTAGTTTGTCTGGCCTGATGCTCATCGTCATTGGCGCGCTGGTGATAGACCTGCTGTTCCTGATGATCGGCGGACGCAGCAGCATGGTTGAAGGACGGCGCCTGTTTGCCATATCAGATACCGTGCTCTTGGGCTTCGTCTTTATCGCCCTTGCCCTTACCACCGCATGGTTCGGCATGCTGAAGAAAGGCATCACCCATATCTGGCCTATTGCTGGCGGCGTGCTGGCCGTTTTGCTTTATGTATATGAACCAAGCCCAATCCCCGCAGCCGTGGTGCTGGTGCTTTCAACCATGCTACATTTCATGCTGCGGACAGGCGTTTCAGACGGTAGCCGCACGGTCGGTGCCATGAACCTTTATATGCTGGTCGCACTGCTCGTACAGGGCATAGCCCCTGCAGCCAGCCATGTTTTCTTATGGCCCGCCATTTTGGTGCTTGGCGCTTTGATCCTGATTGAAAAACGGTCCTTCAGCGACACTGCCAAAGTAGCATTGCTGGCAGCGAGCGGCCTGATCGGTGCGCTATGGCTGCTTTATATTACTGAGATGGGATACAGTGCGCTGGGTGTATCTTTCCCCGGTATCATCATGGTGCCTTTCGGCATGCTGATGCTGCTATTAATGCCTTCCTTCATGAAAAATACGGACTGTGAGCACCCTGTCGTCCTGCTCGCCTCTGCAGTGATTGGCTTGGGCCTTGTGGCTACAGCAGGCCTTTCGGCGGGCTTCACGGAACGCCACCGCCAACCAACCGAAGTATTTTACGCGGTTGATCCACTGGGTGACGGCACCAACCATTATGCCAGCCGGTTAGCGGAATTTGACCCCTGGGCCGCAAACCTGATGCAATCCGCTGAGTACAGCGTGAAAGCTGGTGAGTTTATCGCGGGCCGTACCGGCACGATCAAGCTAAACCCTGCGCCTGCATCTTCTGTCGAAAAAGTATCTGTTACCAATATTGAGACAACTGATGACACCACTAGCTTTGTTGTGGCTCCTGGCTTCCGAGGCGACATCATGGTCTTAGCCCTCAGCTCCACAGCTGACATGACAGGCATCCTCCTGAACGGCGAAAGCATTCTCGAAGGCTCGAAGCCAATCACCAACATGACGCTCTATTATTTCGCGGTACCCGACGCAGGGCTAAAGTTTGATATTACAGGCGGCGGCGCGGTGACTGTTTTCGCCACTGAAGTATCCAGCACCTGGCCTGCGGACATCGCACCGGGCATCCCGGCAAAACCAGCTACAATTATGATAGCGCCTTACCGCTTGTCCGACGCTACGGTTTCTGCCTTAAAGCAGACAATATCGCATAATAAAGATACAAGCACAGAGACGAAAGAGTAGGTTTATGTCGCAAAATTATATTTTTGTGGTATTTTGTGTCTCGGAATCTTGTATGCAGTAGCTAGGGCATTCCGTAGCTACTGCGGTGTGGGCCACTAAAAGCCCACGCATTACACCGGTGGATAGCTAGGGGGAGCCAGCTAGTGAGTATTAATGCGCAGATTGATGTTGAATCATCACCGACAAAAAGTTGGGATTCCCGCCGCACGGCCTCGGCCCTTTTTGACAGCGCCGTCAAAAAGGCTAAGCAAAACATCGCAGTAACAGACCCTGCTGACAGGCCCAGCTTTTCCTTCGGCGAAGCGCACGCGCTTTCCTACACTGAACTTGATACTGCCGTATGGTCGCTTACTTCTGAACTTTTTAGCGCAGGCATAAGACGCGGCGATATCATAACAGTGCAGATGCCCAATATCATTGAAACCATCACGGTATTTCTAGCTGTCCAGCGACTAGGGGCGGTGCTCAGTCCTGTGCCAATGCTTTACGGCTTTAAGGAACTAGAAGCCGTCGCCAAAAGCGTGCCGGTAAAAGCCTATATCTCAACCGACAGCTATAGGGGCCGAAGCACCGTTAGCAAAAACCAAGCTGCTTTTGGCAGTGATGTAACGATTTTCGCGTTTGGTGAGAAAAGGCCGGAGGCCGCACAACTGATAGGCCACATGGCCGCTGACATCGAAGCCTTGGCCGCGTGCGAAGCCTATGTTGAGCTGTATGCGCAAACCACCGAAGACGCCGCGTCTCTCTGCTGGTCACGCGGCGCGGACGGGGTGCCAACAGTAACCCCCCGCAGCCACAGCGACTGGCTTAACGGGACAGCAGGTTCTGAGAAACCGGTCGAAGATGATACCGCCCTAGGGCCTTTCCCGTCTGAAAACATGGCTCCGCCTGAAAATATAGCGGTAATAGGCCCGTATTTTTATAGCTGGCTGAAAAAGAAAAATCGGCTGGTTTTATAGGATTTAAAGCGCGCCAGAACTAATTCTTGAACCCAACGTTCTGCTTAACTTTACTCGCAGGTACCACGAATTCCAGACGAAGGCCTGATGGTTCCCGCACCATCATATGCGTTCTCGGGCCTTTGCCGGCAAACTCCGGCGAAAACTCGATCACAACATCACCGCGTGCGATGAATTTTTGGTGCAGCGCATGCAGTGCCTGTAGGCTGCCAACGGTTATGGCCATATGGTGGAGGCCAACGTTAGCGCGGCGATCAAACGGGGTCGCAGTTTCCGGGTTTTCCACCTGCCACAGAGTGATGAACATCGCGCCGTTGCTTACAAAAACTGCAGGGTAATCAGGCCGACCGCCCGCGCGTTTCCAACCAAGCGTATCGACGAAAAAGGAGACGCTGGCATCCAATTTACTGACAGAAAACCCTATGTGATCAAGCGTAAGTGGCGCTTCAGTTTCCTCGCGGGCTACAGACGGCATGCTCACAAAAGCCGTGCAGGCCAATAGAAAATAAAGGCCAAGTCTTCGCATCTGTATTCCCAAACCCATTCTGGATCTCCATTTTATTTTATTAGAAAGTGGCCTTAAGCCTTAACGCGCATCAAGGCCTGTAAATAGGCCTCTACAAATTTGCCTGAATATTCAATCGTTAGAGCGCCAACAGGCACCCAGCCAGCGACCATTCTTGTCGAGACCATTGTCTCAAGTTCGTCAATTGTATTTGCCTTTTCGACACGGTAAGTTTTTGGTCTATCCGTCATGTAACCCCCTTTTGCCCTGAAGCCCGTAGGCATTCACCCTAAAGCTAGAAACTAGCATGAACGCTGCTAAGGCTGTCTACACGTTTCCGGCAGAACAGCCCTACTCTGCGGGCTGGACTTTGGCTGGCGCGTTCCCCAAACCATCCTCATCATCGTCTTCGTCAAGCTTTGCTGTCCAGCCGAAATCATCGAAAATCGAGTAGAGCGCAGGCAGGAAAAACAACACAAGGATGGTCGACATGCTAATGCCGAAGGCAATGCTGACCACGATCGGGATAAGTATCTGTGCCTGCATGCTGGTCTCAAATAATAGCGGGCTCACCCCCGCGACAGTAGTGAAGGATGTCAGGAAAATAGCACGAAAACGGTCGCGGCTGGCAGCGGCGGTTGCGTCTTTCAACTGCATACCTTCGCGCACTTTGTTTTTGGTAAACTCAACCAGCAATATGCTGTCATTCACCACAATACCGGCAAGCGACACCGCACCTACCATGCTAGGCATGGTCAGGTTCAGCCCCATGATCAGGTGGCCCCAAATCACGCCAATGAAGGCCAGCGGAATGGCCACCATTACAATCACCGGCTCAAGGTAAGATTTGAACTGCAAGCACAGGATCATGAAGACACCTAGGAGCCCCAGCATGAAGCTGCGCTGCAGGGACGCAAGCGTGACATCGCTGTTTTTGGCTTCGCCTTCCAGCGCCAGGGTCACGCCCGGATAGCGTTCAGCCAACTGCGGCAACAGGTTTGCTTTCACATCGTTCAACACTTCACCGGCATTAATACGGTCTACATCCACGTCGGCGAACACACTGACAGTACGAATACTATTGACCCTATGCACACGGCTATAGGCCCGCACTTGCTTCAATGTGGCAACGCTCGACAGCGGAATTGGTTTGCCCGTTTGCGGATGCAAAATGGTAAGCCTGTCAAAGTCTGCCAAACTGCTGCGTGATTTTTTATCGAGCGATACCAATATCTCGTAGGCTTCATCACCGTTCTGGATTTCTCGCGCGACAATGCCCTGGTAATTAGCGCGCACTTGGCTGGCGATGGTCTGTGCATCAAGGCCGAGCGCGAGCGCGCCTTCCCTCAACCGCATTTCCATAATCGGTTTACCGGGGCGCAGATCATCCAAAATATCGACCACACCGTCATAGCCGTACAGCCAGTCTTTAAGATCATTGGACGCAAGCGCCAACTGATCCATATCGTCGCCCTGTAGGCGTATATGAATGGCGCGACCACCAGGGCCCACTTGCGGGCGGCGGTACTGTATCGAAAGCACACCCGGCAATTGGCCCACCTTTGGCCGCCAGGCGTTGGTGATATCAATGATCGTATTGGCGCGTCCGTCTGCGGACAGAAGATCCACGCTAATGGTGGCCAGATGCGGTCCACTTTCGAAAGCATCGATATGGTAACCGTAGGTCACGCGCACGTTTCTAACCAGCTCGCCTTCTTCCAGTTTGCTCAGCTCTTCGTTGGTTTCCTGCAAGCCTTCGAGGGTTTTCGCAACCACGCCTTCCAATTGCGCCAACGTGCTGCCCGGTGTCATCAGAATGCGCGCCTGCACATAGTCACCATCAAGGTTAGGGAAGGACCGGAATTTCACCACGCCGCCCGCCAGCAAGGAGATTGACACCATGAACAAGGCTAGAATGCCGCCCACAAAAGCATAGCGGTACTCAACAACCTTGATCACTACCTTCCACATTTTTAGGCGCTGCTTTTCAAACCAGATATCGAAACGCTTTTGGATCTCGTATTTTTCTTTATCGGCGGCATGTTCCAGTGAATGCAGCAAATGACGCGGCAGAATAAAAAAGGCTTCAAACAAGCTCACGGTCAGCACTGCAATCAGCACCATCGGCAGCACTTTCAGGATTTGTCCCAAGTCGCCCTTCAAGGATAGCAGGCTGGTAAAAATCAAGACTGTTGTGGCGTAGGAAGCCAGCACACCGCCCGCCACTTTTTTGGTACCGCTTACAACAGCATCGAGCGGTGATTTGCCTTTATAGTGTTCCGCCGCGATATTTTCCGCGATCACAATAGCGTCGTCCATCAAGATGCCGATGGCCACCAACAGCGCGACCATGCTGATCATATTGATCGACATACCCATCACCGACATCACCGCAAAACTGGCAAGGAACGAAATCGGCAACCCTGCGGCCACCCAGAAGGAATAGCGGACTGAGAAGAACATAAAGAGCGCGATTGATACCATCACGATACCCTGCATGCCGTTACCGGACAGCAAGTCTAGCCGTTCCTGCACAATCGATGCCCTGTCGCCGGTTAGGTCCAGCGATATGGCAGCTGGCAGGCGCTGGCGTTCGCGCTCTACAAACGCTTTAACAGCGGCCAGCACTTCCAGGCTG
>NVTU01000003.1 GCA_002401685.1 Kordiimonadales bacterium
CTGTCACGCCGAGGGTCGCGGGTTCGAGTCCCGTCACTCGCGCCACTTGCAACTTTGAAAAAGCAGTCTCTCCTTTTTGGGGAGGCTGCTTTTTTCGTTTTCGGTTCAGGCGCTGTTCTTTGAGAATAAAATTTCCCACAAATTCAACATTCTAGGGTTTCCTTAACCATATTGTGGCTCTATGATCGCGAACGTTCAATCTGTGGTGATTTTCTCCTTTACGGATCGAATTTTGCCCGATAAAAGGGCGCTGTTACTCGGGTCAACAATCGAAAAGGGACGGCAATGGAGTCGTTACTGATTCAATATTTACCAATACTGATTTTCCTTGGTATTGCTATTGTATTATCTGTCGTGTTCATTGGCGCTGCCGTTTTGGTCGCCAAGCAGAAACCGGATGATGCGAAACTATCGGCGTATGAGTGTGGTTTCGAAGCCTTCGAAGATAGTCGCTCACAGTTCGATATTAGGTTTTATCTTGTTGCAATCTTGTTCATTATCTTTGATTTGGAAGTTGCTTTTCTTTTCCCGTGGGCGATCGCCCTTGGTGATATTGGAATGTACGGCTTTTGGTCGATGATGATATTCCTTGGTGTACTGACTGTTGGCTTTATCTACGAGTGGAATAAAGGAGCTTTGGAATGGGAGTAACACCAGAAGATAACGCTGGACCGGTAATGCCCACTAATCCTGTGCCTTCCCTGAATACAGAAGGTGCCTATTTCACTGGATTGAATGAAGAGCTTGCCGATAAGGGCTTTGTTGTTGCTGGCCTTGATGACTTGATCACATGGGCGCGTACAGGATCTTTGTGGTGGATGAGCTTTGGGCTTGCTTGCTGCGCTGTTGAAATGATGCACTCTGGTACACCGCGTTATGATGTTGAGCGTTTCGGATTTGCCCCACGAGGTAGCCCGCGACACAGTGATGTGATGATCGTGGCAGGCACGCTTACCAACAAGATGGCCCCGGCGATGCGCAAGGTTTACGACCAAATGCCTGAGCCTCGTTATGTAATCTCAATGGGTAGCTGCGCAAACGGCGGCGGTTATTATCACTATTCTTACTCTGTGGTGCGTGGTTGTGACCGTATTGTTCCTGTCGATATTTACGTGCCGGGTTGCCCGCCAACTGCTGAGGCTCTGCTCTACGGGATTTTGCAACTGCAGCGAAAAATCCGCCGGACCGGGACCTTGGACCGTTAATTTGTTTCCTGCGGGCTTATGGCCCGCATGTTTTATGTGGTGGCCTTCGGGCCCTATCTGCAAAAGGAGCGCGGAAGCGCATGACCGATAAAGCATTGATAGAATTAGGTGATGCAATTGCAGCCAGCCTAGAGAACGAGCTGATTTCCAGTAGCGTGTCTTTTGGTGAACTAACTGTGTTGGTTCGGGCTGAGCACATCCAAAAGGTTTTAACTTTCCTTCGCGATGACAAAGAATGCTGTTTTAAACAGCTGATTGACGTGTGCGGCGCTGATTATCCTGAGCGCAATAAGCGCTTCGAGGTGGTTTACCATCTGCTAAGTTATCAGCTGAACCAACGTATTCGCGTGAAAGTAAAGACTGACGAAGATACGCCCGTGCCAAGCGCCGTAAGCGTATTCCCTGTGGCCAACTGGTATGAGCGTGAAGTGTGGGATATGTACGGCGTATTCTTTGCTGATCACCCGGATTTACGTCGGATGCTGACGGACTACGGCTTTCAAGGCCATCCTTTGCGGAAAGACTTCCCTGTTTCTGGTTATGTTGAAGTCCGCTATAGCGAAGAGCAGAAGCGGGTTATATATGAGCCTGTCACTCTGACACAAGAAAACCGTGATTTCGATTTCATGAGCCCATGGGAGACAGCGAAATATGTGCTGCCGGGCGATGAAAAAGCAGAAGCTGAGGGCAAATAATGGCTGAAGTTGATATCAAAAATTACTGCCTGAACTTTGGCCCACAACACCCAGCTGCGCACGGTGTGCTGCGCATGGTGATGGAACTTGACGGCGAAGTAATTGAGCGGGTTGATCCGCATATTGGGCTGTTGCACCGCGGTACTGAAAAGTTGATTGAGCAGAAACAGTATCTGCAGGCGCTGCCGTACTTTGATCGGCTTGATTATGTTGCCCCGATGAACCAGGAACACGCCTTTGTCATGGCGATTGAGAAGCTTTTGGACGCGGAAGTGCCAGAGCGTGCTCAGTACATCCGTGTATTGTTCAGCGAAATTGGCCGTATTCTTAACCACCTTTTGAATTTGACAACGCATGCCATGGATGTTGGTGCGATGACGCCGATCTGTTGGATGTTTGAAGAGCGCGAAAAGCTGATGGGATTCTACGAGCGGGTTTCCGGCGCGCGGTTCCACGCTGCTTACTTCCGCCCGGGTGGTGTCCACCAAGATCTGCCAGCTGGCTTGCTTGAAGACATTATGGCTTGGACTGAGACCTTCCCTAAGGTTCAGGAAGACATGGAAACGTTGCTGATTGATAACCGCATCTTCAAACAACGCAATGTTGATATCGGCGTTGCAACAGCCGAAGAAGCGCTAGCATGGGGCTGGACTGGCCCGATGCTCCGCAGTACCGGCTTCGCGTGGGATCTGCGCCGTTCGCAGCCTTATGAAGTTTATAACAAGCTCGACTTTAATGTTGTGGTTGGTAATGCCGGTGACTGTTATGACCGCTTTATGATGCGCCTCGCTGAAATGCGGGAAAGCGTCAAGCTTATGCGCCAGTGTGTCGAGCAGATGAAGGCTGGGCCTGTAACGTCGCTTGATAATAAGCTTTCACCGCCAAAACGTGCCGCGATGAAAACATCGATGGAAGCGCTGATCAATCACTTCAAATATTATACAGAAGGCTTCAAAGTTCCAGAAGGTGAAGTATATGCAGCGATTGAAGCGCCGAAGGGCGAGTTTGGTGTGTATTTAGTGTCGGACGGCTCAAACCGTCCGTACCGCTGTAAAATTAGAGCGCCAGGATTTGCGCATATGCAGTCTATGGATCTGCTATGTCGCGGCCATATGCTGGCGGATGCGCCTGCAGTATTGGGCGCTATGGATATCGTATTTGGTGAGGTTGACCGATGAACGCGCCGGCAAAATTTGCATGGACAGCTGAAAATGAAGCTGCTGCCCAAAAACACATCGCCAAATACCCTGAAGGCAAACAGCAAAGCGCTGTAATGCCTCTTCTTGATATAGCGCAGCGCCAAAATGGCGGGCACGTGACACAGGAAATCATGGAATATATCGGTAAGTACCTTGGTATGGCGCCGATCCGTGTTCAGGAAGTAGCGTCTTTCTATACTATGTATAACCATAAGCCTGTCGGTACGCACCATGTGCAGGTTTGCGGCACAACACCGTGCTGGCTGCGCGGTGCTGATGACATTATGGATGCCTGCGTGAAGCGGCTCGGTATTAAAAAGGGTGAAACCACTGCAGACGGTATGTTCACACTTGGTGAAGTTGAATGTGCTGGCGCGTGCGTTAACGGCCCGATGGTTTCAATCGGGGATGATTATTTTGAAGATCTGACACCTGAAAGTGTTGTTGCGCTTTTAGACAAACTTGCGAAAGGCGAGGCGATTAAGCCGGGCCCGCAGGTTGACCGTCAGACAAGTGCTCCTGAAGGTGGTCCTACCACGCTTCTTGGCAAAGCCAAATCTGATAGCAAAGAAGGGGACGCATAATGCTGGCTGATAAAGACCGCATTTTTACGAACCTGTACGGTTTCGAAAGCCCCGGTATTGATGCTGCGATGAAACGCGGCGACTGGGATGGTACCAAGGATATTATCGCTAAGGGCCAAGACTGGATTATTGGCGAAATGAAGGAAAGCGGCCTTCGTGGTCGTGGCGGTGCGGGTTTCCCTACCGGCCTTAAGTGGTCTTTCATGCCAAAAGAAAGCGATGGCCGTCCGTCTTATCTTGTTGTGAACGCTGATGAAGGCGAACCCGGCACGTGTAAAGACCGTGATTTGATGCGCCATGATCCTCATAAGTTGATCGAAGGGTGCTTGATCGCGGGTTTTGCGATGCGCGCTGTTGCTGCTTACATTTATATTCGCGGTGAATTTTACCGTGAGGCTGAGGCGCTTGAGCAGGCAATTGAAGAAGCACGGGCTAAGGGCTTCCTCGGTAAAGACGCATGCGGTTCTGGTTATTCCTTTGACGTGCATGTTCACCGGGGCGCTGGCGCTTATATCTGCGGCGAAGAAACCGCGCTTATTGAAAGCTTGGAAGGCAAAAAAGGCCAGCCACGCTTGAAGCCGCCTTTCCCAGCTAACGTTGGTGTTTGGGGCTGCCCAACAACCGTTAATAATGTCGAATCGATTGCTGTCGCACCGACCATCCTTCGCCGCGGTGCTGGCTGGTTCTCAGGTCTTGGCCGTCCGAATAATACGGGTACCAAGGTTTTCTCCATCTCAGGGCATGTGAATAAGCCTTGTAACGTTGAGGAAGAAATGGGCATTCCGCTGAAAGAACTGATTGAAAAGCACGCTGGCGGGGTTCGCGGCGGCTGGGACAATCTTCTCGCGGTAATTCCGGGTGGTTCTTCTGTACCTATTTTGCCGAAGTCGATTTGCGATACGGTTCTGATGGATTTCGATAGCTTGCGTGAGCACCAATCCGGGCTGGGTACAGCTGCTGTTATCGTTATGGATAAATCGACAGACGTTGTGAAAGCGATCGCGAGACTTTCAGAATTTTACAAGCACGAAAGTTGCGGCCAGTGTACGCCGTGCCGTGAAGGTACGGGCTGGATGTGGCGTGTGATGGAACGCTTGGTTACTGGCGAAGCTGAAAAGTCAGAAATTGATACGCTGCTCGAAGTTACGAAACAAATTGAAGGGCATACGATTTGTGCCTTGGGTGATGCGGCCGCATGGCCAATTCAGGGATTGATGCGCCACTTCCGCCCGGAAGTGGAAGCGCGAATTGAGAATTATCATGCAAAAGCCGCAGAATAAGCGCCAGGCTGGGAGAGCTACATGCCTACGCTAACAATTAACGGACAAGAAGTTACGGTTGACCAAGGGTCTACTGTAATTCAGGCCTGCGAGAAGGTCGGTGTTGAGGTGCCTCGTTTCTGCTATCATGAGCGGCTTTCCATTGCTGGAAACTGCCGTATGTGTCTGGTAGATATGGAGAAGTCACCAAAGCCTATTGCTAGCTGTGCGATGCCGGCGGGCGAGGGTATGGTTATCCATACGGATACGGAGCGGGTTAAGAAGGCTCGTGAAGGCGTGATGGAATTCCTGCTGATCAATCACCCGCTTGATTGCCCAATCTGCGATCAGGGCGGTGAGTGCGAGCTGCAGGACCAATCTGTTGCCTTTGGCGGCGGAACCAGCCGGTACGATGAGCATAAACGGGCCGTTGAAGATAAAAACATGGGGCCGCTGATTGCGACAACCATGACTCGCTGTATTCACTGCATGCGTTGTGTGCGTTTCAGTGAAGAAATTGGCGGTGTGTCTGACATGGGCTCGCTCGGGCGCGGTGAGAATATGGAAGTTGTGACCTATCTGGACGGTGTTCTTGATAGCGAGCTGTCCGGTAATGTGATTGATTTGTGCCCAGTGGGCGCGCTTACATCAAAGCCGTATGCATTTACTGCCCGTAGTTGGGAACTGACAAGCACCGACAGCATTGATGTGATGGACGCCGTTGGCTCCAATATTGTTGTTGATACTCGTGACGGCGCTGTTATGCGCATTGTCCCGCGCATCCATGATGATGTGAATGAAGAATGGATTTCAGACAAAACGCGCTTTGCGTACGACGGCTTGAAGAAGCGCCGGCTTGACCGCCCCTATGTGCGGAAAGCTGGTACGCTTTTTGAAGCCACGTGGGGCGAGGCGTTCTCAGCCGTTAAAAAGGGCCTGAACGGGCTTAAAGGAGCAGAGATCGCAGGGCTGGTTGGCGATTTAGCTGATATGGAAGCGATGCTTGCTTTGAAAGACCTGCTGGCCTCTCTTGGTTCCAAGCAGATTGAAGTACGCCAGGACGGCGCTGCTCTCGATACAAGCGTTAGAGCTGGTTATTTGATGAATAGCGGGATCGCTGGCATAGAAGACGCGGATTACGTGCTGCTGATCGGCACCAACCCACGTATTGAAGCGCCGCTTGTGAATACCCGCATTCGCAAGATGATTGTTAAGAGGGGGCTTGCTGTCGGTAATATCGGTCCAGCAAATGACCTCACCTATACAGTTGAAGAGTTTGGTGATGATGCGTCACTGGTGAAATCTGCTAAAGGCGGTCGCCACGCGATTTCAAAAGCACTGAAAGCTGCGGATAAGCCAATGATCATTGTTGGGCAATCTGCGCTTACGGGCGCTGAAGGCGCTGCTGTGCTTAAGATGGCGCGCGATCTGGCTGATAAATACTGTATTGCTGACGGCTGGAACGGCTTTAATGTCCTACACACTGCGGCTAGCCGCGTCGGCGGGCTCGATCTTGGCCTTACAGTTGACGGCGGCATTGCTTCAATCTTGGACGGCGCTTCTTCCGGTAAAATCAAAGCGGCCTTCTTACTTGGTGCTGACGAGTTTGACAGTGCAGCGCTGAAAGATACGTTCACTGTCTATATTGGTACGCACGGTGATGAAGGTGTGAAAAACGCTGACGTTATTCTGCCGGGCGCGTCTTACACTGAGAAATCAGGCACTTACATCAATACTGAGGGCAGGGTTCAGCGGACAGCTAAGGCGTCTAAAGCCCCGGGCGATGCACGGGAAGACTGGACAATCCTTCGGGCGCTTTCTGAAACTCTTGGTGAAACACTGCCATATAATACTGTAGCTGAACTTCGGGCCAAGCTTGAGAAAGCAGCGCCTGCAACAGTGACCCTTGATACGCTTCCGGATGAAGCATGGGGCGACTTCGGCACAGAAGGCACCGTTGGTAAGGGTGGTTTCACTGCTGCAATCGATAACTTCTATCTGACCAACCCGATCGCACGGGCAAGCACTGTTATGGCAGACTGCATTGCTGAGCGCGAAGGTACTGACCAAGCGGAGGCTACGGGCACCAATGGTTGAAGCATTTTATAATTGGATAATCCAGTTTTTCGAGATTGAGCAAAGTGCTTTCATTTACTTTGTCTCTATCGTCGCGATGATCCTTGTGATTGTGCTGCCGCTGTTGATCGCTGTTGCATTTGCCGTTTATTTTGACCGCAAAATCTGGGCAGCCGTTCAGATGCGCCGCGGGCCGAACGTGGTGGGGCCTTTTGGCCTGCTTCAGTCATTTGCGGATGGCTTGAAGCTGTTTCTCAAGGAAACGATTATTCCTTCTGGTGCGAATAAGGTAATTTTCCTTATGGCACCGATGATTACATTTACTTTGGCGCTTATTGCGTGGGCGGTAATCCCTTTCGGTGAAGGCATGGCCATTGCCAATCTGAATGTTGGTATTCTTTATGTGTTGGCGATGTCTTCGCTGGGTGTATACGGCATTATAATGTCCGGTTGGGCGTCAAACAGCCGCTATGCTTTCCTCGGTGCCATGCGGTCAGCCGCGCAGATGGTGTCCTACGAAGTCTCCATTGGGTTTGTCCTTGTTTGCGTGTTGATGGCGGTGGGTTCGTTGAACCTTTCGGACGTCGTACTTGCGCAAGAGGGCGGTATCCTCGATTGGTACATTTGGCCGTTCTTCCCGATTTATGTGATTTTCTTTATCTCGACACTCGCGGAAACAAACCGCCCACCATTCGATTTGCCAGAAGCTGAGGCTGAGCTGGTTGCTGGTTATCAGGTTGAGTATAGCTCGATGGCGTTTGCCCTGTTCTTCCTCGGAGAATATGCAAACATACTTCTGATGTCTGCTGTTATGGCGATCTTGTTCTTCGGTGGGTGGTATGCACCTATTGAAGCGCTTGATTTCATCCCTGGCTGGATTTGGCTGCTTGCTAAAACGGCGTTCGGTTTCTGGATGATCTCGATGGTGAAGGCTTTTGTGCCGCGTTACCGCTATGACCAATTGATGCGCCTTGGTTGGAAAGTATTCCTGCCGATTTCTCTATTCCTTGTAGTTGCTTACGCCGGTCTATTGATCGCGTTTGACAAGTTACCGTCTTAAGGGGGCAGGTGAAGATATGAATAATTTTGCACAAGCCGCTAAAGGATTACTCCTTCTGGAGTTCCTAAAGGCTTTCTGGCTTTCGATCAAATATATGGTCGCGCCGAAAGTGACGATCAATTACCCGTACGAAAAGGGGCCTTTAAGCCCTCGTTTCCGCGGGGAGCACGCGCTGCGTCGGTATCCGAGCGGTGAAGAACGTTGCATTGCCTGTAAACTGTGTGAAGCGATTTGCCCAGCGCAGGCGATTACGATCGAAGCAGAGCCACGCGAAGACGGTTCACGCCGCACAACGCGTTACGATATTGATATGACAAAGTGTATCTACTGCGGTTTCTGCCAAGAAGCCTGTCCGGTTGATGCAATTGTCGAGGGCCCGAACTTTGAGTTTGCCGCAGAGACACGCGCTGAACTTATGTACGATAAAGATAAACTGTTAGCCAACGGCGCGCGCTGGGAGCGCGAGATAGCGATGAATATCGCCGCCGATGCGCCGTACCGCTAGGAAAGACTGAGAATGATAGAGATCCTTCCAGCTATTGCCTTTTATATGTTCGCAGCCGTAACGGTTGCGGCAGGTGTGCTTGTGATTAGTGCCAAAAACCCGGTGCACAGTGTGCTGTGGCTTATTTTGGCGTTCTTCAGTGCTGCTGGCTTGTTTGTGCTTTTGGGCGCCGAGTTCCTCGCCATGCTGCTGATCATTGTATATGTGGGCGCTGTCGCTGTGCTGTTCCTGTTCGTGGTTATGATGCTGAACATCAATTATGAAGAACTGCGCGAGGGTGCTTTTGCTTACTTGCCGCTTGGCGGGTTGGTTGCTGCGGTTCTTGTTGTTGAAATGGTGACGTTGGGGGCTGCGTGGCAATTTGGCCCGGATGTGGCCAGTAACTTGGCCTCTGTCGCTCCGGCAATTAGCGATGTTGAAAACACCAAGGCGTTAGGCCGGGTGATTTATACTGATTATATCTTTATATTCCAAGGCGCTGGCATGATTTTGCTGGTGGCTATGATCGGTGCGATTGTGTTGACACATAGGACACGTACCGGTGTGAAACGTCAGAATGTTGTCAAACAAAACGCTCGTCGTCCTGAAGACGCATACGCGCTTGTTGATGTAGAAATTGGCAAGGGTGTAACCATGCCGAAGAAGAAAGGGTAAGTGTCCATGACTATTGGGTTAGGACATTATTTGACGGTTGCTGCGATCCTATTTGTGGTCGGAGTTTTGGGGATTTTCCTCAACCGGAAAAACGTCATTATCATTTTGATGTCTGTCGAGCTGATGTTGCTCGCGGTGAATATCAATTTTGTTGCCTTCTCTTCGTTTTTGAATGATTTGGCTGGCCAGGTATTTACGATGTTTGTGCTGACAGTTGCTGCAGCAGAAGCAGCCATCGGCCTTGCTATTCTTGTGATTTATTTCCGCTCCCGCGGCTCAATTGCGGTTGAAGATATCAACCAGATGAAAGGCTAACGGGCAATGGAACTCGCAATAAAATTAATTGTTGGCTTGCCGCTTCTGGGCTTCCTTATTGTTGGTATGTTTGGCAGGAACCTGGGTGACAGGGCAAGCCAGATCATAACAACTGGTTTCCTGATGATCTCTGCGCTTCTGTCGTGGATCGTTTTTGTTGATGTAGCATTTGGCGGCAATGTATATCCGGTAACGCTGTTTAACTGGGTCACGTCAGGCGACTTCACCTTCGATTGGGCGCTTTATGTTGATACGCTGACAGCCGTTATGTTGGTGGTGGTAACGAGTGTTTCTGCGCTCGTGCATCTCTATTCAACCAGCTATATGGACGAAGACCCGCATATTCCGCGTTTCTTTGCATACCTGTCGCTATTCACGTTCGCTATGCTGATGCTGGTGACGTCTGACAATCTCGTGCAGATGTTCTTCGGCTGGGAAGGCGTGGGCCTCGCCTCATATTTGCTTATTGGATTTTGGTACAAAAAACCAAGCGCCAATGCTGCGGCTATCAAGGCTTTTGTCGTGAACCGGGTAGGGGACTTTGGTTTCGCCCTAGGTATATATGCCTGCTTCATGCTTTTTGGCACCGTTGAATTTAGTGGTATCTTCCCGAATGTTGCTGAGCATAAAGACGCGACGCTGAATTTCCTCGGCGCTGACTATAACGCGATCACAGTGATCTGTGTATTGCTGTTTATCGGTGCTATGGGTAAGTCCGCTCAGATGGGCTTGCACACTTGGTTGCCTGACGCGATGGAAGGTCCTACGCCTGTGTCTGCGCTTATTCATGCGGCAACAATGGTAACGGCTGGTGTGTTCTTGGTAGCGCGCTTTAGCCCGCTGTTCGATTTCTCACCAGACGCGCTTTATATGGTGACCATCGTTGGTGCAACGACTGCCTTCTTCGCGGCAACGGTTGGGCTCGTTCAAAATGATATCAAACGCGTTATTGCCTATTCTACCTGTTCGCAGCTTGGCTATATGTTTATTGCGCTCGGTGTTGGCGCCTACGGCGGAGCAATTTTCCACCTGTTTACACACGCTTTCTTTAAGGCGCTGTTGTTCCTTGGTGCTGGTTCTGTAATCCATGCGATGCACCACGAGCAGGACATGCGCAAGATGGGTGGCTTGTGGAAGAAAATTCCGTTCACAGCAGCCGTTATGTTTATCGGCAACCTTGCTATTACAGGCTCCCCGTTTCTTGCAGGCTACTACTCAAAAGATCTGATCATTGAGGCGGCTTATGCGTCGCACGGTAGCGGTGCTGGCTACGCCTTCTTTATGGCCGTTGCTGCTGCCTTGATGACAAGCTTCTACAGCTGGCGCCTTTGGTTCATGACGTTCATTGGCGATAGCCGCGCGGATCAGCATACGTTTGATCACGCCCATGAAGGCCCTTGGATGATGAAAGTGCCATTAGCACTTCTTGCCCTTGGTGCGATTTTTTCGGGTTACCTATTCAAAGGTGGCTTCATCGGTGATGATCGTGTTGGTTTCTGGAACGGCGCGCTGGTGACTAAGATGGGCGATGTGATGACCGAAGCGCACCATGTGCCGGGTTTGGTTATAGCTTTGCCGGGTATTATGATGCTTATCGGTGCTGCAATCGCGGCTTACTTTTATGCTCGCAAAACTGATTTGCCGCAGCGTACGGCGCAAACATTCAGCGGCATGTATGCCTTCTTCCTGAATAAATGGTATTTCGACGAATTGTTCGACCTGATATTCGTACGTCCGGCCTTTTGGGTTGGTCGTCTGTTCTGGAAACGCGGCGATGAGCAAACCATTGATGCCTTTGGCCCTGACGGGGTCTCAAGTGCAGTGGCTGCAATCGCGGCACGAGCAAGAAAATTACAAACTGGCTATGTGTACCATTATGCATTTGCCATGATCATCGGCTTGGCTGGTTTCGTGACATGGTTCATGACCGGCGCGGCTGGGCTTTAGGGGTGAGAGAATAGATCAATGTTTGACTTAACTGATTTCCCAATACTCACGATCCTGATGATCCTGCCCCTTCTCGGGGCGGCTGTTATCTTGATGATTAAACATCAGGACGACGCCATCAAGAACACAAATATTCGCCGTGTGGCTTTGCTGACAACCATGGCGACATTCGTTCTGAGCCTGCTTCTCTGGATCGGGTTTGATAACTCAACAGCCGATTTCCAGTTTGTGGAAAGCTACGCGTGGGTTGGCCAGGACATAAAATACTATGTTGGTATCGACGGCATATCATTGTTGTTCGTCCTGCTAACAACCTTCCTAATGCCGATTGTTATCCTGTCTAGCTGGGAATCGATTGATAAGCGGGTTGCCGAATATATGGTGGCTTTCTTGGTGCTTGAGACATTGATGATCGGTGTTTTCTCCGCGCTCGATATCTTCCTATTCTATGTCTACTTTGAAGGCGGCCTCATTCCGATGTTTCTGCTTATCGGTGTGTGGGGTGGCCTCCGCCGGGTATATGCCAGCTTCAAGTTCTTCCTTTATACACTGCTTGGCTCCGTCCTGATGCTCGTTGCTGTGCTCTATATGTATATCGAGACGGGGACGACTGAAATTCCTGCTTTAATGGAGCATAACTTTGATCCAGGCGTGCAGACATGGCTGTGGTTAGCTTTCTTTGCGTCGTTTGCTGTTAAAATGCCTATGTGGCCAGTCCATACCTGGTTGCCTGATGCGCACGTGCAAGCGCCAACGGGTGGCTCGGTCATTCTGGCTGGTGTCTTGTTGAAGATGGGCGGCTACGGTTTCCTTCGTTTCAGCCTGCCGATGTTCCCTGATGCTTCCATTGTCTTTGCTGACATGGTGCTTGCGCTTTCTATTATTGCCATCATCTACACATCATTTGTGGCGTTGGTGCAGACCGATATCAAAAAGCTGATCGCATATTCTTCTGTGGCCCATATGGGTTTTGTGACGATTGGTATCTTTGTCTTCAATACAAACGGCATTGAAGGCGCGATTTTCACGATGCTGAGCCACGGCATTGTTTCGGCGGCGCTCTTCCTCTGTGTTGGTGTGGTTTATGACCGTATGCACACCCGCGAGATCGCCCGCTACGGTGGCCTCGTCAGCAACATGAAGCTATACGCGGTTACGTTTGTGATCCTGTCGCTTGCTTCAATTGGTTTGCCGGGTACTGGCGGATTTATCGGCGAAGTGCTTGTGCTTGTTGGTGCATACCAATATAGCAGTTGGGTGGCCTTCGGTGCATCCTTCGGTGTAATCCTCGGCGCTGCCTACATGCTTTATCTCGTCCGCCGGATTGTATTTGGTGAACTCGACAAAGACGACGTGAAGGCGATGACTGACCTGAACCTCCGCGAAAAGATCATTTTTGCGCCATTGGTTGCGATGACACTGTGGATGGGTATTTACCCGAACAGTTTCCTGGAGCCCATGCGCACATCTGTTGCCAATCTGATTAGCAGTGATTTTTCTTCCATTAGCGAACAAGCCAAAGCGCAGCCTAAAGCTGACGCTGGCGGCCACTAGGAGCCTGACCCGATGAACGGTGAACTTCCAAACCTCACATTGGTACTGCCAGAGATATTCCTGGCGGTGAGTGCCATGCTTCTGTTGCTCTTTGGTGTATTCCAAGGCGAGAAAAGCGCGGAACGCGTTAGCAATCTGTCGGTTATGGTGCTGATTGCAACTGCCGTGTTGATGCTGAATAGCTTTGGCGGCGAACGCGACGTAACCTTTAACGGCATGTTTATAACCGATGCCTTCGCTGTGTTTGTGAAGATGATGGTTTTGGCTGCCTCTGCAATTGCGCTGTTGATATCGGGCAAGTTTCTTCGAGATCATAAGATTGCACGTTTCGAGTTTCCTGTTCTTGTGCTGCTGGCGACGCTCGGCATGTTTGTGATGATTTCGGCAAACAACTTGATGAGTCTCTATATCGGCCTCGAGCTTCAAAGCCTCTCGCTTTACGTGCTGGCATCTATGAACCGGGACCGTACGCGGTCATCCGAAGCTGGCCTCAAGTATTTTGTGCTGGGCGCACTCAGCTCAGGCATGTTGCTATACGGGGTATCAATGATTTACGGTTTTGCGGGTACAACAGATTTCGATCTGCTGCAGAAAACGTTGCGCGGTGCTGAAGGCCCGCATATCGGTATCGTTGTTGGTATGGTGTTCCTGATGGTTGGTTTAGCGTTTAAGGTCTCTGCTGTTCCGTTCCATATGTGGACGCCGGATGTTTATGAGGGCTCACCTACACCAGTAACGGCA
Organism: Kordiimonadales bacterium; assembly: GCA_002401685.1. Classification (GTDB taxonomy): domain Bacteria; phylum Pseudomonadota; class Alphaproteobacteria; order Sphingomonadales; family Kordiimonadaceae; genus Kordiimonas. Next base: position 13,795 of record NVTU01000003.1, read on the forward strand.
TTCTTTGCTGCTGCCCCTAAGGTAGCCGCGTTGGCGCTAATGGTTCGTGTACTTGTGGGTGCCTTCCCTGGCCTTATTGCGGAATGGCAGCAGGTTATTATCTTTATCTCTGTTGCTTCCATGCTTGTAGGTGCGTTCATCGCATTGGTGCAAACCAACATCAAACGCCTGATGGCTTATTCTTCAATCGGTCACGTTGGCTTTGCGCTCGTTGGATTAGCAACTGGTACACAGGCAGGCATCGAGGCGCTTCTGATTTATATCGCAATATATATCACGATGACGTTGGGTACATTTGCCGCGATTTTGACTATGCGCCGCGGCGAAGGCTATGTTGAAAACATCGATGACCTTGCAGGTCTTTCTACGAATAACCTGCCGATGGCTGTTGCCATTGCGATCTTTATGTTCTCGCTTGCGGGTATTCCAATGCTCGCAGGGTTTTGGGGCAAATGGTATGTATTCCTTGAGGCTGTGAACGTGGGCCTCTGGCCACTCGCACTTATCGGCCTGATCACAAGTGTTGTGAGCGCTTACTATTATCTTCGTATCATCAAGATCATGTTCTTTGACGATGCCGCTGAGGTGTTTGACGGAAACCACGGCCGCGGCGTTTCGCTGGTGGTTGGTGTAACGGCGATTGTGAATTCGCCAGTTAGCTATTTTCTGTTGATTGCTCCGCTGGTAACGGCGGCGCACTGGGCGGCTAGCTCACTTCTTTTCTAGTGACCGAGTTCCCTTACGATGATTGGACGGGCGCGATGCCAGACGGTGTCAGCGCCCGTTATTATGGCCGCTGCGATAGCACCAATACGCGAGCATCTGACTATTTGGTTGGCGGTGAGGCAAAGCCATGTTGGTTTGTCGCAAGTGAGCAAACAGCGGGCAGGGCGCGGCGAGGTAGAGCTTGGACGTCCAACCCAGGAAACCTGTTTACATCGCTAGCCTTTTTACCGTCAATTCGGCCAAGTGACTTGGGGCCATTGCCGTTCATTGTAGCGCTTTCTGTACGAGACACTTTCATCGCCCTGGGGGCGGACCCTGCCGCAGTAAAGTGTAAATGGCCCAATGATCTTTTGATTAATGAGAAAAAAGCCTGTGGGATATTGATTGAAAGCAGCGCAAGCGCACAAAGTGCGCTCGACTATGTGATTATAGGCATTGGCATGAACCTGCTACACAGCCCTGATGACGCGGTTTTTGAAGCGACTTCCTTTAAGGCTGAAACTGGACAGACCGTTAGCCTGCAGGAGGCTATGACCCATTTGGCGGCGCGGTTGAAATATAGGCTCGATGACTGGACGCTCGGGGATTTTGCACCAATTGCCGCAGAATGGACTGATTGCGCATGGGGGCTCGGGCAAACGCGAATGATTAACGCGGCTGACCGCCAGTTTGAAGCAACTCTCATCGGACTTGATGAAGACGGCGGGCTAAGGGCGCTGTTGGCCACAGGCGAAGAAACAACTATAGTTGCCGCAGATATATTCCCTGTAGGCGGCAAAGTAAGCGAAGGATATTAGGCAATGTTGCTGACAATTGATGCGGGCAATACCAATATTGTTTTTGCCTTAATGAAGGGCGAAGAATTTGTCGAGCGTTGGAGGCTTTCTACAGCTGATACGCGGACCGTGGACGAATATGTGGTGTGGATTAGCCACTTGATGAGCCTGTATGGCCATTCACCAGACAGCGTTAAGGGTGCCATCATTGCCAGTGTTGTGCCGCCTGTGGTGCGACCGCTTATCGAACTTTGCACCAAGTACTTTGGCTGTAAGCCGCTTATCGTGGGCGATAAATCTGTTAATCTCGGCATTGACGTTCGGGTAACCAACCCAGAAGAAGTCGGTGCCGACCGCTTGGTGAATACCGTTGCAGCGCACAGCCTTTTTAAAGGGCCGCTTGCTGTTCTTGATTTCGGTACTGCAACAAACTTTGACGTTGTCAGTAGCGACGGTGCTTATCTAGGTGGCATCATATGCCCGGGCATTAACTTGTCTCTCTCTGCACTGCATGCCGCCGCTGCAAAATTGCCGCGCATCGTTGTTAGTGCACCTACAAGTGAGCGAGTGACGGGCAAGACGACGCTTGAATGCATGCAGTCCGGTATATTCTGGGGCTATATCGGTATGATCGAAGGCCTTGTTGCTCGCCTTAAGAAAGAGCATGGTGCTGATATGAAAATATTAGCCACTGGCGGCTTAGCGCCAATATTCGCTGATTGGACGGATGCCATTGATGATGTGCACGCCAATCTGACGCTTGAAGGCTTGCGCCTTATTTATGAGAGAAATCAGAGTTCCGCATGAGTTACCTTTCCAAGTACAAAGAAAAATTGCTGTTCCTGCCAATAGGCGGATCGGGCGAAATCGGCATGAACCTGAACCTTTACGGATGTGATGGCAAATGGGTGATGGTCGATTGCGGCATGATGTTTGCGGATGATTACACGCCTGGCGTTGATCTCATTCTGCCCGACCCCAGTTTTGTTGAAGAAGAGCAGGAAGACCTTGTTGGTATACTGCTGACCCACGGTCATGAAGATCATATCGGTGCAGTCCCCTATCTGTGGGAGCGCTTTAAGTGTCCGCTTTATGCAACGCCCTTTACCGCAGAACTGGTGATGGGAAAGCTCAGAGAGGCCGGGATTGCTGACGAAGTAACCCTGCATATTGTTGAGGCTAAAAAGGCGTTCGACATCGGGCCTTTTAAGGCGACCTATATACCGCTGGCGCACTCAACCGCTGAAGGGCACGGCATCGCGCTTGAGACTTCAAAGGGCACGGTGTTCCATACGGGTGACTGGAAGTTGGACCAAGGCCCGATCATTGGCCCTGAATGCCCTTCAAGCGCTTTGGCGGCGCTTGGCGATAAAGGCGTGCTCGCCCTTGTTGGCGATAGCACCAACGTCTTTAACGAGCATTCGTCTGGCTCTGAGGCAGATGTGCAAGCGAACTTGATCAAGCTTGTGAAAGATATGAACAAGCGGGTGGTTATCACCACGTTTGCATCCAATGTTGCACGGTTGGAAACCATTGGTGCTGTTGCTAAGGCAACGGGACGTAGCTTGGCGCTCATGGGGCGCTCTATGCAGCGCATACTCGCGGCAGGCAGGGCAACTGGCTATTTGAAGAACCTGCCGACGTTGGTCGACGAAGCTTATATCGATGATATTCCAAAGGATAAGATCCTTATTGCCTGTACTGGCTGCCAAGGCGAGCCACGAGCGGCAATTGCCCGAATTGCGCGCGGCGAACATAAAGCGATCAGTCTTGCCGAAGGGGATACGGTTATATTCTCTTCGAAAATCATTCCTGGTAACGAGCTTACACTGGGCGCTTTGTTCAATGCGCTGGTTGAGAAAAAAGTAAATGTCGTGACAGAGAAAGATGCCTTTGTGCATGTTTCAGGGCATCCGGGCCGAGCTGATCTCAGGCAGATGTTTGAATGGGTAAAACCGCAGTCTGTTATACCGGTGCACGGTGAGAGGCGCCATTTGGAGCGCCATGCCGCTTTTGCCCGGGAGGTTGGTATTAAAAAGACCATCGTGCCGCAGAACGGTGATGTTATTGAAATCAGCGACAAGGGCTTACGGCGTATTGATACGGTGCCTACGGGTCGGCTTGCGCGCGACGGCTCAGAAACTGTTCCTATCAACGATATTAATATCGCCGAGCGCCGACGGGCCAGCCTGAGCGGTTTTATCACAGTTAGCCTTGTGTTCGACGGGAAAGATAAGCTAGCTGCGGAGCCCCTGCTTGCGATTATGGGCGTGCCGCGCGGTAAAGATGATGTTTTCTATGACGAGCTTCTAGAAGCCGTTGAAGAAGCCGTTGAGCGCATGTCTATCAAAAGCAGGCGTACCGACTTTGATGTTGAAGAAGTGAGCCGTATTGCAGTAAGACGGTGCTGCCGCAAGCTGGTTGGTAAAAACCCTGGCGTTGCCACGTTAATTACCCGCCGTAGAGATATGGAACTATAAAGGAACTACCGATGATTGGACGATTAAACCACATAGCCATCGCGGTTCCTGATCTCGACGTTGCTGTACGCCAATACCGGGACACCCTTGGCGCTGACGTGTCTGAGCCGATGGATTTGCCGCATCAAGGTGTAACGGTTGTTTTTGTTAACTTGCCGAACACCAAAATTGAGCTTTTGCTGCCACTAGGAGAAAACTCGACAATCTCTAAGTTTCTCGAGAAGAACCCTGCAGGCGGCATGCATCATATTTGTTATGAGGTAGAAGACATTATTGCAGCCCGCGACAAGCTGAAGGCTGAAGGCGCGCGCGTTCTTGGCTCAGGCGAACCAACTACTGGGGCACACGGCAAACCTGTGCTGTTTTTACACCCCAAGGACTTCTCAGGTACTCTCGTTGAAATAGAGCAGGTGTAATCATGAATATTGCTACAATTATACTCGTATATGTGATCGCTTGGTGGATGATTTTCTTCGCGGCTTTACCTATCGGCATTAAGACGCAAGAAGAGACTGGCGAGGACATGGTAGAAGGCACTGTGCCGAGTGCGCCTTCAAACCCAAACCTGAAAAAGAAAGCCTATTATGCTAGCGGCATCGCGCTTGTATTTACAATTGGCTATTATTTTGTAGCCACGTCTGGTTGGATTAGTTTCCGACCTGCTTAGCCTTTGAACTAAAAGGTGAACTGTGCAGTTAGCTAACCAACTATTCACCATAATTAGCTCGGCTTAGCCGGTGTAAGCAACGGGGTGTTGGGGTCTGTAGGCGCCCACGTAATCCTAGACTCTTGAATCTAATCAACTACTTAAAGTTAGTTACTCAACTGTTAACTATCTAATCGGCTCGAAGTGGGCACAAAAAAAGCAGAACAAATCTGTTCTGCTTTTTTATCTGAAAGACCGGATACTTTTGTATCTCAATCTCTTTCAATGCGCCTCCCTGAGCTTGGGCTACTGTAACATTGTAGCATTTCGCTCGGCGTTGAGGGCAACCTACCTACTTGGTGCAAACTTGTCACTAAACAAAGGGCCAATTTGTCAAAGTGGCGGTATCGCTTTGTTTTTGGTGTGGCTTGCAGGCAACTGTAGGGAAAGCTCTGTGGTAAAGTCCTTATTAGATGGTTCAAAATCTGCGTTTTTTTACAAGATGATAAGAAACTCGTTGCCAATACCTGCTGCACCCTGCAAAACAGCGACTGAACAAGCTAAAATGCCATATTAATATCAGAGAGACCTTTGCCATGCGCATGAGCCGCTATTTTTTACCGACGCTAAAAGAAAACCCTGCGGAAGCGCAAATTGCATCTCACCGCCTAATGCTGCGAGCAGGCATGGTACGGCAGGGCGCTGCAGGCATCTATTCTTGGTTGCCGCTAGGTTTGCGCGTGCTGAAGAAGATAGAACAGATCGTCCGTGAAGAACAAGACAGGGCAGGCGCGCTTGAAGTTCTGATGCCGACTATCCAATCGGCTGACCTTTGGTCTGAAAGTGGCCGGTATGACGACTACGGCAAGGAAATGCTGCGTATCACCGACCGCCATGGCCGTGAGATGCTGTATGGTCCTACAAATGAAGAACTGATCACTGATATTTTCCGGCGGGAAGTGAAGTCTTACCGGGATCTTCCTAAGAACCTGTACCATATCCAGTGGAAGTTCCGCGATGAGATCAGGCCAAGGTTCGGCGTTATGCGCGGTCGTGAGTTTTTGATGAAAGATGCGTACAGCTTTGACCTGACAGCCGAAGATGGTGTGAAAAGCTATAATGCCATGTTTGTGGCCTATTTGCGCACATTTGCCCGTATGGGTCTAACTGCCATTCCTATGCGCGCGGACACGGGCCCGATTGGCGGGGACCTTTCGCATGAGTTCTTGATTATAGCCGAGACGGGCGAAAGCGAAGTATTTTTCCATAATAAATTCAATGATATGAGCGATAACTTTAAAGTATCAGGTGATCACGCCACTATTGTTGCTGAGTGGACGGAGCCATATGCGGCGACGGAAGAGATGCACGACGAAGATTCCTGCTCTGTGGCCGAAGGTGAGCTCGTTAGAGGTCGCGGTATAGAGGTGGGCCATATCTTCTTCTTTGGTGATAAATACTCGAAACCACTGAACGCAGTTGTGCAGGGCCCAGAAGGTCCGCCAAGCGCTGTGCAAATGGGCTCATACGGTATTGGTGTGTCGCGCCTCGTAGGCGGCATCATCGAAGCCAGCCACGACGATAACGGCATTATTTGGCCAGAAGCTGTAGCGCCCTTCAAAGTAGGCTTAATGAATTTGGGGCCAAAGAAGGAAGACTGTGTTGAGTTTTGTGACAAGCTTTATGCTGATCTGGAAGCTGCTGGCGTTGAAGTATTGTATGATGATCGCAAAGATGGCGCAGGGGCAAAATTTGCCAATATGGATCTAATCGGTTTGCCTTGGCAGGTTGCTGTCGGCCCGCGCGGCCTTAAAAACGGCGTAGTTGAAGTCAAAAATCGTGCAACTGGCGAGAAACGGGAGCTGACACCGGAAGCGTTCCTAGCGGAAATGGCGGCCTAACGTTTGCATGGCAGTCCGCGATACCTGTTAGCTTACGTGCCATGGAACAATGAGCGTGTTGGAACAAACGGAGACATATGTGTTCACTAGTCGGTTTGAATGGTCAGTTGCTATGCGCTATTTGTTTCGGCCTGCGCGCGAGGGTCTTGTCTCTGTAACGACCGTTCTGTCGGTTATTGCTATTGCGTTAGGTGTTGCCGCGCTAATATCGGTTATGTCGCTTATGAACGGTTTTCGTGCCGACCTCATTGATAGTCTTCTTGGTTTTCGGGGTCACGCAGAGGTGCAGAGCCAGACACGGCAAATCCGTGATTATGAAGGTATAACTGCCAGAATATCAGCCATCCCTGGCGTGACGTCTGTCCGACCTTATGTGGCAGAGCAATCTGTTGTTGGGGCAAATGGACGCAATGCAGGCGCGTTCGTGCGTGGCTTGTTCAGCGAGAACCTGGTAGTTCGCAAAGCCGACGGCATGAAAATAGTTGCCGGTGATTTAGAGAATTTTGATAATGAAAACGGTGTTGTTGTGGGCATGGTTTTGGCGCGCAAGCTCGGTCTCACCGTTGGTAGCCAAATTACTATTTTCAGCCCAAAATCAGTACCGACACCGTTCGGGTCTAGGCCGCGCTACCTTGCGTACCCCGTGCGAGCCATTGTGGAACTTGGTATTCACCAATTCGACGAAATTTTCGTTGGCATGCCGCTCTATGAAGCGCAGCGTTTTTTCCGAACAGGCGACACCGTTACAAATATTGATATTTTCCTCGATGATCCGGAGAATATTGAAGCGGCTATGCCGCAGATCGTCGCCGCTTTGGGTGATGGGCCCTACGGTATCGCTAGTTGGCGAACGTTTAATACGCCATTGCTGAAGGCATTGCGTACCGACGCTATAGGTATGTTTCTAGTGCTGAGCCTGATTGTGCTGGTTGCCGTGTTCAATGTTTCTACAAGTCTGGTGATGCTGGTAAAGGATAAAGCCGGGGACATTGCTATCCTCAGAACAATGGGGGCTACCCGCAAGTCAATTCGGCGTATCTTTCTGATCGTTGGCTTGTGCACCGGTGCTGGTGGTGTGCTTGTTGGTTCATTCTTGGCAAGCTTGTTCATCTTCAATCTTGAAAGTATTAAAGGTTTTGTTGAATGGATTACCGGCGTCGAGGCATGGGACCCGGCAACACGTATTGTAACGGAACTGCGCGCTGAAGTGGACTGGTCGGAGGTGAGTTTAACGATTGGATTGGCAATATTGCTTTCCTTCCTAGCAACCATATTGCCAGCAATACTCGCAAGCCGCACCGACCCAGTTTCAATTTTACGGCACGAGTAGGGCTGAGTATGACCGCGCTTACACTAAAAAACGTCAAACGCTCCTTTCATCAAGGCAGCAAAGATGTGCACGTCCTCAAGGGCATTGATCTGACGGTAGAGCCTGGCGAACTGGTCGCGCTGATTGGCTCGTCTGGGTCAGGCAAGTCTACGCTTTTACAAGTGGCCGGTCTGTTAGATGATAGCTTTACCGGCGATCTGGCTATTGGCGGTAAAAAAATTGCTGGACTTTCTGATGATGCTCGCAGTCGGCTTCGCCGCACTGAGCTTGGGTTTATTTATCAGTTTCACCATCTGATGCCTGATTTTACAGCGTTAGAGAATGTTGCAATTGCCTTGCAAATAGCGGGCGTGGGCAAAAGTGCTGCCGCTGAAGAGGCGACCGCTGTGCTAACGGGTCTGGGACTTGAAGAACGGCTCGACCATACGCCTGCAAAACTTTCGGGCGGCGAGCAACAGCGCGTTGCTATTGCACGCGCCATCATAGGCAAGCCAAGTTTGTTGCTTGCAGACGAACCTACAGGTAATTTGGACGAGGAAACCGCAGCCCGAGTTTTCGCGTTGTTTCTCAAAACCATTAAAAGCCGCGGTATGTCTGCGCTTATTGCAACGCATGACCGGGATTTAGCGTCGAAACTCGACCGTCAGTTCCAACTGAAAGACGGTAAGCTAGTAGAGCTTTAATACATTCTTCTGTGATGGATGCTTGAGCGAAGTGCTTCGCCCGGCTAGTCTCTTCCTTGAGTGATCAGATCACACTTGGGAAGAGGGGACTTTCGATGGTTGATATAGCAATACAAAATATTAATTGGCTTACAATACCTGCAGGCGCGGTGCTTTATATGCTGGTGGGTGGTCTTTGGTACGGTCCGGTCGCTGGGAAAGCATGGATGGCCGAGATGGGTATGACAGAAGACGAGCTTCGCGCAGCTGGGAACCCGGCGGCGGCTATGGGAAAAAGCTTCATTGCGGCGTTCTTTTTGAGCGCCGGTCTGGCGTTTATCCTTGCGATGCCCGCTTTTCGCGATAGCGGCTGGCAGGGCGGTATGATGACCGGGTTTATTATCGCAGTGCTTATCATCGGTGGCGGCACCTTCCCGAATTATGCATTTGAAAATAAAACGTTACGACATTTCCTGATTCACATGGGCTGCGTGATTATTGCCATGATGTTGATGGGCGCGATGATGGGCGTTTGGCGCTAGATTTTTTTGTTTGGAGTAGACATTCATGGGTCATGCGGATTTCGTACACCTGCGCACGCACACGGCTTACTCTCTCTCTGAGGGGGCCATACACGTAAAAGACATGGTTAAGCAGTGTGTGGGCTTTAAAATGCCTGCAGTGGCTATGACAGACACCAATAATATGTTTGGTGCGCTGGAGTTCTCTGAAGCGGCAAGCGGTGCCGGTGTGCAGCCCATTGTCGGCGTGACCCTTTTTGTAAAAAATATACGCAGCAAAACCCAGGAACGGGGTAAAAAGCGACCGGAGCGGCCGCAATGCCTTGTTTTGCTGGCTCAAAACGATGCTGGTTACCGCAACCTGATGAAGATCGTTTCGCAGGCACACCTCGAAAGTGATGTGCAGGACGGCGTGCGTTTTCCGATTGAGAACCTTAAAGACCAGGCAGAGGGGCTGATCTGTTTGACTGGCGGCCCTAACGGGCCAATTGCTGCGCTTTTGATGCAGAATAACCCCAGCGGCGCAGAAGAGTGCCTTTCTGAGCTGAAGGAATATTTTGGCGATCGGCTTTATGTGGAGCTGCAGCGCCACGGTGAAGACATTGAGCAGCAGACCGAAGAAGCCATGATGGATCTAGCCTACAAGCTGAAACTGCCGCTGGTAGCAACTAACCAGCCGTACTTTGTCGGCATAGACATGTTCGAAGCGCATGACGCGTTGCTGTGTATGGCTGAAAGTACCTATGTTGCTGTAACCGATAGACGCCGCCTCAATCCGGAATACCGGTTTAAAACCTCAGAAGAGATGATTCAGCTCTTTAAGGACATCCCAGAAGCCATTGAAAATACGATGGAGATATCTAGGCGCTGCAATGTAAAGGTGGAGATGATTGATCCGTTGCTGCCGAACTTCACTGGCGGTCTGGAAGTTTCCGAAGCTGATATGTTGCGGGACGATAGTCGCAAGGGTTTGCGCGAGCGGTTGGATTTCAAAGCTAACGAAGACGGCACTACGCCTGGCGAAGACCAGAAATGGGAAAAGCCATATTGGGAGCGGTTAGATTTTGAACTTGGGATCATCAACCAGATGGGTTTCCCTGGATACTTTCTGATCGTTGCGGATTTTATCCAGTGGGCAAAAGATGAGCTGATCCCCGTGGGGCCAGGCCGTGGGTCTGGTGCGGGCTCGGTTGTTGCGTGGGTTCTTAAAATCACGGACCTCGATCCACTTCGTTTTTCCTTGCTGTTCGAGCGGTTTTTGAACCCGGAACGCGTATCCATGCCCGATTTCGATATCGACTTCTGCCAAGACAAACGCGGGTTGGTGATCAAATATGTGCAGGATAAATACGGATACGACCGCGTGGCGCAGATTATCACCTTCGGTAAATTGCAGGCGCGCGCAGTTGTGAAAGCTTGCGGCCGAGTGATGCAACAGCACCACGGGGCCACCGACCGACTGTCGAAAATGATCCCGAACGAGCCTGGTAGCGCGATGACGCTTCAGGAAGCGATCGATAGTGAGCCGAGACTGCAGCACGAAATTCAGACGGATGAGCTAACGGCTCGTGTGATGGAGCGGGCGCTTAAGCTAGAGGGCTTTTATGCCCACTCGTCAACACACGCGGCTGGTGTGGTTATTGGCGATAGGCAGCTAGACGAGCTTGTGCCGCTATACCGCGATCCTAAATCCGATATGCCTGTAACCCAGTTCAATATGAAATGGGTTGAGCAGGCGGGGTTGGTGAAGTTTGACTTCTTGGGCCTTAAAACCCTTACGGTGCTTGATCGTGCGGTGGCGTACATCAAAGAACGCGGCATTACGATTGATCTTGAGGCCATACCACTTGATGATCCTGCGACGTATGTATTGCTACAGGCGGGCGAAAGCTCAGGCGTGTTCCAGCTTGAGAGTACTGGGATGCGCGCGGTTCTTAAGGGCCTAAAGCCGGATAAATTTGAGGATATCATTGCGCTTGTGGCGCTTTACCGCCCGGGCCCTATGGACAATATCCCGACTTACGTTGAGCGTAAGCACGGCCGCGAGGAAGTGGAATACCCACACCCTGTGCTCGAGGAAATCCTCGGCGAGACATATGGCGTTATCATCTACCAGGAACAGGTGATGCAGATCGCTCAGGTGATGTCCGGCTATAGCCTCGGAGAAGCTGATATCCTGCGGCGCGCGATGGGTAAGAAGATTAAAGAAGAGATGGATAAGCAGCGTGGCCGCTTCTGCGACGGCGCGGTAGAGCGCGGTATTCCGGAAGAAAAAGCCAGCTATATCTTTGATCTTGTTACAAAGTTTGCCTCATATGGCTTTAACAAATCTCATGCTGCTGCGTATGCGCTTGTGGCGTATCATACGGCCTTTCTGAAAGCCAATTACCCTGCCGAATTTATGGCGGCCATTATGACGCTTGATATGGGCAACACAGATAAGCTGGCTGCGTTTAAGCAGGAATTACAGCGCATGGAAGTGCCGCTACTTTTGCCGGACATCAATTATTCTGAAGTGCCATTCGTTGTTGAGCGAGCGCCGGAGGATTACTGTGAGGAAGCGGATGACCCTCGGCATAACTTTGGTGTCCGCTATGCGCTTGGCGCCATCAAGGGTGTTGGCGAAAAAGCGATGGAAGCGGTGGTCGCGGAGCGTGAAGAGAACGGTAAGTTTGAAGATATATTTGATTTCGCCGAGCGCATTGACCCGCAATATCTAAACAAACGCCAAATGGAACGCTTGGCAGCGGCAGGCGCGTTCGACAGCTTGTTACCCGAACGGGCAACTGCATATGCGGCAGCTGAGATCGTAATGCGCGTTGCGCAAACCGAAGCGCGCGAGCGCGAAAGTGATCAGTCCAGCCTGTTCGGCGGCGAAATGGCTGTAACGGTTGACCGCCCAGCGTTGCCGGTGGCGAAAAAATGGACTGACATGCAGATGCTTGATGAAGAGCGAAAAGCTGTTGGCTTCTATATTTCTGCGCATCCGCTAGACAGTTACGAAACTGTATTGCAGCGAGAGCGGATTATTTCAGCGCGCGAAGTATTTTCTGACGCAGGCCTTATCGGGCAGACAGTTCGCATGGCTGGCGCCATTCTCGGTTACCGCGAAGGGTTGACCAAGAAGAATAACAAGTTTGGTCGTCTGACACTTTCCGACCGCACCGATGCCTTCGAGCTAATGGCATTTGAAGATAGCTTGGACCAAATGCGTTCCTTGGCGGAAGAGGGAGCGCCGCTTGTGGTCTCTGTGCAAATTCGCAAGCGGGACGAAGACGAAACTATCGGATTGTCATGCCGCGGTATGGAAAGCTTGGAACAGGTGGCTGCTCAGTCAGACAAAGGCTTGTTTGTTGAGGTAGAAAGCGAGAGTGCGTTCGCTCCAATGAAAGCCGTTCTAGGCCGGAAAACTGGCGGTAAAGGCAAGGTCACAGTCCGCGTTCCCGTACACGACGGGGCGCGTTTTGCAGAATTTCACTTGAAAGGGCGCTTTAAAATTACACCTGAGTTAAAGCAAGCAATTGCGGCTGAGATGGGCGTTCTAACAGTGGAAGAGATTTAGAATGAGTGACGAGAGACCGATTGCAACACCGCTGCCTGCGGCATCGATCCTTTTGGTGCGCGACGGAGAACGTAGCCTCGAAGTTTTGATGATGGAGCGAGCCAAAACCATGCGGTTTGCGCCGGGCGCGTTTGTATTTCCTGGCGGCAAGATTGATACAAGTGATGGTGACGTGGACGTATGGGCCGATCTAACTAATGGCGACGCTGGTGCGGAAGACGCTGCCTTTCGCATAGGTGTTCTGCGGGAGCTTTACGAGGAAGCTGCAGTGTTATTGACAGTTGAGGCTAATTCACTTGATCCTGATCTTGAGTTCTCCGCTGCTTTAACAGCTGAGGGTGCTTGCCTCAATGTGGCGGATATTGTGCCTTTTGCGCATTGGGTCACGCCAGAGCCGTTGCCGCGCCGCTTCGATACCCACTTCTATATTGCAGCGCATAACGGACAGGAAGCTAAGCACGACGGCGTTGAGGCAGTGTCGCTGCGCTGGGTGTGCCCAAAGGTATTGCTTGCGGACTGGGATAACGACCGGGTTCCGTTGATGTTCCCTACACGACTAAATTTGATGAAACTTGCGCGTGCAGAAACAGTTGCAGAGGCGCTTAAACAGGCCCGCGAAAGCGTTGTGGTGCGGACACTTCCTGTCGTTGCGCAGGGCTCGAAGGGCGTGAAATTGACCATCGATGCAGCGTCTGGTTACGGCGTAACCACAGCGACGTCAAAGGAACTTAAAGTCGAAACACCCAAATAGCATAAAAACCGCTTGCTCTTTGTGCCTCTAAAGCTTATACGGGCGCAACTTCACACGTGGGGACGGCTTCTTAGTGTGTTACTAAGCCGCCATCCGGTGTCTCAAAGATTGAGGCGCAGCCCTGCGGAGGAAAAACCGGAAAAGGAATAAATGACATGGCAATGCCAGTAGTAGACATGCGCGCGCTCCTCGAAGCAGGCGTACACTTCGGACACCAAAAACATCGTTGGAACCCTAAAATGGCACCGTATATCTTCGGTGACCGTAACGGCGTTCATATTATCGATCTTTCACAAACTGTTCCGTTCATGACACGCGCGCTTCAAGCTGTTCGCGATGTAGCTGCACGGGGCGGCCGGGTTCTTTTTGTTGGCACGAAACGCCAAGCTTCACCAATCATTGCTGAAGCTGCGAAGCGTTGTGGCCAATATTATGTGAACCACCGTTGGCTCGGCGGCATGATGACTAACTGGCAGACAATCAGCCAGTCCATCAAGCGCCTTAAAATGCTCGACGAAAAACTAAGTAATGACCATGCTGGCCTGACGAAGAAAGAAATGCTTCAGATGACCCGCCAGCGTGACAAGCTTGAACTGTCTCTTGGTGGTATCCAGGACATGGGCGGCCTGCCTGACATTATTGTTGTGGTTGATACAAACCGTGATGACATTGCAATTGCAGAAGCTGTTCGTTTGAAGATCCCTGTAGTTGGCGTAATTGATACAAACTCTAAGCCAGAGAACATCGAATACCCAATCCCAGGTAACGACGATGCGACACGCGCTATTCGTCTTTACTGTGACCTGATCGCTGAAGCTGTTCTTGACGGCATCCAAGCTGATCTTGCTGCTCAGGGTGTTGATCTCGGTTCTGTTGCTGCGCCAGTTGAAGAAGTTGTTGCAGAAGCTCCTGCAGAAGAAGCTGCTCCAGCGGCTGAAGCTGCTCCTGCAGCTGAGGAAGCTACGGCGGAAGCTGCTGCACCTACAGACGCTGCCGCTAAAGCGACTGCATAACTCAATATTTGAGCCCTTTCTCAGGTGTTTCTTTTTGCATATTTGCATGAGGGACACCTGAAGTTTTATGAGCTTATTTTCTTATTAAGGATACCGACATGGCACAGATTACTGCCGCTCTCGTAAAAGAACTGCGCACGCTTTCAGGCGCAGGCATGATGGATTGTAAAAAAGCCCTTTCTGAAGTTGATGGCGATATTGACGCTGCTGTTGATTGGCTGCGTAAAAAAGGCCTCGCGGCTGCTGCCAAAAAATCTGGCCGTGTAGCCGCTGAAGGTCTTGTGGGCGTTGCGGGTAGCGGCACCAAGGCTGCGGTTATTGAAGTAAACTCTGAAACCGACTTTGTTGCTCGCAATGATCAGTTCCAAGGCTTCGTTAGCGATCTTGCTGGGCTGACACTGTCGACTGGTAAGACTGACATTGAAGCTCTTTCCGGCGAAACATATCCTGGTGCCAACGAAACAGTTGCAGAAGTTCTTACAAGGAACATCTCTACCATCGGTGAGAATATGAATATTCGCCGTGCTACTGTTCTCGAAGTTGAAGAGGGCATGGTTGCTTCTTATATTCACGGCGCTGTTGTTGACGGCCTTGGCCGGATCGCAGTTCTTGTGGCACTTAAGTCTTCAGCAAGCGAAGACGTGCTTGCGCCGCTTGGTAAACAGTTGGCAATGCATATTGCAGCTGCGAACCCTGCTTCTTTGAATGAAGCGGGTCTTGACCCTGCGATCCTCGAGCGCGAGAAGCAGGTCCAGATGGATAAGGCACGTGAGAGCGGCAAGCCTGAAAACATCATTGAAAAAATGATTGTTGGCCGGATGCGCAAGTATCTTGAAGAAGTTGTTTTGTTGAGCCAAATCTTTGTTATTGACGGTGAAACTAAAATCTCTGGCGTTATTGAAGCCGCTGCTAAAGAAGCCGGTACATCAATTGAACTCGTTTCCTTCGTTCGTATGGAAATTGGTGAAGGCATTGAGAAAAAAGAAGAAGATTTTGCTGCTGAGGTTGCCGCTGTAGCTGGCGCCTAACAATCTAGCAAATGTCTAAGAAACCCGTGGGGAAACCTGCGGGTTTTTTGTTGCCTGCAGGCTTTTTTTAGGACGCGTTCGCGTACCGAAAAGCTGGGCTCTGAAATATCGACTATTTATGTCTTAAACAAGCTAGCCTTATGTAGGTGAAGCGGATAAGCTGCGCCCAGTAACATGGGTAGCCGGGGAGAAAACTAAACATGTCATCAGCGCCTAAGTATAAACGCGTCCTTCTGAAATTGTCCGGCGAAGCCCTTATGGGTGATGGTTCCTACGGTATTGACCCTGATACTGCCACGCGCGTGTCTCGGGAAGTTCAGCACGCCCGCGAAATTGGGGTGGAAGTATGCATCGTTGTTGGCGGCGGGAATATTTTCCGTGGCCTCAAAGGTGCGGCTGCCGGTTTGGATCGGTCCACTGCTGATTACATGGGAATGCTTGCGACTGTGATGAACGCGCTTGCCTTACAAAATTCCTTGGAAACGCTCGGTGTCGATACACGGGTCCTGTCTGCAATTCCGATGGCAAGTGTTAGTGAACCTTATATCCGTAGGCGTGCCATTCGTCACTTAGAGCGGGGCAGGGTTGTGATTTTTGCTGCCGGTACTGGTAACCCATTTTTCACGACAGATACGGCGGCAGCGCTAAGGGCTGCGGAAATGAATTGTGACGCCCTTCTTAAAGGCACGCAGGTTGACGGCATTTATGATTCCGACCCTGCGACCAACCCTGACGCAGTGCGGTACGAGAGCCTTAGCTATATGGATGTGTTACGCCAAGACCTTAAGGTAATGGATGCATCCGCTATCTCGTTGAGCCGTGAAAACAATATACCGATTGTGGTCTTTTCTATTCAGACTAAAGATGAGTTTGTAAATGTTTTGCAAGGCGGCGGAACCTGTACAACAGTGAGCGGAGGATAAGAAGATGGCCGAAGAAATTGATCTCGATGATGTGGAACGCCGCATGAAGGGGGCTGTTGATGCGCTCAAGCATGAATTTTCTGGCTTGCGGACGGGCCGGGCGACTACAAACTTGCTCGATTCCGTTTCAGTTGATGTGTACGGCGCTATGATGCCTCTTAACCAAATTAGTACAGTCTCTGTGCCTGAAGCGCGGCTATTGTCCGTTCAGGTTTGGGATAAAGCAAATGCGCCGGCTGTTGAAAAAGCCATCCGCAATGCTGGCCTTGGGCTCAATCCAATGTTTGATGGCCAGCTTGTGCGTATTCCAATTCCAGAGCTGAATGAAGAACGCCGAGCAGAGCTTGCAAAAGTGGCAGCGAAATACTCAGAGCTGGCACGGATTTCTATTCGTAATGTTAGAAAAGCGGGCATGGATTTGCTGAAGAAACTCGAGAAAGAAAAAGAGATCAGCGAAGATGATCACAAAATGTACGCTGATGAAGTTCAAGAGCTGACGAATGCGAGTGTCAAAAATGTTGATGCCTCTTTGGCCTCGAAAGAAAAAGAAATAATGCAGGTTTAAGTATGGCTTTGGCTGCTTCCTTGATTGACCCAATGAATAAATCTCATGATACCCCACGACACGTTGCTATTGTAATGGACGGTAACGGCCGTTGGGCCAGCAAGCGTTCACTTGCTCGGGCGATGGGGCATAAGCGCGGCGCAGAAGCTGTGCGCGGCGCAATTGAAGGCGCCGTCGATGCTGGTGTCGAATACTTGACTTTGTACGCGTTCTCGTCTGAAAATTGGAATCGGCCCGCTGAGGAGGTTTCCGACTTGATGGGGCTTCTGAAGCTGTATCTAACGCGGGAAATCAAATCGTTACATAAAGAGGGTGTCCGTCTCCGGATTATTGGAAACAGGGACCGTTTGTCAGCTGAAATAAAGAAAAGCATCACCAAGGCTGAAGAGCTGACCAAAAATAACGGGCGCTTAACATTGGTAATTGCACTTTCGTATGGTTCGCGGGATGAGATATTGCAGGCAGCCAAAGCTGTGGCGATAAAGGCCACGGCTGGGGACTTGGATATTGATCAGTTAACGGAAGAACAATTTGAGCGTGAACTTTTTACGCACGGTATCCCAGACCCAGATTTGATCATCCGTACAAGCGGCGAGCAACGGCTTTCAAACTTTTTGCTATGGCAGGTCGCTTATTCAGAATTTCTGTTTGTCGATACTTTGTGGCCAGATTTCACTAAAGAGCATTTTGCATCGGCCGTTAAGGTTTTTGCAATGAGAGAAAGGCGCTACGGTGTGCGGCCATAGCGGCTGCCCGTAGTTAAACCAATATTATGCCATTAGGATTATCTAAAAACCTATTCCAACGCGTGGTTTCAGCGCTAACGCTGCTGCCAATTGTGTTGGGTGCGGTGTATTTGGGCGGCTGGTACTTTATTGCATTCCTGGCCTTGGGCGGTGTTTTAATGGCGACTGAATGGTCGACGTTGACCTTGGGCAAAAGAGACTATCAGCTGATTGTTATATTGCTGGCTATAACGGTTTTCGAATATTTCATGATCGGTGACGGCTCGTTTCAATTAGCGCCTGCGTTGCTTACTTTATTGGCGGTTTCATTAGTTGGAATCGGGCTGGTTAAATTTTCAGGTCCAACGAACTTTGGCTGGTTGCTAATTGGCGTTGGATATGTGGGCCTTCCGCTTGTTTCGCTTTGGTGGTTGCGTGCGCTGGATGATGGCTCCCTCGTGACATGGGTTTTGTTTGTGGTGTTTGCGACAGATGTTGGTGGCTATGTTGCCGGTAAAAATATTGGAGGTCCAAAACTTGCTCCTAAACTGAGCCCAAAGAAAACCTGGTCTGGTTTGCTGGGTGGGATGGTTTTAAGTGCGGCTATCGGTGCTGCTTTTCATTTTGGCCTAAGTGTTATGTCCTCTGTCGGTTTGGTGCTGGTTGTTTCTGATTTGTTGGCCGTCTGGGCCCAGGTCGGCGACCTGGCTGAGAGCGGTGTGAAGCGGCACTTCGGTGTTAAGGATTCAGGTGCCCTTATTCCAGGGCACGGTGGATTGTTGGACCGGGTGGACGGCTTGGTCTTTGTTGCGCCCGCTGTAGCTGTTTTGATCTTGTTATACGCTAGTTGGTTTACGGTCGCAGTGGTATGACACAGAATGCTACAAAAACTATTACTGTTCTAGGGGCCACTGGCTCGGTCGGGCTTAGCACCTTGGATTTGGTCCGTAGGGCACCTGAAGAATTTAGAGTTGTTGCTTTGACGGCGAATAGCCGCGTGCAGGAACTTGCTGCGCTTGCCAAAGAGTTTAGACCTGCCGTTGCTGTGATTGGGCGACAAGATAAATACCCCGAGTTAAAAGACGCGCTTGCTGGCACTGGGATTGAATGCGCTGCTGGGGATGAGGCGCTTGCTTGCGCTGCCGCTATGACAGCTGACATTGTTATGGCCGCCATTGTTGGTGCTGCCGGGCTCGCGCCGACGCTAGCGGCTGTTCGCACTGGAACCACCGTCGCGTTGGCCAACAAAGAATGTTTGGTGTGTGCAGGCGACCTGATGATGCAGGAAGTATCGAAACACGGAGCGCGTTTGCTGCCTGTCGATTCCGAGCACAACGCCATTTTTCAGGTTTTTGATGTCAACCATACCAACACGGTAAAGAGGCTTGTTCTAACAGCCTCTGGCGGTCCATTTCTCCGGCGTAATAGCGCAACATTTTCTACAATTAAGCCGTCCGAAGCCGTTGCTCATCCGAATTGGGATATGGGTGCTAAAATCTCTGTCGATTCTGCCACGATGATGAATAAGGGCCTTGAAGTTATTGAGGCCTTCCACCTTTTTCCAGTGGAGAAGGATCAGATTGATATTTTAATTCATCCTCAGTCTGTCATCCACTCGATGGTGGAATATATTGATGGCAGTACGTTAGCGCAGCTGGGATCACCTGATATGCGGGTGCCGATTGCTTCGTGCTTGGCGTGGCCCGACAGGATGCAGACGCCAGCGAGGCGTTTAGACTTGGCCGCCATCGGTAGCTTGACCTTTGAGAGGCCTGATTACGAGAAGTTCAAATGCATGGCTCTAGCTAAGGCTGCGCTCAATATCGGCGGGGCTGCTCCGGCGGTTTTGAATGCTGCGAATGAAGTTGCTGTCGCCGCTTTTCTGAGCGAACAAATTGCTTTCACCGATATCCCAGAAATCGTGGAACAAACTTTACATAAATGCGACATGAAAGAGCCACATTCCCTGCCGAATGTGATAGAAATTGATGTCGAAGCAAGGCGCGTTGCTGTGTCTCAAATTGCACAATTAAAATAAGCGAACTAGGACCGAAAAATGGAAACTGCAGGACCGGGTATTATATTCAGCATTTTGGTGTTTCTGGCAGGCTTTAGCGTGTTGGTTTTCGTGCACGAGTGGGGCCACTATATTGTGGCGCGTATTTTTGGTGTGCGCATTGATACTTTTTCGATTGGTATGGGCAAAGAAATTTATGGCCGCACCGATAAAAATGGTACCCGTTGGCGCCTCAGCGCAATTCCTCTTGGCGGTTACGTTAAATTTTATGGTGATGCTTCTGCAGCCAGTAATCCGGGGGATATTCCCGAGGGCCTTAGTGAAGCTGAAAAAGCGGAGTGTTTTCACTTTAAGCCGTTATGGCAGAGATCCCTTATTGTTTTTGCGGGACCTGCGATTAATTTAATTGCTGCGGCACTCGTTTTCGCCTTCTTTTTTATGCAATACGGCGTCCGTATTTCCGAACCAGTTTTAAACTCTGTCGAGCCCCAGTCTCCAGCAGCGGTTGCAGGCCTACTTGCAGGGGATTTGATTTTAAGCGTCAACGATGAAGAGGTCGAACGCTTCACGGATATGAGTAATATTATCCGGCTATACCCAGGTGCGACAATTGATTTCGAAATTGACAGACAGGGACAGATCATTGTGATTCCTGTGGAGCTGGGTATTAAGTATTTTGAGGACCGGTTTGATAACAGATACCCATATGGGTATTTAGGGGTTAGGTCCGCACCGGCACAGCGGCAAGAACTAGGTCTCTTTGGCGCGCTCAGCGAAGGAACGCGTCAAACCGTCAATATGGCAGATACAATGTTCACGACGCTGGGTCAGATGATCCTCGGTTTGCGGTCTGTTAATGAGCTTGGGGGGCCGGGGCGAATTGCAAACATGCTCGGGGAAGCCGCCAGTCTTGGCTTTCAGAACTTCCTTTTCATGCTCGCGTTACTTTCTCTAAATTTGGGAATCGTCAATTTGTTACCGATTCCCGTGCTCGATGGGGGCCATTTGGTCTTCTACGGGCTTGAAGCTATTAAGGGCTCACCTCTCTCGAAAAAGGCTCAGGAAGCCAGTTTTATCGCCGGGGCAGCCTTAATGTTAATTTTTATGGTGTTGGTGACACTGAATGACTTGCAATCTATGGCTCTGTAGGCCAGTTTCACCGCCACTGTGCAAGAATCAATTGAGCCAATAATTAGAATGGGCCGAAAAGTTGCAGTTAAATAATATGCGTTTGATTACGCGCCTGGCTACGGCGCTTATACTCGGGGGAGCAACGCTAGGAGGTTCTGTGTATGCACAGCAACAACCTGCGCCTCAACAACAATTGCCAATTATCCAGCAGATTAGTGTTGCTGGTAGCGAACGGGTTGAGCCTGAGACGATTGTTTCATACCTCGCTGTTCGCGTGGGCGATCCGTTTGATCCTGCCCGGCTCGACCTCAGTATCAAGAACCTGTTCCGTACGGGGCTGTTTGCTGATGTATCGATGGATATAAATAATAACGTTCTTATTGTGAATGTTGTTGAAAACCCAATTATCAACCGCGTTGTCTTCGAAGGTAACCGGAAGCTGGACCGTGAAGATTTGTTCGAAGAAGTTCGAATTCGGGGACGTACGGTTTTTACGCGATCAAAAATTCGTGCCGATGTGAAGCGAATGCTCGATTTGTACCGGACCAAAGGCCAGTTCGCAGCGATTGTGGAGCCTAAGGTTGTTCAGCTTGAGCAAAAYCGTATTGATGTAATCTTTGAAATACAAGAAGGCCCCAAGACTAAAGTTAGCCGGATTAACTTCATTGGGAACAGAGATTTCAGTGATGGTGATTTGCGCGATATTTTGGCGACWAAAGAAAGCCGTWGGTGGAAAATATTTGGTTCRAACGACACRTTTGACCCWGACCGYTTAGCTTTYGAYCAGCAGGTGTTGCGTAACCATTATTTGGCCGAAGGTTACGCCGAYTTCCGCATCGTTTCTGCAGTTTCAGAACTCACSGCTGATCGAGAAGATTTCTTCATYACTTTCTCMGTTGAGGAAGGCGAGATTTACGAATTTGGYAAAATTGACGTAATTAGCGAAATCCGCGATGTTGATGCRGCCCTTTTCGAGGTGTTTCTTGTTGCCCGCGAAGGTAATATTTATGAYGCTGAGGCGATCGARAGATCTATTGAATCSCTAACAAATGCAGCTGGGCTACTWGGKTATGCTTTTGTTGATATTCGCCCTCAGATCAAACGYGACCGYGAGGGCCGCCTAGTCAATATTACGTTTAAGGTTCTTGATGCACCTAGGGTATATGTKGAACGGATCAATATTCAGGGCAACGTTCGTACACTTGACCGAGTGATCCGTCGTGAATTCAGATTACAAGAAGGCGACGCCTTCAATTCTGCAGCGGTAACAMGATCAGAGAATTTCCTTAARAGGCTCAACTTCTTCCGGGATGCTGAGATCGAGCAGCTTCAAGGYTCTACGCCTGACCGTATTATTCTTGACGTAAAGGTAGAAGAGCAGGCCACCGGTGAATTGAATGTGGGCGCGGGCTTCTCCAGTATTGAAAACTTTATTTTCGACTTCTCGATTAGCCAGCGGAACTTGCTGGGTAAAGGCCAGCAGCTTTCCCTGGGGCTTCGGTTGTCCAGCCAGGCACAACAAGTTAACCTTGGGTTTACAGAGCCATATTTCCTTGGACGCAGTGTATCCGCAGGCGCTGATATTTTTGCGCGGCGGCAGGACGCGTCTCAGTTTAGTTCTCAATTTGACACGCGCTCCGTTGGCTTTGGACTCCGACTTGGGCTTAGGTTGGCAGATTTTTGGACCTTATCAACGCGCTATACCTTGCGGCAGGACAACATAACAATTGCCGATTCGCTTATTACAAATGTGTTTAACAATTTCCTTGGCGATAATATACTCCTGCTTGGTGAGATTGGTGACGATGGGCCAACGGCCGAACAGCAGGCTCTACTTGATCGGTTTGACCGCAATAATTCAGGCGGGATTGAGGCAAGTGATTTCGCGTTCCCTGATTTTATTGGGGTGCCGTCGATAGACGAACAGGCACAGGCGTCATTGCCGCGGAACCTGTTCGAGACACTAGGCCGTCGTTTTCAGTCAATTATTGGTTATTCCGTTAATTACGATACGCGCAACAGCATCATTAGGCCCACACGTGGCCATAAACTGGGATTCTCTCAAGATTTCGCCGGTGTCGGTGGCTCGACACGCTATCTCAGAAATGGCATTGATTTCGATAATTACTGGACGCCCTTCGCAGGCTTTACATTCCGGCTTGGCGGCGAGGCTGGGTTGGTGTTGGGTCTCGGTCAAACAATCAGACAAAATGATAAGTTCTTCATTGGCGGCCCTCGGATACGCGGGTTTGACATTTCGGGTATTGGACCAAGAGATTTCAATACGGGCAGCTTGACTAGCGCTAACAGTAATCTAAACAGCCGGAATTCAGTCGGCGGGTCTGCTTTTTATATTGCTCGGGGCGAAGTATTCTTACCAATTGGTGATTTGGCGCTGGAAAGTGGTATATCTGTTTCAGCCTTCATTGATGCCGGGTCCTTGTTTAGAGCCAAAGAACTCGACGAAATCGGTGTTCCTCGCTTGAATTGTGGGTTTACACGGGCTGAATTTGATGAATTCCTGCTGGATCGTAGCATTGGGCTTGACACGAACTGTATTGCAGGGAACTCTTCGGCGCCGCGGGTGTCTATTGGTATCGGGGTTTCTTGGCAGTCACCTTTCGGACCTTTCCGAATTGACTTGGCTAAGAACTTACGCCAGCAAGTTGGTGACCGGCCGACTACTTTGCAGTTTAACATTGGTACAACATTTTAAGTATTTGTAAGAAAATTGGATAGAACTATGACTACCACTAAATCAATTAAGCTGTTTGCAGCTGTTGTCTTATCAGCATTGAGTTTGACTGTAGCTGCTTCAGCTCAACAGATACTTACAATTGACAACGAGCGTGTTGAACGTGAGGCGGCTGCTTATAAGGATTTTCGCCTGCAAACTACAGAGTTGCAGGAAACAATTCGTCAGCGGCAACAGTATCTCGTTGAGGGCGGTGTTCTGACACAGCAGTTAGTTGACCTGGAAAAGCGTAAGACACTTATCGGCAACGATAAGTTCGAAGAAGAACGCAATAAAATTCGCCAGAGAGCACAGCAGTTTCAACAGGACCTGCAGATTTTGAATACTATTTTTGAAAATGTAGGCAAAGAAGCGGCCATTCAGATTGATCGTGCCCGTCAGCCGTTGTTGCGCCAGTTAATCAAGGACCGTAAGGCCCTGATAATAATTCCTAAAAGAGTCGCGATGGCAAATGCGGCAGGCTTGGATATTACTACCGAGTTTATTGAATTGCTGGATGCGTCTCTAGCAGCTGTTACTCTGACTAAGCTGCCAAACTTGAACGCTGCTGCTAACCCAGCTACACCGCCGGCTGCTGCGCCAGCGGGCAACTAAAAAACCAAACGCTGGTTTTAACGATACACTGAAAAATACTGCCTTTGGGCAGTATTTTTCGCGTTCTAGCTCCAGAAGTAAAAGGAATGCAAGTGGGACAAATGAAATTTATTGCGCAGATTATAGCGTTGTCTTTTGCGTTGCTTGTTGTGCCGTCTGCTGTGAAGGCGCAGGTTCTTATCGTAGATAACGAGCGAATAGAACGGGAGGCTGCGGCCTACAAAGATTTTAATTTACAGGCCGATAGCGTACGAGAGCAAATTGTCGAACGACGCCAGTATATAGCGCGCGGGGGGACTCTTGAGGGGCAGTTAGCGGACCTTGAGAGGCGGCGTGCCGATATTGGTGATGAAACATACGAAGCCGAGAAGCAGACTCTTGGCGTTACTTATAACCGGTTTCAGCAAGAACTACAGCAACTCGAATTGATCTTCGATCAATTGTTGCAGGAAGCCCGTATCCAGGTTGAGCGGGCACGTTTGCCAGTTATTCGGCAGATTTTAAAGACGCATGGCGCTCAGGTGATTTTACCAAAGAGACTGGTAATGGGCAGCATCGCAGGACTTGATGTTACAACTGAGTTTATTGAACTGTTGGACGAAGAACTTCCTTCTGTCGTCCTAACGAAACTGCCTGCGCCGCAGCAAATTGGACGACTTAAGTCGCCACTTGGTTCAGGTAACTGAAGAAAAAGGCCTTCACGTGGATTTTGATATTACAAAAATTATGGAAACGATACCGCATCGGTATCCGTTTCTTCTGATTGATAAAGTTGTTGATATTGTTAAAGGCGAAAGCGCTGTAGGTATCAAGAATGTTACGATGAACGAACAGTTTTTTATGGGGCATTTTCCGCAAAAGCCTGTTTTTCCTGGTGTGCTCATTCTTGAGGCAATGGCGCAGACATCCGCTGTGCTATCAATTGATTTCCTTGGGGACGACGCCAAAGGGAAGCTCGTTTACTTTATGGGTATCGATAAAGTGAAGTTCAGGAAGCCTGTGGGGCCGGGGGATCAGTTGCACCTTAAAGTCACAAAGACGCGTGGCGGGGGCAAAGTTTGGAAGTATGATGCTGAAGCTACTGTGGACGGTGTTCTTGTGGCTGAGGCGAAACTGACGGCGATGATTTCAGACGAGTAAACCTCAATCCGTTTGGCTTGCTATCACTCAAAATCATAACTGAATAATAAAAAAGCCGACCAAATGGTCGGCTTTTTTGTATCTACTGTATCTTATGTTTACCGGTCGTCCATCTGCACGAAGTCGCGCTTTGGTGTACCGGTGAATAGCTGGCGAGGGCGGCCAATTTTCTGGCGCGGATCTTCAACCATTTCTTTCCACTGTGATACCCAACCCGATGTACGGGCTACAGCGAAGAGCACGGTAAACATGCTTGATGGGAAGCCCATCGCACGCAAGATAATACCGGAATAGAAATCGACATTTGGATAGAGTTTCTTCTCTACGAAGTAGGGGTCTTCCAGCGCGATCTTCTCAAGTTCCATAGCAACATCAAAGAGCGGATCATCGACACCCAGTTCTTCAAGAACAGCGTGTGCCGTGTCTCGCATTACAGTGGCGCGCGGATCAAAGTTTTTATAAACCCTGTGGCCAAAGCCCATCAGACGGAATGGATCCGCTTTGTCTTTGGCACGCGCTACAAACTCTGGGATACGGTCAACAGTTGCAATCTCTTCTAGCATATTGAGGCATGCTTCGTTGGCGCCGCCGTGTGCCGGGCCCCACAAGCAGGCAATGCCTGCTGCAATACAGGCAAACGGGTTCGCACCAGATGAGCCCGCGAGCCGTACAGTAGATGTTGACGCGTTCTGTTCGTGATCAGCATGCAGGATAAAAATCAAGTCCATCGCACGCTCAAGAGTTGGGCTTACGATGTAAGGCGTGGTCGGAACAGAGAACATCATTTTCAGGAAGTTTCCTGCGTATGATAGCGAATTGTCGGGGTACACAAATGGCTGACCAACAGAGTACTTATACGCCATTGACGCAATCGTTGGTATCTTGGCGATCAGACGGTAACTGGCTACCATGCGCTGGTGCGGGTCATTAATATCAGTGCTGTCGTGGTAGAAGGCTGCCAGAGCACCAACAACACCAACCATGATGGCCATCGGGTGTGCGTCGCGGCGGAAGCCACTGAAGAAGCGGTGCAGTTGTTCATGCACCATGGTGTGATTGATAATGTCTGCTAGGAATTTTGCTTTTTCAGCTTTATTCGGTAGCTCACCGAAAAGCAGGATATAGCATACTTCCATAAAGTCGCTGTGCTCAGCCAGCTGCTCAATTGGGAAACCGCGATACTGCAGTTCGCCTAAATCGCCATCAATATAGGTGATCTGGCTCTCACAGCTTGCAGTCGCCGTGAAACCAGGATCAAAAGTGAACATACCTGTTTCAGCATAGAATTTACGAATGTCGACCACTTTAGGGCCAACAGATCCTTCCATCACAGGCAATTCAATATCAATCCCATTTCCGGAAAGTCTAAGCGGATCAGTTGGCATGGTCATACTCCTTATAAATTATAGTATCCGGATCGATCCAATTAAGGACCGGTACAGAAGTAAGTGTTCTAGGCTGCTGCTTGGTCACGCAGACGCGCAACCGTTTCTTCCCGGCCTAATATTTCCAGGGTCGCGGCTAGATCACCAGATTGTTTACCGCCGGTTAGTGCCGCCCTTATTGGCTGCATTAATTTGCCCGGCTTAAGTTCATTTTCTTCCGCGAATGACATCATGAAAGACTTTAGTGTGTCAGCTTCCCAAGGGGATACTGTCTCAAATCCGTCTGCCACGTTCGCAAGCACAGGCAGAATATCGCCCGCCAATTGCTTTGCAGCTTTGTCGGATAGTTGTAGCGGACGAGTATTACAGAAGAGTGAACTCCCTTCCAAAAGGTCCGGAATTCGTTTTGCGCGTTCAGCCAAGCTAGGAATTGCTTTAATCAAACGTTGTTTCTCAACTGCAGTTAGCGTGTGCCCTACAAGGTTTTCTAGGTCGCTTTGCAAGTAAGGCAAGAGAACCGCAGGATTTAATTCCCGTAAATAGTGGCCGTTGAGGTTATCAACCTTGTCAAAATCGAAGCGGGACGGGCCTTTTCCGATGTTTTCCAAGTTAAACCATTTAATTGCTTGTTCAGTCGAAATAATTTCGTCGTCACCGTGGCTCCAGCCTAGGCGCAATAAATAATTGCGCATTGCTTCTGGTAGGAAGCCCATTTCTTCGTAGGCTTCCACACCCAGTGCGCCGTGCCGCTTGGACAGTTTTTTGCCGTCTGGGCCGTGGATCAAAGGAATATGCGCATATACTGGGATGGCCCAATCCATGGCCTTGTAAACCTGGATTTGGCGGAAGGCGTTGTTCAAATGGTCGTCGCCGCGAATAATGTGGGTCACGCCCATGTCGTGATCGTCGACTATCACAGCTAACATGTATGTCGGTGTACCGTCCGCACGGAGCAGGATCATATCGTCCAGCTCGTCGTTTTGAACGGTGACGTCTCCCTGCACTTTATCCGCAATTGTCGTCGCACCACCGCGCGGCATTTTCATACGCACTGTGTAGGGCTGACCTTCCGGAGCCTGGTCTTGCTTTTCGCGCCAGATATCACCACGGAATTTGGTGCCGTTCGTCCGGGCTTCGTCGCGAAGTCTGCCGAGCTCTTCTTGAGTGGCGTAGCAATTATAGGCGTTTCCTGATGCCAAAAGTGCGTTGGCGACCTCCTGATGACGTACTACCTGAGCTGCCTGGCTAACGGCTTCGCCGTCCCATTCAAGGCCCATCCATTTCATGCCAGCAACAATCGCGTCGATCGCTTCTTGGGTGGAACGCTCTTTATCGGTGTCTTCAATGCGCAGCAAGAATTTGCCGCCGTTTGCCCGTGCAAACAACCAGTTATACAGTGCTGTGCGCGCGCCGCCAATGTGCAAAAAGCCGGTGGGTGAGGGCGCAAAACGCGTTACAATATCGGGCATGTCAGTTGTCATGCTCAGGACTAGTCCCTTATAAAAATTACTTAAAGCTGGCGCAGAAAAACAATGGCGCCATCCAAGATGGTTAACAAAAGTAGGGGCCTTGTATCATAGCTCCTTCAGGAACACAAATGGCGACTCGTTGACAACGAGTCGGAAATACTGCTTTTTGTATATGTTTAGCTCGCATAGCGGGTGGCCAATAAGGGGGTAAATATTTTCCAAAAACGGTCAGAATTAAGCATGCGGATACTTGACGCTACGGCCATAAGGGCATTGGTAGCTTCGCTTCACCCTGAATGGCGGCTTATTGCGTGGGTATGTGTCTTTAGTCTTACCGCAGCATTCCTTGTACAAAATTCCTGGGCCGCCGGCTATATCGCCCTCACTACCCCTATATTCCTAGCGTTTTGGGTGTTGAAACTAGTAAATTGGCGTATTGTTTGGCTGGTATTACTCGCCGTTACACTATCTGCCGCCTCAGTCTTCTTGAAATTTCAGATCATCGGGCCACCGATTATGCTGCAAGAGCAGTTTGTCAGCCTTGAAGGTGTGGTTACAAAGCTTGAGGTCCGCCCGAATAAGCCCACCCGCTTGGAGCTTGAAGTTACATCCCATACCGGACGCGGAGCGTTGGAGGGTGTGAAGAAGGTCCGGCTTTCTGTACGGACAGAGATTGACGGGCAACTGCGGGTGGGGTCAAAGGCTGAAATGAGCGCTGTACTCAGCAGGCTCGGCGGGCCGGTTGTGCCTGGTGGCTATGATTTTGGGCGGTATGCCTATTATTCAGGGCTTGATGCGCAGGGATTTGCGACAAGCGCGATAAAAAAAGCCGATCTTTTTGAGAGCGATCCGACGACAAAGTCTGCGACGTGGCTTCGGGCGTTCCGTGATAGGCTAGCTGACAAAATTCTAAATCACGTTGATGGTCAGCCGGGGGCGGTGGCCGTGGCTCTTACGTTAGGCATTCGCCACCACCTTAGTGACGAAACTACGGAAAACCTTAGACGGGCAGGGCTTTCACATCTACTTGCAATATCCGGTCTCCACATGGGGCTCGTGACAGCTTTTGCCTTTTTCACCTTTCAGCTGCTGTTTGCTGCAGTACCGGCTGTTGCTCTCAGGTTTATGCCCAAAAAAGTAGCGGTTTTTCCTGCGTGGTCTATCGCGTTTATATACTTACTGCTGTCGGGCGGTAGTACAGCGTCGCTACGGGCTTTTCTTATGGTCAGTGTTGCTATGCTTGCTGTGCTAACAGATCGGCAAGTGGTATCGCTGCGCAGTGTGGCACTGGCGGCGCTGCTAATCGTTGCAATAGCCCCCGAAGCTGTTTTGTCGGCTGGGTTTCAGATGTCGTTCGCGGCAACCACTGGCCTTGTTGCGTTTTACGAATACTGGCGCCACAGAAAGCCGGAAAATGAAGGTACGTTCCGAGCGGGGCGAGTAAGGAAACTGCTTCAATATATTGGTTTCATTGCCATGACGAGCTTGATCGCACAATTTGCAGTGGCGCCTTTTGCACTTTACCATTTTCAGGCGATTTCGCTTCTAGGCATTATCGCCAACGTGTTGGTTCTGCCGGTGATATCCCTGCTGGTTATGCCACTGCTCCTTGTTAGTTTGGTTTTCAGTGGCTTGGGCATGCTCGAAGTGACAGGTTGGCTGCTTGAGCTGGCTTTGGCTGGTGTCCTTAGTGTAGCTGCTGGTGTTGCAGACCTACCGTACTCAACTGCACGAGTAACCCCACTTGGAGACGGCGCATTTGCAGTGTTGGTTTTTGCCTTTGGGGTTTTAGTTATCTTTCGTTCCAAAGCAGGAGTGTCGTTGGCTGCGGTAGCAGTCTTCATCAGCGTAGTGATGCCGCCACCTGAACAAGCTTCGGTATTGATTTCAAGCTCAGGTAAAGTTGTTGCGGTGTCGGACGGACAGAATATGTTTGTGTCTGGGGGCCGTAAAAACTCATTCCGCCACCGCGCTTGGCGACAATATTGGGGGCTGGACCCAAATGGTTCTTCTAGGCTACTCGAAAAGAAATGTAGGGGGCAGAATTGCAGATACAGGCTCGCGGGTGGTCAGTTTCTGTCCTACGCGGGTTCCCTAGAAGCCGTGCGGGTGCTTTGCGCTCAGGGTGATTTCGTGATCTTGCCGCGCCGGTATCAGCGATACTGCCGCGGGGCGGTTTCATTTGTCACTCTTGAGACTTTAGCGGTGAAAGGCCCGCTGGGGCTGGCTATAAGTGGCCTGGGGGAGCCTATATTACTCTGGAGTAGTCCGTCCGCCGTAGCCCCGATATACAGAAGGCGTCGTACACAGGACGCAAAGCGCAACCTCAGGTCCAATGCTTCCGATAGTTCTGGTTCAACGAACAGTTCCGAGGCTAGTTAATTGGTTTGGTAAAGGGCCATTCATAACAGAAACTTAAGCAAAGCAGGCCAGCTAAAAGGCCTGCCTATAGGCCATTAATCAATGATATTGGCGGATAAGACCAACCAAGCGGCCTTGTACCTGAACACGGCCGGATTCTAGTATTTGCGTTTCATAATCCCGGTTGGCAGGGATCAACACAATATGCTGGCCGTCTTTCTTGAATGTTTTTAGCGTTGCTTCCTCGCGATCAACAAGAGCGACAACAACTTCGCCGTCTCGTGCAGTGGTCACACTTTCAATGATAACCGTATCACCATCCAATATGCCAAGTTCAATCATAGAATCGCCGGAGATTTCAAGCGCATAACAATCACCGCGGCCAAGCATTGAATTCGGGACCGAAATAAAGCTGTCTTGGCGTTCCAGAGCTTCCACCGGTGTGCCTGCAGCGATTTTCCCGTGCAAAGGGATGTCGGTTACATCGGGCTCACTGACAGGCGCAGGGCTGGCACCGAAATTCCCAGAAATTACGTTGGAAGGAGCCGCTGATACAGTTGCATGTATATCTGGCTGTTTTATGATCTCGAGAGCCCGCGCGCGGTTTGCCATCCGGCGAATAAAGCCACGCTCTTCAAGGGCGTTGATTAAACGGTGGACACCAGACTTGGATTTAAGCCCTAATGCGTCTTTCATCTCGTCAAACGAAGGCGAAACGCCATTTTGTGAAAGACGTTCATGGATGAACTGCAATAACTGTTGCTGTTTGGCCGTTAGCATAACTGTTTCCACCCTTTGTTTTCCATATGTTCCCTTTTAGTTCTCTTTTTGACTGATTGTCAAGGGGCTTGATAAGAACAAATGGATTCAGTGGTGATTGCTGAAATGTGGCTTGAGCGTTCTAAAACGGTAGAAACGGAACTAAACTGCCAGCATCAACTGCCTCGGCGTTTGGAGCGCGTATAATCAAGCCGTCGGACTGTGCCAGCACGCTAAGTTGGCCGCTATCCTGCGAGGCTGCAGGATCAACGTGGCGTTCGCCAGGGTTTCCGATTAGACGTGCACGCATGTAATCTTGGCGTGGGCCGTTTTTACGGAGGCCGGTGGCCACGGGCAACAGCACACCAGAGGGCAACGGAGCAGGGCGGCCCATAAGCTTATCAATCAGTGGTCGCAGATATAATATTGCACATACAAAGGCAGATGCTGGGTTTCCGGGCAATCCTAGGATATGCTGGTCGTTTCGCTTGCCAAATATGAGAGGTTTTCCGGGCTTCATTGCGACTTTCCAGAAGTCCAGTGTCATGTCGGCTTCTGCAAGCGCTTGTTTCATGAAGTCTTTGTCGCCAACAGAGGCTCCGCCAATGGTTACAAGAATATCGGCGCCAGACGCCTCTTTGATGGCTGTACGGAGGCTTTTAAGGCTGTCACCTGCTTGGCCGATATAAACCACCTCTGCACCAATTGATGTCACGAGTGCCGATAACTGCGGCACAGTACTGTTCACTGTCTGAAAAGGCTCAAAGCTTTTGCTATCTGGCGCAACAAGCTCATCACCCGTGGCAAGGATGGCAACTTTCACGGCGCGGTGGACCATTAGATGACTGTGTCCGCCGCTGGCTGCAATGCCGAGCGACTTCGGCGTGATATAGGTCCCGCCGTCGAGGATTATTTGTTTTTCAGAAAAGTCATATCCGGCAAAACGGATGTTTTTGCCGATCAGAGGTGCGTCGTCTGTGAATATGCCGTTTTCGGCAGGCCCTGTATTTTCCTGGATAACGACTTGGTCAGTGCCAGAAGGCACCGCAGCGCCCGTATAGATACGCACTGTCTCACCGCTTTTCACTCTACCGCCGAAAGGCTGGCCCGCAGCGCTTTCACCGATGAGTTTCAGCGTAATATTTGAGCCCGAAAGATCGTCACTTTTTACAGCGTAGCCATCCATTGCTGATATATCGCACCCGGGTTGAGAACGTCTGGCTTTTATAGGAGCCGCGAGCACACGACCATTACTGTCAGCAAGGGTAAGCCGTTCAGTTCCCAGCGGTTTAGCGGGCCCAACGATGCGTTCAAATGCTTTTTCAACAGAAATCATAGTGCTTTAGCCTCAAAACGTCCGGATTTACCGCCTTCCTTAAGAAGGAGCCGTGTCTGGCTGATGATCATGCCTTTATCAACGGCTTTGGCCATATCGTATATGGTAAGCGCAGCGATTGAAACGGCTGTTAATGCTTCCATTTCCACGCCGGTTTGGCCGTTAACTTTAACTGTGCCGGTAAGACGCAGTTCTGTGTCACCACGCTGTTCGATGGCTATCTTCACACTAGTGATTTGCAAAGGGTGACAAAGCGGGATCAGATCACTGGTTCTTTTTGCCGCCATAATGCCTGCGAGACGTGCTGTTGCGAGGACGTCACCTTTGGGCAGGCCATCATTTAGAATAAGTTTCAGCGTTTCAGCTTGCATCTGCACAGTGGCTTCGGCCACGGCGATGCGCTGATTGCTTTTTTTGTCACCAACGTCGACCATATGGGCGGCGCCTGTATCATCCAAATGAGTCAATTTGCTCATGGCATATCCTTTTGAAGTTTGCGCACCGCTGCTTCGACGTCTTTCTCACGCATAAAAGTTTCGCCGATTAGAAAACAATCTGCGCCTACTGACTGGCATGTTTCGAGGTCTTTCTGAGTTTTTAGCCCCGATTCTGCGACGGCAATTCGGTCGGCAGGGAATGTGGGAACAAGCGAGACTGTATTATCCAGCGAGACTTTCATCGTTTTTAAATTACGGTTATTGACGCCGATAAGCGGCGATTTGAGCTGAAGGGCTCGCTCAAGTTCTTCAGCGTCATGAACTTCAATCAGCGTGTCCATTCCGTACTGGTGGGCGCAGGCTTCCAGTTCTTGAGCGTCAGCGTCACTTAGCGCGGCCATAATTATCAAAATACAATCCGCCCCTAAGGCTCGTGCTTCGACAACTTGGTAGGGGTCGATCATGAAGTCTTTTCGAAGAACAGGTATTTTCACAGCTGCGCGTGCTTCAACCAGATATTGGTCGTGCCCCTGGAAATAGGGCTCATCGGTTAAAACAGAAAGGCATGCAGCACCGCCGCGCTCGTAGGCAGCGGCTAATGTTGCTGGGTCAAAACCATCGGGTCTTATCAGGCCCTTTGACGGGCTGGCTTTCTTAATTTCGCATATGAAACCATAGTGCCCAGCATCGCGGCGCGCCGACAGGGCTGAGATAAAGCCTCTTGTCGGGCTGGCGGCTAAGGCGCGCTGTTCTTGTTCAGCCAAGGACACAGTAGTTTTAACGGTGCTTACATGGTCCCGCTTGCGGTCACAAATTTCTTTGAGAATGTCAGCCACAATTAGTTAGCCTTATTCGTCGCGGCAGCCGTGAAGGCTACCCACTTCGCAAGCGCGGCCTTTGCTTTACCTGTATCAATAATCTCTACGGCTTGTTCAATGCCTTGTGCGATGTTGCCGGCTTTTCCGCCCAGCATTAAGGATGCTCCAGCGTTGAAAAGCACTAAATCCCTGAAGGGAAACTTTTCGCCGTCAAATACCCTGTTAATGGCGTTTGCATTGTGGCGGGTATCTCCGCCTAAAAGCTCATCAAGCGGCACCGTTGGCAAGCCAAAGTCGCCGGGCGAAATTTCGTATTCTGATATTTCATCGTTCTTGAGTTCGGCTACATATGTGGGGCCGCTCAGCGTAATTTCGTCCATGCCGTCGCTGCCGTGCACCACCATCACGTGATTGCTGCCAAGTTGCTGCAACACATCAGCCATGGGGCGCAGCCACCGACGGTCAAACACCCCGAGCAGCTGGTTTTTAGCCTGCGCTGGGCTGGAGAGCGGGCCGAGCAAGTTGAAGATTGTTTTATATTTCAAGGAGCTGCGAACCTGAGCCACGTGCCGCATCGCTTTGTGGTGCGCACGGGCAAACAGGAAGGTAAAACCAGTTTCAACAAGCGCTTGTTCGATTTGCTCAAAGCTAAGATCTAGGCTACCACCAAGCTCCTCAAGAACATCAGCTGAGCCGGATTTGGAAGACGCTGCCCGGTTACCGTGCTTGGCAACCTGAATGCCGGCTGCACTTGCAACAAACGAGACCGCTGTTGAGACATTATAGGTATCAAGCCCTGATCCGCCGGTACCAACAATATCAAGTGCGGTTTCTGGCGCTTTGATGAGCTCAGCGCGTGCACGCATGGCTTTGGCGCCGCCAAGTATCTCAGCTGTTGTTTCGCCGCGAACACGGAGGGCGGTTAGAAAACCCGCCATTTGTGCAGCATC
Source organism: Kordiimonadales bacterium (assembly GCA_002401685.1). Classification (GTDB taxonomy): domain Bacteria; phylum Pseudomonadota; class Alphaproteobacteria; order Sphingomonadales; family Kordiimonadaceae; genus Kordiimonas. The sequence goes on from NVTU01000003.1 coordinate 48,556, forward strand.
TGCGGCACCCGACATTAAAATATCAAAAGAAGCCCTAGCTTCTTGTTCTGTTAGAATCTCACCGTCCGCGAGTTTGCTGAGAATGGCTGTAAGTTCAGACATTATCTTTGGCCTTTTCCGCACATATCGTGATGAAGTTTTCTAAAAGCTTGTGACCATACTCTGAAGCGATACTCTCCGGATGAAATTGTACGCCGTGGATTTCAAAATCTCTATGCTTTAATCCCATGATCAGGCCATCTTCCGTTTGCGCCGTTACCTGCAGGCAGTCCGGTAGGCTTTCCCGTTCGACAATGAGGGAATGGTAGCGTGTCGCTAAATAGTTATCCGGAATATCCGCGAAAACACCCGTTGCATCATGTTTTATAGCGCTTGTCTTCCCGTGCATAACATAGGGCGCGCGCGCGACGGTGCCACCAAAAACCTGGCCGATGGATTGGTGCCCAAGGCACACACCTAAAAGCGGGGTTTTGCCTGCAGCAGCTGCAACAAGTTCTAGACAAATGCCTGCTTCGTCCGGTGAGCAGGGCCCTGGACTTAAAATGATGCCTGTAGGTTTCTTTGCAAGTACATCTGCTGCTGACAGCTGATCATTACGCCACACCTCTACCTCTACTCCTAATTCAAGGAGATAATGATAAAGATTGTAGGTAAAGCTGTCGTAATTATCGATCAGGATATACATTGGAGCTGCCGTATGATTCATCGCTAAATCAGGACAATGCTTTTTTCTTTGATATTGTCAATGCTGGACAGTGCTGGAGCTACTAAATAACACAATGGTGAATTGAGCAAACGTGACTAATCTGACCGAAGACCCCAGTAATGATGAGTTAAATCAGGCACCAGCCTCGGCGTTTAGTTTGAGGTTTAAGAGGGCGGGCTTGGTGCTGTACGGAGCTGTTTTAGCAGGGTTTCTTGCTGCGATGGTTTACGTTTTAGTGCAACCACGCCCAATTAGCGGCGCGGTGGATCAGTCTTTTTCTGATGATGAAGTGATGGCTATACTGCAGTCTCCTGCGGGCGACGTTGAATTGCCGCTCGCGAGCCTTGACGAAGTTCTCCCCGTGCAGCGTGTAGCGCCTTCAACAAGTGCCCTGCCTATTGCGACAATCCCAGCATGGCAATCCAATGCATCGTCCTGGAACCCTGATGCGAAAGCTATGATTGCGATTGTGATTGACGATTTAGGACTTAACGCCGACGCTAGCTTACAGCTAGCAACCATAGAGCCGCCGCTGACCCTTGCTTTTTTACCGTATGCTGAAGAGCTGAAAGAGCAGACCGCGATTTTGAGAAAAAACGGGCACGAATTGCTGGTCCATATGCCGATGGAACCCAAAAACAAAAACACCGATCCCGGCCCTAATGCTTTAGTCTCTGGATTGGATGCAGAAGAATTTGAGCGCCGGATGAACTGGAGCCTATCGCGCTTCGATGACTTTGTAGGTATAAACAATCATATGGGTAGCGCCCTCACTGAGGACCCTGCTTTGATGATCCGGGTGATGGCAAGCCTGCGGAAGCGGGGTTTTTTGTTTCTTGATAGCCTAACGTCATCCAATAGCGTGGCGTTAATTGCCGCTAAGTCGACGAACGTGCCTCATATAGCCCGGGATGTCTTTTTAGATAATGACCGGACAATGTCTACAATATTGCAGCAATTGGCAAAGGTAGAACGCATTGCAGCCCAGCGCGGTTACGCCGTCGCTATTGGGCACCCATATCCTGAAACATTGAAGGCGCTGCAGTTTTGGCGGGCAGGGCTGGATGCGGACCGTTATACAATTGTTCCGCTTAGTCAATTAGTGGCGCAAAATACCGCTAGAGTTAGAGCCGCAGCCACTGCAGCAAATGCACGCTAACGTTAGCCCCGATTAGACCCAGCAAAGCGGAGCGCCTCTTTGGCCGCAACGATAAGGGCACGGGCCTTGTTCTGGCATTCCTGTTGTTCCATTTCGGGATCGCTGTCTGCAACAATTCCAGCACCTGCCTGGACGTGCATCACACCGTCTTTCACAATAGCCGTGCGAAGGACTATGGCAGTGTCCATGGCGCCGTTGGCACTGAAGTAACCCACGCTGCCTGCGTAAGGGCCACGGGCGTCGACTTCTAGCTCGTCTATGACTTCCATCGCCCGTATTTTGGGCGCGCCCGACACTGTTCCGGCGGGGAAACCTGCTGCGAGCGCGTCGATGGCATCATATTTGGGATCAATTTCGCCGACCACGTTCGATACGATATGCATAACGTGGGAATAGAGCTCAATGGTGTTGCGGGCAGTCACCTTCACTGTGCCAGCTTTAGCCACGCGTCCTACATCATTGCGGCCAAGGTCCAGCAGCATCAAATGCTCTGACAGCTCTTTTTCGTCGGCGAGCAGTTCCTCAGAGAGCGCTTTATCTTCTTCTGGGTCTGCACCGCGTTTCCGGGTGCCGGCTATCGGGCGGATAGTAATTTCGTCGTCGCGTAGGCGGACAAGAATTTCCGGGCTGGAGCCGACGATCGCAAAGTCTTCGAACGCGAGATGGTACATAAAGGGCGACGGGTTTGTGCGTCGCAGGGCGCGGTAAAGCGAGAAAGGTGGCAATTCAAACGGTACGGAAAAGCGCTGGCTAAGCACCACCTGAAAAATATCCCCAGCAAGAATATATTCCTGCGCTTTGGCAACCATGTTTCTGTACAGTTCTGGGTCTGTATTTGACTGCACGTCCAGTTCCGGAGGCGCAGCGATAGATGTCACAAGCGGGATCGGCGCGTTCAGTCTATCGTGCATTTCGTCGAGGCGCTGTTCAGCAAGAAGATGCGCAGTTCCGGCATCGATGTCTTGTGCGGGACGAACGGGTGTTACCAAAGTGATGAGGTCCGTCACATTATCAAAAATGGCCATCACAGTAGGGCGTACGAAAATAGAGGTGGCCAAGCCCAAAGGATCGTCTTTAGCGGGCCCAATATTTTCCATCTGGCGCACCATGTCGTACCCCATATAGCCTACAAGCCCAGCCGCCATAGGAGGGAGCGGGTGGGGAAGGTCGATCAGGCTTTCATCAAGTAGAGTCCGTAGGCAATCGAGCGGTGCTCCCACTTCGCTGGTATAAGTATTTTCACCATCGTCAGCCGCATCCCGACAAATTGAACTGTCGTTGCCGTCGTTTTTCCATATGACATCGGGTCGTAGCCCGATGATAGAATAGCGCCCGCGGGTTTCCCCGCCTTCAACAGATTCGAGCAGAAAACTATAGTTTTCGCCCGCAGAGAGTTTTAGGTAAGCGGAGACCGGCGTGTCCAGGTCGGCGACCATAATATTCGAGATAACTTGTGGTTCGCCTGCCTGGTAACGCCGTATAAAGTCTTCCATCTACCCTAACACCTATTGCTGCTGATTCTGCTCAGAGAACAGAGATTGCTGAAGTGTCCGATTGATCGAAACCGGATATTCAGCAAGCAAATAGGCTTGGTATTGAGCATAGATTTCGTTGGCCAATTCACCATTGAGGCGGGTAATAAGCGTTTCGATTGCAACAACACCTTTTAGCGGGTCACCAGCTGTAACGTCGTCAACGCGTACGACAATGTATCCGTTGCCGTCTGCAGAGCGTTCAAAATCAATTGAACCAGTTGGTAGATCAAAAATCAGATCACGGATATTGAGTGCTAGACTGGACCCTGCCTGGGCTGTACGCGACACATTCTTGGCGACAAATGAAGTGCCGCCAATAGCTGCAATAACGTCCTCAGGTTTCTCTCCAGCGGCAAGGCGCGTTCTCGCAAGCTCAGCTACTTCACCGGCTTTCTCTAGCCGTTTGACCGCTGTCCATGCGCTCGTCAAATCGCCTTTAACGTCTTCTAGAGGGCGTTGCTCCGGATCCTTGATGTCTGTAACTTCAACAAGGAAAAGGCCTTTAGCGCGGTCTCTTGGATCAATGTCTGTGACACCAAGCTCGTCGCCAATATCAATGCCGTACGCGCGGTTCAATATTACATACTCGTTTTGCTGGGTGAGCTTTAGCTCACTAGAAGCACTCCTGCCTTGCGACGTAACGTTACTAACAGTCGCAAGCGTTAAGCCGGTTTCTTCGGCAACGGCAGCCAAGGTGGGGCTTCCGTCATCAATCCCTGCCTTATATATTTTGTCGATTGCGTCCTGCATTAAGCCGTCAGCTTGATACTCTTTCAACGCTTGCTCAATCTCAGGCCGGACGTCTTCAAGTGTTTTGGTCTCGGCAGGCGTAATTCCTGCAACTCGAAACACACTCCAGCCGCTATAGCCGCGGACGGCTTCAGTACTGCCACCATCTTCCAATGCGAAGATCAGGTTTGCCGTAGACTCGCTATATTCAGTTACAACAGCTTCTTTGGCGAACGTACCGAGTTCAATTTCTTCGATTGTGAAGTCTGTCACTGAGGCACCAGCTTCCACAAAATCCGCACCGGCGTTTACCGCGGTTAGAAAGGCGTCCGCCCCGGCTTTGTCGTTGAAACTCACTTGCTGAAGGACCCGCTGTTCTGGTTTGTTATAAAGCGAGTTATTAGCTTCAAACTGTTCTAGAACGTCTTTTTCCTCGACTTCAATTCCATCAACGAATTGAGCTGGTGTCACCAAGATATAGTTATAAGTGCGAAGAGCTGCTGTTTTATATGCATCAATGTTTTCGTCGTAATACGTTTGCAAGTCTTCGTCTGTAGGCGTTGGGATGTCGATCATATCCGCAGCTTTAATGTCGATCAATGTGGCACGGCGGCGCTCGGCTTGCCAAATGTAAAGAGCCTCTGCAAATTTTGGCGGCATCGCGTTTTCTGACGCTAAGCTTTCAAATAACTGTTGCCGTGAAATGCCCTGACGAACATCTGTCATGAACTCTACGCGGCTTAAGCCAGTGCGCTGCAGCGCTTGCTCGATCAAATCTTTGCTAAGCGTGCCGTCGGGCAAAACAAAACCATCGATCTCCTGCAATGCAGAGCGAATCTCCTGATCTCCAGCCCGCATGGATAACGAGCCGAGATGTTCAGTGATGGCAGCTTCTGCGATCATCTGATTGAGAATTTGTTGGTCCAGCTGCATCAAGTTAATGATCTGGGCGCTAGTGAATTGCCCGCCAAACTGATTTTGAAGCTGTTGTGCGCGGCTATTAACCTGCCGGACATAGCTTTGTGTCGAAACATTTGTATCGCCAACCGTTGCAACACTTTGGTTGCCGCTGTTAAGCATGCTTGGACCAATACCAAATATAGCGAAGGCACCGATAAGCAGGCCAAGCAATATGGTTACGAAAAACGAGTCTAGTCCACCGCGAAGTTTGAGCAGCATGCGCTCAGCTCCTATATAATAAGTTTGTTACAGTTACCTCAAGGCAATCAATGCCATATAGGGCGCGCATCATAAGCACGCAACCCCTTACCTGCAACCGTTGAAATTTGATATTTTCGCGATCCTCAATTCTCGGCTGGTAAGTGCGATTTATTTTTGCTAATCCGTGGTTCAGAACTTGTGAAAAAGACCAGTATATATAGAGCCCTTATTTAGATGACCTTTACATAACGAGCCCATACATAAAGAGAAAGTCCAAGAATATGGATACGCCCACACCATTGGTTGCCGGTAATTGGAAAATGAACGGTACCAGTGATCAAATCACTGAATTTAAAAAACTGGTGCAGTTACTATCAGGTAATAGCTCTGCGCAGTGCCAAGTGGCCATTTGTCCGCCGTTTACACTCATTGCGGCGTTAGCTGCTGAGGGTGCGGAAAGCGTGCATGTCGGCGCGCAAGACTGTCACGCTGAACTGAGTGGGGCACATACTGGCGATATTTCTGCGGCAATGGTGGCGGACGCAGGGGCCAAATTTATCATTGTAGGGCATTCAGAGCGCCGGGCTGACCACGAAGAAGGCAGTGAGCTGATACGCGCGAAGGCCCAAGCTGTATACAAGGCGGGGGTCACTGCCATTGTGTGCGTTGGCGAAACAGAGAGTGAGCGGGACGCAGGTAAAACCGAGGACGTGGTGTTAGGCCAGCTTCTGATATCTTTGCCAGACGATGCTACCTCAACTAACACAGTTGTTGGATATGAGCCTGTGTGGGCGATTGGGACAGGAAAAACTCCCACAGTTGCTGATGTGGCCGAGATACATACCGCAATCAGGGGGGCGCTGGTCGAACGATTCGGTGACGACGGCCATATGCTCAGAATTATCTATGGTGGGTCTGTAAAGCCGTCCAATGCCAAGGAGTTAATGACTGCGGAAAACGTTGACGGAGCCTTGGTTGGTGGTGCTAGTTTAAAAGCTCAGGACTTCAACGGTATTATTGAAGCCTACAGGGCGTAATTTAACGCTTGGCAAACGAGGGCGATCTGGTTTAGAACGCGAGCTTAAATGTTCGGCAACTTTGCATAGTGTGCCGATCCTGTGGATTTGAGCTTTTTGGGACTAAAAAATGGAAATCATTTTGCTAACAACCGATATCATTCTCGCGATCGCGATGGTGATTACAATTTTGCTGCAACGCTCAGAAGGTGGTGCACTTGGAATTGGTAGCGGTTCTGGCGGTTTCATGACAGCCCGCGGTGCTGGCGACGTGTTAACTAAATCAACTAAGTATCTTGCGATATTGTTTTTGGTTAATACACTGGCACTTGGCTGGTTAAGCGCCAACAGTGTTGATGACTTTGATCGAGCCTTTGATGCCACACCGGTTGAACAGCCGGCAGAGGATACTGGGGACAAGCTCCCCGAGCCTGATGGCTTACCTGAGCCAGGTGAAGGATAAGAGACAGTTTAAGCGGGGGCCATGAGCCCCCGCTTCTCTTTTGTAGAGAGTGTTTTTTTGAAATCGTGTGATCGGGGCTAGGGCGGACAGGCGGTGGAATCTATTGTGAATGAGGGTCTTCATGACGCGCTATATTTTTATTACCGGTGGTGTTGTTAGTTCTTTGGGTAAAGGGTTGCTGTCAGCTTCCCTTGGTGCGCTGTTGCAGGCCCGGGGTTATTCAGTACGCCTTCGCAAGTTTGACCCCTACTTGAATGTCGACCCTGGTACCATGAGCCCGTATCAGCACGGTGAAGTGTTTGTGACGGACGACGGTGCAGAGACTGACCTTGATCTCGGTCACTATGAGCGTTTTACAGGCGTGGCTTCAAAACAGAGCGATAATATTACTTCAGGCCGTATTTATCAGCAGATTATCCAGCGGGAACGCCGCGGTGACTATTTGGGTGCTACTGTACAAGTGATCCCTCACGTAACTGACGCCATCAAAGAGTTTGCGCTCGGAGAACAAGAGGGCATTGATTTTATGCTCTGCGAAATTGGCGGCACAGCGGGTGACATTGAAGCAGCACCTTTTATGGAGGCAATTCGCCAGCTATCCATTGACCTTGGGCGTGGGCGTTCGATATTTGTACACCTAACCCTTGTGCCTTACTTGGCTGCCGCTGGCGAACTGAAGACCAAGCCAACCCAACACAGTGTTCGTGACCTACGAGCGCTGGGTATTCAGCCAGACATCCTTGTTTGCCGCACCGAGCACGAAATCCCGGATTCGGACCGAAGGAAGATGTCGCTCTACTGTAATGTAGCCGAAACAGCAGTTATTCCAGCGCGGGATGTTAGTTCAATTTACGAAGTGCCTATCTCTTACCACAAACAAGGTATGGACACGGAAGTGCTTAAAGCTTTCGACTTGGCGCATTCAGAAACACCGGACCTTTCCCGCTGGGAAGATATTGTTGACCGGGTTAAAAATCCTGAAGGCGAAGTAACAATTGCGGTTGTTGGTAAATATACAGGCCTGCCGGATGCCTATAAATCATTGAATGAAGCCCTGACGCACGGCGGTATCGCGAACCGCTGTAAGGTGAATATCAAATGGTTCGAAGCTGAAATTTTCGAATCTGAGGACGCGATTGATCAACTGAACGGTGTTCACGCGATACTTGTGCCGGGCGGTTTTGGTAAACGCGGTACTGAAGGAAAGATTGCAGCCGCTAAGTTCGCACGTGAGCGCGGTGTACCATATTTTGGTATTTGCCTTGGTATGCAGCTAGCGACGATTGAGGCTGCACGCAATTTAGCTGGGGTTAAAGACGCTGGCTCTACTGAATTCGAAGACCATAGTAATCCCGTTGTTGGTTTGATTACTGAATGGAAACGCGAAGATGGCAGTGTTGAGCAGCGTACATCAGAAACCGATTTGGGCGGGACTATGCGCCTTGGTGCCTATACTGCTATGCTAGCAGAGGGATCTCGGGTTGCCGGAATATACGGTAAAACCGAAATTGATGAGCGTCACCGTCACCGTTATGAAGTGAATATTGGCTACGTTAAAGCGCTTGAAGACGCGGGCGTTACTTTCTCTGGCATGTCACCAGATGGTCAGTTGCCCGAGATAATGGAGATTTCGGACCATCCTTGGTTTGTTGGTGTTCAGTTTCACCCTGAACTTAAATCAAAGCCATTTGAGCCCCACCCGCTGTTTGCAAGCTTCGTTGAAGCCGCGATTAAACAGAGTCGCTTAGTCTAACTTAGTGCTGAAAATATAGTGAAATGATAGAATAGGGGCAATCGGCCCCTATTTTGCATTTCGGCCCCTATTTTGCATTATAGTCCGTATGAATAAGGCTGCAGGCAATTTATGCCTGCATTGGCCATGTACTGACGAAGGCGACGCTATGGCAAAACACTCAAAATTGGCGACAAGCACGGGGCTCCTTTTGGCCTGCTGCTTTTTGGACGCAGATGTATCGGCTCAAGAGAAAAACAAGGCAGGACCTCAAAAATCTGTTGAGCCCGTGGCCGAAGAAAGTAAAGTCGTTCCAAGGGAACTGAGTAGGTCAGAGATAAAAGCAAAAGAGCATGCCGCTTCTGTGCTCACTGCAGCTGAGATGTTAACTGGGCGGTTCAATGCTATGACGGATCCGAAAACCCTCAAGGCTGAACACCGTAAAATTGAAGCCGCGTGGCAGGCCTTTAGAAAGCTTTACGGCACCAAGCATGATCTCTCTGCGCAGTTTGCTCTATTACGGGCCCGAAGTGCATCTGCAAGCAGAGCCAACAAAAAAATTGCGGAGGTTTGGCGAACGGCCATACAGCTGCAGCCTATCGGAATGTCAGGGTCCCGTCGTTTGGGGCTCTTTACTGAAGCCGCGAATGCAACAACAGACGCAAAGGACTATCGGTCAGCGGAACGTTTTTTTGCTGCCGCGCGCAGCATGGCTTCTGTACGCGGAGAAAACGCTGATAAAGCCCGGCTATATCTGCGTATCCATGAGCTGAGAACAACAGGGCAGGCAATGGAATGGCGGCGCCTAAACGATAATCTCAAAGATTTGCGTCGGTTTTCAGAGGCCTTTGTGATGTGGTCCATTCCTCGGTTGGACGCATTGTTGGGAGAAGCCGAAATCAGGTTGAGCTTTCAACCCAATGATGGGTCGGATAAACGCAACGTGCTTGGTGATTTGAAAGCGCGTATTGAGCTTGCGCAAAAAGGCATGAACGGCGCTGTGCCACCAGTCCAGCTCGCGCGTATCAGGTCTCTTTTTTACGCGCTTGAAGACCATTTTCAGCTTTAGTACTGGTACCTAGGGTTAGCAGTTGATTGTGGCTGGCAACATTCCGTACCCATGGCCGCTAATTGCGGCCATATTGAGCGAGTATCGCCGCATAAACCTCTACCGCATCCCATAAGTTTTTAAGGCGAAGGTTTTCGTTTCGTCCGTGCTGGTTATTGTCGTGGTTTGCTATGGGTAGAATGATTATAGGCATGTCAGGTAACGCCTGTTTGAACAAATAGATTGGAAGACTGCCGCCCAGCGTTGGCATCAGCAGGGTTTTCTCGCCATTTAGCTCATTCAGTATTGATGTGAGCTTACGGGCGGGCTCGCTGTCCAGAGAGCTTCTGAAGGCGCCGTACCCACCCGTTACCCAGTGTGTTTTCAGTACTTTCGCGTGAGCTCTCAAAAGATCAGGGGTGGGGTCGTCCTTGGTTGTATGGAAGCCAGAATTCCTAAAAAATGTAGTGAGGGTTTTCTCGACGTGGGCAGGGGTCTGCCCAGACGCTAGCCGCAGGTTAAGGGATGCCGTTGCGCTGGGCATAATGATATTGCGAGCTTTGTCTCCGACGCCGCCACCATCAAAGCCCTTAATCACAATTGCCGGTTCCATCATCAGTGCTTCTAGCCGCAAACCACCACCTTCTGTGGCGCCAAGGGCCAGTTCGTGGGCAAGGGACGTTGAAATGTCAGGTAGCGCTGCAACGGCTTGCAGCTCGGTTTCTGTAATGGGTGGGATTTGGTCATGATAGCCTGGCACAGTAATCCTGCCATTGTCGTCCTTTAGAGAAACCAGCAGCTTCATCAGCCTGTCGGTAGGGTTAGGAGCCCAATTGCCGTAATGGCCGCTGTGAAGAGGCCTAAGTGGGCCGTATGTGGTCAGTTCCAGCGTCATGCTGCCTCGCACGCCAAATACCAATTGCCGTTTGCGGCTCTGGTGCATAGGGCCATCACAGAAAAGCATTAGGTCTGCTTTTAGCCAAGCCGCATGGGCATGGAGGATGCCGTCGAGGGACGGGGAGCCCGCTTCCTCTTCGCCGTCCAAGATCAGTTTAATATTGACGGATAAAGCTTTCCCCGCTGCTTCTAGGCTGTCGATGGCTGCCATTAAGGCGATCACTGGTGCTTTATCATCGCCCGCTGAGCGCGCGAAAATACGCCAGTTGGGGTCAAGCATAGTCTCTGCGGTTGGCCAAGGCAGTGGCTCGCCACCTTCTTCAATGCTCGCGGTCCGAAGAATAGGCTCAAAAGGCGGGGAAGCCCAGTTCTCCGGGGCAACAGGCTGGCCGTCGAAGTGCGCGTAAATCACAATGGTTTTGGTGGCGCCTTGTGTTTTTTTCTCCGCAAGAACGTACGGTGCGCCGCCAGCGCTTACGATCTGTGACGTGAAGCCGCGTTTGCCGATGTAGCTTGTGATCCAATGGGCGTTGACAAGCATATCTTCATTGCTTGTTGCCACATTGGGCAAGGCAAGAAAGTCTCTAAAATCACTCAGTATTTCTAATTGCTTTGTCGGCGACAATACGCCCGAACCTGGTTGATTGCTACTTCGTCCTTTTGTGGGAATTGCCACACTGATGAGTAGTGCGAAAAGAAAATACCTGAAGATTGTCATATTAAATTCCCCTGAGCTGCTGAGTTGCAGGCTTCCTGTAATTCACTAAACTACTAAGCTAAATGGATTGCGACAACTTTTTTAGGACAAAATGCGCGGTCTGATAGTTTGTGTGCAGGGTCACCAGACGAGTGCTGCGAGTTAGGATAATGCTTTAAACATATAGCTTTCCGGCGGTGGTGAGCAAAGTGCAGGACTGGTAGGCGTTTTTGGAATGGCAATTTCCTTGCGGAATGTTGTGCTCGGCGCTAAGAAACACGCGAATAGTTTCACCGCCCAATTGTTACAAATGAAACGCCTTTTTTGTTTTGCAGCCAGCCTTAAGGACATCCCATGAGCGCCATCATTGATATCATTGCCCGCGAAATTCTCGATAGCCGCGGTAACCCAACTGTTGAGGTTGACGTTTATCTGGAAGATGGCGGCTTTGGCCGTGCGGCAGTGCCTTCTGGTGCCTCTACTGGTGCCCATGAGGCTGTTGAGCTTCGCGATGGAGGAAGCCGGTACCGCGGTAAAGGCGTTCTTAAGGCTGTGGAAGCTGTGAACGGCGAATTATTTGACGTACTTGTTGGGCTCGAAAGTGAAGATCAATTAACCATAGATCAGTTAATGCGTGATTTGGACGGTACGGAGAATAAAAAACGTCTCGGTGCGAATGCTATTCTGGGCGTCTCGCTTGCTATTGCAAAGGCCAGTGCGGATAGTCTTGGTCAGTCGCTATACCGTTATATTGGCGGCCCAAATGCGCATGTGTTGCCTGTGCCAATGATGAATATTATCAATGGTGGAGAACACGCAGATAACCCAATTGATGTGCAAGAATTCATGATCATGCCTGTGAAAGCAGAGAGCTGCCGCGACGCGATCCGCATTGGCGCTGAGATCTTTCACGAACTGAAGGACCGGCTGCTGAAAGCTGGGCACAATACTGCGGTTGGAGACGAGGGTGGTTTTGCGCCAAACTTGGCTGGGTCTGAAGATGCTATCAAATTCATTATGGCTGCCATTGAAGGCGCGGGCTACAAGCCTGGTGAAGAGATTTTCCTTGCTGTCGACGCTGCTGCTTCTGAGTTCTACGAGAAGGGAACTTACCACCTTAAAGGTGAGGGCAAGGTCCTCGATAGCGCGGGCCTTGTTGCCTACTGGGCCGATCTTGCTGCCCGTTACCCAATTATTTCCATCGAAGACGGTATGGACGAAGACGATTGGGAAGGCTGGAAAATGCTTACAGAAGCCATCGGCGATAAAGTCCAGCTTGTCGGGGATGATTTGTTTGTTACCAACCCGGTAAGACTTGCTGAGGGTATTGAGCGCGGCGTAGCCAATTCTATCCTTGTCAAAGTAAACCAGATTGGCACGCTCAGCGAAACTATGAAGGCCGTTGATATGGCACACCGTGCCGGCTACACGTCTGTGATGTCGCACCGTTCAGGGGAAACCGAAGACACAACAATTGCTGATTTGGCTGTGGCTATGAACTGTGGCCAGATCAAAACTGGCTCATTGGCGCGTTCTGACAGGCTTGCAAAATATAACCAGCTTATCCGAATTGAAGAGGAGCTTGGGGCTTCTGCTGTATATGCTGGCGAAAGCGTTCTACGCTAAATTTCACCATATGTTGATTCGAGATAACGGCTGGCCATAGGGCCGGCCGTTTTTTTGTTCTAGTGGCGAATATAGCTTGCCTTGGTGATTCGCTCGTGAGATGATTCGACTCATGGTTCGATTCGAAAATATATCTCGTGGTTTTGCAAAGGGGCGCTGGGCAGGTCTGTCTGTTCTGGTCTTGGCGTATTTTGCTTATCACGCCCTTAGCGGCGATAGTAGCCTAGCTGCGCTTAAGCGGTTAGAGGCGAAAGAGGGTGCCTTTATGTTGCAGGCTGAACAGGTTGCATCGCGTCGTGAATTCCTGGAACAGCGTATCGCAGGGTTAAGTTCTGAGGTGGTTGATATTGACCTGCTTGAGGGCCAAGTCCGTAAACGGCTTGGTTTTTTACACTCTGACGAGGTGATCATCCTTCTGAATTAATGATTTTCATTTATTACTATAAAGTTAGTTAATTCTAAAAAATCGTTAATTTTCAAAGATTTAAACTCTATTGCATTGTCCTTCTAGCCGGGGTATTGATAAGGCACGTTATGGTCTTATGTACCTCCCCCCGTTCCCCTAGTTTCTTGTCAGGACACTTGAATGCCCAGCAAAAAGCCCGCCGCAAAGCCTGCGGCTTCTCCGCGTCGGCGTAGTGTAAAAACTGCGCACTTTAAACCGTCAAATGATGACCTTGTTGATTTCTATCAGCAAATGCTGTTGATCCGCCGGTTCGAAGAAAAAGCGGGCCAGATGTATGGCATGGGGCTTATTGGCGGCTTTTGTCACCTGTACATTGGCCAAGAGGCCGTGGTTACGGGTGTGCAAACAGCGCTGAAAGACGGCGATAGTGTAATTACCGGCTACCGTGAGCACGGCCATATGCTGGCGCTCGGTTGTGATCCAAAATCAATTATGGCGGAACTTACTGGTCGTTCGGGCGGTTGCTCGGGTGGCAAAGGCGGCTCGATGCATATGTTTGATCCTGATAAAGGCTTTTATGGCGGCCACGGAATTGTTGGGGCGCAAGCGTCGCTTGGCACGGGGCTTGGATTCGCGGCGAAGTACCGCAAAACCGATAATGTTTCTGTAGCTTACTTTGGTGACGGTGCGTCCAATCAGGGGCAGGTATACGAGAGCTTTAACATGGCGCGTATCTGGAACCTGCCAGTGATTTATATCATTGAAAATAACCAGTATGCGATGGGCACTTCAGTCAAGCGGGCGTCATCTGAAGTTGAGCTTTGCCGTCGCGGTGAAAGTTTCCGTATTCCGGGCGAGCAAGTAGACGGCATGGACGTGCTGGCTGTGCGCGGCGCAATGGATAAGGCCGTTAAATACTGCCGCGAGGGCAATGGCCCTTATATCCTTGAGATGAAGACATACCGGTACCGGGGTCATTCGATGTCCGACCCGGCGAAATACCGTTCCAAAGATGAAGTGAAGAAGATGCGCGCTGAGCGTGACTGTATCGATCAGATCAAAGAGAAGATCCTTGATCTAGGTATTACAGACGAAGCTGGGCTGAAGGCTTGGGATAAAGACATTAAGTCCCGCGTTGCTGACGCCGCTTCCTTCGCTCAGGAAAGCCCTGAGCCTGCCGCAGAAGAACTTTACACTAACGTCTACATAGAGGGCTAAGATAATGGCTATTGAAATCAACATGCCCGCACTGTCGCCGACCATGGAAACAGGCACGCTTGCCAAATGGATGGTCAAAGTAGGCGATACCGTTGAAAGTGGCGACGTGATCGCTGAGATCGAAACCGACAAGGCGACAATGGAAGTTGAAGTTGTAGATGAGGGTACAATCACACAAATTCTGGTGGCTGAAGGTACGGAAGACGTCCCTGTAGGCCAAGTAATTGCCATATTGGTGGAAGAGGACGAAGACTTAAGTGCAATGCCTGTTCCCACAGCCGTTACAGCGTCTGCACCAGCGTCGGCCCCTGCTGCCGCTCCTGCGCCTGCACCAAATGTTCCGGCTCCTGTGGCGGCGACATCAGTCGCCGTGTCTGACCCTGCGATACCAAGCGGCACTGAGATGGTCTCTATCACTGTCCGCGAAGCACTTCGCGATGCGATGGCCGAAGAAATGCGCCGCGATCCTGATGTGTTTATTATGGGTGAAGAAGTCGGTGAATACCAAGGTGCTTACAAAGTAACGCAAGGTTTGCTGGACGAATTTGGTCCTGACCGGGTGATCGATACACCAATTACCGAGCACGGCTTTGCTGGCCTTGGTGCTGGTGCGGCTTTCGCTGGCCTGAAGCCGGTTATTGAGTTTATGACCTTCAACTTCGCCATGCAGGCGATTGACCACATCATCAATTCGGCTGCCAAAACCCACTATATGTCAGGCGGCCTGGTGAAATGCCCAATTGTTTTCCGCGGCCCGAACGGGGCAGCATCGCGCGTTGGCGCGCAGCACAGCCAAAACTACGCCGCATGGTACGCCAGTGTGCCGGGTCTTAAAGTGATTGCGCCGTATGATGCCGCAGACTGCAAAGGCCTACTGAAAGCAGCGATCCTTGATCCGAACCCAGTGGTGTTCCTTGAGAACGAGCTGATGTACGGCGAAAGCTTTGATATTCCAGATCTGCCGGATCTTGTGCTGCCAATTGGCAAGGCACGTATTTTCCGGGAAGGTAGCGATGTAACAATTGTTTCTTATTCAATCACAGTCGGTCAGGCGTTGAAAGCGGCTGATATGCTTGCTGAACAAGGCATAAGCGCCGAAGTGATTGACCTGCGTACTATTAGGCCGCTTGATATTGAAACAGTGATCGAAAGCGTCAAGAAAACCAATCGCTGCGTTATTGCTGAAGAAGGGTGGCCGCAGTGTTCTGTCGCCAGTGATATCTCTGCGCAGTTGATGGAAAAAGCCTTCGATTGGTTAGATGCTCCAGTGACACGCGTAAACAGCGTCGATGTGCCACTGCCGTATGCGGATAACCTGGAAAAAGCAGCTGTTGTAACCGCTGAGAAAATCGTACAGGCGGCTAAAGCAGTTTGCTATAGCGACTGAAAACGATACCTGTGAGTGCTAGTTACCCTATTTTGCCTTGTAAGGCATTGTAAAGATTGAGAGAAAACAATCATGGCTATTGAAATTTTTATGCCGGCTTTGTCACCAACCATGGAAACGGGCACGCTTGCCAAGTGGATGGTGAAAGAAGGTGACACAGTTGAAAGCGGCGATGTGATCGCTGAAATTGAAACCGATAAAGCAACAATGGAAGTTGAAAGCATCGATGACGGTGTTGTTGCTAAAATCCTGATTGCTGATGGCACCGAAGATGTGCCTGTTGGGCAGATCATTGCGCTCTTGGCAGAAGAGGGCGAAGATGTTGCTGCTGTTGCTGCTGCTGGCCCAGTCGCTACGGCTGAACCTGCTGCGCCCGTGGCACCTTCCCCCGCGCCGGTCGTTGAAAGCGCTCCTGTAGCTGCAGTTGTTGATGCTTCGCCAGCGCCAGTGAACGGACAAATTACGGATGCAGGAACTCAGGCCAGTGTGACGGCACGTAGCGGTGACCGTGTGAAGGCATCTCCGCTAGCAAAACGTATTGCCAGCCAAAACGGTGTTGATGTTTCTGCGGTCACGGGCTCTGGCCCCTATGGCCGCATTGTGAAGCGTGATGTTGAAGCTGCGATTAAGTCTGGCACCGCCAGCGCGTCTGTTGCTGCTCCTGCTGCGCCGGTAGCGCCGGTTGCACCAAAGGCTGTGCAGGCTGCGTCCGTTTACGGCCCGCATGATGATATTCCGTTCCGGGAAGAGCGCCTTTCAGGCATGCGCAAGGTAATTGCCAAGAGGTTGACGGAATCGAAAACTACTGTGCCGCATTTCTACCTAACAATTGAGTGCGAGATTGATAACCTGCTAGCACAGCGCAAAGAACTGAATGCGAAGCTCGCTGACAGCGGCGTGAAAATCTCAGTGAATGATTATATCATCCGGGCAGTGGCGCTGGCGTTGAAAAAAGTGCCTGCGGCAAACGTTCAGTTTGCTGGTGATAAAATGTACTGGTACGAGCGCGCTGATGTATCTGTAGCGGTTGCGGTTGAGGGTGGCTTGCTAACACCTGTTGTGCGCGGCGCAGATAGCAAAGGCCTAGCCGAGATTTCTGCTGACGTGAAAGATCTTGCAGCAAAAGCACAAGCTGGCAAGCTGATGCCGGAAGAGTATGCTGGCGGTACGATCTCGGTATCAAACCTCGGTATGTTCGGCATCAAGGAATTCAGTGCAGTTATTAACCCGCCGCAGGGCGCTATTTTAGCAATCGGTGCTGGCGAACAGCGGGCTGTTGTCAAAGACGGCGCGCTTGCCGTGGCCACCATGATGAATTGCACAATGGCCTGTGATCACCGCGCGATTGATGGTGCAGTGGGGGCAGAGTTCCTGGCGGCTTTTAAAGGGTTCATTCAGGACCCAATCACTATGCTGCTGTAGGGTGCGCTTATGAACCCGATAAATTTAACAGAAAAATTCGGCTTGTTCACTGATCAGTGGACGCCGAAGGTCATTGGAAATATTGATAATTTTCAAGTTTACTTGTCCAAGCTTGAAGGCGATTTCGTCTGGCATACGCATGACGATAGCGATGAGTTTTTCCTTGTGGTGGAAGGCCGGTTCCGAATGGATTTCCGCGACAAACAGGTTTGGGTAGCTAAGGGCGAAGTTATCATTGTGCCCGCTGGTGTTGAGCACAAACCTTTTGCCCAAGAAGAATGTTCGGTCATGATCGTTGAGAAAAGCGATACAGATCATACAGGCGGTGTTAAAGACGCACGCCGCAAAGAAAATCACGAAAGAATATAGCGATGACGCAAACGTTTGATTTGGTTGTTATTGGTGGTGGCCCCGGTGGTTATGTGGCCGCAATTCGCGCCGCGCAGCTCGGCATGAAGGTCGCCTGTGTTGAGCGCGAGCATCTGGGCGGTATCTGCCTTAATTGGGGCTGTATCCCCACTAAGGCGCTGTTGCGGTCTGCTGAAGTATACCATTTGGCCAAGAATGCCGCCGATTTCGGCCTGAAGATCGATAAGGTTGAATATGACCTTGATGCGATCGTTAAGCGGAGCCGCGGTGTGGCAAACCAGATGAATGGCGGCATTAAAATGCTGCTGAAGAAAAATAAAGTCACTCATGTTGAAGGCGAAGCCAAAGTTGCCAAAGGCGGCAAGGTGTTGGTGACAGCCAAAGACGGAAAAATCAGTGAACTCACTGCGAAAAACACCATCATCGCAACGGGTGCCCGCGCCCGCGAGCTGCCGCACCTGAAAGCGGACGGCAAACTAGTGTGGACGTACAAACATGCGCTTACACCGGACGTTATGCCAAAACGGTTGTTGGTAATCGGCTCCGGCGCAATTGGGATCGAATTTGCCAGTTTCTTCAATGAGTTTGGTTCTGACGTAACTGTTGTGGAGATGATGGACCGTGTTTTGCCCGTGGAAGATGCGGACATTTCAAAATTCGCGCAAAAGTCCTTCAAAAAGCAGGGCATGACGATCAAAACAGAAGCGTCTGTTACGGCGTTGAAGAAGAACAAAGATAGCGTTACCTGTACTGTTGAGCGCAAGGGCAAAACAGAAGAAATCACAGTTGACCGCGTAATTCTTGCAATCGGTATTGCTGGCAATGTTGAAGGCTTAGGGCTTGAAGACGTTGGCGTTAAGGTTGACCGCGGGCATATCGTGGCTGACGAATGGGGTTTCACCGGTGTACCGGGATTGTGGGCGATTGGCGATGTAACCGGCCCACCGTGGTTGGCGCACAAAGCATCCCACGAAGGCTCAATTGCAGTAGAACGGATTGCAGGCCTGCCTGATCTTCACCCAATCGACAAAGGTAATATTCCTGGGTGCACATACTGTAGACCGCAAGTTGCCTCGGTTGGAATGACGGAAGCGAAGGCGATTGAAGCCGGTTTTGAAGTGCGCGTGGGGAATTTCCCATTCTTTGGTAACGGCAAGGCGGTCGCGCTGGGCGAAGCTGAAGGGTTGGTTAAAACGGTTTTCGATAAGAAAACCGGCGAGTTGCTGGGTGCCCACATGGTCGGTGCAGAGGTGACTGAGATGATACAAGGCTATGCCATCGGCCGCACGCTAGAGACAACAGAGACCGAGTTGATGCATACGGTGTTCCCGCATCCAACGCTGAGTGAGATGATGCACGAAAGCGTGCTGGATGCATTTGATAAGGCAATTCATATCTAGGAACTTACGGTGAAACTTTGGGTCCATCCATCTGTTCAGCACGGCAAGGCGATTTTGCTGAGTACGGAAAAACGTACGGGTAAAACGGTGGATGCCTGGGTTGCGTTGGCGCGTGATCGCGGGCTAAAAGATAAGCGCGATATTATCAATTTTCTGCGCACTGAGCACAGCCTCGGCGGCTCAACGGCTATGATGATCGCATCAAAGGTTCAAAGTCTTCCTGAGGATTTTGAAGAGGGTGCCTATTTGGCGCGGGCGCCTGAGTTGATTGACGCGCAATACGTTGGGAAAAAAGCCCATTTACGACCGGTCGCAGACCAGATTTATGCTATTCTTGATGCCTTGGGTGATGATGTTGGGGCAAGCCCTTGCAAAGGCTATGTACCCTTTTATAGACAGCACGTATTCGCTCAGGTAAAAGCTGCTACGCAAAAACGTATAGATGTGGGACTTGCTTTAGGGCGTTATAGTGGTGCAGTGCCGGACTTTGTAAAAAGCACCGGCGGCAGTGAAAAGGGTGACCGGATCACGCACGTGATTGCAGTTAGTAGCAGCGACGACATCGGGGATGAGTTAACCCAGTGGGCGAAGCGCGCATACGAGTTGGATAATTGAGTATGAATAAGCCAGTTGAGCAAAGCAAGTTTCAGCGTAAACCAAGCTGGATCAGGGTGAAGGCCCCGGTCAGCAAGGAATATCACGCCACACGTAAGCTGATGCGGGATAAAAACTTGCATACGGTTTGCGAAGAGGCAGCTTGCCCAAATATTGGTGAATGCTGGGCCAAGAAACACGCTACGGTGATGATTCTCGGTGATACCTGCACACGCGCCTGTGCCTTTTGTAATATCAAAACTGGTCGCCCAATGGCCGTTGACCCGCTAGAGCCCATGAACACAGCTGAAGCGTGCGCTGCGATGGGGCTCGCCCATATTGTTATTACATCAGTTGACCGAGACGATCTGGAAGACGGCGGTGCAGACCAATTCGTTAAAGTGATCAAAGCACTGCGCGAGGTTAGCCCGCATACAACGATTGAAATTTTGACACCTGATTTCCGCAACAAACCCGGTGCGCTTGAAAAGGTTGTCGAAGCAAAACCTGATGTATTCAATCATAATTTGGAAACAGTACCAAGGCTTTACCCAAAAATTCGCCCGGGTGCGCGCTTCTATCATTCTCTGAAATTGCTGGATACCGTGAAGCAGTTGGACCCAACAATATTCACGAAATCAGGCATTATGGTAGGCTTGGGTGAAGAGCGGCTTGAGATCAGCCAAGTGATGGACGATATGCGCATCGCTGACATCGATTTTATGACCATTGGCCAATATCTTCAGCCCACACCGCGCCACGCAAAACTCATCCGCTATGTAACGCCCGAAGAATTTAAGACGTACGAGCGCATGGGCAAAGGAAAAGGTTTCCTGCAAATCTCGTCCACGCCGCTGACACGCTCTAGCTATCACGCCGGGGATGATTTTGCCAAGCTGCGCCTAGCGCGCGAAAAGAAATTAGCGTTGGCAGCGGCAAACGGCTGATTTGTATCGGCCTTGACCTCCACATGATCCTCTGGCAGGTTTTTGGTTAGGGGAAGCTTTTATGACTATTGTGACATTTGACGAGGCGGGCGTCTGCGCAAACTGCGGTGGCTCACCTGGTTTGAAATTCTGCGAACAGTGCGGGCAAAAGAGTAAAACTGAGCGTTTAAACGCCTTTCAGCTTCTAAAAGTGGGCATTCTTACAGTTTTGGACGCCGACGCTAAAGTTCTTATGACCCTGAAAGCACTTCTGATAAACCCAGGGCAGGTGGCGCTGGATTATATCTCTGGCGCGCGTGTTCGTTATATAAATCCCATAAAATTGTTTTTCGTTTCCGTGGCTATAATGGTTGCCGTTGTTGCAATGACAGGCGAAGTTGCGACGACAATGAAAGCGACGGGCTCGTCCGCAGCGGACATGGCTGATCTAGATGCTCAGGCGGGCACAGATATGGTCGGTATCATGGTCGCAATGGAATATGTGATAGCGACCTGGTTACAAGGGCTGGTCGTGTTCACCATGCCTTTGTTTTGCCTTCTCGTCACGGCGCAGCACAGGAAAAGAGGGCGCAATTACGCCGAGGTTTTGGTGTTGACTTGCTACACTTACGGCTTTGCAAACTTGTTGGGTGTGCTTGTCTCAATCGCAATGTTTTTAAGCGGGTATTTTTTCATCTGGCTAAAGCTCATAATAATTGCCGGATATTTTATGATGAGCGCGCGCACATTCTTCGCCTTAAGTAATGTGCGCACAGTATTTTCGTTTATTCTGTCCGCACTTTTATATATTGTAGCTATGTATTTGGTTTTAATACCCTTTGTCTCCGCGCGCTACGCGGGGTTCTTGTAGCGGTTCGCGAGACGACAACAGCAGGTTCGGCGTTCTAAGCTGAATAAAAAGGTTAGAGTATGGACGCGAGCAAATGTGAATGCGCAAATTGCGGCACACCGCTGGACGGACAATTTTGCCACCGTTGCGGCCAACGCAATTTAGAAGGCCGCCTTAATGCGCGTCATTTCGTCTCCCAAGCATTTGAAGAAATTACGAGCCTAGACAGCAAAATAGGGCGGACGGTCTGGGGCCTTATCCAGAACCCCGGCCAAGTATCGCTCCGCTATATCGGCGGTGAGCGCATGCGGTATGTTAATCCGCTTAAGTATTTTCTTTTGGTGTTTGCGCTTTTTTATCTGGCTATGGTTACCACCGGCGGTATGGACGCGTTTGTCGACAATACGGTGAACGAGAATGGGCCGATAGATACCTCGCCTGAGCAAATGTTGGCTAACAGTGCGCTTGAATTGAAAGACGTTCTCAGAGACCAATTGAATTTCGTTGTAATTTTGATACTACCGCTGTTCGCGCTCGTTCTTCGCTGGCAATTTTGGCGGTCGGGTAAAAATTACGTTGAGACGCTTTGCATGGTATTTTATGCGTTTGCTCAAATCTATCTATACTCGATTTTTGCCGTATTGGCTCAGCATGCTTTGGGCTCATTCAATAACGATGTAGATGTCCTTATACGAACGGCTGTTCTTGCTTATACATTTAAAGTGTTTTTTGAAATGGGCTGGATAAAAGCTTTTGTTACATCCGTTCTTTCAGTCATTATTTATACGGTTATCTTCATAGTGACAGTTGTTGCGGTCACTGCGCTGCGGGAATTTGTCGCGTTCTGATGCTTGGGTCTTTACTGTTGCCGTGCATCGCATTACTTAAAAGCCGAAAGGTTTAGAGTGAATGCCCCATTTTAGTGAACAGAAACAATTGCCCTACAGTGCAGACCAAGTGTTCGCGCTTGTCTCTGATGTGGCAAATTATCCTGAGTTTTTGCCCTGGTGTTTAGGTGCCCGCGTTTACAGTAAGAAACCCGGCAGGTTTGATGCGGATGTAATCATTGGGTTTAAAATGTTTCGGGAGCGTTTTACGTCCCGCGTCACGATGGAAGAAGGCAAGTCGCTTAACGTTGATTATATCAAAGGCCCTATGAAACGGCTTTATAATCACTGGGTCTTTACGCAGCAACCAGACGGCTCTTGTTTGGTGGATTTCGAGGTGGACTTCGAGTTTAAAAGCCGAATACTTGAAGAGCTAATCGGAGGGCTATTTGAAAAAGCCTGTCACAAGATGATGAGTGCTTTTGAAGAACGCGCAGCGGTTCTTTACGGCGATAGCTAGCGTGCTTTAAGAAGCAATGGCCTCAAGCAGCAACGAGAGCGCAGTTATAGTTGCCAGACGGCGTATCTCGTCTCTGTCAGCATCTTCATCATAGTGATGGCAAACGGCGACCGGCGCTTCGCCCAACTGTGCAATTGCGAACCAAACTGTGCCGATGGGCTTTTCTTCACTGCCGCCACCGGGCCCTGCAATGCCTGTAATCGCAACAGTTATATCAGCCATGCTGTTGGCGAGTGCACCGTAGGCCATTTCTTTTGCAACAGCTTCAGAGACGGCCCCATCACGCTCAATACTCTTGATGCTTACACTGAGCATTTCTTGTTTTGCTTCGTTTGTGTAGGTTACAAAGCCTCGATCAACGACGTCAGAAGAGCCTGCCACGCTGGTTAGAGCGGCTGCAACCAAACCGCCAGTGCAGGATTCCGCAACTGCAACCATAAGGCCCCGTTGGCGTGCCGCTTCAAGCGCGCTGACGGCGAGTAAGCATGTGTCTTTGTCAAACTTCATAGTCCAATCCTAGCGGAAATAGGTTAATGATTGCAAGATGCTAGTTTACTGCTGTAATTGCCATTACCCCGAGTGGTAGGGCGAAGAAGGCAACTCTAAGAATAAGCCAAAACTCGTGACGCATCTCCAGCGTTTAACCGGCACTGAGTTCTATTGGGATTGGGGTGTCTCCTGTGTCCTCATCAGCAAGGGTAACAGCTAGGTTTGTTATCAATGTATCCGATGTAAACCTTCTGGAAATCAAATTGATTTAAAGTCTACAACGAGTTATCAAGAACGAGGCGATATACACTTTTTTGGAGTATTACCGATGAATACGTTTTTGCGATCCATAGCTGTCACCGCGCTGTTAGTATTCCCTTTTTCCGCCTCTGCAGATGATGCTACGCCTTCAACGGAGGGCGCCAAAGTTTATTTTATCTTCCCTGCTGATGGAGCCAAAATTTCGGGACCGGTCACAGTTCGTTTTGGCCTTAAGGGAATGGGCGTGGCACCTTCAGGCATTGAAAAAGCAGGGACCGGGCATCACCACCTGATTGTCGATGCGCCGCTTCCTTCCGTTACCGATTTTATCCCCGCTGATGAGCATCACAAGCATTTTGGCGGTGGCCAAACAGAGGTGACACTAACGTTGGCGCCAGGCAAACATACCTTGCAGTTGTTGCTGGGGGATCAGTCTCATCTGCCGCATGTGCCTGCGGTATATTCCAAGAAAATCACGATCACCGTTGAATAACTTACTCCTGGGCTTCTGACCGCGTTTACGCTGGACCTTTGCAGGCCCCTATGACAGTTATTCATTCACGGTTTTTTAACTAAAAAATCATCGTGGCAGCGACACCGAAGTGTTGTTGCTACCTCTGTTTGGTGCGTGCTTGATTGAAGCGAGTTAAAGTATGGAAATCAAAGATCTACCCTTTGGAACGACTGATTGGTCCGCCGTTGAGCGAACCCAACATTCTGGTGATACGGGTATGGCTTTCTGGCAAACTCAAAACTTCGGGCCTATGCGTGTTCGTATGGTTGAATATACGCCCGGCTATCTGGCTGATCATTGGTGTAGTAAAGGCCATATTCTTTTGTGTCTTGAAGGTGAGCTCGACACAGAATTAGACGATGGCCGCGTGTTCACACTTAAGGCGGGACAAAGCTACCAGGTGGCGGACGGCGCAGAAGCGCACCGGTCCTCAACAAAGGTTGGCGCGAAACTGTTCGTGGTTGATTAGCCTTGTAGAAGTGCTAGTGAATATGGCTGGTGAGGTGCAAACACTTAGTTGCCTCAGTTGCTGCCTATAGCAGGTAAAGCATTGCAGTCGTTAGTAAAAGTGCTGCAATGATGCCTGCAACAATATCATCAATCATCACGCCAAACCCACCTGATACTTTTTTGTCGAGCGGGCCAATCGGCCATGGTTTGATGATGTCGAAAATGCGGAACAAAACAAAACTCAACGCCAGCGCGCGCCAGTCGTAGGGTAGTAAGGCTAGTGGCGCCATGGCGATCCACTGGCCTGCAATCTCATCAATAACGATTTCAGGTGCGTCATGTACTCCGGTGGCCGCTTCAATGGCGTTGATACTCCAAATCGATAGGGCGGTGACAAAGGCGGCGCCGCCTAGAAGCAGTGCGAACGCAAAAGGTAGCTGGAGAATGCCATACCCAAAAACAAGACCAAGTAGGCTGCCCCATGTGCCAGGAGCAGGGCGCATGAGGCCTGAGCCGAATCCTACAGCCCACCAGTAAGCTATGCTTTTAAAGCGTCCGTCCCAATTGGATAGTGTCTCTTTTGCCATCTTCAAATTCCAGTTTGCTCAGTTGCCAGTTAGGCCGATTACCCGTTGGCTCTGTTAAACGTCAAACGGTAGGCGTACAGTTGCTGTCGCCTGTGCAGCAATGCCCTCGCCGCGCCCGGTGAAGCCTAGTTTTTCAGTAGTTGTCGCCTGCACGCTCACCCTAGATATATCAAGGGCTAGGATATCGGCGATACGAGCGCGCATTGCGTCCATATGGGGGCCAATCTTGGGCCGTTCGCAAATGATAATTACGCTCACGTGGGCCAGTATACCGGATCTAGCGCGCACAAGCTTGGCTGCATGAGATAGGAAAATATGGCTTTCGACGCCGCGCCATTGCTCGTCGCTCGGCGGGAAATGGGTGCCTATATCACCTTCGGCAATTGCCGCCAGAACCGCGTCAGTTATAGCATGTAGCGCAACGTCAGCGTCCGAATGCCCTTTTAGGGACTGAGAGTGCGGGATGTTGACGCCGCAAAGCCATACGCTATCCCCGGCCTCAAAACGGTGCACGTCATAGCCAGATCCAACTCGGATATCAGCTGTTCGTAACATCATTTGCGTTTCTGCCCTGTCGAAATCAGCTGCTGTCGTCACTTTGAAATTTCCCTCGCTGCCTAGGCAGATTTCTACATTGTGGCCGGCGGCTTCCATAACCGCGCCGTCATCCGTATAGGCCTCACCAATGTTAGCTTCATGTGCAAGGCGTAGTTCGCGGTAGGAAAACCCTTGGGGAGTTTGAATAGCGAACAGCCCATCGCGATCAACTGTATGCAATTCGCCCTCTGGATTGGTCCGCTTTATCGTATCAACGATAGGCACACCCGGTACAACAGCAGAGGCACCGTTCTCCAGAGTTTGCAGCACAGCACCAACTACCTCACTGCTTACAAAAGGGCGAGCAGCATCATGTATGAGCACATAGTCAGCAGTCAGGTGTTCAATGCCCGATAAGCCGTTGAGCACACTTTGTTGGCGTGTGTCCCCACCGAACACAGGTTCCATAAGGGCCAACCCTTCAACGGAACGGCTATAAAGCGCGCGGTCGTTTTCGTGAATGACAACCTGAATGTGTGCCTCTGGAGCTATCTTCTGCAAAGCAGTAACCGTTTGGCGCAACAAGGGTTTTCCGGCAATCATGCGGTATTGTTTTGGAAGCCCTTCGCCCGCGCGACTACCGCGGCCTGCAGCAACTATTATGATAACGAGTTTTTTCACAGGCTTCCTTTAATCAGGGACTAGCGTTTTGTTCCGACTTCTGCCATAAGCGTGCCTAATTAATAGGCAGTTTAAAGTTGGACGTATATAGTGGCTCTTAACATCGGTCCCGTAGAAATTAAAGACCCAGTATTTTTGGCACCCATGTGTGGTGTCACTGATATGCCCTTTCGCAGGCTTGTAAAAGGCTTTGGCGTTGGCCTTGTTGTGTCTGAAATGATTGCATCTGAAGCCATGATCCGTGCTTCTGAAAAATGCATGAAAATGGCTACAAACTGCGCTGAAGAATTTCCGATGTCAGTGCAGCTCGCTGGTTGCGAAGGCTCGAAAATGGCGCAAGCTGCGCAGCTAAACGAAGACCGTGGCGCTGCTATCATCGATATAAACATGGGCTGCCCGGTTAAAAAGGTTGTGAATGGCCATTCCGGTTCCAGCCTAATGCGGGACTTGGATAAAGCAGGCGAATTGATTATTGCAACAGTGGGTGCAGTATCATTGCCTGTTACACTCAAAATGCGTCTAGGATGGGACGATAGCAGTTTCAATGCGCCTGAACTGGCGAAAATTGCAGAGCAAGCCGGTGTAAAGATGATTGTTGTGCACGGCCGCACGCGTTGCCAGATGTACAAAGGGCACGCTGATTGGCGCAAAGTTGGTGTCGTGAAGGAAGCTGTGAATATCCCTGTGATTGTTAACGGCGACATCAACACGATGGAAGACGTGGTAACTGCACTTGATCATTCAAATGCTGACGGCGTGATGATTGGCCGTGGTACCTACGGCAAACCGTGGTTCCCAAGCCAGGTTATCCATTATTTGAAAACTGGTGAAATTCTGGCTGCGCCTGATCTTGAGACCCAGCTCGATACCATCATCACGCATTATGATGCCATGCTTGAGCATTACGGTTCGGTAACTGCTGTCCGTATGGCGCGGAAGCATCTCGGCTGGTACAGTAAAGGGCTGCAAGGCTCAGCTGAATTTCGTCAGCATATCAACCGGCTGGATGATGCTGAGCAAGTGAAGCGCGATATTCGTGATTTCTACTTACCGATTTGTGAGCAGCTGGCTGCTTAATGGATCACGGCGGGACAGATATGCCTGCCGAGGTCGCCAAAGATATTCTGCTGAGCCTGTATCAGGCCATCATTCTTGTAGATGCAGACAGCTGCATTCAGGGTGTCTTTGCGCATACCGAGTCTATCTTCGAGCAGAGCCGTGAATTTTTGGTGGGTGCGCCAGTAAAATCCCTGCGTGGTGTTGGCTCTACTGCAAATGATTTAGTCGATCGAGCACGACAGGACAGTATGTCGCTGAACAGTTACGATGTTTCTTGCGTGCCAGCTATTGGTGATATTGAACTAATGGACCTGCACGCACAGCCGCACGGTGCGGACGGCGTAATTTTACTGTCTATCCAGCCAAGGCGCATAACAGCGTTCCTTGAAAAGAAAGACGAAATGGAAGCCGCTGCGCGCTCCGTTGGTGGTCTGGCTTCGATGCTCGCGCATGAGATTAAAAATCCGCTTTCAGGTATTCGCGGCGCGGCTCAGTTGATGGGGCGTGCGCTGGAAGGCGCCAATGCCAGGCTTTCAGATTTGATCTGCAAAGAAGTTGACCGGATCAAAGACCTAGTTGAGGAATTAGAAACGTTCAGCAATCCGATCGAGCAAAAGCTTGAAGCCGTGAATATTCATGAAGTGCTGGATCATGTGCTGAATTTAACGATTGCAGGGTTTGGCGCTAAGACGTCTATTAAGCCGCAGTTTGACCCCTCCCTCCCTGCTGTGTACGGACATTTTGACCGGCTTATCCAGACTTTTCTAAATTTGGTTAAAAACGCAGTTGAGGCAGCAGGCCCGGAGGCGGAACTCACCATTACTACAGCCTACCGTCACGGCATTTGGGTGAAAAGCAAAGGTGGGAAACGCGTGCGTCTTCCTGTTGAAGTGACTATTCGAGATAACGGCCCTGGCATTCCTGACGACTTGAAAAGTCATTTGTTTGACCCGTTTGTTAGCGGAAAAGATAGCGGCACTGGGCTTGGTCTTGCGCTGGTTGCTCGTTTTATTAGCGAAATGGGCGGCACTGTAACTGGTGATAACCACCCACAAGGCGGTGCAGTTTTTAAAGTGCAGCTTATGTTGCACGAGGATAACCTATCATGAGCAAAAGTAAGCCTAACATCATCGTTGCAGATGACGACATGACCATCCGTGTCGTGATCGGCGAAGCGCTGCGCCAAGAAGGTTGGCAAGTTCTGGAAGCCGATGATTTGCCTGAACTTGAAAGGCTTGTTAAGGGTGGGCAGGGCGACGCTGTAATAACAGATGTGATGATGCCCAGTGGGAATAGCCTGGATATTCTACCTGACCTGATCGCGGCTCGGCCAGATCTGCCTTTCATTGTCACAAGTGCTAGAAATACGCTTGCAACAGCGATGAGTGCAGCCAACCAAGGCGCATTTGATTACTTGCCAAAGCCTTTTGATATCGATGAGATGGTCTCGATTATAAAAAAGGCTTTGAAAAAAGCAGCTGTGCCTTCGGTATCTACTGATACTGACGAGGATGATGATAATGGCCTGATAGGCCGCTCGCCCGCAATGCAGGATATTTACCGCGCGATGGCGCGTATCGCTCAGACGGACCTTACGATCCTGATTGTTGGGGAAAGTGGGACGGGCAAAGAATTGGTGGCCAGAGCTATTCATACGCACGGCACTCGTAAGGAAAACCCTTTCGTGCCTGTGAATATGGCTGCAATCCCGAAAGAGCTGATTGAAAGCGAACTTTTTGGTCATGAACGAGGTGCTTTCACAGGTGCCGAAACACGCACTATCGGACGGTTCGGACAAGCCAAAGGCGGTACGTTATTTTTGGACGAGATTGGCGATATGCCGCTTGAAGCCCAGACTAGGTTGCTGAGAGTGTTGCAGGAAGGGGAATACCGGACAGTTGGTGGCCAAAAAACTATTAAAACCAATGTGCGTATCATCGCTGCGACCAACAAAAACCTTCAGAAGATGGTCAAAAGTGGAGACTTCAGAGAGGACCTGTATTTTAGGCTGAATGTAGTGCCGCTTAATATCCCGCCACTTCGTGAGCGCGTTATGGATATTCCTGACCTTGCTGAGCATTTCTTGTTGAAAGCCACCGAGCTTGGTTTACCGTTCAAAACATTGACCAGCAGTGCTAAAAAGGTTCTGCAATCCTTTGATTGGCCCGGAAACGTGCGTGAACTTGAGCATATGTTGCAGCGCATCTCTGCTCTGCACCCTGGTACCCAGATTTCCGGCACGGTTATCAAACATGAATTCGATCGTTCCACTTCAGAACTGGCCGGTGGACCAATGAGCATTATGGCCACCGTGTCTGGTGGAAATTTGTCGCAAACGGTGAGGAATCACCTCGACCAGTACTTCGATTATCATGATGACGGGATGCCGCCCCCAGGATTATATCAAAGAATTCTTCGAGAAATCGAACGACCCCTTATCCAAAAAGTATTGCAAGTGATGAACGGAAATCAAGTTAAAGCGGCAGAAATGCTTGGTCTTAACCGAAATACACTTCGTAAGAAAATAAGAGAATTGGATATCTCGGCGATTGTAAAAAACAAGTGATCAATTTTTGTCGCTCTTTGTTGTGATATATCTGGAACTATTGTGACAAATATGCATCATGGCTATTATGAGCGACAAAACCAGCAACAAAGATGGCTTTATAGAAGGGCCAATGTCCAAGTTCCCTAACCGACGATGGGCTAAGTTCATGCTTTGGGCGCGACGCATGAAATTGGCTGGGCGAATTGAGATTTTACTATCGGGTCTTGCGATTATCTCTGCCATTGTCACCTATGTTGCGCTTGCAAACAAAAGCGGCCCTCTAAATTTGGCAACAGGGTCCACCATGAGTGTACTCATGGGCATAAACCTTGCGTTGCTGTTGGCGTTAGGGGTCAGTATTGGCCGCTGGATAGTACGCAGTTGGATTTCCCGTAAAGGAATGGCTGCAGGGTCTAGGCTCCACGTCCGCGTAACGCGCTATTTTACCGGTATTGCAATTATCCCGCCTATCATAATGGCAATTTTCTCCGCTCTTTTCTTCGATATCAGCGTTGATAGCTGGAGCGAGAAGATGCGTTTCGCCCTCAATACCTCACTTGATGTTGCTGATACATACAGGCTGGAACATCGAGCTAATATTGGAAAAGACCTAACGCAGGTATCGTCGGGTTTCAATTTGCTATCCCCTTTCCAACAGGGCCGCCGCAGAGAATTGCAATTAGTTGCGGACGCGGCTCTAACCGCACGCTCTTTATCAGAGATCGTGATTTTTGCGGAAGATAGTGGCGGAGGGTTTGTGCTGGCACGCGCCAACGATAGGCTTAGTCTTCAGACGACTGAACTCGACCCAGATCTGACACGCGGTGCCAATTCTGGGCGGCCTGTTATAGCGTTTGACGAAGCGAATAACCGTGTTGTTGGCATTGTTAAACTCTCATCGTTTTTTAAGCCCACCTATTTGTATGTGGCCCGCGACTTTAGCCCGAACGTATTGGGGTATCTCAGCGACGCAAGGACGGCGCTTGACGAATATTCAAACTTGGAAGGCCAGCGCAGCGATATCCTTTTCCAGTTTAATCTGGTTTTTATTATTATCGCTATGTTGATACTTTTCGCGTCCATTTGGCTTGGGCTTTGGTTTTCAAGTCGGCTCGTTACGCCGATTTCTAATCTTGTAGATGCCGCCGAACGCGTGGGTAAAGGCGACCTAGACGTCCGGGTGCCATATGTAGCTTCCGGCGACGAGGTTGGCACATTGAGCCGGGCCTTCAACCGGATGACTGACCAGCTGGCGCGCCACCAACGTGACCTGATAGCTGCAAATCTTGAGCTTGAAGAGCGCCGTAAGTTTCTGGAAGAAGTGCTGGACGGTGTATCCGCAGGGGTGGTTGGTTTGCAGCACGACGGGACGGTGTTTTTACCGAACAGATCGGCCAGTTCCTTGTTAGGAATGGGGTTCGACAGTCTGATCGGTCGCCGCCTTGACGAGGTCGTGCCTGAGTTTGCAGAAGTATTGCGGCAAGCGGAGCAAGCAGACTTTGGCCTGCAGCAAGACCAGATACAAATTGATGTTGAAGGCGAAACGCGAACGCTGCTGGTGCGTGTGATGGTAGAACGGGACGATGCAACAGCGATTAGCGGTTACGTGGTGACCTTTGATGATCTGACGGAGCAACTTGCCACTCAGCGAACAGCAGCCTGGGCTGATGTGGCGCGACGCATCGCGCACGAAATCAAGAATCCTTTGACGCCTATTCAGCTGGCTACTGAACGGTTGAAGCGGAAATACCTTAAGGTTATCCCGACCGACACAAAGGTCTTTAGCCAGTGTACAGATACTATCATTCGGCAAGTGGGTGACTTGCGAAGAATGGTTGATGAATTTTCTTCCTTCGCACGTATGCCTGCGCCAATTCTAAAGGACGCAGACATTACAGATATGGTTAAGCAAGCCGTGTTTTTGCAAGGGGTTGGGACCACGAAAATCCAATTCACCACAAGTTTTGTTGCCGACCTCTTACCAATAAAATGTGATCACCGACTTGTTGGTCAGGCCCTTACGAATATCCTCAAAAATGCCGTCGAATCGGTAACTGCACGTGTAACCACTGATGCGGCAAACCCCGGCGGTGAGAGCCCCGAGGGGGCCATTTCAGTTGAAGTCGAGCAAGACTGTGACCACACCAAGTTGATTATTGTGGATAATGGGCTCGGACTGCCGCAAGAGCAGAAAGACCGTCTGATGGAGCCCTACGTAACAACGCGCGTAAAGGGCACGGGGCTTGGCCTCGCTATTGTTCGGCGGATTATGGAAGAACATGGCGGCACGGTTCGAATTGCTGATATGACACCCTCTGGGGCGAGAGTTGTTTTGTCATTCTCACACGCGGCGCTGGAGGTTAAATTTGAACAAGAGAATAACGGTAGGGATGTAGTTTCATCCGCCGCAGAGTAATGAGATTATTTGGCGAAACAGACTTCGCTGAAACACGGGAGTAAACGAAATTGGCGCTTGATATTTTAGTAGTAGACGATGAAGTGGATATTCGTGAGCTGATCGCGGGTGTGTTGGAAGATGAGGGCTATTCCGCCCGGACCGCGCACAATAGCGATACTGCTCTCGCTGAGATTGAAGCACGTCTGCCCTCGCTGTTGATTCTAGATATTTGGTTGCAAGGAAGTAAGCTTGACGGCCTGGAGATATTGGAGCTGGTTAAGTCCCGTCACCGGGATCTACCCGTTATTGTGATTTCCGGGCACGGCAATATCGAAACAGCTGTAGCTGCGATCCGCAAAGGGGCATATGACTTTATTGAAAAGCCGTTTGTTTCTGATCAGTTATTGTTGACGG
Source organism: Kordiimonadales bacterium (assembly GCA_002401685.1). Taxonomy (GTDB): domain Bacteria; phylum Pseudomonadota; class Alphaproteobacteria; order Sphingomonadales; family Kordiimonadaceae; genus Kordiimonas. The sequence goes on from NVTU01000003.1 coordinate 81,182, forward strand.
TTGCTAGAGCAACAGAAGCGGACAAGCTACGCAAAGAAAACCAGGAACTACGTAAAAAAACTGGCTTCACAGTGGATATGACCGGACGGTCTGCCGTTATCAACCATTTGAAACAGAATATTGAAAAAGTCGCAGCGACAAATAGCCGGGTCCTAATTCACGGCCCTTCCGGGGCTGGTAAGGAAGTCGCGGGCAGGCATATTCATGCTCGTTCACACCGTTCCAAGGGCGCCTTTATTGTCGTGAGCGCAGCGTCAATGGAACCTCAGCGCATGGAACAGGAATTGTTTGGCGTAGAGCAAAATGGCGGCGTTGTTAAGACGGGTCTCTTTGAGCGGGCCCATGGCGGTACACTCTTCATTGATGAAGTAGGGGACATGCCGCCCCACACCCAAGCCAAAATATTGCGCGTTTTAACGAACCAGTCTTTCGAGCGGGTTGGCGGTAACAGTCGCGTCAAAGTGGATGTGCGGGTTATTTCTGCCACGAGTAAGAACCTGAATTTGGAAATTGAAGAAGGGCGTTTTAGAGAAGATCTGTTTCACAGGCTTAACGTTGTGCCTCTGACGGTTGCGCCTCTTTCTGACCGACGGGAAGACATCCCGCTTCTTATCGAACACTTTCTTGGAATGATGGCTACAGCAACGGGTAGGCCGATGGTTCGGCTGGCAGATGATGCAATTGCGGCTCTCCAGTCTTATGATTGGCCCGGGAATGTTCGCCAACTCAAGAATGTGATTGAGCGCCTGACCATTATGGGGCCTGAGAAAACAGGAGAAGCTATTGCAGCTTCTGAGCTGCCACAGGAAGTTCGGGTTGATAGCAACAGCCTGTTGCAATCGCACGGGGACACCGCAATCATGACCACACCGCTGCGTGAAGCGCGGGAAGCATTTGAGCGCGAATACCTGAAAGTGCAGATCAACCGATTTAGTGGCAACATATCGCGCACCGCTGCTTTTATCGGTATGGAGCGTTCTGCGTTGCACCGGAAATTGAAGTCACTTGGCCTTTCCAATGCAAATAATAACCGCGAAAGCCCCAAGGAGAACTAGCGTGAAACGCTTTTTCTTTGAAAAATGTCCAAATTTATCAATAATGCCGTACACATAAGCTATACAGTCGGCATTATTGTTTAATCGTAGGGTCATCTATGAAGGTAATTGTTGGGGGAGCAGGGCAGGTTGGTTTCAATATTGCGAAACATCTGTCAGAGCAAAACAACGACGTAACAGTCATTGATCAATCCCGTAGTTTGATCCGGAAAATCAGTGAGAGCTTGGACGTGCGCGCCATTGTGGGGCACGCTTCTGATCCTGAAATGCTGAATGCCGCGGGGGCCGCTGACGCGGATATTATGATTGCGGTGACCCAGTCTGATGAAGTCAATATGGTGGCTTGCCAGGTTGGTCATTCGCTCTTCAGTGTGCCCACAAAAATTGCCCGCATTCGGAATCAGGCGTACCTTAAGAAAGGGTGGAGAGACCTTTTTTCACGGGACAATATGCCGATCGACGTGATTATTTCCCCCGAGTTGGAGGTCGCCCAAGCCTTGGGGCGCAGGCTTAAGGTACCCGGCGCCTTTAATATGGTTCCTTTTGTCGACGGCAAAGTCCGGATGATTGGATTGGTTCTTGAAGAGGATTGTCCGGTAATAAACACGCCGCTCCGGCAGTTAACAGAACTGTTTCCTAATCTACATACTATCGTTACGGCTGTGAATCGTGCGGGGCACCTTTTTGTTCCGCGAAGCGATGATCAGCTTCAAGCTGGTGATGCCATTTATATTGCGGTTGAGGCCGAGAATACTGAACGGGCTATGGCCGTGTTTGGCCATGAAGAAAAAGCGGCGCAGCGTATTATAATCGTTGGCGGTGGTAACATTGGTTACTTCCTCGCCAAGCAGCTGGAAGCTTCCGGTAGTGCAGTGAACCTGAAACTAATTGAATTAGACTCCGACCGCGCTGCCTGGCTTGCAGAGCGGTTAAAATCCACTGTTATCATAAACGGTGATGCGCTTGACCGCGAAATTCTGAACGAAGCTAATATATCGCAGGCGGATACGATTGTTTCTGTGGCAGATGATGACGAAGTGAATATTTTGTCTTCCTTGCTTGCTAAACAGCAAGGCTGTCCACGCGCGATTACTCTGATGAACAATCCCATATATAGCAGCCTTGCGGGTACCATTGGTATTGATGTTGCGATGGACCCCAGAGAGACAACCGTGTCGTCAATTGTACGTCATATTAGGCGCGGCCGCATCCGCGATTTATATAGTATTTTCGAGGGGCAGGCCGAAATCATTGAAGCTGAAGTTCTCGAGGGATCCGAGGTCGCCGGTCAAACGATCGGTGCCTTGCGTCTACACGGTGACGTGAAGTTTGGGGTCATCGTTCGGGATGATGTTACGATTATGCCGCAAGCGGATACATTGATGCTGAGCGGTGATCACGTCGTTATTTTGGCTATGAAATCTGCAGTCAAAAAGATCGAGCAACTCTTTTCGGCTAAAGCAGATATTTTTTAGGGTGTCCTGAATGTGGCGTAACCGGCTATTTTATTTGCTTGGGTGCTGGATCGGTATTCTTTCGGCTTTGGAGCTGTTGCCCATTGGGATTGCGTTATTTTCGGGGGAAGTTCAGGCTTTTCAGGCCTTTCTGTCTGCGGCGATAATTACAGGGCTGCTGGGGGGCTCCCTTTTCTTAGGCTTCAGATCATCAGTAAAGCTGCGCACTCCTAAATTGACTTTATTGCTGCCCGTAAGCGGGGCTTTTTCTCTTGCGGTTACTGCTGGACTACCGTTTTTTTTCCTGCAAACAGACCGAGGCATTATAACGGCGATTTATGAAGGCATGTCGTTGATCACGACAAATGGCAGCAGTGCTTATGAGCATGCGTTTTATAATTCGTTTGCAGTGTTGTTCTGGCGGGCGCTAGTTGCCTGGATTGGAGGCTATGTCGCAATTTGCATAACACTGTCTTTTTTAACGGCGATGAATATCGGTGGTTTGCAGCTACACCAATCACCGTTACCTTTTGGGGAAAGTCAGGCTGGCTACGCAAGGCTGCGAGCAACGGCTAAAGCACTTTACCCTGTATATTTGATGGCAACAGGCGCTTGCGCACTATTCTTGTGGGTTGAATTGTCATTTTTTAACGCCGTCGTTCTGGCGATGGCTACAATTAGCACCACCGGTCTCTTTGACAGCCTAGCTCATTTGTCAGTGGGTATTTGGACAGAAGCAATTCTGGTGGTTTTCATGTTGTTCAGTATTTTGAACTGGGACATGCATTATGCACGGATGACAAAGAGGAAACTCTATGTAGGGCGGGATGCAGAATTTAATAGCACGCTTATTATTGTCGCTGTTCTCACGGCGGTAATATTTGTGATTGCGGAACAGGCCGACGTTAAAGCGCTTTGGCACGGTTTTTTTGCGTCGGTTTCAGCGCTTTCTACAACGGGGCTGATGCCAGTTGGGTTTATGGAAGATAATTCAGGGTATTTGGCTGTTGGTATTGCGCTGATGCTGGCCGCTAGCGTCGGCGGCTGCATTGTCAGTACTAGTGGTGGCTTAAAGCAATTACGATTGATGGTTATATTTCGGGCCGGACGGGCGGAAGTGAACCGACTGGCACACCCGCACGGTGTTAGTACGGTTTCCATTAACCGGGTAAGCGCCCAGCAACAAGATATCGAAGCTGTCTGGCTCTTGCTGGGTAGTTTTGTTTTGGCATTGGCGACTGGATCTTTGTTGTTGGCTATACTCGGCGTGCATTTTCAGGATGCTTTGGCGATGTCTTTCACGGCATTAACGTTATCTGGGCCGTTAATTTCTGTTACAGATCCTCTGTTTGGCGGATTTGCCGCTCTAAGAGATGCCGATTACGCAATTTTAACATTTTTGATGCTGGTGGGGCGTGTGGAGGCATCCTTGATGCTGGCATTGTTCGCAAAATCACTCTGGCGTGGATAAAAACACATCGGCGCGGATAAAGTGTTAAAAGCCGGTTGACCACATTTCAAAATCTTCTACATATATGGTAGCACGTTTTCTCTGAACGTTCGGCCAAAGCAGAACAGAGTTTCAGGGCAATGTGATTAAAAATAATAAGTTCGAACAATAATTAGAAAAGAAAAGCACGAACAGTCCATGTCAGAAAAAAACCAAAACCTTCAGGACGTCTTCTTAAACGCCGTTCGCAAAGAAAAAAACCCGGTGACCGTATTTTTGGTTAACGGCGTAAAACTGCAGGGCGTTATTACCTGGTTCGACAATTTTTGTGTGTTGTTGCGTCGGGACGGCCAATCTCAACTTGTATATAAGCATGCTATTTCCACAGTTATGCCGTCAGGTCCGGTTCAGTTGTTTGAACCTGCTAAAGACGGTGCCGAGGACTAATTTTGACTGATCCTACTGACCGAGATCGTTCCGTAAATCAGCCGGGCGACGGCTGGTCAACGGGCGGCGCTGGCTATTTCAATGACCAGGACGGGCTACAGCGCGTTTTCGTCGTTCATCCTTATTTAAAGGGCGAGCGGGCAACAGATTTGCGCCGAACGCCGGAAGCCCGGCTTGAAGAGGCGATGAGCCTTGCTGTCGCAATCGAAATTGAGTTGATCGGGGGCGAGACGATTTCTCTCCGTGCAATCAAGCCTTCGACGTACCTCGGAAAAGGAAAGCTACAGGACCTTAAGGACCTGGCGCACGATCAGGAAATTGACCTGATTGTCTTTGATTGTGATCTTTCGCCTATCCAGCAGCGAAATCTTGAGCGCGATATTGGCATTAAGGTCATTGACCGGACGGCGCTTATTCTTGAGATATTTGGCGCGAGGGCCAGCACTAAAGAAGGTGAACTGCAAGTCGAACTGGCACACCTTGTGTATCAGCGTAGCCGTCTTGTTCGATCTTGGACACACTTGGAACGCCAGCGCGGTGGTTCTGGGTTCATGGGCGGTCCTGGTGAGACCCAAATTGAAAGCGATCGGCGCATCATTGCAGATAGAATTGTGCGCATTAAGCGGCAGCTCGAATCTGTTGCACGTACGCGTACATTGCACCGGAAAAACCGCCAGAAAACGCCTTATCCGATAGTGGCTTTGGTAGGGTATACGAATGCCGGGAAATCTACCCTTTTTAATAGATTGACCGGGGCGGACGTGATGGCAGAAGATGTGCTTTTCGCTACACTAGACCCCACGCTGCGCGGCCTTGATTTGCCAAGCGGGCGCAAAATTATCTTGTCGGATACGGTGGGTTTCATTTCCGAGCTACCAACAATGCTAATCGCTGCTTTCCGCGCGACGCTTGAAGAAGTGCTGGAAGCCGACGTTATTATTCATGTACGGGATGCCAACCACCCCGACCACGAAATTCAAAAGAACGATGTTCTGACAGTTCTTGAAGAGCTTGGTGTTGAGCTTGATGCTAATAATAGTGCTACGCCTATTATTGATGCAATGAACAAATCGGATTTAGTCTCAGAAGAAGCGCTCGAGAGCATGGAAGTCTATGCGGAGCGTAATTCAGACTGTATGCCGATATCGGGGGTTTCTGGATATGGGTGTGAGCGTTTGGTGCGCACGATTGATGATGTGCTTGGCCAAAAAGATCATATTCTTGAGAAACTCATTCCTTACGCGGACGGTGCGGTGCAAAGTTGGATCCATGCCAATACAAAAATTCTGTCGGAGGATCACGGTGCGGAAGGTGTTACGTTCAAATTTATCGTTGATCCCATTATTTGGGCTAAATTTGAAAAGCGCGACCGGTAGATCGTTTTAGGTGAGAAAGCATTAAACGGTGCCAGTGCCTCGATGGGGCGCTGGCCTTAACTTATCGGTCGGACTTTTCATCGCTCTTTACTTCATCCCATAAGGCGTCCATCTCTGCTAAATCGGACTGTTCTGGCGATTTTCCTTTAGCCCGCAGCTTTTCCTCAACGCCCTTAAATCGGCGTTCAAACTTCCGGTTAGCGCTACGCAAGCAGGTCTCGGGCTCAATATTTAGGTGACGAGCCAAGTTTGTCATCACAAACAGCAAGTCACCAAATTCTTCTTCAACCCGGCTGGCATCGGCACCAGACCTAACTTCCACAAGAAGCTCTGAGCATTCTTCCTGAATTTTTTCGATTACTTGCTCTGTTTCGGGCCAATCGAACCCAACACGTGCTGCGCGGTTCTGTAATTTCACCGACCGAAGGAGGGCGGGTAGGCCGCTGGTGACACCGTCGAGTGCGGAAGGAGCTTTCCCTGTAGACGCTGCTTTTGCGGCGCGCTCGGCGGCTTTGTGTTCTTCCCAGGCGGTAATTTGCGCTTCCGCGTCTTCAACTGTAGTATCCCCAAACACATGAGGATGCCGCCGCACCATCTTCTCAGACACATTTTGCACAACGTCAGCAAAGGAAAAGGCATTTTCTTCTTTGGCCATTTGCGCGTGAAAGACGGTTTGGAATAATAAATCGCCTAGTTCGTCCTTTAAACTGACCATATCATTGTTCTCTATGGCCTCTTCCACCTCATACGCTTCTTCAATTGTATAAGGCGCAATTGTCTTGAAAGATTGCTCAACATCCCATGGGCAGCCGTTCGTAGGGTCCCTCAACCTATTCATGATGTCCAAAAGGTCATTGATATCATACTGTTTGGTCATAATGATAAGCCATAATCTATGTTGCAATTGATCCGAATTTTAGGTCATATTCAGGCTTGGTCAAGTAATTGTGGAACAAGTCTTATGATAAAAACTCTCGGCGCTCTAATCATTTCATGTCTCACATGGGCCGCTGCCGTTGCTGAAGATATTCCGCCGCCCCGTGCTTCCGACGTGCGGTACCATATTGAAATTCCGAAAGGCGGTTTGCCGGCTTTTCTAAAATGGCAGCCGATGCGCATTCCGATGATTAGTCATCACCGCTCTGGCCCTTCAAAGGGGTTCCCTGAAAACGCGATCGAAACTATGGATCATGTTTTAGCGTATGGTCCGGGCATGATGGAAATAGATGTTGCGACTTTGGCTGACGGCACCATGATCTTGATGCACGATGATACATTTAACCGTACCACCACAGGGGAAGGGCTTGTTTCATTGGCTTCATGGGAAAGTGTTTCCAAGTTTAAGCTGATCGATGATGTGGGGTCCGTAACGGATTTTGCAGTTCCAACGTTGGAAGCTGCGCTTCGGTGGACAATCGGTAGAGCGATTCTTACCTTAGATATTAAGCGAGGGACTGACTTTGCGAAAGTGGCTGCGCTGGTGGCAAAAACCGGTGCTGACGACTATGTTGTTGCAATTGCCTACACACTAGATCAAGCAAAAGAATTTCACGCCGCTGCGCCCACTATGCCCATCACCATTACCATGCGGAATGATGATGAAATTGCTGCTGTACTCGCGAGCGGCATACCTTCTGAACTTGTTGTTGCATGGACAGGTACCGAGAGATTGCCTTCAGACCACTACCAAGCACTGCATGACAAAGGGTGGCGTGTTATTATGGGCACGCTCGGAGGCGCCCGTTCTATTGATACACAGATAGCCGCGAATGATAACGATAAGCGGTACTTGTCTATCTATAATCAGGGTGTGGATGTTATAGCCACCGACCGTTTTTGGGCAGTGCAGAGGCAAATACAGAATCCAAACTTCTTCTTATTCACCAAGAAACAGGCTGTCTCAGCGGAGTAACGATACCGTTGAGTCGCCCGGTGTGCGGCTAAACACATGATCTGGCGGTCAAAAATAAGTGTCCATTGCGTTACCGAGGCTGGTCAGGTAAAGATGCAGGTTGAAGTTCAGCCAATTTGCTAATAATCCGTGGGGCTCGGGGGCAAATTACGGTGGACTACGGTGTTGTTGTCACCGGGGGAAGGAAAGTTTTGTATGGCCATGTTTGATAGTTCGGCTAATGAGTTCGCGGGCGATCCTGCCACAACCACTGATTCGAAGACTAGGACAGGTGACTTTACTGCCATTGTTCTCGCTGGATCACGTTCCACCAATGACCCTGTCGCTTCGGTTTTTGGTGCGCGTTATAAAGCATTGGTGCCCATCTGCGGTAAGCCAATGATTGAACGTGTGGTTGAAGCCCTAATTGGGTCTTCTTCTGTAAAAAGAATTGTAATTGTTTTTGAGTGTGAAAAATCACTTTATGCGTCGTGCCCTGACTTTAAAACATTGGCTGAGCAGATCGATATCTCTGTTGTTGCTTGTCGCGACTCAATTTGCCGCAGCGTAAGTGGTGCCATGGAAGCATCGGGTGCTGAGTGGCCTTATCTTGTTACTACAGCTGATCATGCACTTTTGACGCCTCAGATCGTGAACGAGTTTTGTGACAATGCCAGAGGCCAAAGTGATATGGCCATTGGTCTTGTTGAGAAGAAATATCTTGACGAGAAGCATCCTAATTCTAAGCGCACGTACCTCCCGTTTCGTGAAACAAAGCTTTCAGGCGCCAATCTTTTTGCCTTTATGAGCCCGAAGACAGTTAAGGCGATCGAATTTTGGGGATCAATTGAACAGCAACGCAAGAAGCCTTGGCGGCTTTTCGCGCAGTTCGGGTTCTTGAATCTGGTTAATCTACTGTTGAAGCGTTTGACTGTTGATCAAGCTTTTGAGAAAGCATCTGAGCGGCTTGGTTTGACGGTACGTGCTATTCGGTTGCCGTTTGCTGAAGCTGCGATCGATGTAGATTCACCGAAAGATTTTGCACAGGTTACTGAGATTTTGAAGAACCGCGCGCAAGTGCTGGTTGCTTCTGCGACATCTGCCTAAATTTCCTTAATCCATTACCCCTTTGGTTTGTTTAGCTAAAGGGGTGCATTCCTGTGCGTGTTTTGTTGGCAAGTCGTTGCCTCTGCACGGAAAACCCCTTAGGGTGGGTAACAATTAGTCGCTTACCCCTAGGTGAATTTCTTGGCAGTGCCCGCTCTCAATATTTTGGACTTCTATCATAATGGTTCGGCGAATATGCCTATGCTCGCGTGGCGTATTGCTCAGGCCCTTTCGAAGCCACCTTATTTTGTGAAATTATCTGGCCTGACTGTCACCGCCGCATCCGATGATTTTTTGCAAATCATTGAGCATATGGGCCGCAAGAGCGCGCATACATTAGCGGTAAAGTTCAAGAAAACATCGCACACTGATGTTATGATTAATACGGGCCAAGCTGCTAAGCAGCGGGCGGTTACAGCTTACAGCCGCACAAACCTGGCTCTAAAGCCCCACACTGACAGCAGTTATCTGCCTGTTCCGCATGAGTTTGTTGGGTTTTTGTGTATTACAGCCGCGGAATCTGGAGGCCATAATACGGTGGCAGTGGCAGACGATATCATTGCCCGTTTAAGGCCGGAAACAGTGCGGCTGTTGCAGGAAACGGTTTACCCATTCGGTCGCGGTGATCATGCAGTTGTGTCTCGCACAGCCCCGTTTGAAATTCGGTATTACCGCGGTCAGATTGATCATGCTTTTACACGCGGTGCTAGTCTTGATACTTGCTACCTACAGGCGCTTGATGAACTTGACGCTGTTTTGGATCTGGAAGCCAATGAAACCAAGTTCATGTTGGCGTGTGGCGAGGCGTTGCTGCTGAATAACAGGCGTGCGCTTCACGGGCGGTCGGGTTTTGAAGAAGGCAGCAGCCGATATTTTATTAGGCTACGCCAGTTTATGGACCTAGATCGCCTGGCCGTGATGAGCCCTTCATGGGGTAACCGGATTGCATCAGTGTTTAGCCGGAGAAAGCCAGGACGTCTTGCAATAGAACGACACGACATTAAAGAGGCTGGAGCTCAACAGGCAGTTCGGTCTTCGGCCGCTTCGGGAATGTTGGAGAATTACGAATATCTGCTTCAGGGTGATGTCGCCGATGCGGATATCATCGATGCAGGACGGAGCACTTTGCGGGCTGGACGTTTTATTGAAGCAAGGCGGTTGTTCGAGAGAGCCCTTGAGCAAGATGATCAGAATATTTCGGTTAAATTTTCGCTGTCGGCGATCTATCAGTATCTAGGTGACGAGGCGGGATCAGAACAATTGCGCCAGAGAATAGCGCATCAGTCACCGTTCAACGGTACATTCACCAACACCGATGTGCCGAAAGTTCTTAGAGTTCGCGGTCTGAAGGATATCAAATATACCCTTATGAAAGGGAAACGAGGTTATAAAGAGACCCTTCAGAGGGGCCATTTTTCCTTGAAGGAGCTCTGCAATCTCCGTGACTATGAAACAGTGATGTTGAGTATTTTTGATGAAGAGGAAGATCATGTGCTTTCCTCTGATCACTTGCCGGATTTGATATTAAATACAATGTCTTGTGGTGATCGGATGCGAGGCGCGCTTACTGCACTAGATAGGTTGAGCCGCAAATACCCGGACATACCGATTATCAACAAGCCGGCTTTGGTTATTGCGACTAACCGCGCGGAAAATGCCGTTCGTCTTGATGCAATTGACGGGGTTATTTGCCCTAAGACGCTGCTTTTCACGTGGCATGGCGGCTGTGCAGCCAAGATGGCACAGGAAGTGATAGGCCAAGGATTTGAGTTCCCCATCATCTTACGGCCTATGGGCACGCACACGGGAAGCGGCGTAAAATTGGTGCACAGTACCCGTGAGGCTGAGAGTTTTTTCAATGCAGCTCCTGTGGGCGATGAATATTACGCCATTCAGTACCGGGATTTGTCTGATAAGCGGGGGCTTTTCGCCAAAACACGTTTGTTTTTTATAGATGGCACTTGTTTTCCTGTGGCTAGCCTCATGCACAACGGTTGGAATGTGCATTCAGGGGACCGCTACAGTGTGATGGATAAAAATATGTTTATGCGGGATAAGGAAGAAGCCTTTTTGGCAGACATGCCCACCGCATTTGGTGACAAAGCGGTAAAAGCCCTAGCTAAGGTTTATGACACTGTTAAATTGGATTTCTTCGGTGTTGATTTGATGCAGCTGCCGGATGGAAATCTCTTTGTCTTCGAGTGCAATGCTGCGATGCGGCATAATTATGATCACGTGAAATCCTTTCCGTATACACGTCCACATTTGCAAAACATCTCAAAGGCTTTTGAAACAATGATACAGCAGCGCGTGGGTATTCTCGACGCTTAGCTGGCATTGAGGATCGTCATTGTTCCGGTGCCGTAATTAGCTTTTAGTCCTTAATAATCCTATCGTGTTTTCAACGGCGTTCCTGAATAGCTAGTTTGTTCTAGCCGGGGGGCTTGAACTCACACCCTTGGCGTTACTTGTTAATGATTTGGCGCGATTGAATAAGTATTTCCTGCTCGTTGTTTCTAAGGTAACGTTAGTTGTTATGATTGCGGCGTGAGCGGCCTGTTGGTGCTTTGCGCTGGTAGTTCATTATGCGGAATAAACGGGAAGGTTTGTAGGAATGATGAATAGGTCAGCCCCAAAAGCGATCGACTGGATAGCGCATCACGCGGTTTTAAACCCAGAAAAATGCGCCACAATTGATATTGCAAGTGGCCGCAGGCATTCATACGGCTTTATGCATGACAGGGTAGGCAGGCTTGCGACTTATTTAAAGTCTCTCGGCGTTGCCCCTGGTGATCGAGTTGGGTTTTTGGCCGCTAACAGCACGGATATTCTCGATATTATATTTGCTACATGGCGTATTGGCGGTATTTCCCTAGCGCTAAATTTCCGGCTAACCGCTACAGAACTTGAATATATTGTGTCGGACGCAGGGGCGGACGTTCTGCTTTATGACGTCGAATTTCAGGAAACTATTGAAGCACTGAGGCCTTTGGTGGCGGTGGAACATTATGTTGCTCTTGATGGTCTTGGCGGAGCCTCTGAATTCGAAAGTGCTATTCGCGACAATGACGCCTTCACGGGAACTTTCGACCAGACAATGGACGATCAGTGCATGCTAATGTATTCGTCTGGCACAACGGGCCGGCCTAAAGGTGTTATCGTTACTTACGGCATGCTATTTTACTCGTTCGTGAACGGTGTAGGGCCTGCCCGAGGAACAGCAGATGGGGTCTGGCTCTCTGTTATGCCGCTTTTTCATATTGGCGGACTGAATGTATCCTGCCTGCCAGCTTTGTGGATCGGCGGTACCACAGCCGTGATGCGCGTTTTTGATCCTGGCGACATGCTAGATAATTTTGATAATCCAGATCTAGGCATCACACATACTATTGGTGTGCCGGCCATGTATAACGCGATGCGGATGCATGCGAAGGCCAAGACCACAGATTTCTCCCGTATGGTAACTGTGCTTGCTGGCGGTGCAAGCGTGCCGCAGGAACTGGTGGAATGGTGGGCTGAGCAGGGGCTAACCCTGCAGGATGGCTACGGCATGACGGAATCTGCGGCGTCTAACTGTATTAATTTACATGGCGGTAAGCTTGGCACCTCGGGTAAAGCACTCGCACACACTGAGATGCGTGTTGTAGGCCCTAACGGTAAGGAACTTCCCGCTGGCGAGGCCGGTGAACTATGGATGCGAGGGCCCGTAATTACACCCGGATACTGGAATAACGAAGAGGCAAACAAAAAGGCATTTCAGGACGGCTGGTTTAAGTCAGGCGATATCGCACGCTGCGACGCTGAAGGCTATATAACCATCGAGGACCGTTCCAGCGATATGTATATATCTGGCGGCGAAAACGTCTATCCAGCTGAGGTTGAAGGTGTTTTGTCTGGCATGGATGCTATTGCTGAAGTAGCGGTGATAGGTGTTGACGATGAACGATGGGGCGAAACAGGATGCGTAGTGGCTGTTCTCAGAGATGGGGCTAAGCTGAATATTAGCGAAATCCGCGCACACTGTGTATCGTCACTAGCGAAATTCAAACATCCAAACCACATCGTTGTTCTTGATACCTTACCGCGAAACGCGACAGGAAAAGTTAAAAAGTTTGAGCTGCGAAAAAGCATCCCCGGCATGTTAAACCGGGAGAGCTAAGGTGTCATCAGCGATGCAGTCGGGTCCGCTCGATCCCAATTGGTGTGTATATATTGCACCAATTCGGGCGCTTCTTACTGCCGCAGAGCATCGCGGCCATGACCCTTTGGTCTTGGCCGGTTCTGCGGGCATTTCCAAAGACGTTCTCTCCAGCCCCGAGAGCCGCATTCCGGTTAAGCAGTACTTTCAGTTAATAGAACAAGTAGTTGGTTTAATAGATGATAATGATATTGGCCTAAAAACTGGTCGGATCAGCTTTCTAACTGGTTTAAATCTGCAGCTCTATATGGCAACCATCTGCCATAGTTTCCGGGACTATCTCAATTTGATGCCGTCGATGCTCAAGTTATGGGGGGATATAGGCGAAGTAAAGATCGCCGCTGATGGGGAATTTATCCGGCTTGAATGGCGGCCGCTAACGCAGGAGCATAATGACACCCGGTATCTGAGCGATAGCGTGCTCGCTTCTTCCGCAGCGATTGTTGATAGCCTTTGCATTGCGCCCGTTCCAGTACGAAAAGCGTGTTTTACTTACGGTTTGCCAGACGATACGGCTGAGCTAACAGCTGTTTTTGGCGGAGCTCTAAGTTTTAGCCAACCAATAAGCTGCCTGTATTTTGACCGCGCTTCGTTAGACTATCCGCTCGTTCAGCAGGACTATAGCAAACGCAGGGACGGGCCTCGGTCCTTTTCGCAGCTATTTGACGGCAGGGACCCAAGCGACAGTTTTTGGCCGCGGCTCCGGCAATCTATTGTGCGCTGTTTGCCCCGAGGCGGTGTAAAGGTATCAGTTGTCGCTTCAGATCTTCACATGTCTGCCCGAACCCTGCAGCGTCGCTTGCAGAGCCAGCAAACCAGTTTCGACGCGGAAGTGCGGGCCGCGCGGCTTGAGCTCGCCAAACGCTATCTGTCTTCGGGAAAACTCAGCATTACCGAGATATCTTTCCTGCTGGGGTATAGCGGCCCAGGCGTATTTTCTGCGGCCTTTCGTAAATGGATGGGCCACAGCCCTAGCGCATTCCAGGCTGATCAGACGAATGGCGCTAAATAACCTAATTTTGGCGTGATTTACTAAGACCTATGAGGTGATTACCACTAAGTTATTCTCAGACGAAATGAATTCTGTGCGAGAGGACTATGCGTGGCTCTTGATTTTGATAGCTCTAGAATAGCGAACCCTTACCTTACTGAAGACCATCATGCGTGGCGTGATCAACTGCGGAAGTTCTTTGATGCCGAGGTTATGCCTTATGCATCAGACTGGGACGAAGCTGGCGAAGTGCCAGATTCTCTTTGGCCGAAAGCCGCTGCAATGGGCATTCTTGGTCTCGGCTATCCAGAAGAATACGGCGGTGTGTCGGACGGTATTGATATTTGGCACAAGAATATCCTGAGTGACGAACTAGCACGGATTGGTGCTGGCGGTATCGGTGCAAGCCTAACCGTGCATTCAATTGGTTTGCCGCCCGTTGTAAAATTTGGGCAGGAAAGCATCCGCGATATTGTCGTGCCTGCGGTTATCGCTGGTGAAAAACGTATTTCACTGGGCGTTACTGAGCCGGGCGCTGGGTCTGATGTGGCGCAGCTGACAACCACAGCAAAGCGGGACGGAGACCATTATATCGTCAACGGCTCCAAAACACTTATCACCGGCGGCATGAAGGCTAATTGGGTAACCACTGCGGTACGCACAGGCGGTGCTGGGGCAGGCGGCGTCTCTACACTGTTGATCCCAACGGACAGCAAGGGCTTTAGCCGCACCGCGATCGATAAAAAACAGGGTTGGTGGGCGTCTGATACTGCAACGCTATATTTTGATAATGTACGGGTGCCTGTTGAAAACCTGCTTGGTCAGGAAAATCGCGGTTTCAGCGTGATTATGCACAATTTTAATGGTGAAAGACTAGGTATGTCGGTCTCCATGATTGGCTCTGCTCGTGTATGCTTGGAGGAAGCCGTAAACTGGGCGCGTGAACGCAAAACGTTCGGGAAACGCCTCGCTGACCACCAGGTTATTCGCCACAAAATAGCTGACATGAAAATGCGGATCAATGCCACCGAAGCATATCTGCAGGCTGTTTGCGCTGAAAGTGTGCGCGGTAATGAAAGCGTTGGCGACATTGCCATGCTGAAAGTCCAGTGCAGCCAAACCATGGAATATTGCGCTAGGGAAGCGATGCAGGTTTTGGGCGGTGCTGGTTATATACGCGGCAACCGCGTTGAACGTATCTACCGCGAAGTACGTGTAAACGCCATTGGTGGCGGTTCTGAAGAAATTATGCGCGATCTTGCCGCGCGCCAATATGGGCTTTAACTATGACGATAAAACTTTGGCATTGTCATAACGCACGATCCCTCAGGCCTCTGTGGGCACTGGAAGAGATGGGCTTGGCGTACGAGTTGGAAATGCTGCCATTTCCGCCACGTTTTTTTAAGAAAGAGTATCTCGGTGTAAACGTGCTAGGTACCGTCCCATATTTCGAGGACGGCGACATTACCATGACGGAATCGACCGGTATCTGCCACTATCTGGTAGAAAAGCACGGCCAGAAAAACTTTGGCCTAACTGTTGATCATCCCGAATACGGTGATTATTTGAACTGGCTGTACCACAGCGATGCGACGCTCACGTTCCCGCAAACTATTGTTCTTCGCTACAGTATGCTTGAACCAGAAGAACGAAAATTACCGCAAGCCGTTCAGGATTACTCAGCGTGGTTCATTGCCCGGCTTCGCAAACTGGATGCTCATATCGAAAATCGGGAATTTCTGTGTGATGGGCGTTTCACTATTGCCGACATTGCAGTTGGTTATGCCTTGCACCTGGGACAGTCTTTAGGACTGGATACTAATTATACACCGCAAGTCGCTGATTACCTAAAACGGCTGCAATCACGTCCTGCCTTTATAAAATCCGCCGCAATCGGCGCAGAAGATAGCGTATTTAAATAGGAGCCCCCATGCTTTTAACTGACGAACATAAAGCGATCCGCAACACGGCAGCCCAGTTTATTGCCGCTGAAATTAACCCGTTTGTTGATGAGTGGGAGGCGGCAGGCATTTTCCCTGCTCATTCGCTCTTCAAAAAGATGGGCGATTTGGGATTGTTGGGAATCACTAAACCAACCGAATATGGCGGTATGGGCCTGGATTACAGTTACCAGATTGTAATGACAGAAGAGCTTGGCACCATTAAGTGTGGCGGCGTGCCGATGGGTATTGGTGTGCAGATTGATATGGCAACGCCAGCGCTAGCAAAATTTGGTAGTGATGAACTGCGACAAGAGTTTTTGGTTCCTGCTATCGCTGGTGATGCGGTTTTCTCAATTGCCGTAAGTGAACCTGGGGCCGGTTCTGATGTCTCGGCTATCAAAACAAACGCAGTGAAAGACGGCGATGATTATGTGATCAACGGCACCAAGATGTGGATCACCAACTCGACGCAGGCAGATTACCTCTGTGTGTTGGTGAATACGGGCGATGGCCCCGTGCACCGCAACAAGTCGCTCGTGATTGTGCCCACGAATACCCCGGGCGTCAGTTTTTCTGAGAAACTCGACAAGCTAGGGATGCGGTCCTCTGATACGGCGCAAATTTTCTTTGATGATGTGCGGATCCCACAGCGGTACTTGATCGGCGAAGAGGGCGCAGGGTTTTCTTATCAGATGCAACAGTTCCAGGAAGAACGCTTGCACGCAGCTGCCGCGTCCCTAAAAGGCATGGAAGGTAATATCAACGCGACGATTGAGTATACACGTGAGCGCAAGGCCTTCGGCCAATCGGTACTTGATAACCAAGTAGTGCATTTCAAAATGGCGGAACTGCAAACCGAAGTCGAGGCCCTACGTGCGCTGGTATACAGCGCGGTTGAGGGCTATATCAACGGTGAAGATGTAACCATGAAAGCATCCATGGCTAAGTTGAAATGCGGCCGACTTTCACGCGTTGTGTCAGATAGTTGCCTGCAGTATTGGGGCGGGATGGGCTTTATGTGGGATAATCCTGTGGCACGTTCCTACCGGGATGGCAGGCTTGGCTCGATCGGCGGCGGCGCTGATGAAGTGATGCTTGGTATCATTTGCAAGCAGATGAATATTCTGCCGCGCAGAAATCCTGCGAAATAGGGGCGGGCAATGGCAATATTAGACACTCAGATAGATATTAATTCGTCTGAGTATAAAGAAAACCATGCTTGGATGCTGGCGGCTGTCGACGAGTTGCGGGCGATAGAACGCCGCGTAATTGACGCAGCCGCTGCGAAAGCGCCCCGCTACGAAAAGCGTGGGTTTATATCACCGCGTGACCGGTTGAACTTGCTAATTGACCGCGGCGCTCCATTCCTGGAACTCTCAACACTTTGTGGATACCTTCAAGAAGGTGACAGAGACGGCAGCGGTGCTGGCGGCAGCTGTATTTCTGGTATTGGGTATGTAGGCGGTGTGCGCTGTATGGTGAAGGTGGATGACTATCTTACCAAAGGTGGCACGATAACTCAGCTTGCGGGCTCCAAACGCAGTCGCATGATGGCGCTCGCGCTAGAGAACAAACTGCCAGTGATTACCCTTGCGCAAAGTGGTGGTGGTGATTTGAAAACGCTAGGGGACTGGTTTGGGCCGTCTGGTTCTGGATTTGCTGTTCAGGCCAAAATGTCGGCGGCGGGTATTCCGCAAATTACAGTGGTGCACGGCAGTGCAACGGCAGGCGGTGCTTATCAGCCAGGGATGTCGGATTATGTTGTGATGGTGCGGGGCCAGTCAACGATGTATTTGGCTGGGCCACCACTCTTAAAAGCTGCAACTGGTGAGATTGCTACTGATGAAGAAATTGGTGGTGCAGAAATGCACTGCGAGGTCGCCGGTACGGCCGATTATTTGGCGGAAGACGACGCCGACGGGGTGAGATTGGCACGGGAAATAACGATCAAACTCGGATGGAACAAGGGCAAGCAGCCTGACCAAACGACACACGCGGACCCACTGCACGACGCAGACGAACTGCTCGGGTTGGTGCCAGTTAATCCTAAAATCCCGTATGACGTACGGGAGATCATCGCTCGTATTGCCGATGGCTCTGACTATCTGGACTTTAAGCCGAGCTACGATACCGGCACCGTATGCGGCCATTTTGACATTGAGGGCCACACTTGCGGTGTGATTGGGAATAATGGACCGATTACTGCCAGAGGTGCTGCAAAGGCTGGCCAATTCATACAGTTATGCGAACAGTCGGGCACGCCCATCCTGTTTTTGCATAATACCACGGGCTTCATTGTCGGTACTGAATCTGAGCAGGCAGGCATCATCAAACACGGGGCCAAGCTAATTCAGGCTGTGACGAATGCCACAGTGCCTAAAATTAGCATTGTAGTGGGCGGTTCGTTTGGTGCTGGGAATTACGCAATGTGCGGGCGCGGCATGGACCCTCGCTTTATGTTCGCATGGCCGCGCAGCGTGGTCTCCGTGATGGGGCCACAGCAAGCAGGCAGTGTGATGCGTACTGTTGGTGAAGCCAAAATGAAACGTGCTGGCGCTCTTAATGTAGAGCTGCTTGACGCTATGGAAAAGGACGTTGTCGATACTATGGAAGCCAAATCTGGCGCCCTTGTGAACACTGCTAGGCTTTGGGATGATGGGATCATTGATCCGCGCGACACCCGCAGCATCGTAGCCTTTGTACTCGATATTTGCCGCGAGTCCGGCACGCGACAGCTAAATACAAATAGTTTTGGCGTGGCGAGGTTCTAATGGCTGGCCAGTTCGGAGAAAACCAATGACCTATCCAAAATGCCGTGAATTGTTGCTGGAGGAAGATGGTGGCTTTTTGACCATCACGATCAACCGGCCACACAAGCGTAACGCCATGAATAGTGCGGTGGTCGAGGAACTAATGGCGGTATTTTCCAACATTGAAAACGACAGAACTGTACGGGCTGTTGTTCTGCGCGGGACGGAAGGGAACTTCTGTTCCGGCGGTGATATTTCAGGGATGAAAATGGGCTCAGACCAAAACCCGGGTGAAGCTGCGTTAAAGTTCAACCGTTCTTTCGGCCATATGATCACCAAAATTAACCAGGCCCCTCAGGTGGTTATCACCTTGCTTGAAGGTGCCGTGCTTGGCGGTGGGCTGGGGCTCGCTTGTATTTCTGATGTGGCGATCGCGGATATTAGAGCGAAAATCGGCATGCCAGAGACAGGCCTTGGTATTATCCCGGCACAGATAGCACCGTTTGTCG
The DNA here is from genome assembly GCA_002401685.1 of Kordiimonadales bacterium. GTDB lineage: Bacteria > Pseudomonadota > Alphaproteobacteria > Sphingomonadales > Kordiimonadaceae > Kordiimonas. The sequence goes on from NVTU01000003.1 coordinate 100,353, forward strand.
TTTCGCGTATTGGATTGGCGCAGGCACGTAGGCTTGCACTTTTGGGTGCTTGGGTTGATGGCGCTGAAGCCTGTAGGCTGGGGATTGCTCACTATGTAACTACGGGTGAGGCAGAGATGCAAACGCAGTTGGCGCAGGTTCTGGCTCAGGTAAAGCGTACTGCTCCTGGGGCCAATGCGGCCACGAAAGCTTTGATGCTGGCCGTTGCAGGTTCAGATCTTGAACAATTGCTGGATGGGGCTGCGATCTCGTTTGCTGACGCGTTAGCGAGCCCAGAGGGCCAAGAAGGCACACAGGCCTTTCGAGATAAAAGAAAACCCACATGGGCGCAAAAATTATGACTGAGTTTCGAAAAATTCTTATTGCCAGTCGCGGCGAAATCGCCTTGCGCGTTATGCGGACGGCGCAGCGGCTCGGTTACCGCACGGTTGCTGTGTACAGCGATACAGACGCACAGGCGCTACATGTGTCCGCAGCGGACGAAGCCTTTGCTCTGGGCGGCACGACGCTGCAGGAAAGCTATCTGGTTATTGAAAAAATACTTGAAGCTGCAAAAGCAACTGGCGCTGATGCAATTCATCCTTGCTATGGCTTTCTGTCTGAAAATGCTGATTTCGCCCGCGCTTGTGCGGATGCAGGGGTCGTTTTCATCGGGCCAAGTGCGGATGCGATTGAACTAATGGGGGACAAGGCCAGGGCTAAGGATGCTATGCTTGCTGCTGGTGTGCCCTGTATTCCCGGGTATCAGGGTCTTGATCAGAATGAAGACGCCTTGCAGAGGGAGGCTGCGGCGATCGGGTACCCGTTGATGGTAAAAGCTGCTGCTGGCGGCGGCGGGCGCGGTATTCGCTTGGTATCTCGCCCAGAAGACTTTAGTGCGGCGCTTTCTTCCGCGCGGTCAGAGGCTGAAAACGCTTTTGGTAACGGTGACCTAATATTAGAGAAGGCAATTCTCCAGCCGCGTCATATTGAATTTCAGGTTTTCGCTGATCAGCACGGGAATATAATCCATTTGGGTGAGCGGGACTGCTCGATCCAGCGCCGCCACCAGAAGATAGTGGAAGAAGCGCCCAGCCCCTTTTTAGACGAACATCTGCGTGCTGAAATGGGGGCAGTGGCGGTTGAAGCGGCGAAGGCGTGTGATTACCAAGGTGCTGGTACCGTTGAGTTTTTGGTGGATGCAGATAAGAATTTTTACTTCCTGGAGATGAATACACGGCTGCAGGTGGAGCATCCGGTGACGGAAATGATCACAGGGCTCGACCTCGTTGAATGGCAGCTAATTGTCGCCGCTGGCGGAAAACTGCCGCTGAAGCAGGACGAGGTGGAGCTTAAGGGCTGTGCGGTTGAAGTAAGGCTTTATGCGGAAGATCCGCGCAATGGTTTTATGCCGCAAACAGGTGAAGTGCTTTATTGGAATAGTCCGGAACGCGAAGGAGTGCGTACTGATCATGCGGTTGCTGCAGGGCAAAGTGTAAGCGTGTACTTTGATCCGATGTTAGCGAAATTGATCGCGCACGGGGCCTCGAGGGCCGAAGCGTTGCGCCGGTTATCGTCTTTAATACAGGACACTAAGTTGTTGGGTATAAACAATAACCTGTGTTTTCTGCGTAATGTTTTAAATCATGAAGTCTTCCGCCGCGGGGGTGCAAATACTGGGTTTCTGGAGGATCATTTCTCAGGCGATGTGAGTTTGCAAAGTGTGAACCCCGGCGCAGAAACGTTGGCAAGAGCGGCCCTTTGTTTCTATCTTCAAGGGCATTTTGAGGGGCAACGCAAGCCATCTTGGCGCAGTTCTGCGGCCTACGAGGCTCATTTTAAGCTGCATGATGGTGATGCGTCTCATGATGTCGCACTGATAGGACAGAATGGGACATTTACCGCCAAATTCAGTGACAGCTCAGTATCCATTGAGTTGGCTGGAAACGAAGCGAATGAATGCACAGCAATTATTGGTGGCGTGAGGTCAGCTTTCGCCGTTGCCGTTGACGGGACAGAGCTGTTTCTGGATGACGGAACGGGACATTATCATTTCCGAGATATCACCCACTTGCCTGCCGAAACCGCAAAGGGCACTGGTAGTGGATTGGTGAAGGCACCGATGGACGGTGCAATTGTCGATATCAAAGTCGCCGAGGGTGATAAAGTTGAGGCGGGCCAAGCGCTTATTATTATGGAAGCGATGAAGATGCAGCACAGCCTTAAAGCTGCTGTGTCCGGTGAAGTTAGAAAGCTGAACCTGGAGATCGGACAGCAAGTTAAGGGCCAGCAAATACTTGTGGTTATTGATTTGGCCACAGAAGAGGAAGCTTCATAAATGGATAGTCTTGAAAACAAGAAAGTACGTATTGGCTGTGCGTCTGCATTTTATGGTGACAGCCAGTTAGCGGCGCGCCAATTAGTAGACAAAGGCGAGATTGACTATCTGGTTTTTGATTATCTGGCCGAAGCGACCATGGCGATACTTGCTCGTGCCAAGGCCAAGGACACTTCTTTAGGCTATGCAGTTGATTTCGTGACGGTTGCGATGCGAGGTGTGCTAGCTGACTGTGCAAAAAAAGGTATCAAGATCATTGCTAACGCGGGTGGTGTTAATGTCCCGGCCTGCATTGACGCGCTCGAAGCTCTTTCAAATGAGCTTGGTCTATCTCTCAAAATTTCGGGTGTGTACGGAGATGACCTTTCTGGGCGGGTGGCGGAGTTTGCGACTGCGGATTTAACAGAAGCACAATCTGGCAAAGCATTGCCCAAAAAACTTGCTAGCATTAACGCCTACTTGGGTGCGGAACCAATCGCGGATGCGCTGACGGCTGGGGCCGATATCGTAGTAACTGGCCGAATTGTGGATAGTGCAGTTACGCTTGCGCCGCTGATTTACGAGTTTGGTTGGGATATGCGCGATTATGACCGTTTGGCTCAGGGATCGCTGGCGGGCCATGTGATTGAATGTGGGGCCCAGTGTACGGGCGGCAATTTCACGGACTGGCATCTGGTACCTGACTTTTCTGATATGAGCTACCCCATCGCGGAAGTGAGCAAAGACGGCAGCTTTGATATTTGTATTCCTCCAGGTACTGGGGGAATGGTGACGCGCTTCACCGTCGGCGAACAAATTCTCTACGAAATTGGCGATCCAGCAAACTATCTGTTGCCAGACGTAGCCTGCGATTTCTCGGCCGTAGAGCTTACGCAGATTGCACCGGATGTTGTTCGTGTCACCGGCGCAAAAGGACGCGCGCCGGGCCCTAACTATAAAGTTTGCGCCACCTATATGGACGGTTACCGACTTCTTGGCAGTTTTTACATAGCTGGCCCAAGAAGCTTGGATAAGGCAGAGGCAAGCTTGAATGCATGGATAAGTAGAACAGAAACATATTTTAAAAACAATGATATAAGACCGTATAGCAATGTATCACTTGAATATGTAGGTGCTGAACATGCCTACGGTGCCCATGCATATGGCACTGCGACACGCGAAGTGATGGCGAAATTTGGCGTACACCACGAAAGCCGGGCGGCCCTTTCCTTTGCTGCTGCGGAACTGGCATACCTTGCGACGTCAGCCTCACCGGGGATGAGCGGGATGGGCGGAGGCCGGGCTCGGCCACAACCTTTGATGCGCGTCCATTCTTGTTTCATAGATAAGGACGCCATTGATGTAACGGTGCAATTGGGTGACGAGAACATTGCGGCGAAGTGTTACGCTGTGCCTGATGTATCTAAGCCCGCCCATTCACCTGAATTCATTGCAGAGGCTGTAGCCAGCGAACCCCATGTGGCAGTGCCACTGGAAATGATTGCCTGCAATCGAAGCGGCGATAAAGGGGATAACGCAAATATTGGCGTTATGGCGCGAAAGCCGGAATATCTGGATGTCATCGCGGACCAAGTTACTGAGGAAAGCGTTGCAGACTATTTCAGCCATCTGGTCTCGGGGACTGTCACCCGTTTTTACGTGCCGGGCTTCAGTGCATTCAACTTCTTACTAACAGAGGCGTTAGGCGGCGGTGGCACTGCGTCTATTAGGTTGGACGGGCAGGGTAAAGCCTACGGGCAGATGTTACTGTCCATGACCGTAAAGGTACCGGTTTCCTGGGGTTTGCACGGCACTGATTGAGCCGGCGTTTCGGTACCGTGTCTATTGAAATGTGATGTAGCTGTAGGTTTCTCGTAGGGTTTTCTTCAGCGTTTTGCCATTTGGATTTCTGGGTAAGGAGACTGCGATCTCTACCCCTGCAATCCGCTGTTGTTTGCCGAGCTTGCTATTTGCCCAGGCTTTTATTTCGTCTGCCAACGTTTCTGTGGCTGTATCCACAACAACAATAGCAAGCGGTGTCTCTCCCCAAGTGGCGCTCTCTGCGCCTATCACAGCCGATTCGGTTACGGCTGGATGCTCAAGCAAAATCGCTTCAATGTCCTGCGGGTAGATATTTTGCCCGCCGGAGAGGATCATGTCTTTCTTGCGGTCAACGATATAGAGGTAGCCTTCTTCATCGAGCATGCCGATATCGCCGGTGCGGAGCCAGTTTTGGCCATCTTCGTCAGTCCATACAGCGTCCATTGTGGCGTCCGGGCGGTTTAGGTAGCCGGGCATTAATATGCGTCCTGTGGCCACAATCTCGCCCGTTTGCCCTTGTGAAACCTCAATATGATCATCGCTAATGATTTTTATATCGGTACCGACAAGGGGTTTTCCGGCGGAGCCCATACGGCCTTCCGCTTCTTCAGGGTCAAGTGTGGTGGCGACCCCTTCTGTTAGGCCGAATAGCTCGATTACGACGGGCCCCAACCGGTCAAAGAGCCGGTGGCGCAAATCCTTGTGGAGCGGAGACCCGCAGCTCATCACCGCTTTCAGCGAGGAAAGGTCGTAATCGCCGTTTGTTGGGTCTTCAAGCAGGCGTTGATACTGTATTGGAACCATTGAGAAGTTAGTTATCTTCTCATTCTGAATTGTCGCGAGAGTGTGCGCTGTATGGTAGCTGTCATGGATGATCAGTGTTCCGCCCGCTAGCAGTGTTGCGACAAAGCCAACCCAGCTGATGTTCGAATATAGCCCAAGATTAAAAAGTGTTCTGGCGCTGCTGTCATACCGCAGGGCAATGCTGATGTCATATGCCCAGTCTCTACGGCCTGCGTGGGTGTGTACAATGCCTTTTGGCGTGCCGGTTGTGCCAGAACTGTAAATGACGTTCAGCGGCGCGTCCGGCGAGATAGAACCAGTAGGATTAGTTAGAGGGTGCTCTGCCTTAAATGCCTCAAAAGCATCGTCGGTAGCGTTGCTGGCAATAAGGATAGGCATTGCAAGCGCGCTGGCTCCATAACCCTGAAGCCGGTCGGTTTGATCCCTTGTTGCAATGATGGCTTTTACATCTGCATCCTTCAGCATGGCTGCCAGGGCGTCATTTGATACCGATAAGTTGATCGGGACGCTGGCGGCACCAGATTTCATAATGCCGAGAATGGATTCGACCATTTGACGGCCGTTCTTCATCACAAGACCGACCATTGATCCCGGGCCAATGCCATTTTTGTTCAGGCCATTTGCGATCTGGTTGGCTGCTTGGTTCAAATCACGCCAGCTAAGGTTTTGGTCACCGTATATGAGGGCTGTTTTGTTTCCCTTCCATTTTCCGTGAAGCGATATTATCTCAGGGAAAAGGGGTGGCTCAGTATTGAATACAGCCATAGTCAGGTACCTCAGCGAGCAGAATTTTTTGGAAGTATTGGTGGAATAACGGCACCGCAGAGCGGGTGCACCAGAGGCGGTGCCGTTTTGGGGGCTGGTTAGAACTTAACGCCGAACGTTAGGGTGGCGGTAGCTGGTGCGCCGTAGAAGGCAGACGCAATGCCTTCAAGACCTAGTGTCGCAGCAGTTCCGTCGGCATTGGCAAAATTATACCCTGCAACAATATACTTTTTGTCGGTTAGGTTTTTGCCGTGTAGCCCTACTTGGTATTTTCCGCCTTCAGATGTCCAAACTATGCTGGCATCTAAAAGGAAATAGGCTGGTTGGTCTAGGAAAATGCTCGGTACTTCAAACTGATGCGTTTCGCTTTTGTAGGACAGAGCGGTGGTGAAAGAGAGGTTGCCGTCTGTGCCAAACCAAGTGCTTGGGCGTGAATAGGTAAGGCGAGCGTTTCCTGTTGTGGACGGCGTGTTTTGGATAACACGCTGGTCAGCAACATCTTGCAAGGATGCCAAGCCCGTATCTGGATCAGTTACCGAAGTGATAAATTCATCATAACTAGCATCAATCAGGCCGATGCTTAAGCTCGCAACAAAGCTGTCACCATCAACGGAAATGTCTTCACCCATTATAGCTTGGCCTTCGAATTCCAAACCGTAGAACCGAGCCTTACCTGCGTTTGTTGTTACGCCTGCGAAAGTATCATTGATGCCGTCGCCGTCTGTATCAACACCGACAGAACCTGGGACCTGAACATTGGTATAATCACTATAGAAGAAGGCAATATTGGTAGTGACGCGGCCTTCAGCCCAGCTGGATTTAAAGCCAAGTTCGTAGGTTACAACTTTTTCAGGTTCAAATTGAAGGAAGTCGAATATTTCATCTTCGGTGACTGTACCATCGTTATCAAGATCAGGCGCTGACGTGGTTGCGCCGCGTGGGTCAAAGCCGCCGCCCTTAAAGCCTTCGCTATAGGAGAGGTAGATTGTGTGGTCATCGTTTGGCTGCCAGGATAGGCTTGCGCGCGGTGTGAAATCTTTGAAGGTGGCTTCGCCGAGGAAATCAGACGTTGTTGCGATAGGGATGCCTGTGCCGCCAAAGTTTGCGGAATTACCGCCTATGAGAGTTTGGCGCAGGACACGCGACGTGCGCCTGTCATCAGTATAGCGACCGCCAATGCTCAATTCCAACTTGCTATCAAGGCCAAGTTTTTCGCTGATATCGAAAGTGAAATCGCCAAAAATGGACCATGTTTTGGTTTCTACGTTTCCGAGTGTTGTGGCGTTCAACCCTGGTAGACCGATTAGGTCACCTAGCGGCTCCAATATTACGTCAAATTCGTTAAAGGCAGTTGCATCAAGATAATAGAAACCGAATACGCCGTCGATACCGTCCCCCTGATAGAGGATTTGGAACTCTTCACTTAGCTGATCGTTAAGGGCGCGCACCGGCACGTCTACGTCTGCAACGGCTAGGCTGTCGAAATCAATCGTCTGGAAATCTTTGCCTTCACGGTAAGCGAAAATGTTCTTAATCGTTACGGTGTCGCTGGCTTCGTATTCCACCAGGAAGGTGCCGCCGTACTGTTCAGACTCGTTGAGGCCCTGAATGCCTGCGCGAGTGTCGAATACATTGTCCAGTACGGGGGCGCCACTGGCTAGGCCAGGAATTAGGCGGTGGCCTGACTTGGCGCTTGAATTGTCTTTTAGGTAATCACCTGAAATGCGGATAAAAAGTTCCGGCGTGGGCATTAATTCGGCACTTCCGCGGAACGCAAGTACGTCTTTGTCATAGTGCTCCGCGCCGGTTGTCAGGTTTTCACCAAAACCGTTGCGCTGGAGGTAAGCTACGGAACCGCCAAGGCGGAACGTGTCGGTAACTGGCGTTTCGCCGGTTACTTTAATCTCGTGCTGGCCGTATGTGCCGAGAGACGCCACAACATCAAGGCCAGGCTCTTCGGCGAGGCGCTTGGTTACATATTTGATCGCGCCGCCAATGGTGTTGCGTCCATAAAGTGTTCCTTGAGGGCCGCGCAATACTTCAATGCGTTCGACATCATAAACGTCAAGAACAGCGCCCTGAGGGCGGTTGAGGTACACGTCGTCGACATAGATGCCAACGCCTGCTTCAAAACCAGCGACAGGATCCTGTTGGCCAACGCCGCGGATAAAAGCGGATAATGTTGTGTTTGTTCCGCGAGTTACCTTGAGCGTGGTGTTGGGTAGGCTTTGTGTGAGGTATGTCAGGTCGGCCGCGCCGATCAATTTAAGCTTTTCACTGCTGAACGCGGTTACGGCAACAGGCACATCCTGCAAAGATTCGGTGCGCCGGCGGGCGGTTACCATAATTTCTTCTAACTGAACTGCACCTTCATCAGCGTCTTGGGCATAAGCGGTTGTCGTGAATGCCATGCTTGAGATGCAAGTGGAAGCGAGTAGGGCCACTAGGGCTGTCTTGGTAATATCCATTTTTATTCCTCCCCAGGAAAGCTGTGTTTCTCTAACGTGCCCCCTAATAAACTCAACGATCGTTGAACTGTCAATCAAAAAATTCAACGATCATTGAAAAATTGATTTTGCATGCGCGTAACTTATTGGTACTATTCAGGTCCGGGCTCTTGATTTGAGGTGTAAAAAGTTGGCAAAAACTGCGGTAAAAAATAAAGTACGGCGGAAAGATCGAATTTTGGACACGGCTGAGGCACTGTTTGCCCGGATGGGATTCGTGGGTGTTTCGATGCGTATGGTAGCGGAAGGCGCACAGGTAGACTTGGCGCTTGCTAGTTATCATTTTGGCAATAAACGAGGGCTTTTTGATGCTGTTCTTGCCCGCCGTTCAGACATCATCAACGAAAAACGCTTGGAAGCTCTTCGGGATTGCATTTCTTCGGCTGGGGCAGCCGGGCCTGAACTTGAGGCAATAGTAGACGCGTTTATCCAGCCACTTTTAGGCGTTGGATTGGAAAAGGACGCTGGCTGGCGGCACTATATGGAGCTTATTGCTCTGGTTAATAGCTCCCACGAACTTGGGGGGCAAGCGATGACCCAGTTCTTTGATCCATTGGTAAACGAATTTATTCAAGCATTAAAGAAGGCTTTGCCGGGCGCTGCGGAAGAAGACATTTATTGGTCTCACCATTTTTTCTCGGGTGCCTTGACGTTGACCTTGGCACAAACTGGGCGTTTGGATAACCTTTCCTCAGGTAAAGTTAAATCAAATGACCTGGAAGCGGCATACCGGCGTATGGTGCCGTTTGTGACTGCGGGTTTTAAAGCGCTCTGCAAGCCAGAAAAAGGCTAACGCTAATAGCCGTGCCGCCTATATACGGCACGGTTGCTATTTAACACTCTCGCGTTAGAAACGGTAGGCGAGCCCCGCTCCGAACACCCAGGGGTCTAGCGAAACATCTGCCGTTACAGCGCCGCCGTTTAAACGTGCATTGGCGTTCAGATATACCTTTTTAACGTCAATGTTGAAGGCCCAACGATCGTTTAGGCCAATGTCTACCCCCGCTTGGAAGGCGTATCCGAGGTCATTGTCATATTCTACAGAGTCCAGGCCGCCGCTGGTGCCATTGTAGTAGAGCGTATAGTTGAGCCCAACGCCGAGGTATGGCCGAAACTGTCCGTCCGGGTTTAGATGGTATTGCACTAATAAAGTCGGCGGTAGTACCCAGATAGTGCCCAAATCTAAATCGCCAAGGGATGTGCCGATTGCGGCAACGTTGTGTTTACTGGTGGCGAGTATTAATTCGGTTGCGATGTTATCGGTCCAGAAATAAGTGATGTCCAGTTCTGGCGCAACCGCGATATCTGCTGTAATGGCACCGCCAATACTAACTGTACTGCTTTCGTGTGGGGCAATATCTATGAGGCGTAGCCTGACAAGCCAAGGGCTCTTATCTTCTGCAAATGCAGCAGGCATTATGAACTGAAATGGGGCTACAATAAGCAGCAATACCATGGTTAAACGACGCATTTAAATTTCCTCTCTAATACATTTTTTTTTGCTGAGGGAAAACTCATAACAACGCCCAATCGCTCTCCTGATCGAGCCGCAAGAGTAAGCAGCTTGTGTTTAACGAAATATGAAAAAGGGACATAAAATACACCGATTTTCCAATTAACTTGGGTGTGCTACTATCAGGCATTGAGATGGCGTGTTTGTGGGACGGGTTTAAGGGCGCCGTGGCTTTATTGCTTCGCTTTTTCGCGTGCTTCGGCGGCCTTCTGGCGACCATACTTTTCAAGGATGGCCTTCGTTAGTTCGAACTGAATATGGAGTTCTGAAAACAGATCCGGGTGCTCAGCTAAAGTCCCATTGCGGCTAGCGATCTCAATTTGTGCAGAAAGGTTGAAGACGCCCTGAGCCCCGAAAACATGACTGGTTGACTTAAATTTGTGAGCTAAAAATTCTACCTGCTTGAGGTCATTTTCACGGATAGCTTCACCCAGTTTGCTTATTTCATCAGGGCCGGCAATAAGATATTCTCTAAGTAAAGGAAGAAAGTCGGCTTTTAGCAAAGAGGTATACTGTGCAACTGTATCCATGTTTACAGTGTTTGTGCCTTCCGAAACGGCGTCTTTGATTTTGCGCAATTCTTCTTGATTGCATTTGAGAATTGCGATGTTCTCTGCAAGACCCATATGTTTGGATAAAACCTCGTAAAGGGATTGCGAGGAGATGGGTTTTTTAATAACGGCTGTCATGCCTGCTTCAAAATATTGTTTGGTCTGCTCTTCGCTTATTAGGGCAGTTACAGCAATGATCGGCATGGTGCTTGTGTATTCCGAAATCGTTCGGATATTTTTGGTGGCTTCCATCCCGTCCATTTTTGGCATTTTGATATCCATTAATATCAAGGCGAATTCTTCTTTGTGGCATGCATTAATCGCCGCTTCGCCGTTTGTCGCAATGGTGTATTTGATCGGGACAGTATCAAGAATGCCGGCGAGTATTTTTGTAAATACCCGGCTGTCTTCTACGATAAGGATACTATCCCTTTCGCTTTTTATTATCCTTTCAGTCACGTCTACTGTTTGCCATTCGAAATGGGTGTTTACGGAGGTCTGTATTTTGCCACAGACTGATAATGCTACACAACCTTTTACCAAACAGTGAACACTGACTTCGCGACATGGTTTAGTTCGGTTTTTCAAGGTGTTATGCAAATCATAAATCTTATGCTACTATTGTTTTCTGATAACTCTTTGTCAATATTGGTGACTAAATGCAGCATGCGGCGGAAGAAATTACAGTTCTGGTGGTTGATGACGACGATATCGACGCAATGGCTGTAGAAAGGGCTCTGAAAAAGGAGGGCTTGCCGAAGGCGTATGTGCGGGCGCGTGACGGAATTGAGGCGCTTGACTTTCTTCGCGGTGAGAATGGCCAGTGCAGAGTCTCAAAACCGCTACTTGTCCTGCTCGATATCAATATGCCTCGCATGAACGGGCATGAGTTTCTTGACGAAATCTCATCTGATCCGGATCTGGCTGATACAGTTGTGTTTGTATTGACCACATCGAATGATCAAGCGGACCGACAGGCGGTGTATAGTAAGCGTGCTGCGGGTTATATTGTGAAATCTGATCTCGGCAAAAGCTATGATGAATTAGCAATTATGCTTCGCAATTACTGGCGTATTGTCTCGCTGCCCCATTAGCATGCCGCGCTTTCTGAGGCTGCGCTTCCTTAGGCCGCGCTTCTGGAGGCTGGCGTTTAAACGGCTTGCGTTTGAAGCTGTGGGGAAGTCTTCAAGCGAATATTCTATATTAAAGATTAAATGCCTGTTGATGCTGCCGATTACGCTAATCCTGTAGGTACCAAGATTAAGCTCATTGGCGTTGTCATAATGCAAAGTGCATGGTCGTTTTGCCGGTGGAGGTAACCTGGTTTTTAACGATCAAATAGGGACTGTCGGCCGCAGAGCCTGTGATGCCCCGTCGAGGGAGAAGTTATTCAACTGAAACTCAAACCTGCCGGTATCATTCCGGCGTTGCCCCAATGCGGATATTAGCAATGTGAATAGGTCTTTGAGTGAAGTACGCGCCATTGTGTAAGAAGTTATGCATAATATAGAACATTTTCAGTAACTCTCAGGGGATGGTTTGTTACTTGTTAGGAATGCAACGCAGCCTATGAAAAACCTAGGTGTTACGACGCAGGAAATCGATCGGGTTATTGAAGTAATTAAGGCCATTCCTGGCCAGCCCAACATGTTAGCCTAGATGCAACAATCGAAGCGGCATGCGCGGCGCGGCACGGGCAAGGGCACAAGCTTAGGCGCTTTGGGGTTCAATTGGAGCTGCAACCAATACAATAGAGGCTGGTGGGATCGAACTCGAGCCGTTTCACCGCTATATCTTCCCCGCATTTTAGGCAATATCCGAATTCGTTTTCATCGAGGCGCTCGAAGGCTCCGCTTATGCGGAGCAGGGCTTGTTTTCTGCGCGCGGAAATGGCGTCCTCCATTGCCCGGGCTTGCATTGCATCCATGCGAGACAGCCGGCCAACCTTTTGCTGGTCAAGTTCCACGGTGCCGCGGTGTTCGCGCGCATCTTTTTCAAGTTCTAATAATTCCTGCCGCAGCGTGATTAGCTTTTCGCGCCAGAATTCTGATGTTTGGTCATTTGCCAACGGTGTGCCTTGTTTCAGCTGTTACCTCAAAGAACCCTAGCGTGGTACGAAAACAAAAGCAAAAAGGCCACCGCTGGTAGGGTGGCCTTTTCAGAATGTTGTTGCTGTAAGGGTTATTCGGCCGCGTCGCGCCCACTTTGAATAGTACTATCCACATAATGTTTGCGGTCATGTTCGTCAGCTACCGCCATGTCGTTCGCTTGCATTGCATCGATATCGATGTTTCCAAATCCGAGGATGCCCATTTTTCCGTAAGCACCTTGAATTTTATCGCCCCACAGTCCGATGTCTTTTACAATCGGAACAATGCGGCTGAAGAGGTTGGTGCGGAACATTTGCATGCCTTGGCTGTTTTCAACAAATTCATCGCATTCTTTTAGTGGGTAGCCGAGTGTTTCCCATACCTCAGTGCTCTTAAAGCGGTCCCTCATAAGGTAGCAGGCCTCGATCAAAAACTCTTCGCGTTCGTTCCGTTCCTGCTGGGTAAGTTCAGGGTAATATTGGCGAAGTGCGATACGGCCAAAAGCTACGTGGCGTGCTTCATCCTGCATAACATAAGCGTTGGCTGCTGCGGCTAGTGGGTCTTTGGCGTGGTCTCGAATGTTGGCAAAAGCGGCGAGCGCCAGCCCCTCGATGACAACTTGCATGCCGAGGTATGTCATATCCCAGCGGCCATCGCTCAATACCTGATCGAGCAAAGTTTTAAGAGGCTGAGTAATGGGGTAAGCAACGCCAATTTTCTCAACTAGCTTTTTGTATGTCTCGACGTGGCGGGCTTCGTCCATAACTTGTGTCGATGCATAGAACTTTGCTTCCATGTCAGGAACGTTTTGCACAATCTTTGCTGTACAAATAAGCGCCCCTTGTTCGCCGTGCAGGAACTGCGAGTTTGCCCAGGCGGCTTGGTGCCTGACGGCTTCCCCTTGCTCTTTCTTTGACATTTTCATGAAGAAATCGGCACCGTAAAGAGGGAAGAGCTCTATCGGCAGGCCTAGCGGATTGTCGGGGTCCATCTCGTGAGACCAATCAAGACGTTCATCTGTATCCCACTGCGCGGACTTGCCTTTTCCGTACAGGCTAAGCAAGTCTTTACGGTCATCACTATAGTTCCACTCAAAGAGCGTGTCGTAACTTTGTGGAACGCTCCAATGCGAATCTTCCATAGCTCGTGCGTAGAGTGGATCCAGTGCCATTGTGGTCTCCCTGCTAGGTGGTCTTATTAGTCGAGGAATTACCCTACAGGAAATCGTACGCGTGTAAATGATAAAAATATCAATAAGGAGTCTGTCAGATACTAGGATGGAAAACAGCCGCAAAATGCGACTGTTTTCCACTGTTTAATAATGTTGTAGAGTTTAGAAGGAGACGCTAATGCCGCCTACAACTGCACCTTTGCCGATGCCGCTACGGTTGGTATCAACGTAGCCTACGCTCAGGGTTGCGGCCTTAAAAGAATATTCGGCCATGATGGACCAGTCGATTTTATCGTCACCAAAGGCACCATCTTCAAAGCCGGCGTGTAGGGACAAGGCTAGGTTTTCAGCAACACCGAAGGATACGTCTGAGAAGAAATAGATGTTATCTGTATTGGCTGCATTATCTTGCGTTGGCACGTACGCAACGCCGAAACCTGCGGAGTAATCCTCGTTCTCGTAGCCAAAGCCTGCGCTGATTTCGTAATAATCAAGATCATTACCGCCAGCAAAAAGATATGCAGTGCCGCCAATATTCGCTGACCAGCCGCCGCCGAGGTCGAAGCCGTAACTGCCGTAAAGGTCAATTTCGGTATCGGCGCCGGTTACTGAATTTGACAGGCTTGAGGCCCAGGCGCCGACCGTAAAGCCGCCAGCTGAAGCTTCAACGCTGCCTTGCGCTGCAGGGTCAAAATCTGAAAGCGATAGACCACGGAACCGGTATTCAGAAACACCGGTAATGTTAAAGCTGACATCGATTTCTGAGAGGCCATCGGAGTCTTGTGCCGAGACTGAAGGGGCCGCCAGTGCCATTGCGCCAAGGAGCGTCGCGCTAGCAATTGTTTTACTTAAAAAAATCATGGAATACTTCCCTAATGTGAGATGCGGTCCTTCGCCCAAGAAGGACCGCTTATATTTGGTATGATGTATGTGGCTGACCCAGCCCGTGGCTTAGAATTTTTGAGAACCTTTGCCGAATTCTGGATAGGCTTCCATGCCTAGTTCAGCGAGATCAGAGCCGCGCTCTTCTTCTTCTGGATCAAGGCGAATGCCGACGGTGTATTTCAGAGCCGACCATGCAACTGCGCTTGAGCCAACAACGAAGGCGCCAATTGCTAAGACGCCAGTGAGCTGCGTACCGAATGTTGCGTCCGAGTTGGTAAGAGGAACAGCAAGCGTTCCCCAGATGCCGCAAACAAGGTGCACGGAGATTGCGCCGACAACATCATCGATTTTCAATTTGTCGAGCAGCGGAATTGCAAACACAACAAGCACGCCGCCCACAGCGCCGATTAAGGTCGCTTCGAGCGGTAGGGGGGTGAGCGGCTCCGCTGTAATCGAAACCAGCCCTGCGAGTGCTCCGTTAAGCGCCATAGACAGATCAACCTTCTTGTACAGGAGCTTTGTAGTCAGTACTGCGGCTACGGTGCCGCCTGCGGCAGCCATATTGGTATTAACGAAGATATTGGAAACTGAGACGGCGTCGCTGATTGTTCCTAAGGCAAGCTGTGACGCGCCGTTGAAGCCAAACCACCCAACCCATAGGATGAACGTGCCGAGAGTGGCAAGGGGCATGCTGGACCCTGGCATTGGCTTGATGCGACCGCCAACGTAGCGGCCAAGGCGCGGACCTAAGATAAGCGCGCCTACCAAGGCTGCCCAGCCACCCGTTGAGTGCACAAGGGTTGAACCGGCAAAATCCTGAAAGCCTGCTTCCTGAAGCCAACCGCCGCCCCATTTCCATGCGCCTTGAATTGGGTAAATAACGCCTGAAAGGATGACGGTGAAAATGAGGAAAGGGAACAGCTTGACCCGTTCAGCAACGGTGCCAGACACGATAGAGGCAGTAGTCGCCACAAAAACCATCTGGAAGAAAAAGTCGGATCCTGCTGTGTAACCAGAGGCGCTAATTTCTGCGCCGTCTTTGAGAGCAGCCGCATCGTCTGGGGCCCAGAGAGAGAAGAATTCGCCGTAATAGCCACCGTCAACGCCGGAATACATCAGGTTATAGCCCATCAGCATCCACATGATGCAGGCAATACCGTAAAGCGCGATGTTTTTAACGCAAATTTCTGCCACGTTCTTGGACCGTACAAGGCCAGCTTCTAGCATGGCAAAACCAGCGGCCATCCACATTACCAGGAATCCGCCAATGAGAAATAGCAGTGTATTGAAGATATAGCTGGCATCCACGCTAGGCGCAGCCATGGCTGGCGTGGCGAACATAACAGCGCCAAGTAATGAAAAAATCAGTTTTTTGTTTAAAAATCTCTGAAGCATTTTTTTTCCTAAAGCGCTATAGCGCCGGCTTCGCCGGTGCGGATACGAACAACCTGCACGAGGTCGAATACGAAAAGTTTGCCGTCGCCGATTTGGCCGGTATGGGCAGTATGTTGGATTACTTCGATCACTTGCTCCGTGGCTGAAGCTTCAATGGCGATCTCGAGTTTGACCTTTGGATGGAAATGAACTTCATATTCCGCGCCCCGGTAAATTTCTTTTTGGCCTCTTTGGCGCCCGTATCCTTGTACTTCCGTAACGGTGATGCCGTTGATGCCAATTTCTGCCAATGCGTCCCTAACCGGATCCAAGCGATGCGGTTTGATTACTGCGATCAGATATTTCATTGCTGCCTCCCTAGCTGCGTTGATGTGCACTCTTAAAAGCAGAATGCGTGCCAGAAGAAAAATATGCGTAAATACAATGGGTTGTATAGAATGTGTTGCATAATTCGACATTTTTTTGTTTAAAAAATAATCACTGTATAAAACTTAAGCATATGGTCTCTCTTTGGTCTCTGAGCCGAAACATCATTCGTCGCTGAGTTATGGGCGTGCTAACTCCCGCAGTGCGGAGGTCATTGAAAAGGAAGCGTTTAAAATGATGACAATATACGGTGACGTTGTTTCTGGTAATTGCCTAAAGGTCCAATATGTGGCCGATCTACTGCATATCCCTTACCGTTGGCAGCATGTTGATGTAGTGGGTGGTGGCGCTCGGGCCTCGGATTTTAAAGCGCTAAACCCTGCAGGGCAGGTTCCTGCCATTGTATTTCCTGATGGGCGCGTGCTCTCACAGTCGAATGCGATCATGCGGTATCTGGCGCAGGACAGTCCTCTGATACCCGAAGATCCGTGGCTTTATGCGAAAATGGATGAATGGCTTTTCTGGGAGCAATATAGCCACGAGACGGCAATAGCCGTGCTGCGGTTCCGGATGAAATTTCAAAATCAGAAAATCGGAGAAAGAGATCCGTTGCTGGTAAAGAAGGGCGAGAAAGCGCTCGGCTTGATGGAGGTGCACTTGGTAAAGCAGGGCTGGTTTGTCGGCGACGTGCTTAGTCTGGCGGACGTAGCGCTTTATGCCTACACCCAGTTTGCGCCCGAGGCAGGCTTTGAACTTGACGCGTATCCTGCGATCGGGGCGTGGTTGGAGCGTGTTTCAGGCCGAATTATATAAAAAATCATGTGAAAACAAAAAAAATAGCCGAGATA
>NVTU01000004.1 GCA_002401685.1 Kordiimonadales bacterium
ACGCCTGCCCCTGGGCACACCGGACAATGATTTACCGGAGCCTCAAAGGCCTAGAAAAATTTATTACTGTATCGGTAGTGGGTAAAACCATGCTTGAGAACGGCTGGACGTTTGATCAAGCTGACGGCAGCACAGGAGACGCGCTGTTTAATTCGGAATTTCTGCACCAGCTTTATACGGGTGCTGACGCTGCCTATTCAGGCCGGGTTACGGTACCGGTGCTATGGGACAAGAGGTTGCAAACCATTGTTAGTAACGAATCTGCAGATATCATTCGCATGTTCGGCAGTGCTTTTGACGGCATCGGAGCAACCAAACTAGATTTGTTGCCGGACGGTAAACTAGAGCAAATCGAGGCGTTGAATGCGGAGATTTATCCCGCGATCAATAACGGTGTGTACCGCGCCGGATTTGCCACAACTAGCGAGGCCTACACCGAGGCTGTGACCAGCCTATTCGAGAAACTGGATGAGCTAGACGGAAAGCTTGAAGATCAACGGTACCTGACTGGTAGTCAGATAACCGAAGTGGATATCAGGCTGTTCACCACTTTGGTACGGTTTGACCCGGTCTATGTTGGGCACTTTAAATGTAACATTCAGCGGATTGCCGACTATGCGAACCTGTCTGCTTATGTGCGGGATATCTACCAGATTCCGGGCGTTAAAGAGACGGTGCATATGGACCATATTAAAACACATTATTACGCAAGCCACGGCACGATCAACCCAACGGGCATCGTACCTCTAGGCCCTTTGGTGGACTATTCCACACCGCACGACAGAGGCAGGTTTGTGAGCGGAAAGGCAGCTTAAGATGAAACAAAGACACATTAAAAATATGATTGCAGCGCAAACCCAACCCGAAGGGCGCGGTATGACAGTACACCGTACCATCGGCATGCGGTCAGTGACTGAGCTTGACCCTTTCCTGCTGCTTGATGAAATGGACATGCCAAAGGGCGCTGCTGGTGCAGGGTTTCCTGAGCATCCGCACCGGGGGTTTGAAACCGTAACCTATATGCTTGAAGGACAGATGGAGCATAGAGACCAAGCCGGGAATCGCGGCCTTATCGGCCCCGGAGATGCGCAATGGATGACGGCTGGGCGCGGCATTGTGCACAGCGAAATGCCGGTTGCGAGCAAGGAGCCCCTGCGCGGTTTCCAATTGTGGGTTAACCTGCCCGCAGCCCAGAAAATGATCGCACCGCGCTATCAGGATATTGCCGCTGACCAGTTGCCGTTGGTGCAAGGTGACGGGTATGCTGCGAAGCTACTTGCTGGTGATTTGCTCGGCGAGACGGGGCCGATCAGTGAAGTGAAAATCCAACCGTTTTTCGCGGATATCCGCCTGACAAAAGAGGGTACGATCACGCTTCCCGTACAGCTGGGCCACACGGCTTTTCTATATGGCATTGATAGTGATTTGACGGTCGCTGGCATACCGGTGTCGTCGCGCACTTTAGCTGTGCTGACGGACGGTGACAGCGTGCAGATAAGTGGCAAAAAAGGCGCGCGATTTATTCTGGTATCAGCGCAGCCCATTGGCGAGCCAATTGCTCGTATGGGGCCCTTTGTGATGAATACTCGGGCAGAGATTAAAGCCACCGTGCGGGACTGGAATAATGGCACCTTCTTGAAACAAAAAATTCCTGCTTCACGGTCGGGCTCTCGGCGATAGCGAGCATAGCCTTTATTATGTCTCTACAAACAAAACAGGCGGCACATAAAAGTGCCGCCTGTTTTGTTAGTGACTTCTGGAATTAGAAGCTGGTGCGGTACACAGCACCGAATGTACGCGGTTGATTGATCCGGAAAGCAAGCCGTGCCTGGCCGCCACGCTCGCGATCAAAGGACAGGTTGGTATTCTCGTCGAATATATTATTCACGTAGAGAACAACTTCCCTCTACGTCCTTGAAGACACCAAAACTTAGGTTCGCTATTTTGTTTCAACAGCGTTTGTTTTACCGCAATATTGACCTCAAGTGCCTAGCGGCAAAAGATAACTTGGCGACCGTTAGCGTACCTGAAGAGCGAAGGTCATCGAGCAACCGTTCGGCCCTGATGATGCGGGTTGCGTGGTCAGCCTCCCAAAGCTTGGTCGCTTTCTTCGCCGTTTTGCTCACAGCTTGGCGACACACTTCTTCCACGTGTGTGCGTTGCTGGTCAGCAAGATCATCAATGATGGATCCGATCGCCAGCACTTCCCAGTGATCATCTGGCATGATGCGTTCAGCGCGTTGTTTCAGCCAGTCGAACCCGAGTTTGCCGCCAAGGGCGAAATGCACCGTGGCAACATAATCAACGGTTTTGTTGGTTTCTTCCGCAACGGCAATAATATCAGGGCCGCTACTGAGCACCTCAAAGGCCGAAACAAAAGTGGCCAAGTCTGCGTCCACGCCCGTGGCCATAAGCACATCCATACGGTTGGTGAAGGCTTCCTGTGCGGGCTTACTCAGGATATCGTGCTTGATGGCGAATAGCTTTTTAAAGGGTGTCTGGAACCGCTCAACCAGATCACTAACGCTGAAGGGGCGCTCAATGTTTCTGAGAACCCATAATACTTGTGTTTTAAGGCTATCAGAAACAGATTGGTGCATATCGGTTTGCGTCGACGCCAATACTTTATAATCGAGCGCGTTGATTGCGTCCCATTGAGTTTGCAGGTCGAATATTTCGCGTACGGCTACAAAGGCTGCAACGATATCTTCCACAGCCAGGCCGGTCTCTGCTTTCACTTCGTATACAAAGGTGAGGCCTGCCCAGTTTACAACTTCGTTTGCAAGAACGGTTGCTACGATTTCGCGGCGCAACCGGTGGTTTGCAAGCTCATCGGCAAAGCGTTCTCGTAAGGCAGTAGGGAAGCCCCATTCTAGTTCAGCCTGCAAAATTGGATCGTCTATCAGATCGCTTTTCACAAGCGTATCGAGCAGTGACATTTTTGCGTAAGCTAACACTGTTGAAAGTTCCGGCCGTGTTAGGCCCTGCTCGTTGGCAGCCAGTTCTGCAAAGCCTTCGTCTGATGGGATATACTCGATCTCGCGGTTTAAGCCGCCGTCGCGTTCAAGCGCCCGAACAAGGCCAAGGTGATATTCGCGCGCAGATACTGCTTGTGCTTGTGCCAGAGAAATTGCCTGCGTTTGCAAATAGTTGTCTGAAAGGCAAATATCGCCAACCTCGTCTGTCATTGAGACGAGTAAGTCGTTTCTGTCCTCCAGTTTGAGGGTGCCGTTGGTGATGGCTGCCTGAAGTAGAATTTTAATGTTCACTTCTTTATCAGAACAATCTACACCGGCTGAATTGTCGATAAAGTCAGTATTTAGCCTTCCGCCTCTACGCGAAAATTCGATACGTGAACGCTGTGTCATGCCCAAATTGCCGCCTTCGCCGACAACCTTGAATTTTAGCTCGCTGCCGGTAACCCTTAGAGGATCGTTCGCACGGTCACTCACTTCAAGGTCGGTTTCCTCGGTCGCGCGCACATAGGTTCCGAT
Source organism: Kordiimonadales bacterium (assembly GCA_002401685.1). Lineage (GTDB taxonomy): Bacteria > Pseudomonadota > Alphaproteobacteria > Sphingomonadales > Kordiimonadaceae > Kordiimonas. The sequence continues at coordinate 3,495 of NVTU01000004.1, forward strand.
GCCCCCGAACCACAGCAGATCAGCCTCGGCTTTCAGGATAAGATTGATCAGGTCATTGGGCGCGACAGCATCTGCCTGAACACCCAGCCATTCTTTAATCTCTTTTGTCAGCGAGATTGATTTATCCGCGCGGGAGAAAATCCCGCCACCTTCGGCGATCAAATCACTATTATAGTCAGCCCATGTAGACCGCGGCAGTTTGAACATGCGGCTGCGTTCTTTCCACGCGGCTTTTGTATCAAGTGGTGTTGGGTCGATAAAGATATGCAAGTGATTGAAGGCTGCCTTTAGGTGAATAGTTTTCGACAACAGCATACCGTTTCCGAAAACGTCGCCTGACATATCCCCGACGCCAACAACGCTGAAGACGTCCTTCTGCGTATTGATATTCATTTCACGGAAGTGACGCTGTACACCAACCCAGGCACCTTTGGCCGTGATACCCATTTTTTTGTGGTCATAGCCCTGCGAGCCACCGGACGCGAACGCATCATCAAGCCAGAAGTCATGATCGGCAGAAATACTGTTGGCAATATCGGAGAAGGTGGCTGTGCCCTTGTCTGCAGCAACCACTAAGTAAGGATCATCGCCGTCATGACGAACTGTATCCTTCGGTGGTACTAGTTTGCCATCGACCAAATTGTCGGTCAGGGACAGTAGGCTGGTGATGAAGGAGCGGTAAGACGCAACACCTTCTTTCATAAAAGCATCTCTGTCGCCCATCGCGGGCAATAGTTTTGGGTAAAACCCGCCTTTGGCGCCTTGCGGCACAATCACGGCATTTTTCACCTGCTGCGCCTTCACAAGGCCAAGCACTTCAGTACGAAAATCCTCGCGTCGGTCAGACCAACGCAAGCCACCGCGGGCGATCGGGCCGCCGCGAAGGTGCACGCCCTCCACGCGGGGTGAGTATACCCAAATTTCAGCATGTGGTCGTGGTAGTGGAGCTTCCTCCACGAGGCGGGAGCTGATTTTACAGGCGAAAGCACGTTCATCAACGCCTTCAAGCACACCTGGCTGGTAGAAATTTGTGCGAATTGTTGATTCGATCACATTGAGGTAGGCCCGCAGAATGCGGTCATGATCCAGGCTCTGTACGCTTTCCATCTGAGTGCGGATGTCGGTAACAATATTGCTCGCCAGTTCAGCCCGGTTGCCTTTGCCGTAAGAAGGATCAAATCGAACTTTAAACAAAGCTACCAGTTGTGCAGAAATGGAACTGTGTTCGACCATACTGTCGGCGATGTAATCTGGTGTATAGCCCATGCCTAATTGCCGAAGATACTTACCGTAAGCGCGCAGGATGATAATTTCTTCCCAGCTCATCGCACACGACAAAACCAGCTCATTAAAGCCATCATCTTCTGCAATGCCGTGCCAGACATGGATAAAAAGATCTTGGATCAAAGGTTTGATGCGTGCGAGGGGGAAGTTACACCCTTCAACACGTTCAAGGGAAAAATCGTGGATAAAACTGGTGGCGCCGCCACCCATTTCGTAGGAATGCTCCGACAGCACTTTAAAACCAATGTCTTCCAGAACCGGCATACAGTCGGAGAGGGCGATCAAATGGCAGCCATGATAAATTTTTAGTCGGTAGTGGTTCTCGCCGTCTCCCAAGTGCCGGTAGAAATCTACTTGCAAATCGTCTTTGCCGGAAAGCTCTTCTAGTTTACATACATCGTAGGCTGCTTGCGCAGGCGTGAAAGCTTCCCGATAGGAAACAGAGAAGCGCACTTTATATAGGTGGTTTAGCCAGTTCCCGCGTTCTTCACCGTAATGTTCAACCAGCGCGTGGCGCAACCTGTCAGACCAGCCCTGTGTAGCCTCTGCAATGAGTTTATTGATTTCATCTATATCGGTGGGCGGCACTTCACCCGGGCGGGTACGAATAATAAAGTGCCAACGCGCCAAAGGTTCCTCGCTTAACTTGGCATAATATACTGAAACTTCGCCGTTGTACGCGTCGCATAGAATATCCGCTACGGCAGTGCGAAGCCCGGAATGGTAACTTTCGCGCGGTACATAAACCATAGCAGAGACAAAGCGTTCAAATTGGTCTGGACGAATAAAGGCTTTTGGCCGCGGTCGTTCAAGCAGTTGCAAAATGCCCATGGCGGTATCAAACAGCCAATCGTCATCAACCTGAAAAAGCTCATCGCGCGGAAAGGTTTCCAAAATATGGGCAAGGGCTTTTCCGGCATAGCTGCGGCCGCCGTATGCTGCGCGTTCTTCGAGGCGCGCAACCTTTTTGCGTATTAAAGGAACTTCGTTGGCGAACTGACTGTAAGAGAGCGATGTGAACAAGCCGACAAAGCGACGTTCGCCTATGGCCACCCCGTCGGAATTGAAAATTTTCACGCCGATATAATCAAGGTGTGAATGACGGTGCACCGTAGATTTTACATTGGCTTTAGTAATAATAAGTGGATCGGGCTGTGCGAGAAAATGTCTGATTTCTGCGGACATTGGCGTCAGGCCGTCCCGGTCTCGTAGCACATAGCGGGACGCATCGCGCAAGATGCCCAGCGCACTGTCTTTGACCTGCGTGAAGTCAAAGGCTTTGGGGTCCCCTTCGAAGCGGTACTCGCGGAAGCCGAGGAAAGTAAATTGGTCTGCGCCGAGCCAGCGCAAGAGTTTAATAGTTTCATCCACCTCTTCAGCAGGAATTGGTGGGGGATTAACGGTGAGCGACGCAACGGTTTCGTCGATCTTGGCCAGCATCGGTTTCCAATCCTTGACCGCTGCGCGAACGTCCCTCAAGGTGCCGCGCAACGTCTCCTCAATCTCAGTCAACGCTTCTTTGTCAGATTGGCCATCCACTTCGATGAACATGTAGCTTTCACGTACTCGGGGAGTGGCAGCATCGAATGTATGCGTGCCTTCTTCTGTGCGGCTAACTTCCAAGATCGGGTGGTGCATCATTCGGATTGTATGACGCAGTGTCGTTGCCAGCGCGCCAGTGATAGAATCGACCAAAAATGGCATATCATCATTGATGATCTGGATAACCGTTGTTTTGGTATTCCAGCCATCAGTGTCGCCGCGAGGATTGATAATAGAAACAATCTCAGTGCCAACGGCCCGTTTTTCCCCGCATTCCCAGATGCTGATGGCAATAGCATAAAGCTCCACGGCGCTTCGTTCCAACAGGTCATCGGGGCAAGTGACAGCGTAAAACCCGCTCAAAAAGCTTTCAAAGTCGGTGAGCTTCTGGCCCTTAATTTTGCCGTCGGCAACTTTGAGGATGGATCTTAGTATATCTTGTATTTTTTCGTCAGCGGTCACAGTTTTGTCCCTTCGTAACCTGGCTGGTTGCCGTGCCAAATTTTAGGTCTCATTTTTGGATACTGCCAGATGCCGAACCGCGGCATCTAGCGTGGAATTTGGTGCATTCGATCTTTCTATCAGATCCACAGAGCCGTCTTGATTGCGGCGCGCGAGGACTAAACAAAACTCAGTATCAAAAGATATGTCTTCAAGGGCTTTGGCGGGCAACGCCCTAAGCGCTACAGTGGCTTGCTGCTGGCGAATTTGGGCGGAGGTACCGCCCTCGCCGCGCTTGAACGCACGTTCTTCCTGCACACAACCTTTGATGCCGCCGTTTACGGATTTCAGGAAAGAGGCGACAGAAGTACTGGTTTCGCCGTGCCTTACAGAATAGGCAAGTGCTGCCGCATATTCTGTAAGCCGCGTTTTATCGTACGCGGCTCCGAACACCAGTTTCAACACCGGGGTAAATGGGGCGCGTGCCTGTGCCTTGAGTTTGGTTTCTTCTAAAACTGCCTGGTATGCTGCCGGGTTTTCTTGCGCGCCCTCATACAGAGCAAGTGCGCTTGCCAAGGCGTTATACAGGCTACTGCGATTGCCGTTGTCCATATGAACAATGCTGTCGGCTGCGCGCTGCCCCGCGTTTAGAAGGCCATTGAGCGCATCAAGATTCACATCAACGTTAACAGCAATGGTCTCTTGCTCAGGCGCGCCTTCCTGTGCAGGTACGGCGTCAGCTTTTGACGCGCCCGCAATTGGACCTGGCGTGTTAGCAGCACCCTCATTTAGGATAACTTCTGCGCTTAACGACGCAGTCGCCTCAGCCATTGCGGGCTCAGAGGCGTTAGCGAGTTCTTCTACGGCAGGCGCCGCTGGTTCAGTATTTTCCTGAGACACATTTTGCTTATGGAACGTGGGGGCGTCAGATGCTGCATAGCCCGGGCTGGCATCTTCAGCTTTAGGCTGGCTATCGACGGTTTCCGCTTCGGCCTTGAAGTCAGCTGCTTCGGGTCCCTGTGCTTCTTCCGGCGACTGGAAGCCTGCAACGACCATGATGAAATGGGGTGCGCTGCCGTCTTGTGAAAAAGGCAACATCGTGCCGCGGCAGTTCATGCCACCTTCCAGAAACTCAAACTCTGCGGCCCTCGTGCGGGCTTCGTGGTCTGCAAACTGGTCCAGAAGGGCTACGGAAAAGGCGGATTCTGGAAAGTCGCCTAAATGACACCCAACAGATAATTCTGCATCGATCAGGGTCGTTATCTCTTCCCCAATAAACCGAACAATCGTGACGTCTTCTTTGAATTCCAATAGTAAGCTTTTGCTGCGAAAAGGTTTGAGGTCTTCTGCGCGCATCTCGCTAAAAAGGGGATAGTCGCGTTCAGCCTTAAGGGTGTGCCAATAGTCAAACGCCTGCAAATGCAGCCGTCTTTCAGAGCCGCTATACGTATCATCCTGCGAAAAGTTGTCTTGCATGCCGTAGGCCTGCTTTGGTTGCTAACTTTAGTGCGGAAAAGTCATTGAAAATTGCAAGGCAGTCTAACCATTTATGTTTTGACTTTGACGCTGGATAATTATTGCACCAGTCGCGAAAACTGGCAAGTATTACCTGCGAAAATAGACAACTTTTTTATACCGTGGAGGCGCGCGGCCCTCAGTGAGCTGATAAGCATGAACTCCACGATTAAATGGACGGCCGCCTGGCCCTAGAACATTGTCTTGCCCAAATGTCATTTTTAGGCGACATTTAGGTGTCTCAGTGGGAAATAGAGGGAGTAACTTGATGTCGCTCGATACATGGCAAAGTCTGACATCGATGTTTTACGAACAAGCTGCGAAATACGGTGACAAAGGGCTTCTTTATACAAAAAAGGAAGGCGCCTGGCGGGGGCTAAGTTGGCGCGAGGTCGCAGAGCAAGTTACTAAGCTTGCGGCGGGACTGGAGAAGCTAGGTATTGAGGCGGGTGACCGTGTGGTCCTTGTTAGCGAGAACCGTCCGGAATGGATGATTGCTGACTTTGCGATCATGTCGATTGGTGCAATCACAGTACCGACTTACGTGACCAACACAGAACGCGACCATCTTCATATATTGGAAAACAGTCGTGCTAAGGCCGGCATTATTTCCAATAATGCGCTCGCCCGCACTTTTTTAATGGCCGCACACCAGTCGGATTGTATGCTGCATGCAGTGACAATGGACGAGTTTGTTATCGAGCAAAAACTGAATGTCGATGTGCATCACTGGGATAAAATAGTTGGCGACGAAGAAGCCGATATTGCTGGCTACGCTAATCGTGTTCTTACAGTCAGACGAGACGATATTGCCTGCCTAATCTATACAAGCGGCACAGGTGGTTTGCCCAAGGGTGTGATGTTGCATCACGGTTCTATTATGAGAAACGGTATGGGCGCTTCCTCGATGATCGAGCACCTTGGCTTAGAGAATAATAGTTTCCTTTCTTTTTTGCCCCTTAGTCACGCTTATGAGCATACAGCAGGCCAATGTTGGCCGATCGGTATTGGTGGTGAGATATGGTACGCTGAAAGCATTGAAAAATTGGCGGCCAATATGGAAGACGTACGGCCAACCGTTATGGTGGTGGTGCCACGCCTTTTTGAGATGCTGCGCACCCGCATTACCCGTGCAGTTCAAAAAGAAGGCGGCATGAAGGCCAAAATGTTTGACCGCTGCCTAGCTCTGGGGTTCAAAAAGCACCGCGATGGCCAAAAATTTACAGTTTTTGAAAAGCTGGAAGATATTTTTCTTGGCCTCACAGTACGACGTAAAGTGCAGCGGCAGTTTGGTGGCCGTTTGAAAGCGCTTGTATCTGGCGGTGCGCCGCTGTCCCCTGATGTTGGCTTTTTCTTCTGGTCCTTGGGTTTGCCGCTTCTGCAGGGGTACGGGCAGACGGAAGCCGGCCCGGTGATCAGCGCTAATCCGCCGCAAAGTGCACGCATGCACACCGTTGGTAAAATCTTTGATGGTGTCGAGGCAAAAATCGCGGATGACGGTGAGCTGCTGATCCGGGGTGAGCTGGTGATGAAAGGTTATTGGGCAGACGATGCCGCTACCGCCGCTACAATTGTAGATGGCTGGCTGCATACCGGGGACATCGGTATTATCGATGAAGATGGCTACCTGGAAATTACAGACAGGAAGAAAGATCTGATCGTTAATGATAAAGGGGATAATATTTCGCCTCAGCGCATTGAAGGCATGTTGGCCCTGGAAGAAGAAATTGCACAGGTTATGGTTTACGGAGACCGCAGGCCTTATCTTGTGGGTCTTGTCGTTCCAGATGCGGACTGGATGAAAGAATGGTGTCGCGAAAACGGAAAAACACGATCGTTAAAGGAATTACAAGAGGATCCTGCCTTTAAAAAGGCACTATCGAAAGCAGTAGGCCGTATCAATGATCGGCTGGCAAATCTTGAAAAAGTGCGGCGGTTTGCTATCGCCGATGAGCCTTTTTCTATAGAAAATGAACTTTTGACGCCAACCTTGAAGGTCCGCAGACATTTCGTGAAGAAAAAATACGGCGGAATTCTTTCCGGGCTTTATTAGCGGATCCAATTCATCTTCCCAATTAGCCGAATTGTTTTCCAGTAGGGGAATATCAGAACTTATTGCTTGTAATCTAAACCATTAATTGTACTGTTTATGCAGTATTCGGAGGGGAATACATGCGCAATAGTTTTGATACAACAGATGCCCAACTGACTTTTAGTTCACAGGCTGGTGAGATATCGTTCTTGTCGGACGGTGACATAATGAGCGTGCCTCAGTTTAAGCAATTGATCGAATATCTGGCTTCGAAAGCGCCGGACGGGTCCCTTCCTTGCCGCAAAGATGTTCGGCCAACCGACATCAAAAACTTATTGCCAGATTTTTTTATGTTCGACGTTGTTCGTAAAGAAACGCTATTAACTGATCTCAAAGTACGCCTGCTCGGGACAAAAATTTCGCGCTATTATGGGAACCATACGGGCGAGAGCGTTCATGCATTTGAAAATAAAGCGGCCGTACAGCGAATTTTTGCGTGTGTAACGGAATGTATTGATAAACGAGATAACGTGGCCGTTGAAGTATCCGGCCGGTCCCTGCAAAGAGACAATGTGAAGATCAATGTTCTATATTGCCCGCTCAGCGATCAAGACAGCGTAATAACTCAAATCATCGGCGTGCTGATAGCTAAGACCTGAAAACTACTATTTTGAAAACCCCATTTTGTCATGCATCCCCCTGATGTCATCTAGCCATTTGGACAAAATATAGTGCCGTTAAATCCGGCTACCGTTGAGCTAGCCCCATAGGGAAGCCCTCGACATTTTTGAATATGCAAGTAGGGTGATACGTCTTAGCCTGCCTCGACGTAGACTGTAGTTATTTCTGTAAAACCTTATTGTTGGATCAACCATGTATAGATTGAAAAACCTCTCCGCCAGCGCTGTTTTTTTCATGCTTCTTGCTTGCGGTGGTCCTTCTGAAAACGTTATTCCAATTGAGGAAGTTTCAGAACGCTATGTGAAGCTTGTTCTTGCGGTAGGCGCGCATGAGCCTGGCTATGTAGACGCTTATTATGGCCCGGCGGAGTGGCAGGAAGCGGTAGAGGCCAACACACCTACACTTGATGTTTTGCAAAAAGAGGCAAATGATCTTCAGTGGGCACTAACAAGTCACCAGTCACGAGCGTCTGTTCCAATGCAGCTGCAGCGCCTCAGGTTTCTGTCAAAACAGCTAATTGCTGTTGAGGCACGTGTACGGATGATTGGCGGCGAAAAATTCTCGTTTGATGAAGAAACTAAACTGCTTTTTGACGCAGTTGTGCCGTCAGTAGATCAAGCTGATCTAGATAAATCACTCGCGGAACTGGATGGCTTGATTGAAGGGGAAGGCACCCTGCAGGAACGTTTCATCAGGTTTAACGACGCATATGCCATTCCAACCGACAAACTGGAAAGCGTTTTTGCGGCTGCCATAAAGGCCTGTAAAGCTGAGACAGAGAAATTCCTCGACCTCCCTGAAGGGGAGAGCTTTACGTCCGAATTTGTTACCGACAAGCCGTGGTCAGGCTATAATTGGTACCAGGGTAATTCTGTTAGTCTCATTCAAGTAAATACTGACCTCCCGAGCCTGATTGGCAGCGCGGTTAATCTTGGGTGCCACGAAGGGTATCCAGGGCACCATGTGTTTAATGCGATGCTTGAGGCCAATTTGGTGAATGCGCGTGGGTGGAAAGAGTTCTCGGTTTATCCGCTCTATAGTCCGCAGAGCTTGCTCGCGGAAGGCACCGCCAGTTACGGGAGGTTCATGGCCTTCCCGGGCGACGCACAAACAAAGTTTGAAGCTGAAGTTCTATATCCACTTGCCGGTCTCGACCCAGCTGTGGCCGAGAAATATACGGCAGCACAGCGGGCCCTTAGTGGTCTCCGTTATGCGCGGATCGAAGGCGCGCGCCGGTATCTGGACGGTAAAATCACGCGAGACGAGTTGGTAAACTGGTTAGCAAAGTATCAGCTGACGTCACGAGAACGCGCCCAGCAAGGTGTACGCTTCATCGAAACCTACCGGGGCTATGTGATTAATTACACCTTAGGTGTGGACCTTTCAGCCGAGTATGTGGATAGAAATGGCGGCACGGACCATAAAAACCGTTGGGCTGCCTATAAAACGTTAATCTCGACACCTTTGACGGCTTCGATGCTAGGGGATCAACCCTAATTTAGCGTTGGTCGCGGGGGCAGAGGGGCTTTAATTAGCGCCGGCAATTTTAGCGCGGTGCGTCTGGGCAATAACAATCCTTGTTTTCTTAATCCGCCCACAAGAAGCAATTTTTTTTTGACCACCTGCTTTGCTGAATGGCGCGCATGGGCAGGCGTTACTTCGCCGTGAAGATAGCTTTCCCCGTCCAGCTCTGGCAGCTTGATGTTGGTACGGGACGAGACGGCTGGGCTCATTCATGTTTTGGTCCGGCGAAACACGCTCACTTTCAAAAGCGGGGATTAGCGCTGTGCGGCGGGCTAAAATGGTTGTCAGTTCAACCATGTTAGCTTTGCGCACAAAGTTTGTCTTAGAACCCCTAAAACATACGCATTCTACCTATCTTTAGTTTTGTAGGTTTGTCGTTGCTTGAATCGTTGACACATTGGAATATTTCAGCCAAAAATCCGGACTCAAGCAGCGGCTGGCCAATCGGGACTGGGACTAATTGTACATGAGTAACTTGCAGGAAAAACGCGTATTATTGTTCGCGGTCGATGAATTTAGCCAAGTGTGTCGGATGCCAAAGCATTTGAGGGCGGCAGGGTTTCGGGTGGCGGCCCTGGCATGGAAAGGCAATTCGCTGTTTTTGAGCACCTATTTGGATGAAAAATATTCATTCGTTAGGGGCGCTGTAAAAGTGAAGGACTTTTATCCAAACCTGACAAAAGCCTGTGAACTGTTTAAGCCCGATATTATAATACCGTGTGATGAAGTGTCCGTCCAAGCGTTAAATTCCATATATAGCGCCCTAGCGCATATCTATCCCGGTTCTCATAAAATTAAAGAGCTCATTACCTTCTCGCGTGGCAATCCCGATTTTTATGATACGGTGCGCCACAAGCATAAAAGCACACGGCTAGCGGCAAAAAACGGTATTCGCATCCCCGCACAAATGCCGTGTAGCAGCCTTGCCGATGTTCAATCATTCGCTGCAGAGCATGGCTACCCAGTTGTTCTTAAGGGCGCGTACGGCCTTTCCGGAAGCCAGGTTGCTATCTTTCAAAGCTTCGCTTGTGCCAAGAAAGTTGAGCATAAATTTGGGGGGAGCAATGAGAAGGTTGTGCAGCAATATATTGCTGGCAAGCCAGTGGGCTGCACAGCATCTGCACTTGGCGGAAAGGTTTTCGCGGCGGGTGTATTTAAATACGAAGTCTGTGTTGGTGATGGCACGGGCTACTCAACCGTTGTACGCTTTATTGACCACCCTGAAATCATAGAACAAACTAGGAAGTTTGCTGCTGCCACAGGAATATCAGGCATTTTTACCCTCGACTTCATGCTGGATGCCCAAAACAAAAGTTATTTAATCGAATGTAACCCTCGACCTATAGAATCTAGCCATCAGGGCCGTTTGACAGGTGTTAAAATTCTTGAAGCTTTGTACTTGGGCTTGAACGGCCAGCCTTATGAAGGCAACCCTCAGTTTGAGACGGTGATTGCCCATTTTCCAAAAGAGTGGCGCCGCGACCCCGACAGTGACTATCTAAAAAACGCCATTCATGACGTGCCCTGGGATGAGCCTGCCCTGATTGAACATTTTACTTCGAATACTAAATCGCTCCAGCCGTAACGCGCAACGCTTGCACTAAAGGCGTGTCTGGCCAGGCTTTTAGCTGAAAGCCGCCGCGTGAGTTGGCGCGTCGTCATCGATAGATAGATTGCCCTACTGGTCCGCGGCCGGCTCAGTATAGACCGCGCGTTAGGCTGCGCCGTCTCCCTCATCAGCCTGCCGCCCGGTCACAATGTAATAAACCTGTTCGGCGATGTTGGTAGCATGGTCGCCGATGCGTTCAATGTTCTTTACGGCGAACAGGATTTCCGTGCCTGCCGCAATGCTGGCTGTATCCGTTTTCATATGGGAAAGCAGATCGCTGATAAGACACTTATGTAACAGGTCGACCGCTTCGTCCTGATCAAGAACAGCAAGCGCCAGGCCTGCGTCCCTACTTGTGAAGGCTTTGATTACGTCCGAAATCATGGTTTCAACAAGGCGGCTAATTTTTCGCAACGATCCGCTTACCTCAGCCAAAATGGGAATGTCGCCGACGCGTTTGGTGCGCTTTGCCATATTTTTCGCGTGGTCCCCGATCCGTTCCAGATCTCCAGCGATTTTAAAGGATGCAACAACCGTACGCAAATCAGCTGCAACGGGTTGGCGGCGCGCAAAAATCTGTGTTGCATGCGCATTGATATGGCGTTCGCAGGCGTCGAGCTTTTCGTCATCGTCCCTCACCTTTTTTGCTGCTTCTTTGTCGTGTGCTAGGAAGCAGTTCAGTGCTTTTTCCTGCTGCTTCTGGGCCATGAAACCCATTTGAGCGATCAGAGCATCGAGTGTTTCTAGCTCGGCATCAAATGCCTGAACTATATGGTGGTTAGGCATGGTTTATCCGATCCGCCCGCTGATATAGGCTTCTGTTTTAGCGTGTTGAGGGCTGGTGAAAATGCGGTTAGTGTCTCCCCGTTCCACTAGCTCACCCAAGTGGAAATAGGCGGTATAGTCAGAAACGCGGGCTGCCTGCTGCATAGAATGAGTGACGATCACAATAGTGTAGCGCTGTTTCAACTCGTCGATTAATTCTTCGATTTTGGCGGTGGCGATAGGGTCGAGCGCGGAACAGGGCTCGTCCATCAAAATTACCTCGGGCTCGATGGCGATGGCACGGGCGATGCACAGCCGCTGTTGCTGCCCGCCGGATAAGCTGGTGCCGAGCCTATCCAACCTGTCTTTCACTTCATCAAATAGTCCTGCGCGCTTGAGGCTTTTTTCTACAATGGCATCCAACTCGCCCTTACTCCCGGCAAGGCCGTGGATACGGGGGCCGTAGGCTACATTATCGTATATTGTCTTCGGAAAGGGGTTTGGTTTCTGGAACACCATACCCACGTGGCGGCGCAGGACTTCAACATCAACCTCTGGCCCGTAAATATCATGCCCGCTTAGCTTAATCTCGCCGCTCACTTGGCAGCTGGGGATCAGGTCATTCATGCGGTTAATGCAGCGCAGAAAGGTCGATTTTCCGCACCCCGAAGGGCCGATAAGTGCGGTTACTCTGTTTTCCGCGATATCAAGGTCAATACTTTTGAGTGCTCTCAGGTCGCCGTAAGATACCGAGACGTCTTTTGCGGTGATCCGTATATTTTGAGCCACTTCTGTGCTCGCGCCAGCCGCTATAGGAAAGCCGGTAATGCCAGTAGGCATGGGGCTATGGGATTGAAGGTTCATAGGGTTTACCATTTCTTTTCGAACTTTTTACGGAGCATTATGGCTGCCCCGTTCATCAGGATCAGGAACAGGATCAGCACCAAAATCGCGCCGGAGGTTTTCTCTGCAAAGGCGCGTTCAGGGCTGTCTGACCACAAGAACACCTGCACGGGCAGCGCGGCTGCCGGATCAAGCACGCTGGAAGGTGGGTCGGCAATGAAAGCGACCATGCCGATCATCAGAAGCGGTGCGGTTTCGCCGAGCGCCCGTGCCATGCCGAGGATCGCACCGGTTAACATGCCAGGTAGGGCCAGCGGCACCACATGGTGGAAAACCGCCTGAATTCTTGTGGCCCCCAGCGCCAGTGCAGCTTCGCGGATGGAAGGCGGCACAGACTGGAGGGAAACCCGCGAGGCGATGATAACTGTAGGGAGTGTCATTAGCGCCAAAACCATGCCGCCGACCAAGGACGAGGACCTGGGCATGCCAAACATATTGAGGAAAATGGCTAAGCCAAGCAGCCCAAAAATGATCGATGGTACCGAGGCCAAATTGTTGATATTCACTTCAAGAAAGGCTGTGAACAGGTTCTTGGGCGCGAATTCTTCCAGATAGACGGCTGCCATAACGCCGACGAAAAACGACGTGACGAAACAAAGCATCAAAGTGAAAAGGGACCCCATTATGGCACCGCCGAGCCCCGCCCTTTCTGCGTCGCGGCTATCCCCGTTTGTGAGGAAGCCAAGGTTGAAGGGTGTGCGAATTTCACCATCAGATTCCAACTTAGCGAGCCAGTTCAGCTGCGTTGTGGTTAGCCTTGTTTGACCGATGTTTTGCGCGTCCGTTTCCATAAGGTTCACCAGCCCAGATTTTACTGCAAAATCCACTTCGTCTGAAGCTGACAACCAGATTGAAAAGGGCATTGGATCGCCGGGTGTTGCACCAGTGGACTGGGTGCCATTAAGTATTGCCTGCAGCTGTTCCTCCGCGTCGGCCCCGGCAAGGGCATAGGCCTGCCTACGGGCCGCGCGAGTATTTGCGCCTTGCAGGGAGTTTCGCAAGGTGGTGCGGAGCAGAATAAAGGCATCGCCCTCTGCGTCCATTTGCGCCTCGGCAGTTATGTCAAAGCGGATTTCCGTTTTGAAAAAGGCCCCGCCGCCCTGCTGCAATATGCTGGCCAGCAGGAAGGCGAGGAAGCCCAAGCTTGCGCATATCGCGCCCAAGCCAAGCCTGCGGTATAAACTTTCTGATCGGTAGCGTTTTTTGAGCCCCGCGACGGCAGAGGCAGAAAGCGGCGATCTGATGGGGGTGTTAGTCATATGCTTCTCGGTTTCTGGCTACAATCCAGCTGCCGAAAATATTGAAGACAAGGGTGATCGCCAGCAGGGTTAAGCCAAGCGCAAAGGCAGCGAGCGTTTTGGCACTGTCAAATTCCTGATCGCCGGTCAGCAACATTACGATCTGCACCGTCACCGTGGTAACGGCCTCCAGCGGATTGACGGTTAAGTTGGCTGCCAAACCCGCAGCCATAACCACAATCATGGTTTCGCCTATTGCGCGCGATGCCGCGAGCAGGATGCCGCCGGCAATACCCGGCAGGGCCGCTGGCAATATGACCTGCCGTATGGTTTCAGACTTGGTCGCGCCGAGACCGATAGAGGCCTCTTTCAAGGACTGCGGCACGGCGCTGATGGCATCGTCTGAGATAGAAGAAATAAGCGGAATGATCATCACCCCCATAATCGACCCTGCGGCCAGCGCCGAGGATGAGGCCACATCAAAACCGAGCGATGTGCCAACGTCGCGGATCAGGGGCGCAATCACCAGGGCCGCGAAGAAGCCGTAGACCACTGTCGGGATACCGGCCAAGATCTCTAGCGAAGGTTTCAGAATGGCGCGGCTTTTTGGTGCTGCATACTCGGCAAGATAGACGGCGGAATAAATGCCGAGCGGTGTCGCGATCGAGAGGGCGATAAAGCTGATTAGGAAAGTACCCGCAAGCAGTGGGATAATACCGAAGGCGCCCGTTGAGCCAACCTGGTCTTCCCGCATGGCCGTTTGCGGTGACCACGTGGTGCCGAACAGAAAGTCGCCCATTGGCACTTCGCTGAAGAAGCGGATGCTTTCAAAAAGCAGGGACGCAATGATGCCGACCGTCACCAAAATGGCAGCGGCGGCGCAAGCCACCAGAAGGGTTCTGATGGCTTGTTCTTGTGGCCGGGCTTTATGCCGGGCCAGGGGGTTTACAGTTTTAAGCACTGTTTTCTCGTCTTGCTACTGGGCTATTTTGAGAGTGCGAGGCGGACTTTGCCGTTGAGGTCTTGCCGTTCAGATGCTGACATTGGGATCAACCCGCGCTCTGAAAGATAGCCTTCTTCGCCGCTGGCTTTGTCGCTGATGAATTCGGTTACAAATTCCGACAGCCCTGGCATTTTGCCGACATGCTCTGCTTTTGCGTAGAAAAACAGGGGCCGAGATATCGGGTAAGACCCGTCTGAAATATTGCTAAACGTTGCTGCAACGCCGTTGATCGTTGCGGCTTTCACGGTGTCAGAATTTTGGTCGAGGAAGCTGAAACCAAATATGCCGAGTGCGTCTGGGTTGGCGCGTAGGCGCTGGACAATCAGGTTATCGTTTTCGCCCGCTTCGATGAAGGCGCTGTCTTCGCGGATGCTGTGGCAGATTTGTTTATATTTCTTCTTGTTGGTTTTCTTAAGCGCTTTGATATCAGCAAAGCTTTTGCAGCCTGCTTCCATCGCCAGCTCAACAAAAGCATCGCGGGTACCGGATGTTGGTGGCGGGCCGAGTACCTCAATTTTGGCGTTTGGCAGGGCCCTATTCACATCCTTCCAGGTGCGGTTGGTGTTTTTCACCAGCGTTCCGTCTGGGCCCGGGATTTTATCAGCAAGGGCCAAGAATATATCGCGGGTTGAAAGTGCGAACTGCGCTGACTGGCGCGCATTGGCCATCACGATACCGTCATAACCAACTTTCACTTCAATGATGGTGGCCACACCGTTTTTGGCGCAGAGCTTAACTTCTGAAGATTTAATCGCCCGCGACGCGTTTGAGACACTGGGTGTGTCGGTGCCAGTGCCTGCGCAGAAAAGCTTGAAACCGCCACCGGTGCCGGTGCTTTCCACAATCGGTGTGCGATATTTGGTGGTGCGGCCAAAGCGTTCGGCCACCACGGTCGAAAAAGGATATACAGTGGACGACCCTACAACACGGATTTGCTTATCGGCTGCGTAGGAAGCGGCGTTGGGTGCCGCAAGGGCAAGGCTTAGGGCTACTAATTTAAGGCTCATCTCGAACTCTTTCATATTTTACAGTGTGCCATAGTGCGTTAATTAGCTGGCACCCTAACCCTCTTAGGAGGCAGAGTTCTTACAGGCTTATGACCGTTTTGTTACAGGTGAGGTTGTGGGGGCGAGACGGGACAATGGAAAAAACAGACTTTGTGTCGATCACAGGTTGGCGGCCTCCATCTGATGGCCCCCAATGAGCTAGGCCTGCTCTAACAGTTTCTTTTTCTTTGGGGCTCGCTGGTGACCGATTAGGAAGCCGATATAAAGCACCATTACCACTCCTAGGTTCTGTATATGAAACCTATAGATATCCGATAACGGTAGCTGGTTTTGTGTCAGTATGAAGATTGATGATTGGATCGTAGAAAAAGAGGCCAATAGTACTGCAGGAATAGCTGCCCAAGCCGATAGGGACCGCCCAAGGCTAGACACATAGCTGCCAACGGCCCAGGGCATAATAAGATTAAGGAGGAGCAAGGGCGCAAGAAATACAATAAACTTCCAAGCCTCTTCGCCGGAAAGGTCATTAATGACCATGTTCCAAAAGGGTGATAAGATTAGATAAATAGTGTTGGTTAAAAGCGATGCTGCTGCCAACCCGAAAAAAGGTACCCAAATGGACCCGAAAACCCGGCTAAAAAAGGCACCTGATCGCCACAAGGGCAGGGCCGCCCAGCGGCTCCAAGTCCTCGCAATTGACGAGCTATCAATCTCTAGCCAGATGCAGAGTTCCGTCGTTAGTTGAGCAAGTAACTTTGCTATATAATCCAGTGGGTTTAAGTTCTTTCTGGCTTGGCCATCGGGGACTTTACCGGAACGGGTAGCCAAAACGATAATCGCTGCAAGGATATAGCCCATAAACTCAAGCGCGGTGTATTTTACATGGAAATTATAAGTATACTCTGACAAGCAAACGCCTGCGGGACATAGAAGGAGATAGAGCTTTACATTGGCATTAGTGAGGATAGTCCAAATTATATCTGAGGCAGCATAGACTGTTATGAGTAATGTTATATTTCCGCGCCAAGCACGGGCAATAATTAGTACGGCAAGAAAGCCTGCAAGAACCGGCCACTCCGCAAGGGTTATCGGAACATGCCCTTCTGGCTGGCCTAGGATTGCCAAGTAAAATTCGAAACTGAGGAACTCTGTAATGCGGAGCAATATCCCTGCTCCTGCCCAAAGGGCAAAGGCCACAAAAATATTGTTCTTCCGGTAATCCATATATCCCCCCCAATTTATCCTGCAATCAACATAGCGATAAAGTTGAGTAGCACAACACATGCGATCGTTTCGAAATCAAAGGGCCGGAAAACACACGCCTTCCTGCTTCGGCCAAGCGAGCAGTCACGGCAACTTGCTGGATGCCGGCTATAATAAAACACCAAGGTAGGCCCAAACAAAAAAGGAAGGGCGAACCCTTCCTTTTCCTTCGTTATATGCAAGCCAACCTTAATCGCGTTTATAAACCGGGTACGCTGGCCGCTTGGATTTCTTCGGTGGGTTTTTCTTGAGTTCTTTCATCAAGTATTTAACCGCGCGTTCCAATTGCGGATCGCGGCCTGCACGCCACGCGGCAGGATCAAACTCGACTTCAATGTCGGGCGCGACACCAAAGTTTTCTACTTCCCATTCGCCGTCGAGGCCGTAAATCGCAGCGTTCGGCGCTCTAACACTGCCGCCGTCCATCAGTTGCGGAATAGCAAAGGCTGCCACCAGGCCGCCCCAGGTTCGTTTACCGATCAACGGACCAACCTCTGCGGTTTTGAAGAACCACGGCATCGCGTCACCGCCAGAACCAGCCATCTCGTTGATCAGCATGGCTTTAGGGCCGTAAATAGCACCGCCCGGTACTGGCACATCCTGTGTGCCGTCCCGGTAATGCACATTCGCCAACTTGTCACGGGTGAACAGCTGGATGACATAATCAGCCAGCAGCCCGCCGCCATTGAAGCGCTCATCAAGAATGGCGCCTGACTTGTCGGTCTGCGCGAAGAAATACCGATTGAAGCTGGCAACACCGCCGCCGCCAGTATTAGGCATATAAATATAAGCCAGTTTCCCGCCGCTCAGCTCGTCCACCTTGCGCCGGTTGCCTTCTTTCCAATCGATATGGCGCAGCCCGCCTTCATTGCCGGTCGGCACCACAATGATTTCGCGTGCATCGCTGCCGTCAGCATGCGCACCAATTTTGATGCGTGTCTGTTTACCGGCCGTGCTTTCAAAGTAGGAAAAGACACTGCGGTCAGCGGTAACATCAATACCGTTCACCGATAGCAGATAATCATCCACCTTCACATTAAGCCCAGGCTGCGTTAGAGGGCCGGTTAAATTTGGGTTCCAACTTTCACCATTGAAGATTTTGGAAATCTTATAGCGACCTTCGTCAATCGTATAATCCGCGCCGAGCAATCCGCCAGCCACGCGTTTGGCACGCACTTGATCACCGCCGCCGATGAACATATGGCCGATGGTCATTTCGTTGGCCATCTCGCGGAACAAATAGGTCAGATCTGAGCGGTGCTGTACCGACGCTACAAAAGGTTCATAGCGCGCTTCCATCGCAGCAAAATCAATGCCGTGACCATTTTTATCGTAGAAGAAGTCACGTTCCCCACGCCATACAGCATGGTACATTTGAGCCCATTCTTTTTTCGGGTCGACAAGCGCTTCCATGCGGCCCGTTGCCAACGCGCCTTTGCCCGGCTTAACCGGTTTGCCAATCGCCCCGGTAGCGCTGATCGCCCACGACGTTGGATTGCGGCTGTAAAGTGCTGATTTTCCGTCTGCAGATATCTGCAAGTTACGGACACCCTTGGCTACCTCGGTTACCTTTTTGGTTTTCATCGAGAAACCGTGCAAAACCCGACCTGAAGGCCCGCGGTCAGACGGGACAGATTCTGTGACCAAAACCGTGCCGTCACCAGTTACCGTTAGGCCAACATAATTGCGGTTCGGGAATGGCAAAGTGATAATACGGCCCTGTATGCCGTCGAGATCAATTTTAGTGACCTTTTTTTCTTTTTTGCCATTGTCCTTATCGCTGTCTTTGTCACCCGATTTCTTATCGGATTTCTCGCCAGACTTCTCGTCAGCATTCTCAGCGTCGCCTTCGCCGTTATCGTCTTTGGTTTTATCTTCGCCCTCCGCATCGTCTGTTTTGGGCTTCTTAACGTCTTCCTCATCGCTTTCCGGTGCCAGCGGCGAGTTGGTATCTGCCGCAAGCGCCATTGCATAGACGTTGCGCGTAACATTATGGTTCACCCCTGACATATCAGCGAAACTGATTGTCGGGCCCACGTTGGTGCTTGCGGTGAAATGCAGGAATTTGCCATCTTTGCTGAACGCCAGATAGCGTGTGTCGCTCATGCCGTCTGTTACTTGGGTGCTCTCGCCGCTCTCAAGCGAATACAGGTGCACGGCCCGCAGCAAATTAGGCAGCTGCGCTACATAACCCAACCAATTGCTGTCAGGGGACCAGTGCGGAATTAGTACAGAATCGTTCAAGCCGATTAGATTTTCAGCAATTTTGACCGGGGCGCTATCGCCTTCGGCCTCAAGGTCAATATACCAAAGAACCAGCGAGTTATCGAAATACGCAATTTTGCTGCTGTCCGGCGACCAAGTTGGCGCGTAATAGAAATTGACTGGCAATTTCACTATTCTTGCAGGCTTGTGGCCTTTCTGGTCCCTGATATGCAGGTTATATTCGCCGCCTTCATCTGAGAAATAAGCAATAAATTCGCCTGAAGGTGACCATACAGGGCTGCGTTCCATTACCCCTGGGGAATTGGTAATATTGCGTGGCTCACCTTTTTTAGCGGCGACGGTAAATATTTCACCGCGCGCTTCAAAAACGGCGCGCTTGCCGGTTGGGGAAATGTCAGCGCCGCGAATGTTATTGCCAACATTTTGAAAGCGGGCGCGCACCGACGTTAGGTCAGCGGTTACGCTGATCTCAATGGGCGTTGCTTTGCCGGTTTTGGTATCAAAGGTGTGGATGCTTCCAAACTGTTCATACACAATGGTGCCGTCAGGACCTGCTGTTGCCGATTTAATATCGAGGCCAGCCCCGTCCAGCAGCTGTTTGACGCGTTTCTTTTTTGGATCAAAGGAAAACAGCCGCACCGTGCCTTCTTCGCTGCCCCTGTCTGACAGGAAATACACTTTGTCGCCAATCCACATCGGTGATTTATCGCTTGAATCTTTATGCGGGATTTCCTGCACACTGGCGTCATCTAATTTGGCTATCCAAATTTTGTCCTGCTGGCCACCGTGATAGCGTTTCCAATCAGGCTGCCACTGATTAAGCGGCTCGTATGCCAAGTGCGTGCCCGCAGCATTAAAACTGCCGCGCTCTGCCGACGGCAAATCAATCTGCGCTGGGTAGCCTGGCTTGTCCGCATCCACGGTGAATAGTCGCAAAAAATTTGCGTATGAGTTTCTGCGAGAATTGAACACCACCGATGAACCGTCTACTGTCCAGCCGGTGACTTGATCAGCACCGGGGTGGAAGGTCAGCCGCTTCGGCGTGCCGCCAGCAGCAGGGATAACAAAAACATCCGTGTTGCCATCATAATCCCCGGTAAAGGCAATCATGGACCCGTCTGGTGAGAAATGAGGGCTGTCTTCAACACCAATCCCGGATGTCAATTTCTGGGCGGACCCACCCGATTTTTCAACACGCCATAGGTCGCCGGCATAGGAAAAGACAATGTGGCTGTCGCTCACAGTTGGATTGCGAAACAGCGTATGACTGTCGGCCGCGCTGGCACTGGTGGTGGCAACTGCAATCGTCAGCAAGCTGGCCCCCAACGTCAACGCCTTTAATCTGCTCATTCTCATAGGTATCCCCTCTATATTTTTATCAGACCAATCTGTGTTGGCCGTCGGTCACTATTACATTTCACTAAAAACTTGCGTGGCGCTTCCGACTGGATTGCGGTTCCCGCAAAATAACTGTGCAAGCGGTCAGCTCCCGGAAAAGAAGCTTTCAGATTAAGGGGTTAAAGTCAATGCGCAAGCATACACCAGATGCAACTTGCGGGCGCCGTAGGGCGGGGGTTAATTGCTAGCTTGGTATCAAGAACGCCGATTTAAAATGGCTGTCACTGTTTTAAATTATGCTCGGCAGCCCTGCGTTTTTTCGGAGCCAACAGGAAGCTGAATTGAGGGAAAGCGAACACTGTTTGTGCTTTCTTGACATAGTTAACCACCTAGAAAGGACCGCTAGGATAAACTCTGCTAGGGCTATTGGGGCGGGAATAATCCGGAGCCCGCAGCGGCCTCAAACGGCCCTGATGGGTGGCGCGCTCCTGTCTCGTCAAACGACTGGAGATTTTTGCCGCTTGCTTGGTGTAGAAGTTCTATTTACCATAAATCATCAACCCACAGTCCAACGACTGGGTCGATGATTAGCGTCGCGTTGCAGAACCACGGCCTAGGCTTGGAGATAATATTGGGCTTGGGGATAATACAAGGCCATCATTGAATTGAGGAAAAATATACTGCGACTATTGAGACATATTTTTCTGGTTTTTGTTGTTGCTGGCCTGCTTGCGGGCGCCAGTATTATGACTGCCCGCGCGCAGGAGTTTACCGAGGGTCAAGTCAAAGCGGCAATGCTTTTGCGCTTTTTTGGTTATTTTGAATGGCCTGAGGATGCGGCACGCGATAGCTTTGAATTAGGTATATACCGCGGTGGTGATGAGGTAAGCCAGATTTTACTGTCTTTGCAAGCGATTCACCGAGAAAAAGGCCGCCCGGTCAGAATTACACTTGTTGAGACGATAGCTGAGTTGAACGCGTTTCAGCTTGCCTATATCCCCGCCGATTTTAGCCGCGACCTTGGCTTAATCGCACGCCAAACCCGGCGCAGCGGCACCCTTCTGGTTAGCAATGGTGCTGCAGATGTACGCAACCAAATGATCGATTTCAAAATTGGCACACCGACCGTCGTCTTTGAGATTAACCGGACCAATATCATCTATGAATATCTGACCATGGATAATGCGGTCTTGAAACTGGGCGGCACCGAGCTTGATGTGGCCGAACTTTATAAAGAAATGGAAGGCGAACTGGAAGGTCTCAAGGTTGGCCTTGAGAGCGCGCGGCGTCAATTCCTGGCCCAGAACGATGAGATTGCCTTCCTACGTCAGCAGGCGGCACGCGCCGAGCTGAACATTAAAAATCTGAGCGCCGAGACACAGGGCCTGCAGCAACAGGTCAACGAGAAGACCAGCGAACTGCATCAGGCGCAGGCCGACGTTGATGTGCTGAGTTTGTCGCTTCGGGCGGGGCAAAGTGAGCTGACCAGCCTAGAGCTTGCGCTCAGGCAATCGAGCGGTGCCCTCTCCGCAGAGACCAGCAAGCTGGTGTTGTTGCAAGACCAGCTTGCGGATAGCACCGGTGAGGCTGAGCGCCAGGAAGAAGTGCTGCGCAACAACCAGCAACGCATCACGAGACAGAATGAAACCCTGCGCAGCCAGGAAGCCAGTCTGCAACAGCAGGGCACGGTTATTTCCTCGCAGCAGAACTGGCTGATAGCCGCCGCCGTCGCCCTTCTTGCGATTTTGCTGCTGATGGGTCGCATCGTCCAGATCAGCCGTAAAATGCATAGCCTGAATGCTGACTTGTCGCTGGCCAAGGAGGAGCTGGAGGCGCGCGTCAAGGCCCGTACAGTCGATCTTGAATCCGCGACTGAGCTGGCAAACCGCGCAAGTCAGGCCAAGTCCGAATTTCTCTCGAATATGTCGCATGAACTGCGCACACCGCTGAACGCCATCATCGGGTTTTCGTCGATACTGAAGGACAAGATATATGGCGACATCGGCGACGAGCGCTACGCAGATTATGCTAGCTTGATCAAGACCAGCGGCGATCATTTGCTGGCGATTATCAATGAAATCCTCGATCTGACCCGGATTGAAACCGGTAAGATGACGCTGAAAGAAACTGCCTTCAGCCCGTCCAATGCCATCTATGAATGTCTCGAGATGTTCAGTTTAACCTCAGTTGATAAGCAGCAGGAACTTGTTTTTGAAAACCCCGACCTACAACTGTTTTTACTCGCGGACCGGCAGTTTTTCTGCCAGATGCTGCTCAACCTGCTGGGCAATGCCAGTAAGTTTTCGGGTAAAGGCAGCTTGATTACGGTTTGGGCGGCGTTGGATAATAGTGGACAGTTTACCCTCGCGGTGAAGGATGAAGGCATTGGTATAGCAGACGACAATATTGCAAGTATCAGCCAGCCGTTTGTTCAGGTCGAATCGAGCATGATCCGGAGCTATCAAGGGGTCGGGCTTGGCCTTACGTTGGTGACTGGCATGATCAAACTGCATGGCGGAACACTGGATATCTCAAGCGAAGAAGGCGTTGGTACCGAAGCGACGTTGACCTACCCATCTGAGCGCATCGTGCCCGATCCCACATTCTCAACCGCCACCATCAACTAATAGTGTCCCACCCGTGTCCCGCGTCGCTGCTTCTATTGCTCGCTGGCCTGTATGGGAGTCTGAGCGCCCTGACATTTTTTGTTTACGGGGTCGATAAATATGCAGCCATCAAAGACTGGCGCAGGATCAGCGAAAGAACCCTACACCTGCTGGCGCTGCTAGGCGGATGGCCAGGCGCCCTGCTCGCAATGAGGTTGTTACGCCACAAAACCTATAAACGGTCCTTCAGGACGCGTTATTGGCTAGCGGCTATACTCAACTGCGGTGCCCTCCTATGGCTGCTGGCTACATGACGGCTCTCGCGCTTATTCGCGGACCGACAGGGGGTGTAGGCCACCTTCCCTGCCCGGAAATCATGCGGCTGGTTTGATTGGCTGCCCGTAGGGAATGTTCCGTCCGACTCCCCGGTTTGTTTTGATAGTTTTTAACCGGCTGTTATCTTTTCTGAGGCATAAAAGGACGGATGAAAAACCGCATAAGTATTGCTGGCGCTACCTTGGCTGGTCTCCTCTTGGCACCAGGTTCCCTCTCTGTCGCTGCAGCGGCTGAAAAACTTGAACAGACCCTCTTGCTCAAGCTGTCGCTTGAGGAACTATTGCGGATCAAAGTTACAGTTGCCAACCGATCCAAGACTAAACTCTCTGATGCACCGTCGAGCGTAACGCTTTTCACCCAGTATGAAATTCAGCGCATGGGAGTGAGCTCTCTCGAAGAACTGTTGAACTATGTGCCCGGTTTTATGAGTTCGCGCAATGATCGCGCTCGCACAAGTGCAGTGGTTGCGCGTGGTCGGCGAATTGATGCTAATGCGCCTGACATTTTGGTAATGATCGATGGTATCCGGTTGAATGACCCGGTGATCGGTGGCGGGTTTTACAGCAGTTCCCAATTGAGCCTCGTTAATGTCAAGCAAGTGGAGATCATCCGCGGGCCGGGCTCCGCGCTATACGGCTCCAACGCCTTTTCCGGCGTGATCAATATTGTCACCAACAAAGACGAGCGCGCGGTGAGCGTGCGCGGCGGCGAGAATGGTCTGCGCGAAGCTACAGTCAAATTTAGCCAGGTTTTCGGCGACTTAAAACTTTCTCTTTTTGCGCGCGATTACCGCGACAGCGGCCAAACCTATGCGCCGATCATCGAGTATTTTGGTCATTTTGATCCGCTAACAGACCCGGGGTCTGGCCGCGACCTGCAGCTCAATCTCGGTTACAAAAAACTGTCTCTGACCGTTGGTCTGATCGACCGACTGTATCGGGGTTTTGTCCAAGGCGGCATTCCTGGCGACGGTGTTAATAAGCTGGACCGTACCGCTCAGTTTTACCGGCTAAAGTATGACACTGAATTGTCCGGAAATTTCAGCACATCCTTCTACCTCGAATATCTCCGGGTCACCCAAGACGAGCTCGTCTTAATCTTACCTGCGGATATCGCTGCCTTGCCTCTGCTGGGCTGGACTAACAATGCACCGGTAGACTTCATTGGCGGTAACAATCGTGCTGCTGCTGACAAACGCGCAGGCTTCGATGCGACGTGGACGCTGAACAGCAATCATCAACTTCAGCTTGGTGCTGTTTATCAACAAGAATCGACCGGGCTCAACGCCTTTCAAGGGAATTGGAATTCTGAGCAAATGCGACTTAGCGACGGCGCTGTACGCGTCCCGTCGTTAACGGGAATTGAAGAGGGCTTTTGGATCCCAGGTAGTCGTCTTGATCTGATTCTTGCACACAAACGCGACATCACCGGCCTCTATCTGCAAGACCAGTGGCAGATCAACAATAAATTAAACCTGACTGCTGGACTCCGTTATGACGGTTACCAAGGCATCGGTGACAGCCTAAGCTTGCGGGCGGGTCTCGTATACAGCATCGGCGAAAACCAACGTTTAAAATTATTGTACGGAGAGGCCTTCCGGGCCCCCTCGATCGCCGATACGAACGCGGAATTTTCAAGTTCGGTGGTAGGAAACCCGGCTTTGCAGCCTGAACTTATCAAAACCATCGATATCATCTGGCAGAAAAGCTGGGCGTCGATCGCCGTGACAGCGAATGCCTTTTTCTCCCGGATTGAGAATGAGGTAGTTGTTGAATTACGCCAACCAATTCCTGGGCTAAATGCCCAGCAGTTGGTCAATAAAGGCCGGCGGCATTTGTCAGGACTGGAGCTTGAACTGCAGGCGGATGTTTCAAAGGATATATTCGTCAAAGCCGGCTTGAGTTATTTTACCCGCTTCCAGAAGCTTGGTGGCGCGCGCGCGCAGGCATTTTTTATCGTCAATTACCAAACCGGTGACTGGAACGTGAACCTGAATGGCTATTTCCATGATCGGGTTTTGTCGCGCACAGCGGACACTGCGCCGGACGGCGAGGCCGTCTATCTTGATGGTTTCTGGAAACTGAACGGGCGTATACGTTACCAGATCACTGACAAGCTTTCGCTTGCGATCAAAGCTGAGAATCTCTTGAACACGCGTTATACGACTTACAGCCCGTCTGCTGGGCTCGAAGCCGGCTTGCCCGAGCGCGGCCGCCAGATATCAGCTGCGTTGGAATGGAGCTTCTAAGGGATAGGCTCGAATAAAAGGCTCTGCCGCGAAAAAGCCCGGCATTATACGGGCACAAAAAAAAGCCTCCCGAAGGAGGCTTTTCTTAACGCTTTAATCTCCCGAGGAGAAAATGGAGCGGGCGATGAGATTCGAACTCACGACCCTAACCTTGGCAAGGTTATGCTCTACCCCTGAGCTACGCCCGCTCAATCGCGTATACAGTCAGTGTGACTGCAGGGGTGTGCAACAACATTGTCGCTGCGAGGCGGGATAATAGCCACACCGACCCCCTTTGCAACAGTTATTTTATCTTATATGAAATTTGGTCTTATCTTATTGTTTTAAAGGTGCTTTTATGGAGGCTGTGTCGGCTTAAACCCAAGAGCAGAGAAGTAAATTGGTGGAATCAGACAAAAGCGAAGCGCGGCTCTTTGATTTTCTAGAGAGTCTTAGCATTAAAACGTATACCCATCGGCATGCCCCTGTTTTCACGGTAGCAGAAGCGCAAGCCGCGCGCATTGCGCTCGGGGAACATGCTGAGCATGGAGGCCATTCAAAAAACCTCTTTATCCGAGATAAGAAGAAACGTTCAGCCCTACTGGTGGTGGACGAGGATACACGTGTGAACCTGAAGGCGCTTGGGTCAAAGCTGGGTATGGGGCGGCTTTCTTTTGCTAGTCCTGAACGGCTTTTGGATATGCTTGGTGTAACGCCTGGTTCTGTCACACCGTTTGCGCTGGTGAACCGTCAGGTGGCTGAAGACGCTGAGGCGCCCTTGTTGGTTGCGTTGGATGCAGCACTGATGAAAAAGGCACCGCTGTTTTTTCACCCGCTCCATAATGCCGCCACGACCGCAATTGCGCCCGAAGATTTCCTACGCTTTATTGAAGGATGCGGCTACAGCCCGCTTTTGTTGGATTTGGATGAAAATGGCAGTGCCGCGGGCTGAAGTGGCCACCGCCTAAGGCGTAATAACTCGCGGCAAGCAATTGGTTCTGGTATCCCTGCGCCCAAAGGATTATGATTACTCTTCATGTAACACACAGCTTTATAGAGCCATTTTAATGAACCAACCGACTATGAATGATCCCGCCATCATGCCCGGTGGACCTGCCGACACTCCTACTGCAGGCAGTGATCTGATAAAAGATACCAACATTCAAAATTTTGCTGTGGATGTGATTGAAGCGTCGCAGACCCGGCCGGTTATTGTTGATTTTTGGGCTGATTGGTGCGGCCCCTGTAAGCAATTGATGCCAATGCTGGAAGCCGCTGTTCAGCAGGCAGGCGGCGCGGTGGCGCTGGTAAAAGTGGACGCCGATAAAAATCAGGCCATTTGCGGACAGCTGCAGGTTCAGAGCCTGCCAACCGTGATTGCCTTTTGGCAAGGCAAGCCGATTGACGGTTTTCAAGGGGCTGTACCGCCGTCGCAAATCACGGCCTTTATCGACCGACTTATTGCAGCATCAGGCGGCGGTGCTCCGCAAGACGGTGGTATTGACGCTGCGCTTGACCAAGCGGACGCCTTGCTTTCGGATGGGAACCTGGAGCAGGCCGCTCCGCTTTATCAGCAGATACTGGTGCACGAGACAACTAATATCCGAGCACTGCTCGGCCTAGCGGAAGTAAGCGTTGCCCTTGGCGAGATTACTCAAGCACAGGAAATACTGGCAACGATCGACAGCAAAGCTGCTGCGGACGCAAAGCTCACTGAGCGGCTTACCAAAATAGAGACAACGATTGAATTGGCTGAACAAGCCGAAGGCGCTGGCGATGCCTTGCTTCTTGAGGCGAAAATTGAAGCGGATCCGCAAGACCATGCGGCGCGGTTTGACTTGGCCGTAGCACGCCAAGCAGGGGGAGATATGCCAGGGGCAGCGGAAGCGCTTTTGGCAAGTATTATGCGGGATCGAGACTGGAACGAAGGCGCGGCCAAAGCGCATTTGTTGAAGTTGTTTGAGGCAGCTGGCCCTAGCGATCCTTTCACCCTCAAATACAGGCGGCGGTTATCGTCAGTTCTGTTTAGCTAGGCGAAAATGTGACGGAAAACGCGGAGACAAATGACGAACTGCCAACGGTAATTCCTATATTTCCCCTTGCTGGTGCTATTTTAATGCCGCGTAGCAATATGCCGCTCAATGTCTTTGAGCCGCGTTATTTGCAGATGGTGAAAGATGCGCGTGCCGCGGATGGGTATATTGGCATGGTGCAGCCGCGGGATGACAAGGACGAAACCGCTAAACCTGATATTTTTCAAGTGGGCGGCATGGGGCGTATTACGCACTATACTGAAACTGAAGATGGCAGGAACATCATTCGGCTTACGGGGGTGTGCCGTTTTAAAGTGGCGGCTGAGCTCTCCGTGATGACGCCCTATCGGCAGGTGCAGCCCGATTGGGCCTTTGCGGGAACAGATTTGGAGGAGCCAACCCAATCTAAGCCAATGGACAGGGAGCCCCTAATGGCTGCGCTGCAGATATATCTGACGCAGAAGCAGCTGGACGCAGATTACGATGGCATTAACACGGCGCCAGACGAAGTGCTAGTCAACACGCTTTCAATGATAATGCCGTTTGGTACGTCAGAAAAACAGGCCTTGCTGGAGGCTGTAAGCCTGCATGACCGGGTTGAAACACTGGTTAGCCTCCTAAGTATGGCAACCAGTGCAACCAACAGTGATGTAACAACTATATTGAGTTAAATGATGACTAAATCTTTCAGAATAACAGCTAGCCCCAAACTGCTTGAAACACTCGTATGCCCGATCACGCGCACGACACTGTCGTATGATGCCGGTACGCAGGAGCTGATCAGCGAAAAGGCTGGCCTTGCTTTTCCTATAAGAGATGGCATTCCTATATTACTCGAGGGCGAGGCGCGAGACTTGGAAGGCTAGTTCCTTTTCGTTACACGGTTGCTTTTAGCTGCCGCTAAAGTGGCTATCGAGCATCGGGCCGAGCTTTTTCCCGCCAAAGATATGAACATGCAAGTGCGGCACTTCTTGGTGCGCATTGTCGCCCGCATTTGCCAGCGTACGGTATCCTGCTTCCACCAGCCCCAATTCCTCAGCAACCTTTCCAACAGCTCGGAAAAATCCGGTGATCAGCTCAGCCGGTGCGCTTGCAGTGAAGTCTGCCATTGATACAAAGTCGCCCTTTGGAATGACCAGTACATGCACTGGGGCTTGTGGGTTGATATCATGGAAGGCGAGGGAATATTCGTCCTCATAGACTTTGTTGCAGGGTATTTCGCCGCGCAGAATTTTTGCAAAGATATTGGTATCATCGTACGCCATGGGGAATCCTTATTGAGAGCCACTGGGTGCAGGGTCGTAATAACCTAGTTTCGGAATCAAAACTAACTGGGCTTCAGGATAAGGCCATAGGCGCCAATCTCGCAAGAGGCTATGCGTTCCGCCAGTTAAATTTATTTCGGCGGCGTGGTGTTACCAAAATATTAACTATATGACGTTAAAATGATACTATCAGCTTTGAGTAAGTTGGCGGCGTTCTCCACAAGAACGCTTTTTATGCCCAGTAGAGTATATGTGAATTGAGCAAGGTGCGACACGCCCTGCTTATCCATAGAAAGGGCCAGAATGTCGGATCAGAGAATCATTGCAGAAACCCTTTATGACCGCCTTGGTGGCTATAATGGGATCAGTATTTTTGCGGGCGAATTGCTTGCCCGGATGGATATCGACCCACACATGGCGCGCTTTTGGCAAGACAGTGATGACGATCTGCATGTACCAGAAAAACAGCTGGTTATCGATTATCTTTGCAGTAACTCAGGTGGCCCACTGGACCTGGACGGCAATGGACTTCCTGCAGTTCACGCGGACAAAAAAATCAGCGAATATGATTGGTCAGTTTTCTTGCGCCACACAGGCGCTGCGATGCATGCGTTAGATATTCCGCAGCGTGAACGTGAGGAACTGGCGGCCTTTGCTCTGGCACTTCATGATGATTACGTGATGGATTAAACTCTGATTTTCTTTAGTTTTTTGATCGGGTAACCGTTTGATATCTATGAGAGGTATTCTCCGCCCGGTCGATATATTTCCAGAGCTTGTTTAGAAAAACTTTCACACCAGCATCGTCGTCCCACGCCGCTTCCATTAAGCCAGGGAAGGCTGCGTTTGCTTTGCTGACATTATCTTCAGACGCATATTCGTACAGAACCATCAGCTTATATTCACGGTTACTTACTGCGCGCCCCAAGTAGGTTACGCTCGCAATATAGGGGTTCTTGTCGAGAACCTTCTCGCGCCATTCATTTGAAAGCGCTAGCCCTTCTTCAAGGGTTCCTCCCTCAGGCACCCGGATGGTATGGGTGATGGTTTGCACAACCGTGCCCGTCTGTTCCGACGCGTGGGCAGCAGTGTAGGGGCTCGTGGCCCCTATCAGTAGAAGAAATAGGAATAACAGCTGCTGCATGCTCTGGCTCCTGCTGGCGTGTTTTGGCTAAAGAATAAATTTAGAAAGATCAGTTTCCCCGGCAAGCTCGCCCATATGCTTTGCGACAAAGGCTTTATCTACAATCACTTCGCTGCCCGACTTATCACTGGCGGTGAAGGACACTTCCTCAAGTACCTTTTCTAGTACTGTGTGCAGCCGACGTGCGCCGATATTCTCAACGTTTTCGTTGAAGTGCGCCGAGATGCGCGCGATTTCCGCAATGCCATCTTTCTCGAACTTCAGTGTTACCCCTTCTGTACCCATCAGCGCCACATATTGGCGGATCAGGCTGTAATCCGGTTCGGTCAGAATGCGGACAAAATCAGCTTCTGTAAGGTCACTTAACTCCACGCGGATCGGTAGTCGGCCTTGCAGCTCAGGCAATAGGTCGGACGGCTTGGCCAGGTGAAAAGCGCCTGAAGCGATAAAGAGGATGTGGTCGGTTTTGATAATACCGTGTTTGGTGGAAACTGCGGTGCCTTCAATCAGGGGCAGTAGGTCACGCTGCACGCCCTCGCGGCTTACATCCCCACCGCGTACGTCCTGGCGGGCGCAAATTTTGTCAATCTCATCAAGGAAAACAATGCCGTGCTGTTCAACGAGGTTAATAGCCTCACGTGTGGAGGCTTCTTCGTCCACCAGCTTGTCGGCTTCCTCGCCCATCAATATCTCGTAGGCTTCTGATACTTTGAGGCGTTTCTTGACCTTGCGGCTGCCCATGGCTTTGCCAAACATATCACCGAGATTGAGCATACCAACGCTGGCACCCGGTGCCCCCGGGATGTCAAACTGCGGAAAGGGGCTGGCAGTATCTTCAATCTCGATTTCTACCTCTTTGTCGGAAAGGTCGCCTTCACGCAACATCTTGCGGAATTTCTGTCGCGTTGCATCGCTCGCTGATGCGCCGACAAGGCCGTCCAGCACACGCTCTTCAGCTTGAAGTTCAGCACTAACAGCGACTTCCTTGCGCTTTTTTTCTTTCACCATCAGGATCGCGCTTTCGATCAGATCCCGGATAATCTGCTCAACATCGCGGCCCACATAGCCAACTTCTGTAAATTTAGTTGCCTCAATTTTGATGAATGGCGCTTGGGCCAATTTGGCAAGCCTGCGGGAAATTTCGGTTTTACCCACGCCGGTTGGACCAACCATCAGAATGTTTTTTGGCAACACTTCTTCGCGCAGGTCTTCGTCCAGCTGCTGACGCCTCCAGCGGTTTCTAAGAGCAATGGCAACAGCTTTTTTTGCGTCTTGCTGGCCGATGATGAAGCGGTCAAGTTCAGACACAATCTCGCGCGGTGAAAAACTGGTCATGGTTATTCCTTACTCTCAACAGATGAACTCTCAACAGGGGTATTCTCAACAGTTGCGGTATCCGGGGTAGCGTCTTCGATGTCCATCATCTCGTAAACGGTATTGTGGTTGGTATAAACGCAGATATCAGCGGCGATTTTCATGGCCTTTAGCGCTACTTCTTTGGCCGTTAGGTCTTCATCATACAGCGCCCGTGCTGCAGCTAAGGCATAATTTCCGCCGGAGCCGATAGCAACAACACCGTGCTCAGGCTCCAGCACATCGCCGTTGCCTGTCACCACCAAGCTGGTTTCTTTATCCACCACAATCATCATTGCCTGTAGCTGGCGCAGGTACTTGTCTGTGCGCCAATCTTTCGCCAGTTCCACACACGCCCGGGCCAATTGGCCTGGAAAACGCTCAAGTTTAGTCTCAAGCCGTTCGAAAAGGGTGAAGGCATCTGCAGTAGCCCCCGCGAAACCCGCGATCACCTTGCCGCCGCTCAGATGCCGCACTTTTCGTGCGTTGCCTTTCATCACAGTATCACCAACAGAGACCTGTCCATCACCAGCTATAATTACTTTGCCGTTCTTGCGCACACTGCAAATGGTGGTGGCATGCCACGTAGGCAGCTCGCTGGTGAACTGGGTCATAAGGGGTGGTTCCTCTATAGGGGTAGTGGATGAAGTGGTAACAAGCATATATGAAGCAGCCCGCAATGTTGCAAGCTGTTCTGGCTCGAACTATAGTCTGGGTAGGGCTATTTTCCTTGAAGAAAATTTTCCATTCTGTACATTCTTTTATGCAAATGTTCCATGTCTTCAGCCATTTCTCGCTGCAGGCGAAGACCCTCTTTTTGGTCTCTTTGCGCAAAATGGAATCCGCGTCTGGCCATGATAATTAGGCCGAGAAAGATTAAAAGCTCCATATGTCCCCCAAAAAGCGCTGTTCAATCACAGTAGGTTTACAATGCGTGCAAAAGAAATTGTTCGTCTATTGCCCAAAATATGCGTAAAAGCGGGGCAATCTGGCATTTTTGGGGTGTTTTTTACACCTTTTAAAGCCACTATAGTATAGATGCGGGCGAACAAGTTAGGATAAGGCGTATGCGCACGGCACGTGTGGAGAGAAAAACCAATGAAACGGATATTTCCGTAGAACTGAACATCGACGGCACCGGCGTCTACGATGTGCATACGGGCATTGGTTTTCTGGATCATATGCTGGAGCAGCTGTCACGCCACTCGCTGGTGGATCTGACCGTGCGCTGTAAGGGTGATCTGCATATTGATGGCCACCACACCACTGAAGATTGCGGCATCGCCATTGGCTCTGCGGTTAAAAAAGCGCTGGGCGACTTGCGCGGCATTACCCGCTACGCCAATGCTTTGATCCCGATGGACGAAACTTTGTCGCGTGCTGCGATGGATATTTCTGGCCGGCCGTTTCTGGTGTGGAAGGTTGATTTCCCGCGCCACAAAATCGGCGATATGGATACGGAACTGTTTGAAGAGTTTTTCCGCGCCTTCGCGTTCGGCGCTGGCATGACATTGCATGTGGAAAATATATACGGCACCAACAGCCACCATATTATTGAAAGCTGTTTCAAGGCCACAGCGCGCGCGCTCAGAGATGCTTGCACCATTGATGAGCGTAAAGCTGACGCTGTTCCTTCCACCAAAGGCACGCTTGGCGGCAGCCTCTAATAAATCTCGGAGTTTCTTATGCCCCCTCGGAGAGCATCATGACAGAGACCGTTGCCATTGTTGATTATGGCTCGGGCAACCTTCGTTCAGCTGAGAAATCGCTGGCGAGGGCAGCCACTGAAGCTGCCCTTGATTGCCGGATTATTGTCACTGCTGACCCCGAAATCGTACGCCGGGCTGACCGCATTATATTGCCCGGTGTTGGGGCCTTCGCGGATTGCCGGGACGGCTTGCTTGCAGTGGACGGCATGAAAGAAGCGATCGAAGAGCCTGTGCGCAGGGGCGGAAAACCCTTCCTTGGCATATGTGTTGGCATGCATTTGCTGGCGGTTGAGGGCCACGAGTTTGGTGTGCACCGAGGCATGGGCTGGATAGACGGCATCATCAAGCCAATGCAGCCCAGTGATCCCACGCTTAAAATTCCGCACATGGGCTGGAATGATGTGTCGCTGACGGACGCTGGCGAAACCCATCCTGTGGCCGGTGTAATTACACCGGGCGATCATGCTTATTTTGTTCATAGCTATCATATGGAATTGAACGACGGCGAAGCGCTGCTCGGCACTGCAGATCACGGCGGTCTGGTAACGGCAATTGTCGGCAAAGATAATATCATCGGCACCCAGTTTCACCCGGAGAAAAGCCAAGCAGTTGGCCTGAAATTTCTCACAGCCTTTTTGGAGTGGCGACCATGATTACCCTTTATCCTGCGATTGATCTTAAAGACGGTAACTGTGTGCGGCTATATAAAGGCGCAATGGATCAGGCCACTGTGTTTAGTGATAACCCGGCGGCTCAAGCTGCAGAATTTGTGGCTGCAGGCTGCAAGTGGCTGCATCTAGTTGACCTGAACGGCGCCTTTGCTGGCGGTACGGTGAACGGTGAAGCGGTCGAGGCGATCTTGAAAGCCACCAATGTGCCGACACAGCTGGGCGGTGGTATCCGCGATATTAAGACAATGGAATATTGGCTCGATCGTGGTTTGTCGCGGTTGATCCTCGGTACGCTGGCGGTGAAAAACCCGGCACTTGTTAAAGAAGCCTGCAAACTGTTCCCTGGCAAGATTGCTGTAGGCATCGATGCCAAAGACGGCATGGTTGCGGTGGAAGGTTGGGCTGAGGTAAGCACGCTTGAGGTTACCGACTTGGCGCGCAAATTTGAAGATGCAGGTGTTGCAGCTATCATCCACACCGATATCGACAGAGACGGTACGCTGACAGGCGTAAATGCTGAGGCATCGTCCGCCTTGGCAAGCGCTGTGTCCATTCCGGTGATCGCCTCAGGCGGCGTCAAGGATATTGACGATATTCACAAAGTGGTTGCTGCCGGAAATCTAGAAGGCGTTATTACTGGTAGGGCGCTCTATGATGGGCGACTCGACCTAAGCGACGCAGTACGAGTCGCTAGCCAAAGCGCCGGAGAGACGCCGTGCTAAAAGCCCGCGTTATTCCCTGCTTAGATGTCAAAGACGGCCGCGTCGTTAAGGGCGTTAACTTTGTCGATTTGATTGATGCTGGTGACCCGGTCGAGCAAGCACGTATTTATGATGCAGCTGGCGCTGACGAGCTGACGTTTCTTGATATTACTGCATCGAGCGAGCGCCGGGATATTCTGTTTGATGTGGTCCGCCGTACGGCTGAACAGTGTTTCATGCCGCTGACGGTTGGTGGCGGTGTGCGTAATGCCGATGATGTGCGTAAGCTTTTGCTCGCAGGCGCCGACAAAGCTTCTTTGATGACAGCGGCTGTTAACGACCGAAAGATGATCACCGAGCTCGCCAACAAATTTGGAAGCCAGTGCATTGTGGTAGCCGTGGACGCCAAAAAAGTAGGCGCCGGAAAATGGGAAGTTTTCACCCACGGCGGCAGAACCGCGACGGGGCTTGATGCGATTGAGTATGCCGTGGATGTAGCGGCCCACGGCGCGGGTGAGATATTGCTAACAAGTATGGACAGAGACGGCACACGCAGTGGGTTTGATCTGGAACTTACGCGAAAAATTTCTGATGCCGTAAAGGTGCCTGTTATCGCATCTGGCGGTGTTGGCACGTTGGACCATTTGGTGGACGGGGTTAAGGAAGGCGGCGCGTCAGCGGTTCTTGCTGCTAGCATTTTCCATTTTGGGGACTATTCTATTGCTGAAGCCAAGGCGCATATGCGCAGAAACGGTATTGCAGTTAGAGAGGCCGTGTGATGAACGGAACACTGGAAACATTTGCCAAGCTCGAAGCCCTTCTTGAGGAACGCAAATCAGCGGACCCAGCCAGCAGTTATGTGGCTAAGCTTTACAGCAAAGGTAGCAAGAAAATCGCGCAGAAGGTTGGCGAAGAAGCCGTTGAAACGGCGATGGCTGCCGCCGCGGGAGATGATGTTGAGCTTGTGAAAGAAAGCGCAGACCTACTGTTTCATCTGATGATTTTGCTCAAATCACGCGGGCTATCTCTTTCTAATGTGGCTGGTGAGCTCGCACGCCGCGAAGGCCTCTCGGGGCTTGATGAGAAAGCCGCACGGAGCGAATAGTGGCTAGCCTCCGCTCAACAGCAAAGTGCCGCCGGACCACAAAAGCCTAACCGCAAGCAGAGTTAGGATGATATTAAGCCCGAGCTTGAAGGAATCTTCGCTGACTTTTTTGAGCAACCGACGCCCGACGATTGTGCCGAGGAAACCAATGACGATCATCAGCCCTACAAGCGGCAGGTAAGCGGAAAAGGAAAAGCCTAAAAGGCCAAATACGAGCACTTTCAAACAGTGTTGCACGACCATACAGGCTGACATGGTGGCAACTTGCCCCATACGGCCGAGCCCAAGCGGCTTTAAAATTGCGGCCACAAAAGGCCCGGTAGCCCCAACGAACATGGTGAGCAGTGTGGAGATCGCCCCACCCACGGCAACCCCTTTTTCAGAAGAGACCGCAGCGCCCGGTTTTGGTCCCCACGTCGCATATAGGATAAACACCGCCAAAATGAGCTGCAGGTAAGCTACCGGCAAGGAGACAACGACCTGCCCACCAACCAACGCACCAATAAGGCTGCCGCCAAGAAAATACAGCAACAGTTTCCAGTTGATATCGCCGCGCATCAGACTCGCGCGGCCAATGTTTGAGCCCAGCTGCACCACGCCGTGAATTGGCACGATAGCAACCGCAGGTACGATCTGAGCCATGACCGCCAGCAGGGTAACACCGCCGCCAATACCGGCAGCCGCCGTTAAAAGAGAAGTGAAGAAGCTGGTAAAAACCAAAATGGCCGCATCCAGGACACTTAACGATTCAGGTAACAAGTCCACGCGTTTTCCTTCTGATGCCAACCAGTGTTCGAATGGTTGTTTTCATCGATGTTTTTGCTTGCTAGAGTGATCGCATAAAATGTCTTTTGAAGGAAGCAGCAAGATGCGCGAAACTACTCTTAGAGAAACCCCAGATGCTACATCGCCAGCAGGCGCTGACATTCGGTTTATTATGGACGGCACCACTGGAAATATGATCCATAGCACCGTCAAGCCGGGGCAGATCAACCGCGCCACTGTTCACGCTACAGTAAGTGAGTTTTGGCACATTCTGAGCGGCACGGGTGAGATTTGGCGTAAAGATGATGAGCAAGAAAAAGTGACGCGCCTCGTTGAGGGAACGTCGATTGATATCCCTTTTGGTACCAGTTTTCAGTACCGTAATACGGGCGCCGATGATTTGAAGTTCATTTGTATTGCTATGCCCAAATGGCCCGGCGATAGTGAAGCGGCGTTCGTAAAGGGTATTTGGCAAGCAAGCGCGCATCTAGCCAGTAAATAGGGGCTGAATATTGTTTCTTTCGAAGACCACGGCACTCGCTTTTGCTGTTTTGTTCTCCGCCCTAGCGGTTGAGCAAAGCCGCGCGTCGCAGAGCCCTGAATTCTTATCGCCGCTCGCCTGCAACCTTGGGGAAGATTGTTGGATAGCCCGCTATGCTGACCGCGGCGAAAAGGATGACAAGCGGCTTGACTATACCTGCGGTCGGCGTACGCAAGAAGGCCATAAAGGCACGGATTTCGTGATTGCGGATCGCGGGCGAATGCAGCGAGGCGTGGATGTAGTGGCAGTTGCTGCGGGCAAAGTCCTGCGGGTACGGACCACGATGACAGATAACATTGTCGGTAAAATAGATGCGGAAGCCATAAAAGGAAGGTTTTGTGGTAATGCTGTTGTAATGGCCCACGCTGATGGTTATGAGACCCAATATTGCCATATGAAACAGGGTAGCGTTACCGTCAAGCCAGGTGATGAAATTACTGCCGGCCGTAAAATTGGTGAAGTGGGCATGTCTGGCTTCACGGAGTATCCTCATGTGCATTTGAATGTGCGTCGTGACGGAGAGATGGTTGACCCATTTGATGGGAACTCAAACAAGACGGCATGTGACGCAACCGCGGATGGCAGCCTTTGGAGGGTCCAGCCAAAGTACAAAGATACGACCCTTTTACCCTTAACCTTTTTAGCTGCAAAACCAACTAAGGCATCCCGCTGGGAGCCGCAGCAGCAAGCTATAAGCGCGCAGGCACCAGCCCTTATATTATCGGCCCGTGCCTTTAATGCCCGCAAGGGGGACCGATGGCTTTTTAAAATATACCGCCCTGATGGAACGTTGTTTATTGATTACGGAGTTGCACAAAAAAAGGGACGGCAGATCGCCGTCCAATTCGCTGGGAAGAAACGCCCCAAAAAAGGCGGGTTTCAAAAAGGGGAATGGCGCGGCACAGTGCTGATCGCGCGGGATCGCCCGAATGGTAAGATAAGCAAGTTCAGAGGAGAAATTACCGTCACCGTGGTGGATTAAGTTGATCAACTTTCAACCCTGCACGGTCATAATCGCAGCGATGAAGGGGCCAACCTTTTACCATTAAAGCCGACTGAATGGCCGTGAATACCATTAGCCCACAGTTGCTAGGCAGCTAAAAGCGTTAGTCCTCAAACTGATCAAGTAATATTAGGTTGCCGTCCGGATCTTTAACCGCAACGTGCGCCGCTCCTACGCCGTCTTTCGCCTCTTTTTCAATGCTGTATCCAGCGCCTTTAAGCGCTGACTGCACTTGGCGAACATTGGGCGGATTGAAGGTCATCATATTATCGGTGAACATGCCTTGGAACAGGCCTATTTTGCTATCGCCGTTTTTCATAACCATAAAGCGCTGCTCTTCTGCGCCGTCTATCACCTTAAAGCCCAATGTCTCGTAGAAGGCGCGCGATGCATTAATATCTGCAACAGCGAGGCTAAGTGAAAAACATCCAAGATCCATAGTGTTTCCAATCTGTTGATGGCTTTTTCTGCATTGTCCGTGCCGGTGTAGAACGCAGTGCCCCCGTATTTGGTTAGGCTACTTTTCTTACTATATTTTCCGTACTCCGGCGATAGCTTAGTGCTTCTGCTATGTGGGCGGACGAAATGTCAGTGTCACCGGCCAAGTCTGCAATGGTGCGCGCCACTTTTAAAACCCGGTGATACGCCCGTGCGGATAGCCGGAAGCGGATGGCGGCTTTTTCCAAGAGCACCTGGCCCGCCTCATTGGGGATGGCGATGCTTTGCAGCAGTTTGCCGTCAGCGTGGGCGTTTGCCTGAACTCCTGATGCATCGAGTGCTTCGAACCGCGCGATCTGAATATCCCGGGCGACTTTAACGCGGGCGGCAACGGTTTCCGATCCTTCACTGGCGCTGGGTAGGGATAAATCAGTGGCGGCGACAGCTGGCACGTCAATGAACAGATCAATTCTATCGTAAAGCGGGCCTGATATTTTTGATTGGTAATCCCGGGCGCAGCGCGGTGCACGGTTGCAGGCSAGTGTCACATCATCCAAATAGCCGCACCGGCAYGGGTTCATGGCGGCGATTAGCTGGAAACGCGCCGGGTAGGTTACATGGGCCTGTGCGCGGGCGATGACGGCTTCGCCTGTTTCGATGGGTTGGCGTAAGGCTTCCAGCGCCTGCCGCGAAAACTCAGGCAATTCGTCTAGGAATAATACACCAGCGTGAGCAAGCGAAACCTCGCCCGGCTGTGCTTTTGCGCCGCCACCAATAAGTGCCGGTTGGCTTGCGCTGTGGTGCGGTGAGCGAAAAGGGCGCTGCTGGCGGATGGTGCCGTCCACCAGTTTGCCTGCGATCGAAGCAACCATGCTGGTTTCAAGCGCCTCTACGGGGGAAAGGGGCGGCAAAATAGAGGGCAACCGAGCTGCCAGCATTGACTTTCCGGCACCCGGAGGACCCATCATCATCAGCGAATGTCCGCCAGCGGCTGCGATTTCCAGCGCGCGTTTTGCCGCCTCTTGGCCTTTAATATCAGCCAGATCAAGCATGTCGACTTTGGCTTCTTCTACATGGGGTTCTGGCACCGGCAGTATTTGTTTGCCGCGCAGATGGTTGATCAGCGCCAACAAATGGGGTGCAGCGATTATATCTATGCCGCCGGCCCACGCGGCTTCAGCCCCGCTCGCGGCCGGACAAATAAGCGGCATATCACTGCCGCTGGCGTAAAAAGCCGCGGGTAATATCCCTGAGATGGCGCGGATGCTAGCATCTAAGCCAAGTTCGCCCAGTACAACGGCGCCCTCCGTAGCATCGCTTTCAATTACGCCCATTGCGGTTAGCAAAGCGACGGCAATAGGGAGATCATAGTGCGAGCCTTCTTTGGGCCTGTCTGCGGGGGAGAGGTTTACGGTGATGCGTTCTGCGGGCAGTGCCATACCAATGGCAGAAAAAGCCGAGCGCACGCGCTCACGGGCTTCGTTCACGGCCTTGTCTGGCAGGCCAACAACTGTGAAGCTCGGCAGGCCGCTGGTGACCTGAACCTGGACTTCAACCGGGCAGGCTTTTATGCCCTCAAAAGCAACTGTCTGAACGCTGGCAACCACTGTAATTCCCCCAATACTACGCTGCATATCGTGGGCCCGTTACAACCTTAGAGACATGCGATTCGTTTCTACATAGCATATTGCTTGTCGTAAGTGAACAAAACATGAACAATAGTGTGTGGGCTTAACAGGTCCTCAGCAAGCAAGCGGCCAGAAGATGTTGCTGGCCGCTAAGGTAAAAGGACTTTTTAGTGCCAGCGGCGGCTGATAAAGGCGCTCCCGAAGGCCCCCATTATCAGAGCAATACCCAAGGCCAAGACAAAATCGTTGCGCAGCAAGTGGGATTTGCCCACTGCATCATCCAAAGTATATTGGCGCCTGCCTCCAGAAACCTTTTTGGCAAAGGAGGGGCCGATATTGTCTTTATAGAGCAAGACGTCATAATCCACCCGGTCAAGATAACTTTCCCCAGGTTCGACGCCGGAAATCATTGCTGATGAGTTCTTTTTAAGTAGCTTGTTGAACTCAATCTTCCTGTATTTTTCGCGCCTTTCCAAATAACTAAATATATCCATCTGCTCACCATCTCTAACAATGCCCGGCGATACATATCGGTAAGAAACTTCAGTCTCGTATCCTTGACTATATTCGTACGCGACAAGGCCTGTTCCGACCATCAACATTGCAAGCCCTGCAGATAACCAACTGCGTAAGTAGCTTGTTTCGGTTTTTTCGCGGCTTAATATTGCGCCGCGTACCAGGGAGATTTCGCGCAACTTATCAAGCTCCGCCGAGGATACGACGCTGCACATATGGGCGGTGTCGATACTGTATGCACCGACAAGGCGCGCATACATATCTTCTGAAGGGTAGCTTTTCCCGGTCTCTAACTTCGAGAGGTAGGATTGTTCGATGTCTGCCTTCGCTGCGGCCTCGGGCTGGGTCCAACTGTGCTTTTCCCGCTCTTTTTTTATATAGTCACCAAATTTCATCATGTGGCTCCTTAGATGTTGAAAACACAGCGTAGTCTTTTCTAGTTATGCCAAGACTGCCAGATGAATATTCAGGACTAAAGCGGGAATATCAATAACGGACGCAGAAAGGTAGCTGGTAAAGTTGTTCTTGATTGCGATTACTTTGATCAGCGCGAAGTGTTCTTTGGGGGGAGGCCCGTCCTACGTGTATATTAAATTGCTATGGTTATATTGCTTAATTATATTACAAACCTATCGTAAAATTACAAAAGTTTAGTCAATATTAATACTTATAAACTAACTCTGATTGTGGTTAAGGGCCTAATTTATGCTGGGGTCTACAGCTACAAAAAGCTGCTAAAGAGGATTAGGAAAATGGACTTTTCTCTGACACAAGAAGCTGACACTGCACTAATTAGAGTTGGTAGGTCCTTGACGTATCATGATTATAAAAAATGGCGCCAGGTGCAGGATGAAGCTATCGCCACAGGATGTATACGTAACATAGTCGATTTGACAGCGATCACTAACATCGATTCCGCCGGGCTCGGCATGTTGCTAAGTATGAAAAAAGTCATCGATGATAACCGAGTAGAAATGTTCATTCGGTTTGAAGGAACAGGTGAAGTTAAAGTCATGCTTGAAAAAACAGGTTTTAGTGCCCTGATCCCATTTTGCGATGATTGATAGGCGTTTCCGCCATGCACAGCAAAATTACCACCAGTTCTTTCACTGAGGCTGCCAATGGCCTAGTTTGGCTGGTTATTAGCGATGTAGAGGCATGCCTTGAGATCGAGGCGCAGTTGCGCAGTGGGGGTTTTTCAAACATAGAGGTATATCACCAGGCAGATGACTGCCAAAAAGTCTTTGAAACTGGTCAGACACCGGATCTGATTATTGCTAGTGCCAGTCTCCTCTCAATTGAAAACCTTTCCCTCATAAAATACATTAGAGAAACGGATCGCGGCGCCAATTTTCCGATTTTGGTGGCGACCAACCCACAAGAAATCTTTATTCAACGAAAAGCTCTGAATATTGGTGTAACAGCGTTGTTAGCATTGCCATTGGACAGCGCGATCGTGGTAACACAAGCCTATAACCTGGTAAGAGCATATCGCCTCAATACCGAACTTGAGGCCTTTAAGTCTCGTGTTTCTAGTGAGTTAAAGGTGGCACAAAGACTACAGCAAAGCTTGCTGCCCAGCGAGCGATCAATTGACAAATGTAAGCAAACGACGGGTCTTGATATTTCCTTCGCGTTGCACAGCTCTTCTGAACTTTCTGGCGATTTTTGGGGCGTTAAGGATGTGCATGACGGGATGTTGACGATATTTATCGCTGATTTGGTGGGCCACGGTATCGCCGCTGCGGCCAATACCTTTCGACTACATGAGATTATCACCAGCGAGGAACTGATTGGCAGCGATCTTTTGGATTTTGTTGCCAGAGTGAATTCCCGGTTTCACCAAAATACGCCCGCTGATGTTTTTGCGGCCCTTATGGTTGGCCAGTTTGATTTAGCCTTGGGCACATTTAAGTATGTGTCAGCAATGGCTACCAGCCCTATCTTTTGGCGGAGCGGCGCAAGCCTGCCACTGATGCTGGATACGGCGGGGGTGCCTCTGGGTGCTACGGATGATCCACGATATGAGGCTCACTCCATACCATTTTATCCAGGTGATAGGCTGTTTTTCTATAGTGACGCATTGATTGAAGCGCCCTCCAAGAAAGGTGGAATGCTCGGAAGCCTCATGCCGTGCGAAATTGTTACTAAAGCGATTTTGCAGGAGGCAAGGTCGGTGATTGGCTCGGTAGAAGAGCTGTTCTGTCAGGAAGCGAAAAATCCGTTGCATGATGATTTAACGCTGTTGTTTATTAGCTCCCACCCAGAAGGAATTCCTACAAGTGCTGAGTAACAGGGACATATCGCTACTTTCCTTTGGCGAGGCGTCGGTCTATTTTGCGCCTCTACAGCAGCGTGCTGCTGACCTTGAATTAACTGTTCAGCATTATGACATTGAGGACTATGTATGTCCTGATCCTTATAGTTGGCCGCAGACCCTTGCCATATTCTGCTCCGAAACTGACCTGCGGCCCCAAAGACTATTTGCAGAACACCCAGACCTAATAATACCCTTTCTTATTGATTGTGGTAGCGGCCAAGCAGCACTGAACTCCCTATTTTCGCGTGAAACGACACCCGGGCGGTTTCTAAAGTGGGTACTCAGCACCCAGGAAGCCCACCTTTGGAACAGTTTAGCGGAAGAATTGGTCAGGCATATTGCCTTTGCCTCAGGCCCCTCCTTCAGCGAAGAAAAAGCGATCCGTGTTAAAATCGCGCTGCAGGAGACTATCTCCAACGCGCTAATTCACGGGAATCTTGGCATTGGATCTTTGGTGTCGCCTCCGTTTGAAAATGATTTAGATCTTTTTTATAAGAAAATCGATGAGCGCCTGCTTCTTCCTGAATATACCAACCGAAAGATTGAACTGAGCGCAGAAATAGACGGGCCAAAAATACGGCTTACTATTTCAGACGAAGGTTTTTTTGAAAAAACGCGCTCTTCAGAAGGAAAATCCATAGCTGATGTCGGAGGCCGCGGCATGTATTTAGTAGAGACGAGCTGTGACCGGATGGTTATTGAGGTGGAACCTACCCGGATTATTTTGGAATATGATTGACCGATCAGATACTTGAAATGTTGTATACAGATTAGGTATTTGCCGATTGTTTAGAGATGCTCGGGTAAAGATAGAAATCTAAGGAGGTGACCTGACCAATATTTGATCAGGTCTTTTTTTACCGCCAACGGCGGGCGATATAGAAGCAAGCCAACCCGCCGAGGATGAACATGAAGGCTGGCGCAAAAAGCCAGCGGAGTGGCGAAGGAGTGTCCTGACCTACGGTGTCATACAGCGTGTAGACCCGGTAACCGCCCTCGACATGATCTATAAAGGAAGGCCCACGGTTTTTACCAAAGCTGACATATTTATAGTCCACACGGTCTGCCAAACTTTTTGAATTGCCGTCGTCGCCGCCTACACTAAGGAAGGTGAATATCATCGGCGATTCGCCCGGCAGTATCATGCCTTCTGATCGGTACTGATAGTCAATTTCGGTATTGTTGGGTGCAGCGACCGGTATGCCTAAGGCTGCGCCGCCGATCATTACCATGATAAGGCCTGCGACAAGCCAACTGCGCATAAAACGAGCCTCACTTTTTTGTCTGTGCAGGACGGTGGCTCGGACATCCGCGATTTCTCGCAGCCGGTCGAGCTCCGCCGACTCGATGGCGTTGCTCATCGATGCTACGTCAATCTCGTAGGCAGCCACTAGTTTGCTGAAGATCTCTTCAGACGGGTAGGATTTGCTGTTTTCCAATTTGGAAAGATAAGACTGCTCAATATCAGCCCTCGCTGCGGCCTCGGGCTGGGTCCAGCCGTTCGCTTCGCGTCTCTGTCGTAAATATTCGCCAAACTTCATGTTGGTCTCCTGTCGTGCTGTGCTGTGGAGCACTGCCTGTTAGGTGTTTGATAACATGAGCTATTCTTTTGAATTCCAAGTAGGAATT
Source organism: Kordiimonadales bacterium (assembly GCA_002401685.1). GTDB lineage: Bacteria > Pseudomonadota > Alphaproteobacteria > Sphingomonadales > Kordiimonadaceae > Kordiimonas. The sequence goes on from NVTU01000004.1 coordinate 47,856, forward strand.
CTAGTTGAATATAGCGGAATATTGGGTTTCTTGGAAAGAATTAAGGTGGAAAGGATGGAATACTGCGTGCGAGGACGGCTTTCGCAGCTTCCATTCTGAATGTTACGCACAAAAAAACCGGCCAAAAGCCGGTTTTCCGTTCAGCCAATGATAGGCTGTTATTTTGGTGAAAGCACCATAATCATCTGCCGGCCCTCAAGCTTTGGGTGGGCTTCGACTTTCGCGGTTTCTTTCATTTCTTCAGCAACCCGCTTCAAAACGGCCATGCCCAGTTCCTGGTGAGCCATTTCGCGGCCCCGGAAACGGATGGTCATTTTCACCTTGTCACCGTTATCGATGAACTGATGAACCTTTTTGAGCTTGGTATTATAGTCGTGCGTATCGATGCCAGGACGCATCTTAATCTCTTTAACTTCCTGAGTTTTTTGCTTTTTACGCGCGAGGTTGGCTTTTTTCTGCGCTTCGTACTTAAACTTTCCGAAGTCGAGAACTTTACATACAGGGGGTTCAGCGTTGGGTGAGATCTCCACAAGATCAAGGCCGCTATTCTTCGCAATAACAATCGCTTCCGCTATTGCAACGACACCGTGGTTCTCTCCTTCTGCTCCGATTAGACGCACTTCGTTTGAAGTGATCAAATTGTTAACGCGTGGCCCGCTTTTTTTTGGTGGCCCCGCAAAATTCCCTCTACGTATGTCAAGTCTCCTATGTTTGTTTCAACCGCAGTGTAATCCGTACCCGGATTCGCTGTTACTATACTCTTTGCGCCCGATCTTGCAAAGCCTTGATCGGGCGATATTCTCAGTCTCTTTTAGGCTGTGGCAGCTGTGCCATCATTGCTTTCAGATACCTCTGCGGTGCCGTCCGGCATCCGGCCTTCTTCAACCAGTGCAGCAACCGCTTCGTCCGCATCCAAAACCGTGCTGTGTTTGGACCCCAACCGGCGCACACTAACCGAAGCATTCTCTGCCTCGCGGCCGCCTACCACGAAGATTGCAGGCACTTTCTTGTGGCTATGCTCGCGGACTTTATAGTTGATTTTCTCGTTTCTGATATCAAGCTCAGCCCGGATGCCTGCCGCAATTAGCTTGTCATAAACTTCACGCGCATACTCGTCCGTGTCTGATGTAATCGGCGATACCACAGCCTGCACGGGTGCAATCCACAACGGCATGCGGCCTGCATAATGCTCAATCATGATGCCGAGGAAACGCTCCAGGGTGCCGAGAATCGCCCGGTGTAGCATCACAGGTGTATGCTTGGCGCCGTCTTCACCGATGTAAGTAGCGCCGAGGCGTTCTGGCACCACGTAATCCAATTGAAGGGTTCCGCACTGCCACGTTCGGCCTAGGGCGTCGCTCAGGTGGAACTCAAGCTTCGGGCCGTAGAAGGCACCTTCGCCCGGCGCATAACCATACTCAAGCCCCGTTGCTTTCAGCGCGTCTTCCAGTGATCCTTCGGCCCGGTCCCATACCTCGTCAGAACCGGCGCGTGTTTCAGGGCGCGTGGCAAGCAGCACCTTGAAATCCGGAAAGCCAAGGTCGCGGTATACGCTTGAAAGTAGGGTACAGAAATCGATGGTCTCAGCTGTTATCTGATCTTCCGAACAGAAAACATGGCCGTCATCCTGTGTCATTTGGCGGACGCGCATAATGCCGTGCAAGGCACCGTGCGGTTCGTTCCTGTGGCAACAGCCAAACTCAGAAAACCGGATTGGCAGGTCGCGGTAGCTTTTTGTACCCTGCTTGAACACCTGAATGTGGGCCGGGCAGTTCATGGGCTTCAGCGCCATCAGCTTGGCTTTGCCCGAGAGGATCGGCGCATCGTCTTCAGTTGACGGAATTTCGTCCGGCACGATGAACATATTTTCGCGGAACTTGGCCCAGTGGCCAGATTGTTCCCACAACTTGCTGTCTAGAAGCTGCGGCGTTTTAATTTCGTCGTATCCCCAGCCCGCCAAGCGGTTGCGGATGTATTTCTCCAGCTGCAGCCACATTGTATAGCCCTTAGGGTGCCAGAAAACGGAACCCTGCGCTTCTTCCTGCAGGTGGAACAGGTCCATCTCGCGGCCCAGCTTGCGGTGATCGCGTTTGGCGGCTTCCTCCAAGCGGTGCAGATAGGCTTTCAATTCTTTTTTGTCGCGCCAGCAGGTGCCGTATATGCGTGTCAGCATTTCGTTATTGCTGTCGCCGCGCCAGTATGCGCCGGCAACCTTCATCAGCTTGAAGGCATCACCGAGCTTGCCAGTAGACGGCAAGTGAGGGCCGCGGCATAGGTCGAGCCAATTGCCCTGGCGGTAAATGGTAATTTCCTGATCCGGGTCCAGATCAGTAATAATCTCGGCTTTATAGAGTTCGCCGATCGATTTGAAATGAGCGATCGCATCGTCACGGGTCCACACCTCGCGGATAATCTCTTCGTCGCGCTTGACGATCTCGTGCATGCGTTTTTCAATCGCGCCTAAATCGTCCTCTGTGAACGGCTTGTCGCGGGCGAAATCATAGAAGAAACCGTCGTCAATGTTGGGGCCGATCGTAACTTGAGTTTTGGGGAACAGTTCCTGCACTGCTTCGGCCATAATGTGCGCGCAGTCGTGGCGCAACAGGTCAAGCCCAGCTTCGTCTTTGCGCGTGATGATAGAGACATTGCTATCTTCGCTGATCACGCGGGACAAGTCCCAGATCTCGCCGTTCACATGGATCGCAAGCGCAGCTTTAAGCAAACCGGGGCCAATATCTGCCGCGAGCGTGGTGCCGGTAACCGGGCCATCAAACGTGCGAACGCTGCCATCAGGCAGGCGCAGGTTGACCGGGTTATTAGCACTCAATTGTTCGCTCATGGCTTTTGTATCCTTCAGGTAAGGTGCCAGCCCTTTAGGGCTAGCGTAATAATAGGGAACTCGCGGGTTACCGATAGCAGGCCAAGAAGTCAAGGAAAGCCGTGGTTTTTACAGTGTACCAGACCCAAAAAAATTGGCCGATACGAAATTACTTGATCTCTCAGCAAACTTTCTCTTTTGTGCAGCAAACGGATAGCTTGGTTTTGCGGAGGGATCTACTGTGGCAAGCGTTGTTGTAAAACGAAAAATTTGGATGTTGTGGCTGCAAGGATATGAGGCTGCGCCTTCTCTAGTGAAGCAATGTATTGAAAGCTGGCGCGTCCAGAATCCGACCTGGTCCCTTACTATTCTCGGTCAACAAGACGTGGACAACTTATGGACCTCGCCCCGTGAAAAGCGTGTTGCCGGGAAAATGCCGTCGTCGGCGCTAGCGAATTTGGTACGAATGAAACTACTCTCCACCCAAGGCGGTGTTTGGGTCGATGCCACACTTGCCTGCAAGGTACCTCTTGATAATTGGATTCAGTTATTTTTTAATACGGGTTTCTTTGCCTTTCACCGCCCCAATATTGATCGTCCGTTAGCAAATTGGTTTCTGGCAGCGAACCCCCAGCACTATATTATAAAATCATGGCTCGAAGTTACGTTGCGTGTCTGGGACCAGGAGACCGTTGTTTCACGCGAACCTGTGGAGTTGTGCGGCAAACTTCTGGCCGGCATGGCAAAAAATGGCAAGGTCTGGCTGAAGCCGGATTTTTGGAAAAACATTGAAACATTGCCTTACTTTTGGCACCACTATTTGTTCGACGGGCTTATCCAAACAGATAAAACTTTCAAAAAATACTGGAGCCACATGCCTAAGTGCAGCGCAAACCTGCCTCATATGATCCAGTCTGGAAAATTTCTGACCAATGATGATGTAASYWTGTCTAGTTTTCAATCGATGMTCGACAGCAATATGGCACCGCTTTACAAGCTCGATTGGCGTGMGATGGATCCATCARAYTCTGMGAAACTACAATATTTGTTGGACGCCTGYCGCAAGGTTTGAKGTGGGCATCTTTTTTGGCRTTTAAATTKGSCGMYTAGMCTAAACTCTGAAGTCATYGCTGGRTATATTCYMGGAGAGGCGCAGAGTTTYGCCYTCGACCAGYTTCGYCGGTTTTGTTCCTACTTGTGGCAGRKCCGAGCCTTCAGMGCCKTRGYTGTGAGGTMATGYACACCTTATTTTTTTNGACCTCCGRGAACATATGATYTRTGCCRGTCATTTGAWACTCTCCYGAATRAAATTTGGTAGGAAACRCCAATTTTAAAAYGGAAATKTGCCCASMRAAGCTAATTGTTGGTTGTTTCACGCAAAACCTGTTCTACGATGGTTTTGTCAGGAGGACAGATTTTATGAGCACCCAGTCTGTTTTTACAGCCGCGCACGGTACCAAGATTGCCTATCATCAAAGCAAAGGCAAAGGGCCGGGCGTTGTATTTCTGCCCGGTTTTAAAAGCGATATGGAAGGCGGAAAAGCGCTAGCGCTTGAGGCGTTTTGTAGGCGTGAAGGCCGCGCGTTTGTGCGATTTGATTATCAAGGGCACGGCCTGTCGTCGGGCGCATTTACGGATGGCACTATTGGCCTGTGGGCTCGGGATACACTTGCCGTGCTTGATACACTTACCGTTGGGCCACAAATCATTGTTGGGTCTTCAATGGGCGGATGGATTGGGCTGCTTGCAGCCAAGGCCCGCCCGGGCCGGGTGAAGGGCTTTGTTGGCATCGCCGCTGCGCCTGATTTTACGGTGCGTATGTGGCATGATGATTTTGACGAGGCGACGCGGAAAGAAGTGCGTGAGAACGGCTATATGCAGCGGCCCTGCGACTACGGCGATGACCCTTACACGATCACTCAGGCGCTGATTGAAGACGGCTGGAAAAACCGGGTTTTGGCCTCGCCGATCCCGCTTAATATTCCCGTGCGATTGATTCAAGGGACGGAAGACGCAGATGTGCCGTGGCAAACCGCGCAAAAAATTGCCAAACAAATCACCGGCGACAATGTCGAAGTGATTTTGGTGCCCGGCGGAGACCACCGCTTGTCCCGGGATGTTGATCTGCAGCGCCTGTGTCGAACGGTGTCTGGTATGGCTGCAGATATGGGGGCGTAACGGGGTGAAGGCAAAGGCAGATAATAAAACTATCTGGATCTTGTGGTTGCAGGGACTTGAGAATGCGCCTGATCTGGTGCGCCGCTGTGTTCAAAGCTGGCGGGTGCATAACCCGGGCTGGTCGGTCCAGGTTTTGTGCCAGCAAGATGTAGATGTCTTGTGGGATACCGATATTGAACGGCGTGTCGCAAAAAAAATGCCGCACTCTGCTTTGGCGAACCTGGTGCGTATGAAGCTTTTATTGGATAAAGGTGGCGTTTGGGCAGATTCGACGTTGGCCTGCCAAATGCCGTTGGATAAATGGTTGCCCCCACATTTTACAACTGGTTTTCTTGCCTTTCGTAATCCGAAGATGCGTACACCTGCGGCCAATTGGTTTTTGGCGTGCCGCCCAGGAAATTTCATGATGCAGTGTTGGTATACGGCAAGCCTAAACCTATGGGATCAGCACTCTGTAAAAAATAGAGATCCAATTGGTCAGTGCGGCAAATTGCTGCGCCGTATTGAACAAGACGGCAAAGTATGGAGACAGCCGGCCTTTTGGCAGGACATAGAGACACTTCCTTATTATTGGCACTTTTATCTTTTTGATATTCTGGTGCAAACAAACGAAGATTTCGCGGCCGCCTGGGAGCAGGTCCCAAAAATTGCAGCCAGCGTGCCAATGACAGGTGAGCTCGATAAAACGCAGAATGATGAAGAATTCTGGGCCGAGTTTAAAAACAGAGTGGTACCTTTTTATAAATTAAACTGGCGGCGGATGGACCCTGCAAAATCAAGCCGGGTCAATATGTTGCTGGAGTATTCTTGTAACCCCGGCATGAACTTGGGCTGACGGCCTGACTAAGAAAGTTAAACTAAAATGGCAGGCAAATATTCCAAACTGAACCGCACCCAAATTTTCGATTTTTTTGAGCGGCTTTCGTCAGATAATCCAGACCCTGAGGGGGAGCTGGATTATGTCAATGATTTCACGCTTCTGGTGGCTGTGGTGTTGTCGGCGCAGGCAACGGATGTGGGCGTGAATAAAGCCACCAAAGCCCTGTGGCCCGTCGCTGAGACGCCTGAGAAGATGCTGGCGCTGGGCGTGGACGGCCTAAAAACCTATATCAAAACCATCGGGCTTTATAATTCGAAGGCCGTGAATGTGATCAAGCTGTGCGAACGGTTGATCGAAAAGCACGGCAGCCAAGTGCCTGAAACACTTGAGGAACTTCAGGCGCTGGCTGGCGTGGGCAGGAAGACCGCGAATGTTGTGCTAAACATCGCCTTCGGCCAGCCGACCTGCGCTGTGGATACTCATATATTCCGGGTCTCGAACCGTACCGGCCTCGCGCCCGGCAAGAATGTGGACAAAGTTGAAGACGCCTTGATGAAAGTGATCCCCGAACCTTTCATGCTGCACGCGCATCACTGGCTGATCCTGTTTGGCCGCTATATCTGCAAAGCCCGCAAGCCCGACTGCGCCAAATGCAAAGTAATCGACATCTGTAAATTTAAAGAGAAAACGGTTTAATTTTTGCTAGGGGTTTAGTACCCAGCGTGGTTATAGGAACCCAAGTAAATCAAACGCCCATTTTCCTTACAGTCACCAAAACTGATGCCCGCATCGTGCCACTGTTGGGGGCGGAAAATCATTAGGCGGTTAAAGCGCATGGGGATGGTCATAATCTCCTCCCATTTGCTGGCGTCATTGGTTTGAGGAAATAGGAATTTTTCTTCGAAATCTGCCTGCCCGTCGATGCCGAGCGCAGCCATGTTGCCGGGGTCAACGGCATCGGTTCCGGTTTCTTTGTGCCGGTACAGGTGGGTGCCACCCTGGCAGTGTTCGGGCAAGGTTAAAAACAGGATCATCGTCCAGTGACAATTGTCGATATGAACCCCGTGAATGCCCTTGTCGCCTTCCAGAGCTAGCCTGAATTTTCCGTGTGCGGTGCCTGCCACAGGTACCAAAGGTTCCCCAACCACATCAGCCATTTTTTGGTCGAGACCATTTATCAGCTGTTGGTATTTGGAATTCCGGCCCGGGTAAGGCGGCTTTTTGTCATACTCGGGGTATTCCTGCGCCAATCCTGCTGCGCGCAGGGGCATCGGATTATCGAGAAAATCGTCAATGACAATCAGGGATCGTTTCAATTTGGCTGCCTTTTTGGTCGCTGTATCTATCAGAAATTCTTAGCTGATATTTGATACTGCACCTTTACCTGAATTCTAAAGAAAAAAATGCTGCCCAGCGCCAACTTCTGGCTCAACCGCGCCCTGCGGGTAAGGTAAAGCATAAAGATCGGCCTCAAAAAATGCCTTAAAGGTGCCACATTGGCGATACTATATGCACGCATAAGATTTTTACGTGGTGGATTACGATTTGGGGAAGATACATCAAATATGGCAAACTCATTGATTAATAGCGGTAGCGCAATGCGGTCGTCAGCCCCTGATCCTGGCTCGTTCCCTGAAGACGGCACCGTCGTAATTACCGATATCAGCTACGGTACAGTTATTCCAGACGGCGGAAATGGTAACGCATCTGGCGTCAATATAGCGCTCAGCTTTGATCCTGCTATTGTTGGGCTTATCGATTCTGTAAGTGTCACGCTGCGCGGCCCAGATGGAGGCACATTTTCTGATAGCGTGGATACCGAAGACGGCCTCAATAATTTGTTCATCGAGCTATCCGCTAATTCCATCAGCGGCGTGTATGAAATTATAGGCGTAACGGTCTTTTTTAACGATACCGCCGAGATGGCAGGCCTGCCCGCCACCGTTTTCCAGATTGGGGCTGACGAAATTTCCAGCCTCATCCCATCACGCTTCATTGATCTAGTGAACCCTGATGAGGATAGAACACCGCCGGAGCTTTTGTCTCTTGATCTCCCGACGCGCTCGATCATCATTGAAAATGACTTGCCAACCATATTAGGTGGTGGTGCATCAGTTGAGATTTCCTTTGGCGCTAATTTTCAGGACGACAATTCAGGTCTGAACATCATCGAATTTGAATTTGATATTGGGGTTGGGTCCTCCGCCGTGCTTGGTTTTGAAATAGGGCTGTTTGGTGACCTGAGCCCGGGTGAGCGGATCCTGTCCACGTTTAATACCGTGGCGCCTGCGGGCACCTATATTTTAGAGCTTCTGCGGGTTTCCGATGACCGCGGCAATTCCCTCCTTCTGACGGCTGATGACTTGGCAGGTCTTGGGTATCAAAATTCAGTCCATGTGGTCACGCTGTCGGATTTGCAGGATGCAACTAGCCCCACGGTGAATAGCTTCAGCCTTGCTGCGCAGTCGGTCACGATTGACGGCGCTGGCGGCAGCCTTGCTCTGGATCTAAACGCAGTTGATACAGGGTTCGGCGCAACCGGTGTGCAAACCGTAACGCTTGTTCTTATCAGTAGTCTTGGCAGCCGGTACCAATTGGAAGCTGACGTTGTTTTTGGCGCGGGCAATGATGCGACGGCGACTTTCCAGTTCCCTGTAGATTTCCCTGCGGGAATTTTCACGATCGACCGGCTCAGCGTAAATGACGCCGCCTTCAACCGTCAGGACCTTACGCTGCCGGAAACGGCCTTTTTTGTCATCAATCCTTTTGGCGGCGATATCGCGGCTAACCGGCTTGTGGGTGACGCTGGTGATAATACGCTTGTTGCGCGTGACGGGAACGACACTGTCATCGGTGGGCAAGGAAACGATAATATTTCGTTAGGTCGTGGGGACGATACATCTTTCGCGGGCCCGGGAGATATAGGAAATGATACCATTGTTGGTGGCAGTGGTAATGATCTTATTGGTGCTGGGGGCGGCAATGATTTTATCGTTGGTGGCCAGCTTATTACCACAGATCCTCAGACATCCACTTTTCGTTCGCTAGAGGAAAGATTAGACGGTTCTGACACGCTGTTTGGAGGCGCTGGCGACGATACTATTTATGGCGGAAGTCCTCGGTTTGACGTGGACGGTGATGGTGTAGAAACGGTGCAGGATTTTGGATCTGTCGCACCGGATGTGATCTATGCCGGGCTCGGCAACGATTTTGTGCAAGGGTCATTCGGCGGGGATGAACTGGGCGGTGGTACAGGCTCAGATACAATAAACGGCGGCGCTGGCAATGATACGCTATACGGCGGCAGGAATGACGACGATGCAGTCGGCGTTAACGACGTAATTTCTGGTGAAAACGGGAACGATTTAATTTTCGCGTCAGGCGGAGACGACAGTGTTTCTGGCGGCGCAGATAATGACACGCTGTTCGGCGGGAGCGGCGATGATACGCTAAACGGCAATGGTGGCCATGACCAAATTTTTGGCGGCACCGGCGACGACATACTGTCAGGCGGTGGCGGCGCAGATATCTTCTTTTTCCGGCCCGGAAGCGGCGCAGATACGATACTCGATTTTGATGCTGGAAATGACAGCTTGGTATTGACGCAATATAGCGAACGCTTTTCGTCTGCTGCAGAAATATTGCTAGACGCAATTGTTACCAATATTGGCGGCACAACGGGCCTACTGCTCAACTTTGGGCAGGGTGATCAGCTATTCTTGGCGGATGTAACAACAATATCCGGGCTGGATATCGTTTTTTAATGGTCCTGATATTAGGCAGCAGAATGCCTAAAGTAGCGAGTGTTCCAGTATGATGAGCGTGCCTGACGCTTTGTCGGCCAAGGCGGTTTCTGCAGTGCTGCGCCCGGTCTCTCTAAAACCGAACGTTTTATAGAGCCGGATGGCGCCTTCATTACCTTCGAAAACATCTAGCCATACGCGTTTGGCGCGCCCCGCTTCAGTCAAATGCTGCAGCACCATTTTCATAAACAAACGCCCCGTACCACCACCTGGCTTGTTGGTAATAATACGCCGCCATTCTACGGTAGGGTTACCATCGGTGGCCGTAGCGTACAACAGCATGGCATAGGCCAGCCGATTACCGGCTGTATCCTCGCCTATCAGATACAGAAAATTTCGGTTTGCCATATTGGCTTGGTGCTCGTCCGCCTCGGAGGTGTAAACAAACCTATTGGCTGGCCGCGTTTCCAGCTCTTTAATGAAGGCAATATCGGCTTCTGTAGCCTTGCGAATGTTCTTTAATATTGTCATAAACGGCTCCTACTGAAAGGGACCCTAGCATGGAAAAATTTGAGCTGCACCCCCAACTTCGCGCCGACACCGTGGAAGTATGTCAGCTACACTTATGCACTGTTCTGCTTGCCAAAGACGCTACTTATCCGTGGGTGGTTTTGGTGCCCATGCGCTTTGGCATTCGGGAAGTCCACGAATTATCCGCGGCAGATCAGCTACTGCTGATGCGGGAAACGGCGTTGGTTTCAGCGAAGATGCAATCTTTGTTCTCAGCCGACAAAATGAACATTGCCGCGCTCGGCAACATGGTGCCGCAGTTCCACATGCATGTGGTCGCCCGCTTTAAGACAGATGCGGCATGGCCAGCGCCAATTTGGGGAGCTGTGCCAGCGAAGGCCTACGCTGTTGACGCATGGGCAGCCCGGATAGAACAGCTAACACAGGTTCTGGCTTAGCTGTGCTGGTGGGAAGCCGCGCTTAAGAAGCCGCGCGCGCTTTATCATATTCGTATTCAGAAAGCGCAAGTCGAATGGCACGAGCGACTTCAGATCCGAGCTCGCGGTCCTTACGGGCTACTGAAAAAGTAAATTTGCCGCCGATAGATCCGCTTAAAGAATTGATTAAATCCAGCTGGTTGAGCCGCAACGTAATTTTGCCGCCCCACATGCTTTTCTTAAATTCAACATCGTCGATTGCATCCATGGGGATTGCCACATTTTTGATATCAGATTTAACAACGCCCAAAATGGCATCTTTGGTTTGAAACTGGATGTTGAGGTTTTCGCCGTCTAGCCGTAACAGGCCTGTGGTTTCGGCAAAACCCTCGTAGCTATCGGCACTCTTGAACGGTAAGGATTGGGTTTGCATTGTTTTTCCCCTTCACTGCTGTCGTATTCCCCGCCTTAATATGGGGACTGGAGGGCGCTGTTTCAATAGTGAAAAAGGCGGCGTTATGCCTGAGGAGAAGAGAGGCCGCCGGGCAGGAAAGTGCTCACGCCCGGCTGTCTCTGATGTCTAGTGCCTGAAGTGGCGCATGCCGGTGAAGACCATGGCAAGCCCTGCTTTGTTGGCAGCATCGATCACTTCCTGATCGCGCATAGAACCACCCGGCTGTATTACAGCAGTTGCGCCCGCTTCAGCGGCGGCCAGCAAACCGTCAGCAAACGGGAAGAAGGCGTCAGACGCGACAACAGACCCAATAGCCAGGCTTTCTGTGTCGCCCGCCATTTCAGCGGCTTCGCCTGCTCGCATCGCGGCGACCCTGCTGCTGTCTCGGCGGTTCATTTGACCGGCGCCAATGCCCACTGTCATGCCGTCTCGTACATAAACGATGGCGTTTGATTTAACGTGCTTACCAACCTGAAACGCAAACAACATATCAGCAAGCTCAGCCTCTGACGGATTACGGTCGGTGACGACTTTAAGGTCAGCCGCGGTGATGCGCCCGGTGTCGCGGTTTTGCACCAGGAATCCGCCCGAGACAGACTTGACCATTTTCACAGATACCGTTGGGTCAGCCATGCCGCCAGTTGTAAGCAGGCGCAGGTTTTTTTTCGCGGCGATAATCGCTTTCGCCTCGTCGGTCACATCTGGCGCGATGATAACCTCGGTGAAGACTTTCACAATTTCAGCCGCCGTCTCAGCGTCGAGCGTAGCGTTCAACGCAACGATCCCGCCAAAGGCGGAAACTGGGTCACACTTAAGCGCTTTAGCATATGCTTCGCCTAGTGTTGTACCCGTTGCTACGCCGCAAGGATTGGCGTGTTTGATGATGGCAACTGTGGGTGTGGAGGCGTCAAATTCGCTAACGAGCTCGAACGCGGCGTCTGTATCGTTGAGATTATTATAGGATAGTTCTTTGCCCTGGTGCTGGGTTGCGGTGGCGATCCCGGCGCGCTCTTCTGAATTTCGGTAAAAAGCTGCTACCTGATGCGGGTTTTCGCCGTAGCGGCATTCCTGAATTTTCTCGCCGGCAAAGGGCATTCTGTCAGGGAAGGTTTCGCCGTTTTGCTCAGCGAACCACTGGGCAATGGCGGCATCATAAGAACCGGTACGGCTGTAGGCCTTGGCTGCCAGCGTGCGACGTGTTTCCAAAAGTGTGCCGCCGTGTTCTGATATTTCAGCAATAATGCCAGCGTAGTCAGCAGGGTCGGTAAGGATGGTTACAAACCCGTGGTTTTTTGCTGCTGACCGCACCATGGCAGGGCCACCGATGTCGATGTTTTCAATACAGGTCTCAAAAGCAGCACCAGATTTCACTGTGGCTTCGAACGGGTATAAATTGATGGCGACAAGATCGATCGCGCCAATACCGTGCGCTGCCATCGACGCGACGTGATCATTATTATCACGTAGCGCAAGTAACCCGCCGTGAATGGTTGGGTGCAGGGTTTTGACGCGGCCATCCATCATCTCCGGGAAACCAGTATGGTCGGCAACTTCTTTCACAGGGATGCCGGCATCGCGCAGTACTTTGGCAGATCCGCCAGTTGAAAGAATTTCAGCGCCTGTAGCCGCCAGAGCTTGGGCGAGCTCAAGGAGGCCAGATTTATCTGAAACAGATAACAGAGCACGTTTGATCGTAACTTTGTTCATTGGGCGATTACCTTACTCATTTTGAACAGTTGAACAAAAAAAGGCAGCACCTAACAGCGGCCTTCCTTTGTGATATCAGGGGTTTGTTTCACTAAAGGCCCAGTCGCAGATGGGCGTATTTTGGTTGGTCAGCTTAAGCGTAACGACGATCTGCTGCGTGCCTACCGGCCTATCAGGCTGGGCGAGATAGAGGCTTTCTTCCAGGCCAGCCGTTCCGCCTTCAACGCTGAATATCCAGATCTTGCCGCTGCGCGTGGCCAATGATATGCGGCCGTCTGGGGCAAGTCTTGCCTCAATAAGCGGATGAAGGTGGAATCGTAGCTGCACGCTTTGGCCCGCTAATTTTTTTATCTTGGGGCCATAGAGCTTATCGGTTCCTGTCAGCTTTTTACCGTCCATTGAAAGGGTCAGTACCCGCTCGTGTTTGACGCCAAAACGGGCGAGGTAGCCATCGTGCATTAGTTTTACGCGCGTGCCGTTTTCTAGTTTTTCGCGGATGGTCAGTGTTTCAGCAACGCCTGCGCCGATGAGCCCGTTTTCCAAAATGCGGCTGCTGTTGGTGTCGGAAATCACCAGCGCCGAATGCGCAGCTGTTGCGCGCGATAGGCCTGCGAGCTGCGCGAGCGCTCCCGAGCGCGCTGCAGGGCCCATATTTACGACCAGTCGCTCTTGCCCCGCCGAAAACTCGAACGAGCCTGTACTTGCATGTGCGGAACGGGAAAGCCGCGGCTGCGGCGCCGGCCCGCAATCCATAATCACGCAGCTGGTGCGAACCTGCAGGCGCTGAATGCCAACGTGCGAGGCATTTTCTATGGCTTTGCCTTTGGCTTTGCTGGCAGCCAAAATGGCATCCGCGCTAAAATTACATTCGGCAGATACACCGCCAATATGGGCAAAGCTGCCGTCAATGTGCCGCATGGTGCGAACAAAAGGCGCGAGCCGGTCAAGGCTGATCTGAACCCACGGTGGCAGGTCACTATCCGTCTCGATATAGGCGTCTCGCAACAAGATTAATAACTGCATCGCACGCAAGGCATCGGCAGTGTTACGTGTCGCGGGACCGCCGTCTGGCAGGATGAATTCAGCCACGGCTTGGCGCATCAGTCTGGCGCCTTTGGTTTCCCATGCGTTGCCGCCCGGTAGCAGTAAGCCAGAAAGCATCAGCGCTGCAGCAGCCTCAAGCACGGCGATACCAGGAGTAGCATCTCCGCAGGTGCGCATCAGGTGCCGAGTTTGTCGTGCCATTGAATGCAAGACTTTTGAGCGGTATACCAGATCCATTGAGGACAGGATCAGCGGGGCATGCGATAGCCAGTTGATTAACCGTTTAGAGAGAATATCTGCCTGCCAAATAGTTTTGTCCCATTCGGCACCAACGGTTATCCAGCTTGTGATCAAAGCCTCAGCAGTGTCTCGCGCAACGCTCCCTTTGCTTGTCTGTGCTAGGTCCTGCAACCAGTTATAGCTGTGGGCATGGTTTATCAGGCTAGGCCGCGCGCTTGCTAAGCGGCTCCAGAAATGGATGCCAAGCTTTAGCTGTTCTGTGCCGTGCAGCATATCGCCGCCAATTATTGCAGATCCAAGTGTGGCGTTACCGTGCGCCGGGTCCTTTAGGCTGCCGAGCAACTGAACCGGATGTCGGCCTTTAAGGCGATGCGTATAAAGGCGGGTGCCGTACCCCCATTCGCGGATGCCGCGGCCTAAAGGCGCAAACAGATTGCCTACAAAACCAGGGTTTTTCCCGCGTCTGAGCGTCGTCCGCGAAAGCGGCGCGCTGGAGGAAAATCCTGCAATGTGATCGAGGGCGGCATTCATAGCGCCAATGTCCCTTTGCCCCTAAAACCCAATGCCGTGCGCTTAAAGTACCGCGTTCAGCATATCTTTTCAGTATTTTATTACGCTGCCGTAACCGTAAATTATCTAGCCGCGTAACGCTTTAATATTTTCAGCGTAAGCGGATGGCCCACCTTTAAAAGTGGCACTGCCAGCTACCAGCAGATCAGCGCCTGCTGCAATGCACTGCGGTGCGATATCCCGGTTCACGCCACCGTCGACCTGCAGGTCAATATCAAGGCCGAGCGCATCAATGCGGGCCCGAATGGCTTCGATCTTTTTTAACTGGCTATAGATGAAAGATTGCCCACCAAACCCAGGGTTCACTGACATCACCAAAATCAAATCGAGCGTATCATACAAATACTCGATGCTGCTTTCAGGTGTTGAGGGATTAAGTGATATCCCTGCCTTCACACCTTCTGCACGGATCGCCTGCAACGTGCGGTGCGGATGAGGGCCTGCCTCAATCTGTGCGGTAATTATATCTGCGCCTGCGTCGGCAAAAGCTTTGATGAAAGGATCAACCGGCGTGATCATCAGATGCACATCCATCACCTTTTTTGTGTGCGGCCTAAGCGCCTTCACCACGTCTGGGCCAATGGTGATGTTGGGGACAAAATGGCCATCCATTACATCAACATGGATATAATCGGCGCCTGCCGTATCAATGGCACGCACTTCTTCACCCAATTTCGCAAAATCTGCGGACAGGATGGACGGGGCAATTCGGGTTGGCTTCTGCATAGCGCACCCATAACAGGTAAGCCCCGGTGCTGCAAGGATTGCAGCAGTGTTTTAGGGATAAAATAAGGGGCAGTTTAGCTGGGCATATAGTGGCAGCAATTAACGCCTAGTTCTTGACTATACGGGCAGCAAAAAAGCCATCCATGCCGCCTTCAAGCGCAGGGTCGGACGGCAGGCATAACAGGTCACCGTCGTCTGTGATGAGCGTAGCCAAGCCACCAACCTCATCGGGTGTTATAGGCAGGCGCGCTGCGTTGGTAACATGGTCGAGGAAGGACCTGATTTGCTCAATGCCTTCTTGTGTTTCCAGAGAGCAGACACAGTACACCAGTGTGCCACCAACCGGCAGCAGGTCAAATGCGTGATCAAGTAAGCGGGCTTGCAGGTTGGCAAGCTTGTCGACATCAGCCTGTGTTTTGGTCCAGATAACATCCGGGTTGCGGCGCAAGGTGCCTGTTGCGCTGCACGGTGCGTCGAGTAAGATATGATCTACCTTTTTTACAGTTCGGAATTTGGCAGCGTCGCTAACGACAACGTCTGCAGTTAGATTGGTGCGGGCCAAATTTTCACTGAGCCTTTTAAGACGTGGTGCCGACCGGTCAATGCTGATGACATTTGCGCCCTGAGACGCCAGCTGCATGGTCTTGCCGCCGGGGGCTGAGCACAGATCGAGTACAGTCTTGCCTTTGATGTCGCCGAACAGCGTTGCCGGGATTGCGGCGGCACAGTCCTGGACCCACCACAAGCCGTCATCGTAGCCTTCAAAGGCCGTTACGTCGCCAACTTCGCGCCTAAGCGACCCTGTCGGCAAGATGGTTGCGTCGAGCTTCTTTGCCCATTCTTTCGGGTCAGCGTCCGCGCGAAGTGAGATGTCCAGCGACGGTGTATGTTGCAAGGTGGACGCTATCGCAATGGCAGTGCGCTCGCCGTAGGCTTCTGTCCAATTGTCAAAAACCCAGGTTGGCAGATCTTTGCCAGGGGTTGCGTTCAGTTTAACCAACAGCTCGTCTTGCTCACGGCTAGCACGGCGCAAGATGGCATTCACAAGGCCAGCAAAACCATTTTCCTTACCGGGCAGGTTTTTGATCAGTGTGACGGTTTCATTCACGGCGGCATAGTCTGCAGTGCGCATCAACAGGATTTGCGCAAGGCCGGTGATAAGGGCGGCTTCTGTCCAAGTAGCGTTCCGCGGCAGGCCGCGCTCTAGCAAACTGGCGAGCAGGGCCTTGAGGCTGCCGTACCGCCTTAAGCAAAGCATCAAAAGGTTGAGCACAAAGGCGCGGTCTCGGGCGTTCAGGTTAGCCGTATCGGTGATGGTATCCAGAGCAGCATCAAAGGGGCGCTTCTTGAGGGTAATGGCCATCAAAGCGCGCACGGCTGCTTCGCGTACTTTCAAGCCGCCAGCAGCAGCTTTATTGGTGTTCTGATCGCTCATTCCGATGTCCTGCCATTCTCATGATTGTCGCAGTCTAGGTGCCCATGCGCGCTTCATACTCTCATGTAGGCACGGAAGGAAGTGCTAATCTTAGGTGTACAGCCGCGCACACTATTAAAGGATCAGCTTGCACACTATACCCAATAGGTCTTAGTGTTGGCCGCTCGGAGGACGCACGTGACAATTAGAATTCAAATTGATGCTCGTTATAATGGGCCGCCTAAAAGCGGTAACGGCGGTTATTGCTGTGGTTTGATGGCCAATCTTATTGGCGGTTCGGCTACAGTAAGCCTGAAGGCCCCGCCTCCGCTCGAAACTCAAATCGAACTGCGCCGCGTTGACGGCAAAGTTGAAATGCACGAAGGCGGCCGCCTAATCGGCGTAGCTGAAGCTGCAACGCTTGATCTGGAAGTGCCTAAATTACCGAATCCGCTGATTTTGACAGGCTCGCCTGTCTCGGCGTCAGGTAAACCTGCAGCGTTCGCCCCTTTTAGTGGTTGTTTCGTGTGCGGTACAAACCGTAAGCACCGTGACGGCTTGTGCATCTATTCTAAAATGGTTGACGGCCACGATGACATGGTTGCGGGTGTTTGGCATTTGCATGATGGTTTAGCGGACACTGAAGGCAATGTGATGCCTGAATTTTTGTGGTCAGCGCTCGATTGCCCTGGTTATTTTGCCTGTGCGCCCGGCGAGGCGGCATTGCTCGGCAAATTGACGACGGAAATTATAGCCCCGCTTCCGGCTTCTGGCGACGCGACTGTGCTTGGGTGGGATTTGGGCGGCAGTGGCCGCAAGCGTCGGTCCGGCACTGCGGTTTTTGATAGAGACCGCAAGCTTATCGCCAAGGCCGAAGGCCTCTGGATCTTGGTTGATCCAGCGATGATGACTTCATGAGCGAGCAACTTTTTCCCCTACATGAGCCACTGATTGAATGAATAATCCTTCGCAAGTTGCCGAGTCTAAAGTAAGCAAAACCATCCGCTTTATTGGGACTTTTTTCAAAAAACCGTTGCTGGCTGCCTTTATGCTCGGCATGACCAGCGGTTTTCCGCTGACTTTGATCCTTGGCGTGATGACGGTTTGGCTGTCAAAGTACGGTATTAGCAAAACTACTATCGGTCTTTTTACGCTGGCAACTTTGCCTTATTCGTTGAAAGTGCTTTGGGCACCGATATTGGATAAACTGAGTTTTGGACGGTGGGCGCGAGCTTTTGGCCCTAGGCGTCTGTGGCTTTTAATTATCGTGACCGCTATGGCGGCCAGCATTTTGTATCTTAGCACTTTGAACCCAGCCGATAACTTGATCGCGATGGGACAGATGGCGGTTGCTATTGGCTTTCTCTCTGCCAGCCTTGATATTATAATTGATGCTTACCGTATTGAAATTACTGAGGAACGTGATCTTGCCCACAGTGCTGGTATGTATACGTGGGGCTACAGGCTTTCCAATCTGATAGCTGGTGCTGGCGTGTTCACTATTGCTGCCTATTCAACGTGGGGGCTTGCTATCGCTTTATTGCCTCTGCTTGCGCTTCCTGGCGTTATTACAGTGTTCTGGGTTGGCGAACCCTCCATCAAAGAAGGCGTGTTTCTGTCGGAGGAACGTAAATCTTACGGCAATAACTTCTGGTTCAAAATTTATGAAGCCGTAATATTACCGTTCAAGGAATTTATCCTCAGACGCAATTGGCACTGGATCCTGCTGTTTATTGTTTTGGTGAAGTTTGGCGACGTTATGGCCGCTATTATGACCGGGCCATTCCTTGTTGAATTAGAATACACATTGCTTGAAATGGCTTTTGCTAACAAGGCTGTCGGCGCTATTGCAGCGGCGGCAGGCGGTGCTGCGGGTATCGGTGTTTACTGGTGGCTCGGGACCTACAAGGCGTTGTTGGTTAGCGTTATTTTCATGATGGTCACTAACCTGGGTTTTGTTTGGCTCAGTATTATTGGGCATGACACCACGGCGCTGGCGATCACCATTGGGCTTGAGAATTTTGCCACGGGAATTGGCGGTACTGTGATGGTGGCTTATTTTGCTAGTCTTTGTAACCTATCCTTCACCGCCACGCAGTATGCGCTTTTGTCCACTTTATCGAGTTTAGCGCGCGGTTTTTTTGGCGGGTTTTCAGGGAAAATTGCCGATAGCATGGATTGGACACAATTTTTTCTGGTCTCAACGGCTTTGGCTCTGCCGGGCCTCGTGGTATTGATGATTCTCTGGAAAAAGAACATTGGGCATGAGCCGGCACTCCAAAAAAATCACGGCTGATCTTGAAAAAGTGAATGCACGGGCGAACATGTGATGTCATTGTGGTAACAGAAGGCTGTAATGTTACTGCAATTAGTTGGCTGTATGACTGCGGTATAAAAATAATAAAGCTAGTGGGTTAAACATATGAAAAAATATGCACCGTTGCGACCAAGTGTTGCTGCTGCGCAAGCGATGGCTGGGGCGCCTTCGTATGTTCGAAAAGGCAGTATTGAGGTACGTCTTGCACGGTCCTTTCAGGAAATAAAAATTGCGCAGAAATTGCGCTACAACATTTTCTATGAAGAAATGCAAGCTAAACCCACGTGGAAAATGAAAATTACCAAGCGGGATATGGACCCGTATGATGTTTTTTGTGACCACCTTCTGGTGATCGATCACGACAAACCAAAAACCAAACGCATCGTTGGTACTTACCGGCTCCTCCGGCAGGAAATAGCTGAAGCGCATGAAGGCTTTTACTCGGCTGGCGAATTTGATCTGGGCCCCTTGATGACGGATCATTTTCGCAAGGAAATGGGCGAAGGCAAGCAGTTACTCGAACTTGGCCGCAGCTGTGTGCATAAAGAATACCGCTCGAACGCCACCATTAACTTGCTTTGGCAGGGCATTGCGGAATATCTCAAAGAATTCAATATCGCCTATATGTTTGGCTGCGCCAGTTTTGATGGCACCGACCCGGCTGAGCTGAAAGAGCCACTTGCGTATCTGTATCATAACCATTTGGTAGCGGAAGACTTCAAGGTTACGGCGCTTAGCGGAATGCATGAAGAAATGAACTTGATTGCGCAAGATGATATTGATGTTCGAAAGGCACGCCGCGCGCTTCCTCCGCTGATTAAGGGCTACCTCCGCCTTGGATGCCTGATCGGCAACGGCGCGGTTGTTGATAAGCAGTTTGGGACAACAGACGTGTTTATCCTGTTGCCGGTAGAACGCATCGCCAAGCGATACTCCAAGCATTATGATTTGAAAACCGAAGCAAACGATACAGCTGAAAGCACAAAAGCAGTTCAGTAAGTCTTGGTTTGCGGAGAGGTAGAAAAGCGCTCATTTCGGGCGCTTTTTTTGTGCCCAATTGATAGGGCGCAGCTTTGGTTGACTTCGCCTGGCGTGGCTGCACCTTTGCGTAAGCTTTAGAGCTTGCGGAAGATCAGTGAGAAGTTATTTGCAGGCATTGGAATTACGTCCGGTTCTGTAAACCCTGCTTTTGTACCGAGCGCTGTCACGGCTTTCATGTCCCGAACGCCGTTTGCCGGATCACGCGCTTTCAGCCAGCCTTCAAACTGCTCATTGGAGGCGGATGTATGAACACCGTCCCGCTTGTAGGGACCGTACAGATACAAGATGCCGCCTTTGGTAAGACCTGCGCCAACTTTCTCGAACAACGCCTCGGCCACCGTCCACGGCGCAATATGAATAAGGTTGATGGCAAGCGCAGCCGCAAGAGGCGCCTCCAAATTCAGCACCTTTAAGTCGTCCGATAACACATTGAAGGATTGGGCTGGCAGGAGGGTCGCGGAGCTTGCGTCTGCGCGCCACGCATCAATGCTACGCAGGTGGGAGGGGTCAATATCCGTTGGCTGCCACATCAGGTTTAGGAATTTGGGCGCAAAATATGCCGAATGCTCGCCCGTTCCAGCAGCAATTTCCAGCAGCGTACCATTGGATGGTAATACATCCTTCAAAATATCGTAGATGACATCCCGGTTGTGCTCTGTTGCAGGCGCTACGAGCCGGTCGTCATTACCAGCAGGATCATAAAGCTGCGCCATGGCCTTAGCGTTTCCGTAGCCGGGAAATTAGGAAAATGGGCACGACAATTGTTGCGCCCAGAAGCATATATTTGAAACCAGTCCCCGCGATCCATGCCCACGCGTGGGCGACTTTGTTTGCGGCCCAGCCAAACACTTCGCCGGTACTCCATTCTAACCAGTAGAGTGCAGCGCCGACTATGGTGCTCCAGACAATCAGTTTCACGACTGTGGCAAAGTCTATATCAAAACGCTGCATACGGGCTTTCCTTGATCAGTTCGCTGCGGCAACAATGGTCTGAGTGCCGTCAAGCCATGCGCCGCCTGGGATAATATGGCCGAGGCACTGCTGCACATCAGTTTGAACGCCTTTGCGCGTGCGGGCATTGATTTTCGCGGCTGTAAAATGTTCGCCGGGCGTCGGTTCAAAAAAGATAACCTCGAACACGCAAGTTTTGGTTTCAAACAGCATCACCTGCACATTTGCGTCGCGCCGTACGAAGCTCGGTTCTCCAAGTTTGGCCTGTACCTGTTTAGGGTTAAGGCCCTCTAGTGCGGTCACCTGCGGAACTAGTTGAACCCGCTCTTCTACCACTGGCGGCGTTTCAATAATAAGCGCTTGAGGCGTTTCGTTTACAGTCGGCGCGGGCGGTGCTTCCGGAGCCAATGTGCCACCAGTCGCGCAGCCACCCAGGGCTAGAAATACTATACTTATTAGGAAGGCCCGCATTAACGGCGTGCTCCTTCACCGCTGCGTTCAGGCAGATTATGAAAAATATGGGTCATCACTGCAGCTCCAACGATCGGGGCGAGTATATTGAGGAATGGCACCAGGAACATGCCAGCGACCATTGCACCGACCACAAAAATACGCCCGCCGTGCTGGACGCGGAAGTGCGCCACTGCGCGCCTATCCATATGGCGGAGCGCAACCATTTCAAAATATTCACGGCCCAATAAAAACCCATTGATGGCGACGAAAAGAATAATGAAGCCAAAGCCGCCCATGAAAAAGAGAATGATATAAGGGATGAGCGCGATCAGGTTCACTGTGATCATCAAAAGCGCAAGTTTCAAAGCGCTGACAATAATATCGCCGTATGGCACATCGCGTGTGCCCAAGCGGTTTGGGTAATGCTCTTCTTCAACGGCCGTGGCGATCTTGTCAATCAGCAGGCCCATCACCAGTGTCACAACGGGCGGAAAGAGTAGATAGGATGCCATGCTGGTAAGAAACCAAAAGCCGGCTGCTGAAATGGTGCCACTGAAGCCGTTGAACCACTCCCAGTCAAACCAACCGGGTTCAACGGTGAAACTTGTTGGCCAATATAAATCCAGTACGAAAACCAAAAGACCCAACGTTGCTGCGGCGGCTAAAATAGCCGTTAGAAAAACGCTGCGAAATTTGGGATGCAGCATTTGCTGCCAGGTACGATTAAGGGCTGTGCCAATCATTGTTGGTCCTCGCTGAGTTTATTATTTTTCTTGGCCGGTTTGTATAGATAGGCGCTTCAGGAAGCGCTTGCAATCCCGCTGTCATTTCTTATGGTGCGCTCTAACGCTACAATTCATTGGGAAGACAGTAAAATGGCAGCTACACAGGTACTTTGCATGGGTAATGCGATCGTCGATATCATCGCGCGCGTTGAGGATAGTTTTCTCGAAAAGCATGACCGGGTCAAAGGCTCAATGATGTTGGTGGACGCTGAAACGTCGGCCACCATTTATGCTGATATGCCGCCTGCTATTGAGCGTTCCGGCGGGTCTGCCGGTAACACAGCTGCTGCAATTGCTTCTTTTGGTGGTAGCGCAGGTTATATAGGCAAAGTGCACGATGATCAGCTCGGTGGTGTTTTTTGCCATGATATCCGCGCGGCAGGCGTCTCTTTTGAAACTGCCCTTGCAAAAACGGGCGCGCCTACGGCGACCAGTATGATTTTGGTGTCGCCAGATGCGCAGCGCACCATGAACACCTTCCTCGGCGCCTGTACAGAACTGACACCAGAGGATGTGGACCAAACCACCATTTCTGCCGCTGAAATACTGTATGTCGAAGGATATCTTTGGGATACGCCGACAATGAAAGCTTCGGTGCTGAAAGCGTACGATCTTGCCCACAAAGCAGGCCGCAAGGTATCACTTTCCCTCTCTGACAGCTTCTGCGTTGGCCGGTTCCGCGCCGAGTTTATGGATTTAGTTGAAAATCAGGTCGATATCCTTTTCGCTAATGAAGCCGAAATCTTGTCTCTTTTTGAAGTGGATAACCTAGATGCTGCGTTTGAAAGACTGCAGGCCATCGGCAAGCTTGCTGCCATTACGCTTGGTGAGAACGGCTCTGCGGTGATTTCCGGCGGTGAGATCATTCGCATCGCTGCAATGCCCGCAACTGTTGAGGATACAACAGGCGCGGGAGATCTGTACGCTGCAGGTTTTCTCTATGGTTTGACGAACGGAAAACCCCTTGAGGATTGCGCTAAACTTGGCGGCATGGCCGCTGCAGAAGTTATCTCGCACCTCGGCGCACGGCCAGATGTAAATTTGGGTGATTTGGCCAAGAAGACTTTTGGCTGATCCTGAAACCGGCGACTAACTTATCTGAATATTAGCCCCAAGGCCCTTTTAGTTTTGGGGCTTTTTGTTGGCCGGCCTCGGGTACAGAGCCGCTGCTTGCTGGTTTGTGCAGGCTAGTTTTTTGTTTAGACCTACCCCAGGGGTGGTCAGCGGTTACGTTTATATTGTGAGGCTGAGAAATTTTGCTGACCTGCCTATGCGCTTTAGGCGCATAGCGCTCCGTATTGCGTATTCCCGAAGGGCCCATGTTTACGGCTAATGCTTCGAGCTTTGCAATGCGGATATCCATCCGTGGGTGCGTTGAAAATAAGCTGTCGAAGGACTTCCCTTTAAGCGGGTTCACAATGAACAGATGAGCTGTCGCCGGATTTTTCTCTGCCCGTGGGTTATGAGTTTGAGCGACCCCGTTATGGAGTTTATTCAGGGCACTGGCCAGCGCCATTGGGTTGCCGGATATTTCAGCCCCCATTTTGTCGGCTGCAAATTCGCGTGTGCGGGAAATGGCCATTTGCACCAGCATCGCGGCGACGGGGGCAAGGATCATCATTAATATAGTTCCGAGCAGGCCCATTGGGTTATTGCGGTCCCCGCCAAAGAACCAGGCGAAAGTAGCCAGCATAGAAATGGCGCCTGCCAGTGTAGCCGTTATCGTCATCGTCAGCGTATCGCGGTTTTTAATGTGCGCCAGCTCGTGTGCCATCACGCCTTCAATTTCCTGCCGGTTTAATCTTTTCAGCAGTCCTGTGGTGGCGGCGACGGCGGCGTTTTCTGGGTTCCTCCCTGTCGCAAAAGCATTGGGTTGCTCACTATCAATAATATAAACTGCCGGTTTTGGCAGACCTGCTTTTAGGGCAAGCATATCGACTATGCTCACAAGCTCAGGCGCACTTCTGCTGTCAGCGAGCTGGGCGCCGTGCATGTGCAGGACCATTTTATCGGATTTCCAATAGGCGAAAACATTCATGCCTGCCGCGAAGACAAAGGCCAACACCATACCCACCTCGCCGCCGAGCATTAAGCCGAAGGTAAGGAATAGGGCAGTCATCGCGGCCATCAATAAGCCCGTGCGGGCAATACTCATGTTTTAGTCCTTTGGTTTGCCAGCAAGCCCAACAGTGTCACTGACGTTAATATATTATATATGAACACGTATACTTTGGTTCAAGACTGTACAGTTTTGCTTACAAACTGTTTTTAAGTCGGTTAATAATAGTATCAGAGTGGTAGTAACGAAGGCCAAAGGACGATTATGTCAGCAACTGATCCATCATCAGATGCGCAATCCGACGCACTAGACGGTAGCAGCGCTTCGGCCGAGAGGCCTCTGGTTGGGCGCATTCCCAAGAAATATTGTATTCTGGTATTTTTGGTGTTGCTCGCGGCATTCTCCAGCGTTGGTTATTTTCTGACGATTGAATTAGCGCTTCGGCGGTATTATATCGCGGCGCTAATGTGGAGCCCGGGTTTAGCGGCGCTGGCAACCTGCAAACTATGCGGAATGCGCATCAGTGTACTCGGTTGGAAATGGGGCCAGGCGCGCTGGCAGTGGTATTCCTACTTTATCCCTATTTTTTATGGCCTTGTAGCATACGGCTTTATCTGGCTTGCAGGTATTGGCGGTGTGATTGATCCACGCTTTCTACATGATATTCGCGATACGCTAGGCCTCTCGGGTTGGTCTGATGTAAGCGTTGTGTTGTTCGCTTTCGCCATCCTCGGCATTGTCGACATGATCTGGCACACGGGCACTGCGCTCGGGGAAGAGATCGGTTGGCGTGGGTTTTTAACGCCTCAGCTGATGCGCCATTTCTCGTTTCCGGTAACATCACTGATCGTGGGGCTTATCTGGGCCGCATGGCATGCCCCGCTCGTGTATTACACTAAGTATAATGCGGGGCCGTATGGCTTAAACCTGCAGATGCTGAATTTTACTATTTTGTGCATTGGTATGTCGTTCATCATGACCTATCTGCGTTTGAAGTCCGGCAGTGTCTGGACTGCGGCCATCTTGCACGCGGCTCATAATGCTTTTGCGCTCATCCTGTTCGACCGGATGACGATCAAATATGAAGAAACCCGGCTTTATAGCGGCGAGTTTGGCATGGTGTTGCCGGCGGTTGTGGTTTTATTTGGGGCTTATTTCTGGTACAGGGCTGGGAAAGAAGGGCTTACAGCGCCCAGAGACCCTGAGGAATAGCCGATGACCGACGAAAAATCACCTGCAGATGAAAAGCCAGAAGCTGCACCAGAAGCTGCACCAAAAGAAAAGTTGAAGCCAAACGCTAAAGAATATGGTGGCCGTGAAGGGCCAGAGCCTACGCGCTATGGTGACTGGGAAAATAAAGGTATTATCTCGGACTTTTGATCGGCTTATACTTTCGGGGCGCTTAGTTCCGCGCCGTAATCGCCGACTACTGATGGGTCCTTAAGAGCTGCTATTCCTTCGGACTCTTCCTGAACGGGTTCAGGGGCTTCTTTTTCAGGGTCAGCCTGTTCATCTTGTGCGGAAAACCCGGAGTCGTCCAAAAGCGTCTTGAATTCCAGCAAGGCCTGCTCTGCGGCAGCACGTCCCATACCTGCGATAAGGCCTTCAGTGAAACCTGGTTGTTTCATATAGGCGCGTGCCTGTAATTCAGCACGGTCAAAGCAATCGCCAGCCGTGAAATAGCCATCGGCCATCATCGATAACAACTGTTCGGTCTTCTTTTGTAAACTTACATCACGCTGATGTAATTTTTTGAGAATTTGCGTATTGTTGAGAATGGTACGGCAGAATGTATCCAGCTTTTCTGCAATTTGCCGCCGGTGCATCTCTGAAAAGCTGGCAGCCATTACTTTTTTTTGTAACCCTACAAGCTCATTCATGCGAGCAAGAGGTTGCTGGCCTAGCCCCATAAATGTGCCTTCATGCATAGGGTTCGCCAAAATTGGTAAAATGAAGTTTGCTACTGTGCGCTTGTTACTGTTGCCGATTGTCACGGTTTCCAAATCCAAAAGGGCGTGAATTTGCGCAATTGGTTGCTTGATACCCATGATCAAGTCACTGATAGATTGACTGTTGATCAGGCGACCGGCGCGGCTTACGATTTCTTGGTTGATCGCATCAATTGAATGAACGTCTTGCTTCAGGTTTAGAATTGTTTCCTGCAGCTCGTTCAGCGTTTCAAGTTGGGCGATTAACCCGTCATCATTAATCTGCTTGGAGGATGATAATTCGGCTTTGAGCCGGTTGAAGAGAACGCGCGAGCACATTGGCAACATACTGTCGGCAAGAAACCCGTTGATGCGTAGGCACTCGGTGCTGAAAGTGAAAGACCAATTACCTTCTTCAAGGACGCTTAAACTTCCAGCTTGCAAATGTGCGAGTTCTGTCATGAACATGCCGCGGTCATCTTTTTCCCCGAGCATGGCATCAAGCACACTATTGTGCATGAGGAATTCCGACAGTAGCTGATCAAGGCTTTCGGTTACCCATTCAGCCCTGCCCTTTGCCAGGAACACTGCAATTCGGCCAAATTTGTCACCCATCGTCATGGCGGGTCGCACATAATCGACCATGGCTGATATCAATAAAAACTGTTTATTGGGTTTCTTTTCCAAGGAAACAATTATCGGCTTTAGCCTGCCCATTTCAAGTGAGGGAACGCTCTCTTTGTTCGCCTTCATTATGTCGACCGAAGCGTCGATAACTCTATATAATTTTTTCATGCGGTCCTGTATGGACCCTTCAGTATCTTCGAACGATACAGCGGTTCGCTGGACGGCATTTTGTAGTTTGTCACCGAAATTATAAAGCTTGTAATAATGCTCAAGGTTATGAAGCAGTTCAGTAGGCGTTATGCGCCAATCTTTCAACGTGTTGCCAAGCAGTTGCCAGATCGACCGCAGGCCGTCCGGGCTATAAAGATCATCAGGCGATAGGCACGGCGAGATGGTACCGGTTTCGTCATATTTTGATGTTTTTCCGACACTGCCACGCGACAGAATTTCCACTGAGGTAAATTCGTGATTTTGCTTGTTATAGGTTTCTTTTAAAACCCGGATACCTTTATAGCCTCTGGTATTCCAAAGTTGCTCGGCTTTTTCGGTTGCACTACTTCTATCGTCGATAACTTCGAGGATGGTCCAGCTGGTGCTTCGGCGGCCTAGTATTTCATAGTGTACCTTTACGCCAAAACTCACCGCTTTCTCCTATCTAACTCCCCGTCTCCAGTTATCGATGGTATCACTTACTAAGTTGTTAAGACAATCGATATCTTGTTTCCAAGCTAGGCTGAAATGAGGGTCATCGCTTGCTGGTCTTCTGTGTTCATCGAGAAAATCCAACTGTACCCGCATGGGGCACGCGACGCCTTCCCCGGCGATAATACATTCTCTGTTTTGCAAAGTAGGCAAGGCCGCGAGAAAACTCCCTGCACCGTCAGGCATGGTATTGGCAACAAACTGCCTATCTTTGCCATTGTTGAGGCGCATAGAAATGATAGTGCCGCACTGGCTGAGCACAGCTTCAGATAAATCTGATGGCCGTTGGGATACAAGGCCCAATGAAACCCCATACTTACGGCCTTCTTTTGCAATGCGTTCCAATGATTTCCTTGCAGACTGTATATTGGTGTCTAGCGCCATATGAGGCACATAGCGGTGAGCTTCCTCGCACACCAAAAGGATAGGTGTCGCACCACTGTGGCGCTTGCTCCACATCGCAAAATCAAAAACAAGCCGGCTCAGCAATGATACGACGACATCAACAATATCGGCAGGAACACCAGAAAGGTCGAGCGTTGAGATCGGCCTGCCTTCGACAGGGAAGCGCATCAGTTTTGAGACAAGATCGGCCAGCGTGTCTTGTACCATCATGCCGGAGAACATGAAGGCAAAGCGCCGATCGCCCCGTAATTCTTCAATTTTGTTACGAAGTTTCAGATAGGGCCGGGGTTCATCAGCCTTTTCCAAGCTGCCTAGGCTTGCATCAATTGCCTGCAAAAGGTCGGTTAATTTGTAGGGAACTGGCGTATCCACGGTTAGACGGGACAACTTATAGATAGGGGCGGCTTTCTTGCGGGCGGAAAGCAGGCAATTTTTCAAGATGTCGATCTCAGCTTCGCGGCCCGCTGTGTTGCGGCCAACAAAAAGCTCGACATGTTCTTCAAAATTCATCAGCCAATAGGGTAGCGCCAAATCATCCGTAGAAATATGCACACCGTTTGAGGAAAAAGCACTAGCATATTCGCCGTGTGGATCCAGGATCACGATGTGGGCGTTTGGGTGCTTTTCGACCATGCGGTGGATCAACAGCGCAACCATGGTCGACTTCCCTGTGCCGGTACTGCCAAGAATAGCAAAATGCTTGGATAGCAGTGCCTCGCTCTGCAAGGCCGCGGGGACATCTCCATTGGGAAATACCGTACCTATTCGGATGCTGTCATCGGATTGGGGCGCAAAAATAATGGCTAGATCAGCGTTGGTTGCTTTTAGGACGGCGCTGCCAGGAAGGGGAAACGTTTTTACCCCCCGCGAGAAACCGGACGGGCCAAGTTCGCCGAGCAGATCAATTTGAACTGACAAAGAGTGTGTGCTGCCCTCTTTTTGATCAACAGAGCATACGGCCCCAAAGATGAAGCTATCTGCCACAGCTACCTTAAAGATGGTCCCTAACCGAAATAATACGGCGGCGCCTACCGTTTCCTGCGCCAGGGACTGGTCAACATCGAGCCGCAGCGACGCGGGGGTTACGTCGGTAATATGGCCGATTAATGGGCCGTGACTGGGCGCATTTCTAGAGCCGCCGCCGCCAGAAGGAAAGCGAGAAGAGTGAGGCATAAATACCTCCTTTGCCTGATAAAGTTTTGTCTGCTCCTCAAGCGTGGGGGAAGGGTGTTAACAAGCTTTTAAAAAAGCAATTTGACTAAAATTAGGCGTTTGAAAGCTATCCATTATCGTTGCTTCTTTGCGTACCTTTATAGTGCGCCTTGCTCGCGGCAATAGGCAATACATTCATCAATTGAACGCTCTAGCGGTACCATTTCATAGCCAAGTTCACGCACCGCTTTTTCGCAATTAGCTTCCATCTTTTCACAAGAAAAATGTGCCTCCTCGGGTGTCATCATTGGTCTTTTGCCGCTGAAGGCTGCAAAAACCGTCATAAAGCTAGCGGCGATCCTAAGAAGAAAAGCTGGGGTCGGTTTTTTGGGCGGGGCTATGTTCAATTTGGTAGCAGCAATACTCAGAAATTCAAAGAAAGACGCTGAGGGCCCGCCGAGTATGTAATTTTCGCCTGACTTGCCGTTGTGATACGCTGCAAGGATTGCCTCAGCTACCGCACGGCCATTCGCAAAGTTGCCGTTGCCCGGAGGTGTGCCAGGTAATTTACCCGCCGCTAGCATTGTAATAAGGCGTGCCCAGTTGTGGGCATCATAGCGGCCTACGATATGAGTGGGATTAACGATGGTGGCGTCAAGTCCTCGATCAACAGCCTCTTTTACTTTACGTTCCGCGTAGGCTTTGGTGCGAGAATAGCTGATCCAGCTAGAGGCTCCACTCCGAGATGTTTCTTCGGTAATGACCTCTGTATGGTCACCGAAAACGGCAATAGAAGAAACATGGACCATGCGTTTGACTTCTTTATCGAGGATCACCTGAAGCAATGTCGCCGTGCCCTCAATATTGATATGGGCTTGCCGCTCAGCTTCTTTATTCCAGGTGCTGGTGTCTGCGGCTGCATGAAAGACGCAGTCTAGCCCCGTAGGCATGGCCCCCCGAATGGTTTCTGGTTGCGAGAGGTCACCTTTGATCAATGTAACTTTACTGCTTAGTATTTTTGCGGCGGCGGCGGTGTCGCGCACCATTGCTGTTACATCCCAGCCAGCTTCCAACAATACATCAATGATGTGGCGGCCCAAAAAGCCGGTGGCACCTGTTACAAAAGCTGTTGGCATGCGGGAACCCCATTTTTCTCATTACATTGAGCTTCATGGTAAGTCATTGGCGTGTCTTTGGAAATCAAAAATATTGGTAGGTGGGCGTAAGGTAGATGGATTGAAGTGTCGGCCGCTCTAACTAAGCTATTCGCCAAATAAATGGAGCGCAGTTTGCCTGCCATGCGGTGCCGTACGGTGTTCGAAAACATATATGCCCTGCCATGTGCCAAGCCGTGGTTCGCCGGCTTGCACCGGAATTGAAAGCGAAACGCCGGTTAAAGCTGATTTTATATGGGCCGGCATGTCGTCAGGGCCTTCCGCTACATGCCGGTAAAGGCGCTGATCATCGGGTACGAGACGGCTCATGGCGTCTGTTAGGTCTGGTAGCACGTCCGGATCAGCATTTTCCTGGATCGTCAGCGAGGCACTGGTGTGTTGGATCATCAGTGTTAGCAACCCGTTCTCTATGCCGCTTTCCTGAACCCATCGCCTTACGTCATGCGTGATCTCGTGTAAACCCTGACCACGTGTTTTGGTGAATAAGGTGGTTTGTAGCTGGCGCATCTTAACGGATGGCGATTTCGCGGCTGATATCGGATGGTTCTGGCCGCTCCAAATCAACATGCAGAAGGCCGTTTTCCATGTGGGCGTCTTGCACCTCCATGCCGTCAGCGAGTACAAATTTTCGAACAAATTGGCGCGCGGCGATGCCGCGGTACAGGTATGTTTTCTGATCGCCATTATCCTGCTGCTTGCCGCGTACAATAAGCTGGTTGCCTTCTAGCGAGATATTCAGGTCTGACCGAAAAAAACCGGCTACCGCAATGGATATGCGGATGGTGGTCTCGTTGAGATGTTCGATATTATAGGGGGGATAACCTTCGCCAGAATTCTTGGAAACACTGTCGAGCAGGCGGTCCAATTGATCAAAACCAAGAAGAAATGGACTGTTAAAAGATGACATGCGTGTAGCTACCTTCCCCATATGGGCGACCCGGCTCAAGCTCACTTTAGTGCTGCAAAAACCGGAAATAGAACATAGGCCCTTCATAGGCACCTTCCTATAGTGTGGGGCCGATCGCTCTGAGCTTCAAGTAATTGTTGGCAGGCCAGCGCTTTATTTACAGGCCTTGCGTGGGAGTAGGTTTGAAGCGCCCGCGTCGGGGGACATTCTACAGAACAAATGAAGTGGTTAATGGCGCGCTGTGGTGGAGGCTTTAGCCCTAAACCGAGTGCCGCCGTACCCACCCGTTTCTAATAAGGCTATTAGGGCAAGAAGGCCGCTGCGGTAATCGTTGGCGACGGCTGACCTTTGTCAATGTTCTCTAATGACGGTAGAGTGCCCTCAGTTTTTTCGGGAGGACGAATCCAGCAGCTAGTGCCTCGGGCTTGTAACGCTGTACAT
The DNA here is from genome assembly GCA_002401685.1 of Kordiimonadales bacterium. Lineage (GTDB taxonomy): Bacteria > Pseudomonadota > Alphaproteobacteria > Sphingomonadales > Kordiimonadaceae > Kordiimonas. The sequence continues at coordinate 79,460 of NVTU01000004.1, forward strand.
AGATCTTTGGCTTGGCCAAAGGTCTTCAGGGGGCCAGCATTCAAACGGTAATAAAAGCCGTCGGGTCCACCAGCTTTGTTTTCGAGAACCACTTCTGAGCGCCTTGGTGGAATGTCTTTTAAAAGATCGCTGCTCTGACTGTAGAGGATCGACCAGCCGCGCATCAGGTTTCTGATGGTGCGGTAAGCGCCAATTTGTAGGGCCCAGCCTTCGGGTTCTAGGAGTGGCGGTATTTCGGTAAGGATAACCTCGGCTTTTGGGACAGGTTTTGGTTCTTGTTTTTTAGGGGGTACAGCCACTGGTTTTGGTGTGACCACAGGAGCCTTCTTAGGAAATTCTGCTTGGGCCAATAGAACGGCCTGCTCCTTTTTGGCAGCAAACAGCGGTTCGTTCACAATGCGCTTTGCGGCAACTTGTTTATCTTGCGACTCTGACAGTTGCAAATTCGCAAAATCAGTACGTGTCCATTCAGGGTTAACTGTGCCAGTTACCAGAGCCTGCATGCGCCGCTTCGGCGCTAAGCTTAGGAGCGAACGGTAGAAAGTGAAGGTTTCGTCAATAGACGCCGCGTCCAGATCAATGCGGGCGATCCGCGTAGCTTCGTTTTCGCGGCCTCCAAGTAAGTAGGCCATTGCTAGATTTTGCCGGTCACGACTGGTGGCTTGGCCGGTGCGCATAAGGGCCTCAAGTATGCTAATAGCGGCTCCGGCGCGGCCGGTTGCTGCAAACACTAGCGCTTTATTGGATAGGGTTAATGTATCCGACCCCGAACGGAAGGCGGCCAACGCTTCGTCGGTGCGGCCAAGAGCGGCGAGCGAAATGGCACGCCCAGACGCTGTTGGCGCATCACCGGGCAACATTGTGGAGGCTGTATCAAAGGCAGAAAGCGCGTCTGAGAAACGGCCCTGTACCAGCATTGTTTTACCGTATGCGTAAAAGATTGGGCCGGAGCCTTGCCCACGTTCAATTAAGCCTGTCAGGATGATGTTAGCTTCTGTTGCCGCGCCTTGCGCCAAAAGGCTGTTCGCAAGCGCGCTAAGCACCGCAGGATCATAGGATTTTTCGCTCAGGTGCCGCAGCATCGGAATTGCCGCACTGTGGTTGCCATCGGCAGCAAGCTTGGTGGCGATGTCTCTAAGATCACCGCTCGATCTATTGAAGTTTGCCTGCGCATTTACCGGTTGGCCGGTAGCGGCGTTGTTGCTTGCCGCATAATTCGTGCCGCTGCACGCAGCGAGTGAAAGCGCACTAAAGCATAGAAGCGCTGATTTAAGATGCCTGACGTTGATCATATCCCGCTCACTTGGGTTTTATTCGTGCGCCTAAAGTAAGGTGCACCATTGCCTGTTATGCTTAAGACTAGCGCGGATAGGTGAAAGAAACTTTAAGCAGTTGCTGGGCTTTTAGCCGTGTTTGAGTTAAATTTTACCAAACCTCGTGACTGAACGCCGGGCAATTGTCAGCTTTTGCCGGCGCGAAGACCAGCGAAGGAAAGGAGAAACATCATGAAAGCAGTGTTAGGTGCCGGTTATGCGTTGGTGTTAGCTGTCCTTTTCTCGATCAGGTTAGTTGCCCAAGAAACGGAACTAGAGGCTCCTCAGCCTGCAAAGGCTGATGTTGCCTCTTCAAGTCTTTCGGAAGATGAACAGAAGATTGAGAATGCCCTCACTGCCTTGAGGAACGGTAATATCACCCGGGGAACTGCGATATTGCATGTTGAAGCACGAGAAGGCAATGCGGAGGCGATGTTCCATTTGGCGGAATTATACCGTTTGGGCGTTGGCCGCGACGTTTCGGTACCTGTCGCCTTGATGTTCTACCGTCTTGCGTCAGTATCGGGGCACAAGCGCGCGTCATTATCACTGGCAAATCTTCTCTTTTTTGAGGGGGACGGAACGGAAAAAGGTTACAGTGAGGCCCTTTCTGTGTGGCAAACCTTGTCACTTGAAGGGGATTTGGAAAGCACCTATTTGCTGGGCATGGTTTATTGGAACGGCGATGCTGCCGTTGAGCGTGACCCGATTAGGGGATACGGCCTTGTGTGGCGAGCTGTAGAAGAGGGCTATAAAGACGCGGTCCAGCACGAACTGGTGATGCGGTCTATTTTGAGCCAGGAAGCGCGGGACGCTGCAATTGAATATGGTACCTCGCTGGAGATTGAAGGTTTTAGCGATGAACGCATTGCGTCTAATTTACTTGTAGACCACCAAGGCGCATCGTTGCTTGCGCAAGATGCTTCAAAAGCAGCTGATGCCAAGACAGACGCTGCGCGAGCTTTTGTCTATGAAAAACCCGATGATTGGACAACAGTTTGGCGGCTTGAGGTTGGCAGTACGATGAGGCAGGACAAGTTACAGCGCTATAGGGCCTTTATAGGTACGGAACAAAAGAATCTGATAGGGGAGCTCATTAGCGATAGTGTTCCTTCTGCGGTCCAGCCGGGATTTTATCGTTTGGTAATGGGACCAATGCCGTCTATGTCGAAAGCGGTAAATATATGCGTAGCCCTTTCTAAGGCTGGCTTTCCTTGTAAGGTTCAAGCTCCTGAATAGTTAGTTTATGGGTCATCACGGCTTGGTTGCAGGCGTATGTTTTCCATTGGAAAACTACGTAAAATCTCAAAAAATTCTTGAAAACAGATATGAATATGCACGCGGCAAACGATTCTGTGCTGGTGAAGTAGGGAAAAATTCTATTGACTTGCCTAATAGAAAAATGGTTTAGCCAATATTGATGAATCATTTAGAAAAGATTTCCGAATATACCGGCTTTCGACTTGGAGAGGCAAATCGCCTTCTGCGCGAGCTGTATAGCCAACGACTGGCGGCACTGGGTGTTAAGCCATCGCAGATATATGCGTTGGGTGTTTTAAGTGATCAAAAACTCTCTATGCCTAGTGAATTGGCGACCGCGCTTGGCGTTAGTCGCCCGTCCATGACAACGCTTCTTGACCGCATGGTTAGGGACGAGCTTATTCAGCGTGTGACAGACCAAGGAAATCGCCGTCGTATATGGATTGTGCCGCTACCAAAAGGACTTGAGCTCCTCGCGGAAGCTCATAATATTTTGCAAGAAATCGAAAATGTGCTCGAGAAAAAGCTCGGTTTTGACATGGCCGAATTTCGTGAGCAGTTAAAAATCCTTTCGGTCGACACGTCCGCGAGGCTGAAGACTTCAAATAGAGCAGAGTAAGCTGCTTAACGGCAGCGAGGTCTTAGATGTAAACGATTCTATTATCTTGTCGGGATAAGGCTTAGTTGCGTGTTGTTCGCGAGGGAAGCAGGCATCACCCCCAGAATTTGACTAAATCCACTGAGACGGGCGTTCTGCTGCGCCCAATAAACGTGGTTCGTTGTGCACGGGACCTTGATAGGCCTGAGCATCGGAATTTGTACCCCGCTGCATACCGAGCGGGGGATGGTCCAAATTGATAAGAGCGCAGTCACGGAAATTGTGTTCAGTATGGTCTGCTTAATTCTTTTGGCGGTAGTTGGGCAAACCTAAATAATCATAATCTATGAAAGGCGCATGAGGCCTAAATATAATAGACGTGTCTGTTTTATGAAATTTGAAAAGTTGGTGGAGCCGAGGGGGCTCGAACCCCTGACCTCCTCGCTGCCAGCGAGGCGCTCTCCCAGCTGAGCTACGGCCCCAATCTCAACATGATCCCGGCCTGGGAGGCCGAGTGCTGGCGGACTATAGAAGTGGGTAATTTAGCTTGCAAGGGAAAAGTTCACCTCCGTGCAGTAAATACAAAATATACCGCTTTACCGCCGAATTTTTGAGGGTGGCAAGCTGTCATCCGCTGTTTTTGCAAGAGTGTGGTTTCGTGCGGTACTTAAGTACGTTATTTTTTCAACTACCTGATCGGGTATCCATTGCTTCCACAATTACTTTGCTGTTGGCCAATGAATAAGTCGGGCGGAAGGGCCTGTCCTCAATTAATTCGTGGCTTTGGGATTCGCAGCTATTTTCTTGATAACGTCATCAAGCATGGAGACAAAAGCATCTTCATTAAACTCTTGCATCGTGCCGTCCGCAGTTTCAACCGTTTTTAACGGAAGTTTGGCTACTGTTTGGAAGAGTGCAAGAGAAAGTCCTGCATCATGCGCATATGTCAGCGCCTTTGCTTCAGCGCCGTCTTCAATGAAATTAGTGAAAGCACTGGCACGGGCGAAACAACTGTAAATATAGTCCGCAGATGCGGCTGGGAATCGCAGCTTCAGAGCGTGGAGAATTGGCTCAATGTCAAAGGGTCCGGCCTCATTTGTAATGGCTGTATCTATATAAATCCGAACAGCAAGTTTGGCATCTGAGGGTTCGATGGATGTCGTTGCCGCGGGCGTGTACTGTGCAAATGAAAGACGTTCTGTCATGTTCCCCCCTTCGCTTGATGCAGTCATTTTAGTGTCGCCCTGGATCACTTGGTACCATACAGAGCGTGTATAAAACACGGTGGAGCGTTCTTTTTGGATCAAATTTTTGTTATCATAAGTTGTACTGACGTACCCTTATAGGAGTTTTTTTGAAAAAAACATCCAACTTTCATACAAATATCCTTAAACCCAGCTGAATTTTTGATTTGCCAGGGCTTTCACCTTACGCCTTGTCTTATAAAATACCGGTTTTCGTAAAAAACGGAAACACCTCAACTTGCGGATAGAACTGTTTTCGGTCCATTTTTGGACGAAGTACAACTCATTAATGCATAGGCAGAACAACCATTTGAAGCCAAATTGGCTAAACCTATACACTTTGCGGTATAGTAGACAGGGCGGACGGGTATTAATTGCAACTTCAATTAGAATAGGGAGCATGACGTGCATTACTCACAAATCTCAAAGTCAGAGGAACAAGATATCTACGAGTTGCGATATCGAGCGTATATAGATAATGGGTCTATAGATGCAAATCTAAGTGAAACTGTTGTCGACAATTATGATGGCGCTGAAAATTGTAAATCATTTATAGAATATATTGATGACCAGCCAGCCGGATCAATTAGAGCTTGTGTTTACCAACCATCAAAGCCGCATCTTAGAATTCCAGCAATGGACAATTATGAGAAAGAGATTAGGCACAAATTCGGTTCAAATACGATTTTGATTGAAGCAAATAAATTTACTATTGGCCCACAATACCAAAAATGTATGAGAGCGCTTAAATATAAGCTGCTTAGGCGCGTTTTTGATGAAGCGCTGAAAGTTAATGCTGAATTTTTACTTGGTGCCCCTAGGCCCACGCAAGCAAGGTTTTACAAGCATCTGTTTTTTGAGCCAATCTCAGGTGTCAAACAATCCAAAATAAACAAATTTAAGACCATGTTACTGGCATGCCCATTGGCAAATGCAAGGAAGGAAATTCGGGAAAATCCAAAGTATCACAATTTAAGGGCCATTGGGTTTGTATAAAAAACGAATTCTAACAGTCCTTGGTGGGACTAAAATTTCCGTATTGGTTGTGCTATATGTCACTATAGGGTGTACTTCTTGCCTAATTGTCCCAAATAGTTTAGAGCATATTTATAAAGGATAATTATTAGCTCGTTAGTATGCGGCTTAAAGGGTATCAAAATAACCAATACAGTTAAGAGGAAACGAAACTTGAATAAAAAGGAAATTATGCTGTGATTGCGTATGTAATTGCAGCGATATTTGACTTTTTGTTGGCTGGGTTCGTCTTACTTCACGGGAAATCTCGCACCGCTGTTGCATTTTCGATTTTGTCCGCTAGTGCAGGCGTATGGACCATAGAGTTGTTTTTCCTAACGCGGATTAGTGACCTAAGTTTGCTAGAGCCTCTTTTCCACATTTTTAGGCTAGGGCTATTTTTGTTGGCTCCTTTCCTCATAATTTTTCACACGTTGATCACTAGAACATTTGTTGGAACTGGCCTTAAGGTTTTGATCGGCTGTTCGTTGGCCACAAGTTTACTTATTTATGGGCTGAATGTTTCTATTTTTCCGACCCAGCTATATCAGGTTCCGGTTGGTTATTCCGCTCGGTTTGATCCCATAGCAGCGGTCTATCTTGTGAATTTCATCGTGGCCTGCGGGATTTCGGCTTTGTTGACGTACAATGCTTATCGAAAAGCCATCTTCAAGGAAAAGTTGCGTCTCAAGTGGTTGGTAATTGGTGTCGTAATCGGCGGCATTCTGGGGTTGATTAGTTTTAAATTCCCTAAGCTTTTCATAGGAACAATGGGCAGTGTCATCAGCTTGTGTTTCATCGCTTACTCCGTGATAATGCATAGGCCTATCGGCGTGAGAGCTGGCATAAGTAATGGTGCGGTAAAGGCAATTTCGGCATTCAGTCTCATCGCGCTTTACCTTGTGGTAGATTCAATCAGCATCCATTTTGAGATGAAGAACGATGGTTTTGTTTTGGTGCAAATATTTGTTTTTCTGATAATGTTGGAAGGGTATCCGCGACTGGTAAAGTATTTTACTAGGCTACGGGGCAGGTTGTTTGACCGCGAATATTATAATTATGATTTCGTGGTGCAGATGACCGCAAGGGCGCTCAGTAGTACACTGACACCTGTCGCAATGAAAAAGCTCGCAGACCAGCTGTTTTTGCGTACAACAAAGGTTGAAAATTACAGTTTGCACCTTTCCCCTCACTTTTTCCCCGATAGCAAAGGCCCAGACGGCATGGAAGGCTCAGAGCCTTGCGCCGACGATTGGCGCGCTTATGAGTATGGGGATCTTCAGTTCACGGACCACGCCAAAGGTGAGTTTGATGTTCCGCTGCGCGGGAAGTCCTCAAGTCTGAACGGTTCGGGATTTCTTGGTTTCCTTCAGCATCAAACGGAGACCACTTTCTATGATGAAGTTGTACCAAGGTATAAACGTGATTTTCAGAACCGGGGTATTAGCGCTGCGGTGCCAATTATGGTGGCTGGGCGCGCGGTTGGTTACGTTATGCTCGGCAGGCCGCTGAAAGAAGAGCAATTTAGCCATGATGATATTCGGCTGTTGAATTGGTTTGGCGGCGAGGTGGGCGGCGTGCTGGAGAAACTGATTGTGCATCTGCGTATGGAAAATACCCTGCACGAAGCTGAGAAAACACTATCTGTCGTATCCCAGTTCAATGAGTATAACCACGATGTTAAAACGCCATTTTCTAATATTGAAGCGTTAATTTCCGCCGGCGACGTATTCACAGACGAAGAACGCGAGGCAAAAATTCTGGAGCAAGTGCATCGGGGCAGCATGCTTGTGTCAACAATGGTTAATGTACTTAAAGGCCAACACTATAAAACGAAAAGCCTGTGCGACCTTAATCAGCTGGCCGAAGAAGCTATCGCAAGCTTCCCTACGCAGGCTAAGAATGTGCAGAGGAGCTTTAGCCCGCTCCCTGCTTCTTATGCCTATGAAGAAGAATTGAAAATTGTACTGCTCAATTTGCTGACTAACGCCTTTCACGCCAAGGATAAGGACAGCCTGCAGGTGCAGGTTAGCACGCATTATGATCGCACGCATCGGCAGGTTATCTGCAAAGTGGCTGACAACGGGTGTGGTATTGCACCAGAAAGGCTAGAGGCTCTGTGGTCACGGCCGGGGAGTAGCCGCAAGCATCTTGGCGGCAGTGGTGTTGGCCTCGCTGTGATCAAACGTATCATCGAGGAGCACGACGGTACTATTGCTGTGGTTAGTACGCTTGGGGAGGGCACCGAATTCACCTTAACGCTGCCGATCGCCGATATTCAGCCTGCGTCTGCCTCACAGGCTGCTCGCTGAGGTGGCTTCTTAGATGTGAGCTTACGCCCCGGAAGGCTACTGGCTGGCTCTTTTAAACCGAGTGTTGCCCGGCCTTAGGTTCGGTCCGAGCTTAAAGTTGGGAAAGTACCTCAGTACATTTCTCAAGGGTGAGCGGTTTCTCCAAATAGGTGTCCATACCGGCGCGCAGGCATTTTTCCCGTGCTTCTTCGACCCGTGGATCATTGGACATACCAATCAGGAAAGGTGGCGTGCCGCCCATCGACAGGGCGGGAATGGCCGTGGCCATATCAAGGCCCGATAAGCCAGGCATATTCATATCCAGAAAAACCGCATCAAAGTGAACTGCCGTGCACCGTGCCAACGCCTCTTTGCCGCTTGAGTAACTGTCGACATAGTGCCCATGTTTGCGGAGAATACGCTCTGCAATGTCGCGGATCAGCATGTCGTCATCAACCACTAGAATGTGGAGAGGCTTGTTCGGCACAGCCAGAATATTATCGGTGCCGGCCTGATCGTCCGCAACCACTTTCATGGTGGGTAGATTGGATTTGAGCACGGGCTCTTCAAGGCGCAGGTAGGCCGGCTGGTTAGGGTCGTGCAATGCATCCATTTCATGCCAAAAGCTGTCCAAGCGTTTGTTGATGGCGTCAATCTGCTTGTTAATAGCCATTTTTGCCAGAGCGACCTCCGGTTCTTTTTCCGGTAGTTGGCGCGCAAAATTCTTCGCCGTGAACAAAGGCGTTCTTAGGTCATGGACCAGTCTGGCCGCGGCGGTTCGCGCTTTTGCTGATGTAGGCTCAGTAATTTTATCGTGCTTCGACGGCATGCCAGCCCTTCTGATAAAGTTTATACAACTATTACAAATATAAGTAGCATTTACCTCCCTAATTTATAACTCTATATTTCAAAAATAAAAGGGAGCAGGTAGTAGGGCTGATATCTGCTGCTGTTTCACAGAATGCTTAAGAGAGAATCCATGACAAATCCTTTCCGTGCTGAGTTTCCATTCTATCTGCCCTGCTGTGTTTTGATGCTGGATGATAACGAAGAATTTTTACAGTCAGTACGAACTGCGATAAGTGGCGAGCACGCAGTGCTTTGTTATACTTCACCAACTCGGGCTCTCACGCGATTGCGGGCTGCGGAGAAACAAGCCGCACAGGGATTTTATCCTTTTTCCAGCGTAAGCGATGAAGCTTTTACTGATGACGGTGATCAGCTCGTGGTTTTTCAGGCGTCGGGTCTTCAAGAAATCATTGGAAGTCCTGATCGGTACGGCATGATCTCAGTGGCAATTGTTGATGAAGTGATGCCGGAGATGCGCGGCCTGGAATTCTGCCGAAAGTTGCAGAAAAGCGGCATCAAGACCATATTATTAACAGGGGAAATGACCGATCCCGCGCAAACAATTGCAGCATTTAATGATGGGATTATCGACCGATTTATTTCTAAAGGTGATGCGCAGGCGCTTGATAAAATAATCTTGGCAATCGCAGAATTGCAACAAAGGTTTTTTACTGATAAGTCGCCAGCTCTTTACTTGGCGACCACGGCAGCGAGAAAGTGTGGGCTGACAGATGACCAGCTTAATGCGGTAATGGCCGAAGCCCATGCAATATTCCCCTATACGGAATATTATTTTCATAGCAAAAGCGGAGGCTATCTGCTGCGTGATCTCTCAGGTGCGACAAAATTATGTCTTTTCTCCGACCAGGAAACGCAAGGTGAAGTGGCTGATTTCCTTGCTGATCAAGAGGGCGGGCTTGCCGAGGCAGAGAAATTGCGGTGTGGCAGCCATTTGTTACCGTGGGGGTTTCTTAATGATGAATTCGTTGATGAGAATCCCCCAGGCAAAGGGACGCAAACCACGAGGACCTCATTTGCAGCACGCGCTGTCGCTGGGGCTTTCTGGTGTTTGATTGAAGAATCAGATATGCCGCCTTCCTTGTACCAAGGGCCTCGCCAAAACGAAACGTCCTGGGATGCTTTTAAGTTGGGCTTGCTGGCTGTGCCTCTAAACGAAGATACGGCGATATAAGATGCAGGTACCAAGGAAAAAAAGACCGGCACCGACCATGTCAAAAGAAAGGGCGAAAGAGATCTTGGTTGAAATTGGGTACGACATTCCCAGTCTTCAGAAAGAGCTTAACCGATTGCTTGGGACTAATTATCAGAATAGAGATGTTTGGAAATGGTTTAATACGACCTCAGCACCTCTTACGGCGCAGTTGTTCTTGTTAATGAAACAAGAGGAGTTGGCCAGAGCCGATGCTCTCAAGAAAAAACTATTTAAAACCATCGACGCATAACACATAGCTATTCATTAGCCTGCTGGCCTCCCCCGCTTTTACGTACCCTTAACGGCAATACGATGTACGACCACCTCGTCTGAAGGATAATGGTCAGTATTTAGGGAATAGTTCGGTATTTTTGGATACATACAACCTGCAGACGCGATAGTTTCTAGAGTAATTAAAAATTTATTTGTTAATTATCAACGAGTTGAACGACAGCTGCGCAGGCTAATCACGAAACCGTGAGAAAAATTTAAACCGCCTGTTGTATATATACGTTGTTTACCGTATATTATGAATATATCAAATAAAGCAATTCATGGGAGCAGGTTAAAAATGGAAAAAAAGGCAGAGCCGCAGGATTCAGTGAAAGGGCCAGACCCAATTGATGTGCATGTTGGTCATCGGGTTAGGGTGCGCCGGAAAATGCTTGGATTTAGCCAGACACGGCTCGGCAATGATCTCGGAATTACTTTTCAGCAAGTACAAAAGTACGAGCGTGGGGCTAACCGTATTGGATCAAGCCGCCTGTTTCATATCTCGAATAGCTTGAATGTGCCTGTGGAATATTTCTTTGAAGGCGCAGAGACAAAGCTGCCAGGATATGAAGAGCAATTCGAAGAAATGATTAATGAAGCATCTGATAGCGCTGAAAGTCAGGATCTTCTGAAAATGTATTATAAAATCAAGAACCCGCGTATCCGCGAGCAAGTGTTAAGCTTAGCGACGATTTTGGCGCAAGGCGTTCCCGAATATAATATATAAATTAGTTGGTAGCGGATAAAGATTATGGGCCTTCTGGCCCATTTTTTTTGCCCTAAACCCACTTTACCAATACCTGTAAGTATATAATTACACTAAGGTTTCTGTGTGATGATCTGCGCGAATGGGCAATAAAAAAGCGAGTGCCAAAACACTCGCTTTTTCGTAATTCACGTCGAGGGACGGCTGCCTTTGTTAGGCGTCGTCTGAAGACAGTTTAGTGTCAGCCATGCCAGCAACTTCAGTTTTTTCTTCGCTATCAAGACTGACGTTATCTGGGTTATCCGAATCGAGATCGATTTCGTCTTCATCGTCCTCATCTTCGCTTTTTTCTTCTTCTTTTTTCTCAGGCTTAACTTCGCGAACGATTGTTTGCTTGGACTTGAGAACGGGATCTGGACGGAAATCCACGCCGCATGCAATGCATACAACCGGGTCGTCATTCCCTAGGTCGTAAAAGCGCTCGCCACATTTTGGGCAAGTCTGCTTTTTGCCCCATTCGGGTTTTACCACGTGTCTCTCCTTGATATTTAAGGCAGTTTACGCCTATGAATTGGCGCATCCTTTGCCATGATAGGACGCGTCTGTCAAAGCATAACTGTTCTGTCAGCTTCTAATACGAAAAACAACCTAGTTTTAATACGGAAAACACATAGTGCCAAGCCTTGTATCCCAATCTCACAAAGCCCTCAAGGGATCTGCAACGATTCCCGGGGACAAATCTATTTCACACCGCGCCCTAATGTTGTCGGCGCTGGCCGTTGGCGAAAGCCGAATCACAGGCTTGCTCGAAGGGGAAGATGTTATTGCCACCGCGAATGCTATGCGTGCGATGGGAGCAACGATTGAGAGAGTAGGTGACGGCGAATGGCGCGTGCACGGCGTCGGCGTCGGCGGTTTGATGACACCAGCTGACATCATTGATATGGGGAACTCTGGTACCTCTACACGGCTGTTGATGGGGTTGATGGCAAGCCACGACATTACTGTGACAATGACAGGCGATGACAGTTTGCGCGGTAGGCCGATGGCGCGGGTTATTGACCCACTCACGGAAGTGGGCGCGACATTTGCAGCGCGAGACGAACAATATCTACCGCTGACACTTACGGGAACCGACTTCCCGGTGCCGCTAGACTATACGCCGCCAATGGCCAGCGCGCAGGTCAAATCAGCTGTCTTGCTGGCGGGTCTAAATACACCGGGGGTCACAACAGTACGCGAAAAAGTGGCCACGCGTGACCACACTGAGCGGATGCTGGCTGCCATGGGCGCTGATATTAGCGTGGAGCAGGAAGGTGATATACGTGTGGTGAAGCTTGTTGGTCAGCCAGAACTGAAGCCGATCACGCTTGAAGTGCCGGGCGATATATCCTCCAGCGCTTTTGTTTTGGTCGCAGCGAGCATTGTTGAGGGGTCCGATGTGACCCTTGAGGGGGTCGGCCTTAATCCGCTGCGTACAGGCATTGTCGCGGCGCTTCAGCAAATGGGCGCTGATATTTCTGTCATTAATGAACGTTTTCTGGGCGGTGAGCCTGTGGCCGACTTGCATATCAAAGCAGCCAAACTGCACGGAGTGACCGACCTGAAGGTGGACCCGTCGACCATGATTGATGAATTCCCTGTTTTGTTTTGCGCTGCCGCCACCGCGAACGGCACCAGCCGATTCACGGGCCTCGAAGAACTGCGCGTCAAGGAAAGTGATCGCCTCGCTTTGATGGCGGCAGGCTTGAAAGCAAACGGCGTTGAGGTAATAGAATTTAAGGATGGCATTGAAATTAAAGGCGCCGCCGGCAAAGTGCCGGGCGGGGGAACGGTGGCTACCGCCCTAGATCACCGCATTGCCATGAGCTTTGCTGTGCTAGGCCAGATGGCGGAAAACTCAATCACCATTGATGATGCGACGCCGATTGCCACCAGTTTCCCAACTTTCACAGGCTTGATGCAAAAATTGGGGGCCGGCCTTATTTTGGGGGACTAAAAACCCTTACTCGGTTTCTTGTTCGGCAAATTCCGCAAAGGTGACAAAGTGGCCACCAGGCTCGCTGTAGGTTACCTCTTTGGCACCGTAGAAAGTTTCCCGTTCCTTGAGAATGATTGTTTGCCCCTCTAATTTGGCGACAATGTCGGCAAGACTGGGCACCGTGATAAATAACATAACGGGTCCAGTGGCGGCGGCGGCGGCAAAAGCAGCGTCATCTGCTATAAGGCATGTCCGCGTTTGTAGCATCACCTGATTACTACCGTGAACCAATATGGCAAAACCAATGTGGTCATCCTCCGGTACCTGGACACTGACCTCAAAACCAACTTTTTCGAAAAAAGCTATGGAGGGCTCGATCCTGTCAACGGCAAGGTTGGCTGTTACTTGGTATATCATGTCTTTTAACCCTCAGCTGTTCCCTATTTGTTCTAATCTACCACGAAGGAAATTCAGAGTCTAGGTACGCTTTTGTCTGGTGCTACGGTTCAATGATTTCTATAAGCGGAGAAAGCGGTAAGTTTAGCGCGTCAGTATAGTTTGAGGCCTGAAGCATCGTTTTTGTTTGATAGATCAACTAAGTGATTCGTTATGATTATTGCCATTGATGGACCCGCAGCTTCTGGAAAAGGTACGCTTGCACGGCGTTTAGCCAAGCACTTTCAGTATGCGTATCTGGACACTGGCTCGCTGTATCGGGGCGTGGCGCTCGTACTGCTGAACAAAGGGATTGACCCGCACGATATGGGCGCTGCGGCGCAAGCATCAATGCATGTAGATCTTTCCATTGTTGACGATCCGGCACTGCGCAGCGAGGGAACAGGGAACGCTGCCTCAATAGTCGCTGCTATGCCAATTGTGCGTAGTAACCTACTGGAATTTCAAAGAAAATTCTCGATATCCCCCCCCGGTGGTGAGCAAGGCGCTATTCTTGATGGCCGCGATATAGGTACTGTCGTCTGCCCAGATGCGCCGATAAAACTGTTTGTAACGGCCTCAGTAGAAGAACGTGCTAAGCGCCGATTTTCGGAAATGAAAGGGCGTGATGAGACCGTTATTTTTGAGCAAATATTGGCCGATGTACGAGCCCGCGATGAGCGTGATACCAACCGGGCACTTGCACCTTTGCTGCCAGCCGAAGATGCGCACTTGCTTGATACGACTTTATTAGATATAGACGCCGTGTTTTTACGGGCCGTCAAAATCGTTGAAGATACTCTCCTCACGGATTGAGATTTGCCCCAATAGCCAAAGATGCTGCCAAAGCAGTCCCCGGGTTTTACACTGTAATAAGTGTGGAAACTGAGGGGTTATTTTTGTTGGTATTGAGGCTTCCAGGCTCAAGAAAGCGAAGGGATGGTCCCTCCGTTCAAGCGTCTGGAAGAAGACCGCCGGAACCAACCGGCTGGCACAAAAAAATATATGTTCTGAAAGGACTATCTGAATGTCTGAAATGGCAACTATGCCTAGCCTCGATGATTTTGAGGCAATGCTCAACGAAACTATCCCAGCAGACGGCGGCTTTGAAGGCCGTGTTGTTAAGGGACAAGTTGTAGCAATTGAAAATGAATTCGCGATCGTGGATATCGGCCTTAAAGCCGAAGGCCGCGTTCCACTTAAAGAATTCGCGATGCCGGGCCAAGCAGCTGAAATTGCTGTTGGTGACGAAGTAGAAGTATTTGTTGATCGCATCGAAAACGCGCTCGGCGAAGCTATCCTCTCTCGTGACAAAGCCCGCCGCGAAGAAGCCTGGACTGAGCTTGAAAAAGCCTTCGAAGGTGATGCTCGTGTTGAAGGTGTTATCTTCGGCCGCGTTAAAGGTGGTTTCACTGTTGACCTGAACGGCGCTGTTGCGTTCCTTCCTGGTTCACAAGTTGATATCCGTCCAATCCGCGACGTAACACCACTGATGAATATTCCTCAGCCTTTCCAGATCCTCAAAATGGATCGCCGCCGCGGCAACATTGTTGTTTCGCGCCGTGCAATTCTTGAAGAAGATCGTCAAGAGCAGCGTGCTGAGCTTCTTAGCAAGCTTAAAGAAGGTGATGCAGTTGACGGTATTGTTAAGAACATCACTGACTACGGTGCCTTTGTTGATCTCGGTGGTATCGATGGTCTCTTGCACGTTACTGACATGTCTTGGCGCCGCGTTAACCATCCAAGTGAAGTGCTGAACATTGGCGAAACTGTTAAGGTTCAGGTTGTTCGTATCAACCCTGAAACTCAACGTATCAGCCTCGGTATGAAGCAGCTTGCTGAAGACCCTTGGTCCGGCATTGAAGTGAAATATGTTGTTGGTGCTAAATTCAAAGGCCTCGTTACAAACATCACCGATTATGGTGCTTTTGTTGAGCTTGAGCCTGGTGTTGAAGGCCTCGTACACGTTAGTGAAATGAGCTGGGTTAAGAAGAATATCCACCCAGGCAAGATCGTTTCTACTAGCCAAGAAGTTGACGTAATGGTTCTGGAAGTTGACCAGGCTAAGCGTCGTATTTCTCTTGGTCTTAAGCAGTGTGGCGATAATCCTTGGGAAGCGTTTGCTGAGAAATTCCCAACCGGCACTGAGATCGAAGGCGAAGTTAAGAACATCACTGAGTTTGGCCTGTTTGTAGGCCTCGACGGCGATGTAGACGGCATGGTTCACCTGTCTGACCTTACTTGGGACCGCAGCGGCGAAGACGCCATTGCAGACTTCAAGAAGGGCGACACTGTGAAAGCTGTTGTTCTTGATGTTGATATGAAGAAAGAGCGTATCTCTCTTGGTATCAAGCAGCTTGACGGCGACCCATTTGCTGACGTTGCGTCTAAGAAGCGCGGCGAGACAGTATCCGTGGTTGTTAAAGAAGTAACTGAGAACGGCCTTGAAGTTGAAGTTGGTGATACTGGCATGACGTCCTTTATCCGCCGCTCTGATCTTTCTCGTGATCGTAATGATCAGCGCCCTGAGCGTTTCTCTGTTGGTGATAAGTTGGACGCAATGGTTACTGGTATCGATAAATCCAGTCGCCGTGTGAACCTCTCTATCAAAGCGCTTGAAGTTGCTGAAGAAAAAGCAGCCGTACAGCAGTATGGTTCCAGCGATTCGGGTGCTAGCCTTGGTGATATCCTTGGTGCAGCGCTCAATAAAGGTAAAGAAGACTAATATTTCTCACAACGAGAAACTTGGTTTGAAAGGCCGTCCCTATTTGGGGCGGCCTTTTTATTTGGGCGCTGAAAGCATGAGAAAGCCCGTATTTGTTAGGTTTTGAGGATACCCTAGGGGAAGCGGGAGGCTGTGTTATAGCGGTTTCAAGATGCAAAAATTAACAATTTCCTAATGTAAAAGGTTAAATATCCTTTCGTTTGAAAGACTTAGACTTGACGGCGTGCCATTCTAGTGGCACGATTTAGCAATCAGGTACGGGTTCGCCGGGCTTGAGTGAACAAGTGAACACGCCTAGGGGAGGTTGCTGATGATCAAATCTGAGTTGATTACGAAAATTGCCGAAGATAATCCGCACCTGTTTTATCGGGATGTAGAGCGCATTGTTTCCAAAATATTTGACGAAATCACAGGCGCACTTTCTCGTGGAGACCGTGTGGAACTCCGGGGTTTTGGGGCCTTTTCTGTGAAAACACGTCCAGCTCGAATTGGCCGTAATCCGCGTACCGGTGAAAAGGTTGAAGTTGCTGAAAAGCAAGTTCCTTATTTCAAAACCGGCAAAGACCTGCGCGAGCGTCTTAACAAATAACTCTGATTCTTGTCTGCGGGAATTTTCCATATGGCCAAGTCGCTTAGCCTGCTGATTCGCCGTTTAGTGTGGGTCGTACTCGGCATTGTCTTGGTATTTTTCGCCGTCAATAACCGTGCGGATGTCGCTGTTTCGTTTGATCCGCTGTTTGGCTCTTATGCTATCCCCATTTATATCATTTTGTTCGCCGGTATTTTCATCGGCTTAATGGTAGCTGCCGTTGTTACCAGCTGGCTGCGCCTTGAGGGGTTCACTAAACGCCGCAAGGCTGAACGCCGCGCTGATTATCTGGATGATCAAATGTCGGCAATGGCCGAAGATGCGCACCAAGTGCGCTCTACACGGGCCCATAATGCAGCCAGTGAGGATGTGGGCGAAAATTCGTCGTCAACAGGTCAGCTTGCCAAACTTGATTAAAACAGGTTAAACCCACCGCAGCCCTGTGAACGCCCCTTCTGAAGGACCCTGCATATGACAGCCAGCCCAATTCAGCCCAGTATCCTGAAATTCAGTATCTTGAAACCAAGTGACAGAATTTTCTGCGCGCTGGATACCACTGATACTGACAAGGCCGTTGCTCTAGCTAAGCAGCTGCAGGGTGTTGTTGGCGGTGTGAAGTTGGGCCTTGAGTTTTTCTGTGCCAACGGTGCGGACGGCTTTAAAGCTGTCGCGGCCACAGGAATGCCTATTTTTCTCGATCTAAAATTTCACGATATCCCCAATACAGTTGCTGGCGCGATCCGGGCAGTGGCTCCGCTTGCGCCCAAAATTCTGACAGTCCACACACAAGGTGGTCCGGAGATGATGCGCCGAGCTGCGGAAACTGCAGCAGAAGAGGCCGAGAAGCACGGCGTAGCCAGGCCATGGGTTACGGGTGTTACTATTCTTACAAGCATGGACGATGCTGATTTGGCAGCGATTGGTGTGAAAGATACTGTAGCAGATCAGGTCGCGCGCCTTGCGGCACTTGCATCCGAAAATGGCCTCGACGGCATGGTATGTAGCCCAAAGGAAATTGCCCTCGCCCGCACGGCGACACACACAGGCTTTAAACTGGTGGTGCCGGGTATCCGGCCTGTAGGCAGTGCGACGGGTGACCAGAAGCGCGTAATGACACCGTCAGACGCCGTAACGGCTGGCGCGGACGTTCTGGTCATTGGACGCCCCATCACGCAAGCAGACGACCCCAGAGCCTCAGCTGTAGCCATTGCAGCAAGTATCAACGGTTAATCATATGGCCGTATTGGCTGTTGATGGCTGCCTGATACTTGATACGGCAACAGCGACACTTCAAGCCCATACCTAGGCTCGGCCTATTTAGTACGAGCCGGGCTAAAACAGGATCATTACCGCGCAAAACTCAATCTAATAGGTGTTTGTTTAGCAATAGATACTACCTATGGTAAATTTGACAGTATGGTCAGTTCCCGCGTATCGTTTGCCTGAATAAGGCTGTCTCTGGGGTTGGACCATTGGCCATATCAGCCAACTTTCACTACTACATAATTAACATAAAGGGATTTCTGTCATGCTGTTGGTAAGTAGAGTTATTGCGACCATTTTCATTGGAGTGTTTGCAACTGGCTTCTCGTCACAGCGTGCGGTAGCAGAAGATAAAACCATTACCCTACTTTTCACTAATGACGTGGAAAGTGCTTACGATCCCATTCCTGCCCACTGGTTGGATGATATGGAAATGATCGGTGGCATCGCCGAGATGACAACGCTTATTAAAGAAATACGAGCCAGCCAACCGAATGTTTTTTTGTTTGATTCCGGTGATATTTTCACAGGCGCCCTAGCAAAAGAAACCCGCGGTGCCCTCGCGTTCGAGCTAATGGCAACGATGGGTTATGACGCTATGGCAATCGGCAACCATGAATTTGAATACGGTGTAGAAGTTCTTGCTTGGGCTAAGAACCGGGCTGCTTTCCCTGTCCTTGCCGCTAATATGTTTTACAAAGATACCGACCACCCTTTTGCGCAAGCGCATACAATCATTGAACGAAACGGGGTTCGTATCGGCGTGATTGGCATTATGGGCCGTGATGCTGTTTCTGCGATTATTCCTTCTTATATTGCTGCGCTGGATGTGCGCGGCGAGGCCGAAATGGTTCAAAAATCGGTTGATGCAATCCGGGCAGATGTAGACCTTATTGTGCTGCTGACACACCAGGGCAAAACGGCCCCAATGCAGACGGATGCGGAATCTGACCCGCGTTTGCAGCGTGATATCGATGCGGATATCGCCCTTGCAGGGGCTGTGCGGGGGGTTGATGTGTTGTTTGCAGGGCACGCTGATGCGGGTACACCAAAACCTGTTGTCCACCCTGAAACAGGTACGCTGATTATGCAAACCTACGGGCAGGCCACCCATCTGGGGTATTTACAGCTGGTGCTTGATAGCAAGTCTGGCACGATCAAACATTATGAAGGTAAACTTGTACCGGTTGATTCCAACCGCTATGCGCCTGACCCAGTGGTGGTAGCAAAGCTCGCCAAATACCGAGGTCGTTTCCCTGCTCTTTTTGAAGTGGTTGGCCGGTCTGATAGATTTATGAGCCGTCGGTATATTGAAGAATCTGATGTTGGTAATCTGTTCGCTGACCGGATTCGCGCTGAAGCCAAAACCGACCTTTCTTTTATCCATGCGGGCAGTCTTAGAAAAGATATCCCTAGCGGCGAGCTAACCCATGCGGACTTGTTGGATGTTTATCCTTTCATGGATGATGTTATGCGTTTTGAAATCACAGGTGCACAATTGCGCGAAATTTTGGAGCAATCTCTTACGCTTGAGCGGGGTCTCCTTCAGATATCCGGCCTGCATATTAGCTATGACCCAACCAAGCCCGAGGGCGCGCGGTTGGTGTCGATGCAGCATAAAGGCAAGGATATTACCCCTACAGACACGTTTACGGCGGCAGCACCTGGGTTCCTTGCTGAAGGTGGAGATTTATACCTGACGTTCGCAGGTATTAAACAGCAGGACCGTATTGGTACGGTAGCCGATATTATAATCGGCTATTACGCCAGTAGAGAGAGCGTGGCCGTGCCAGTAAGAGGGCGGCAGATTGATGTCTCGCGAGTTAACTAAGGGTGTAAATGTACCAATTGCCTATTGTCCCTTTAGGGGGATAAAAGGCCGCTCAGAAGGGTTTGCGGCAATGGCCGCTTCTGGCGAGAAAGCGACCATTCCCAGACCCTAGGCCAAAGGTTTCTATTTGACCCGTTGCAGACGTTGAGCATCATTACGGCATGCCCAGTGTGCTAAGAACTCTTCGCCAACCTAACTGAGTTAAGTACGCATTCGCCTGCTGTAATGTTCCATCAGCCTAGAGCCCCCTCCCTAGGCATCAGCCTATTGTATCCCTATTTGCCGGCACGCCTGTTTTGCGTTTTTAAACGCTTTACCTCGGCTTCTAGGTCCTTAATCCTGGCATCTCGGCTATTGAGGGCACCCGTGATATCTTCGGCAGCGAATTTTTGGGGAATATGTTGTGGGCAATTTGCGTCCCAGGCGCTTATCGTAATCCGAATAACTTGCTCGCCTTTCGCACGGTACTTGGCTGGCATGAGGCTGCTCAAAAGCTCTTCATCGCCTTCGATTACCTCTGCAGTTCCCCAAATTTTAATGCGCTGCTTGTTCGCATAATCCATTAAGAACAAATAAACCTTATCATTCTCATCAAGGTTTCCAGTGGAGATAAACTGGCGATTGCCTTTGAAGTCGGCAAATATCAATGTTTTTTCATCGACAACATTCAAGAAGCCCTTCGGGCCCCCGCGGTGCTGAATGTAAGGCTGGCCGTCCGCGCTTGCGGTTGCCATATAGAAGCTATCTCGTTCGGCTATGAAATGCGCCAGGTCAACTGAAATTGTACTCTCCATGCGCATGTTCGCATATCCTCGGCGCGACCCTTTTCGCACCTGCGCCTGCTTCACCGAAGGCGAAAAAGCCACGTCTGTGGGATTATTCTGTTTCACCTGCTGGGGCTCCTTCATTAAGGGTTCACTTGGGGAGTGACATACCAATTTGGTGCTGGTGTTGGTTGCCGCATAAGGCGGCGAACATGATCAGAATTATCTTTCGACGTCAGTTTTTCCAAAAGGGAAAAAGCCACTTCTACCGCTGTTCCAGGCCCGGTTGAGGTAATGATGTTTGCATCTTGAACAACAGGTTGGTCTACGAAATGCGCGCCAAATCCCTCAAGCTCAGCCCGGCGCTTGCCGCCAACCTGGTGATAAACTGTTGCGCGCTTGCCCCTCAGTACACCGGCAGCGCCGAGCGCAAGTGACGCAACACACACGGCTGCCACGGGTTTGCCCGCTGCATTAAAATCTTGAATAACCTGTTGGAATGCGCCGCTATAGGCATCTTTATAGAACCCGCCATGCATGCCGCCGCGGTCCATACCGCCAGGTATCGCCAAGGCATCAAAGTCTGAAGCATCAATTTGCTTAAGCAATTTTTCAGGTTGAACACGGTACGCAAACGTCGCGTGGATCGTGTCGTGCAGGGCAGCAGAAACTGTTTTCAAGGGCACTGCTCCGTCCAGATTTGCCCAGCCCAGTACATCGGTAAAGCCGGCGGCTTCCATTGGCTCGAAACCGTCAGCCAGCAGTAAAAGTATTTTCTTAGTCATCATCTTTCCTACATTCAAAATGTTGAACTTTAATCAAACCACTAGGCGAAGCATGTCGTGGGACCAGCGGGACAATAGTTGGCGCATCCCCTATGGAAACTCACATAACCATAGAGGATGGCAGCTAGGTTTACTTCTGGCGGTAAAACACCTTGGCAAATACACGCCAAACGCCGTCTTCGCCTTTTAGAAGTGTCATGATGTCAGTAAAAACCATTCCGTTTATTGGTGTCAGCAATTTCGCCGTGGCGACGCCGTTATCAATAGTGATCGCCTGAATTTCATAATCATAGGCCGCCCCCTTGCTGTCAGGGGAAGGCCGTTTGCGGATGCTGGCAATCCAATCGTCGCGTTCCTCACGCATGGTCTTGCCAATTATTTGGCAGCCCTCAGCAAAGGCGCGTTCCATTTTGTCGCCGTCGCTATAATGCGTGCCGTCAAAATAAAGCTTTGCTACGGCACTGATGGCTTTTAGGTCTTCGAAGTTTGACATGCTTTTTCCTTTTTTGCGGCTTACCAAGCGAGTTCAGACCCATTTTGGTGAAGAAATTTGCCGCTTGTTTCTGCAGAAAGCTCATTGATACGCGCGGTCAAGCCAGCAACGCTTTCGCTGACTTCAATCTGTCCACCAAGCTTGTTGAGCGACGTTTTGACTGAACCAGGGTGAAGAAGGCCCACGTGAATGCCACGGCTTTTAAGGTCAACCGAGAGGGTTTTGGCCGCCATATTCAAAGCTGCTTTTGATATACGGTAGCCATACCCTTTGCCGCTGGTGCTGTCGGCGATGGATCCTAATCTGCTTGTTAAAAATACTATTTTGGCACCTTCACCCATATTTGGGATGAGTGCAGTGCTTAACGCTAAGGGCGCCAAAGCATTCACTTCAAGTTGGGTGCGGACTTTATCGAAGTTCAGTTCTTCTAAAGTTTCCCACTGCATAATGCCTGCAACATTTAGCAAAAGGTCAATGGCTTGCCTTTTAAGTTTGGCAGCAACCGCTGCGATGCCTTGTGCGCCAGTAAGCTCGATACCATCAATGATAGTTGTGGCGATGGCCTCAAGCTGTGGTGAGCTGCGGCGCACGATAGCTGTGACGTCATAGCCCGCACCCGCATAATGCTGGGCAAGGGCTAACCCGATGCCGCGATTAGCTCCGGTAATGACGACATTTGGTCTTCTAATCATGGCATTTTTCTCGTTTGGTGGATCGTTTTTAGAAGGTGGTGCCGATTGTAAGGGTGGGCTCCGCGCACGGCGGTTATTCGGTCACACGGAGCCCCGGAGATAGCTTGCTATGCGGCAAGCCCAACCTCAGTTTTCCCCATGGCAATAAAGCCTTTGAGCTCAGAAATGCGGCTTAGGAGCCCGCGGATATTTGGATAATCCGCCAAAGAGACATTTCCTTCAGGCGCATGCTGCGTGTAACTGTAGAAGGCCACATCTGCGATGGTTGGCCTGTTGCCGACAAGCCATGTGCGGCCCGCAAGGTGTGCTTCAACTTTCGCGAATGATTTGTGCGCCAAGGCAATGGCATTTTCTGCGTTCAGGGGTGCACCAAATACTGTTACCAACCGTGCAGCCGCCGGTCCGAATGCGATCTCGCCTGCCACTACTGAAAGGAAGCGTTGTACTTCTGCTTCTAGAACAACGTCCGTAGGAATAAAGGCAGGTGCATATTTGCGTGCCAGATACACGAGAATAGCGTTTGAATCTGTAATAACGGCGTCGCCGTCTTCAAGAACAGGTACCTGCCCAAATGGGTTGAGGGATAGGAAAGGTTCATTCAGGTGCTCACCGTTCGCGAGATCAACGTCGATGGTCTCGTATTTGATGCCCGCGAGGGATGCGAACAGCTCGACACGGTGGCTGTGGCCTGAAAGTGCGTGGCGGTGAATGCGGATGGTGTTTGACATGATACGGTCCTTATTGGTGCAATGAATTTATGGTCCGTGCGGCTGTGTCCGCTTTGAACACCTTCAAGATAACAATGATCCATGTTGGCGATAATGGACTTTATTATGGAAGTATTATCGCCTATATGTGGGTAATACTTCCATAGATAGGTGCTAAGCATGGATACAATTGAGGGCATGAAAACCTTTGTGACGGTTGCGAAAGAAGCGTCCTTTACGGCGGCGGCAAAGCGTTTGAATATCTCCAACAAACTTGCGAGCAAATATGTGCAGCAACTGGAGGAGCGGCTGGGCGCTCAGCTTTTACAACGGTCCACGCGCAGAGTATCTCTCACTGACGTTGGGCAGGCTTACTTGCAGCGCTGTTTGCCCTTGCTGGAGGAATTTGACGAGCTTGAAGCGGTTGTGCAGGAGCGGCAGGGAGCGCTTGCGGGCGAAATACGCCTTACAGCTTCCACCTCGTTTGGCAGCGGAAATCTGGTTGAGGCAATGCGTCCCTTCCTGCTTGAGCATCCCGACGTGACGGTCGACCTTTATCTTTCAGATAGGCGGGTATCTATCATTGAGGAAGGGTTTGACCTTGCCATCCGGCTGGGGCAACTAACGGATAGTTCGTTGATGGTGCGCAAGCTTAACAGCATGCCCTTGTTGGTTTGTGTCTCGCCTGATTACCTGAGGCGGCACGGGGAACCGCAGCACCCGAAGGCGCTCGAGACCCACAATTGTGTGATCAATTACGGCTTGGTTGATCCGACTAATTGGATTTTCAATGTGGAAGGTGTAACCGAGCACGTAAAGGTCAGCGGGCCGTCACGTACAAACACGCCGCTCGCGGTCGCGGGCATGGCATCCGCCGGTCTGGGCATTGGCTTGTGCCCAGAATATGTTGTCACCGAGAAACTAAGAACTGGAGAGCTCGTCGTCCTGTTTGAAGAGTTTACCGTTATGGAAGCAGGCGTGTATGCGGTTTACCCGCCCAATCGGCACTTAACTTCGCGCGTACGCGCTTTAATTGATCACCTGGCTAGAGAAATGCGCTAGTTGGCAAGTCATTAGCCCCTGTGTTTAGCGCGACTGGGAAGTGTTCGCTTAGGGGGCATTGGGATTAATTTGACCAAATTCAGACTATCTGCAATACCCGTTCGCATGAGAACACAAATAGAAAGAATTGATCAGGTGCCGTACCTACAAGCCAAGAGATCCTACATAACTGCAATAGCTCTGCTGCTGGCTGTATTCGTTTCGACGGGTCACGCCACGGCGCAAGGTGCGTCTGGGCAAATCGGCGCGGTGGGAGCAAATGAACCCTGTGTCGCTGACAACAAGACCCGTGTTGCGGCTGGTAACGAATGCCTGGTAATAAAAACTTACGGCGAGCCTGCCGAGCGGACATCCCTGATCATTTTCATCCACGGTGATGGCTACCGCCGAGATCCTGCTGACTACGGACCCTCCGACTATATGTACCGGAATGCTCGGAAACACGGCGCGAAGGGTATTGTCGCCGTGGGCTTGATCCGGCCAGGATACTTTGACGTGAAAGGGAACCGTTCGACAGGCAACAGTTACCGTAAAGGGGATAATTACCGACCTCAGGTGATCGCGACCGTAGCTGCCGCTGTCAAAACTCTTAAGAAACACTATAAAGCAGATACTGTTGTGTTGGTCGGACATTCGGGTGGATCAGCAATCTCAGGGGTAATACTTGGTCAATATCCGGGCCTTGTTGATGCGGCTGTTCTTGGTTCCTGCGCTTGTAATATTCCCGAGTGGCGGACTTCAAGAAGAGGCTATAACAATTGGACCCGAAGTCTTTCACCCCACAGTTATGTCGACAAAATTGACGAAAAAACAAAGGTGATAGCCATTACCGGCGGTGACGATAAAAATACTAAATCCGTTTTTGCGAGAGATTATGTAGCCAGTCTTAAGGCGAAAGAAATTGATGCTTCCTTTATCGAGGTACCTGGAGTTGGACATAACGGTATCGTAAGAACGATTGAGTTCGAAACCGCGATCAACGAAATGCTAGCAGAGCAGCGGTAGATCCCATTAAGTATCGCAATGCCCGCTTTTTGGCGAGAAGCGGCCATAGTCGATATGACGGCCTACGGCAGCTATGTGATCTGTAAGCATTCACACTGCCTGTCAGGGTGAACGACGCTTCTTGACCCTTTGTGGACGCAGAATTCAGCGTATCAAAACCCTAGGCTATTCGGTTCACAGTCCTACAACCTGGACAAATGCCCCACCTTCACCAAAATCAGAGTGTCTTGCTCAACATGTGGGTCATGTTTGCTCATATGCGGGCTTCTGATCCAGCTGCCTGCAGGATAGCGACCATATTCATCGATGAATTCGCCGCTGACCACATAAATCTCCTCGCCGCCAGCATGATGGTGCGGCAGGAAATGTTCCCCGGCTGGCCAAAAAACCAGCGCGGTAGACTCCTGACCAAATTGATGGAGTGGCATCACGCGCAAATTGCCGTTCCCTGAAAACCATTCGGCGCCTCGGGTGCCGACATTGATATGGTGGTCATCGCCGTTTTGAAATTGGTTCAGTTTAACCAGCAAAGTGCAGCCCTCTTTACTGAAAGGCGCATGGCGATAGCACTTTGGGTTTCGTAAATAACTTCCCGCGGGGAAATCGCGGCTTTCATTGGAGAAAGTGCCTTCGAGCACAAAAATTTCTTCACCCAGCAGATGGTTATGGGCGGCAAACTTTGCGCCTGCGTCGTAACGAACGATACTGGTGGCATGACCGCGTTCGGCGTCTTCTCTGGCGAGTGGTTTTCGCCATATGCCTTGCTGGCGAGTAGGCAGCCAAGATTGCTGCTGCGTGTTGATAACAACGCGTCGGCTGAAATCCATATTGAACATTGGCGCTATTTTTGCGGTTTCTAACATTGGTACGATCCTTGTGGTTTTTGCGGAGTTGGCGGCAAATTCCCCGTCTGATGCGCGCTCTCATTCAGGCTGTTTGGCGCGCTTTTATCCGCGATTATTTTTTGAGGCTGCCATTGCGCACGCTGAGGAGCCGGGGCTGTAGTAAGACCTCGGCTCCCCAGAGACTTACTAAGCGTCTATATTGCCTCGTAGATGCGCACTTCAGGGTCTGCAGCTAAGAGCGGACCAAGCTCGCTGACGACGTCGTTTGAGAAAATCTCACTATCAAGATACCCTTGCGCCGCGGCTGCGGTTTTGAACCCGTGTAAAACTTGGACATCTTCGTCCCGTACCAAAAGAGATTTTGAATGCGCGCCAGGCACAGTTTGCAAAAATGGCTTCAGATATTTGGCATAAACAGCGGCAGCTGCGTCCCGGTTTTCGTCTGCTACTTTGAGGGTGATTTGTAAATAAGCTGACATAATTAACTCCGTCCTTTGCAATGAATGTGACCGTTAGAGTGATCTAACATTTGCAAAAATAAGGACGTTTAGTTTAATATAGAAATTGAATAAAAAAATATTATTAATAGTTTTTGTGAATGAAAGGATCTGCTGTGAACTTTTCCCAGTTACAATTTGTTCAGGCGACGGCGGCGTGCAGTTCCTTCAGCCGGGCAGCGAGGCTTTGCCATGTGACCCAGCCGACCCTGTCCAATGGTATCTCGAAACTGGAGGAAGAATTAGGTGAAAAAATATTTTTTAGAACCACGCGAACGGTGAAGCTGACTGATTTTGGGGAATCGTTATTGCCGCCAATAGCGTCAATGTTGAGCTTGAAGGATATGATCTATTTGAGTGCCAAAGAGTTTTCCAACCCGGAAACCGTTGTCTTAAAAATTGGCATGTCGCCGCTTGTTAGTACTAAATTCATCTCACTTTTAACTTCAAGTTATAAAACGCAATATAGCGGGCATGAAATTTTACTCATCGAGGAGAATTTAGACAGCCTCGAGAAGAAATTGACAAACCACGAAGTGGACTTGATTTTGATCCCGGTCCTCAACAGGGTTTCGGTCAAAAATTCCATACCACTTTATGAGGAGGCGCTTTTTTTCATTGATAAAGATGAAAGCGCCAGCGCGAGGGTGGCCCTAAATGATATCAGAGATAAGACCTTTGTGATGGTGCCAGATTCTTGTGGCCTTTCAGACATCACACGCGCGCTGTTGCGCACAACAAGAAGCGAGATGAGAGAATACGAAGGCAAAGCACTCAGTTATCAGGTTCTGGCAGATTGGGCTTGCCATGGCTTGGGATCAGCAATCTTGCCAAAGAGCAAAATACTCCCGACAGTCTTAAAACAGGAAATCTTTAAGTCAGGGAAACCTGCAACGATATCTTTTGAAGCGCGGTGGTCCTCAAAAGACAATCCTTCGCTTAAAAAAATGATTGCGCACTTCAAAAAGAACATCAAACACATTGTTGCAGGCATGGCAGACTAAAGGGTCTAGTCAACCTTTCGCGCCAGTTTTTCTTTTGCAGTGCCGAGCCTTCTAATAGTATCTTTTGGGGGCGCAAAACAATGCGTCAGGGTGAGATTCAGAAAGTATTCCGCCAATCCAAACCAATGCCTACTCCGCAGAGATCTGGTTCGGCGAGAAACAAGTGGAGTGGCGCAGGCTTTATGCGGATACAGTTCGTAATAGGCTGAGGGCCGCATATTGGAAAGAGGCCTCTATAGGTGGCTTTGGCCTTACAACCACGCTTCGTCATGCCTGCGGGAGGCATAGAGCCCTTCTCGCGATATTAGTTTCTACAAAAATTTGGCCGCTTCTGGTTAGGAAGCAGCCAATCGAGACTGTTTAGTGGCAGGTCTTTTATTGATCCGATGCGGACATGACC